>NZ_CP107836.1:603269-1206539 GCF_036346615.1 Streptomyces sp. NBC_00523 | reverse complement strand
CAACAACGAGGGCTCGGCCGCCGTCGCCGACCGCCTGGCCGCGCGCAACCCGGTCTTCCGCACCACCGTCGGCGTCAACATCGGCAAGACCAAGGTCGTCCCCGAGGCCGACGCCGCCGCCGACTACGTGAAGTCCACCGAGCGCCTGGCCGCCCACGCCGACTACCTCGTCGTCAACGTCTCCTCGCCCAACACCCCCGGCCTGCGCAACCTCCAGGCCACCGAGTCGCTGCGCCCGCTGCTCACCGCCGTGCGCGAGGCGGCCGACCGCACCGTCACCCACCGCCGCGTCCCGCTGCTCGTCAAGATCGCCCCGGACCTCGCGGACGAGGACGTCGACGCGGTCGCCGACCTGGCCGTCGAGCTGGGCCTGGACGGCATTATCGCCACCAACACCACCATCGCCCGCGAGGGCCTGGGCCTGAAGTCCCCGGCGTCCTTGGTGAAGGAGACCGGCGGCCTGTCCGGCGCCCCCCTCAAGGAACGCTCCCTGGAGGTCCTGAGCCGCCTGTACAGCCGCGTCGGCGACCGCATCACCCTGGTGGGCGTCGGAGGCGTCGAGAACGCCGAGGACGCCTGGCAGCGCATCCTGGCCGGGGCCACCCTCGTCCAGGGCTACAGCGCCTTCATCTACGAGGGCCCGTTCTACGCCCGCGCGATCCACAAGGGCCTGGCCGCGCGCCTGGCCGCCTCCCCGTACGCCACGCTCGCCGACGCCGTCGGCGCGGAATCCCGGAAGGCAGCGAAATGACCCTGGAACCCTTCGGCGCCCGACTGCGCCACGCCATGGACACCCGTGGCCCGCTCTGTGTCGGCATCGACCCGCACGCCTCCCTGCTCAGCGCCTGGGGGCTCCCCGACGACGTGGCGGGACTGGAGCGCTTCACCCGTACGGTCGTCGAGGCGCTGGCCGACCGGGTCGCCGTCCTCAAGCCGCAGTCCGCGTTCTTCGAGCGGTTCGGCTCACGCGGCATCGCCGTCCTGGAGAAGGCCGTCGAGGAGGCGCGCGCGGCCGGCGCCCTGGTCCTGATGGACGCCAAGCGCGGCGACATCGGCTCCACCATGGGCGCCTACGCGGCGACCTACCTGGACAAGGACTCGCCGCTGTTCTCGGACGCGGTCACCGTCTCGCCCTATCTCGGCTTCGGCTCGCTGCGGCCCGCGCTCGACGCGGCGGCGGTCTCCGGCGCCGGTGTCTTCGTCCTCGCGCTGACCTCCAACCCGGAGGGCGCCGAGGTGCAGCGCGCCACCGCCGCCGACGGCCGTCCGCTGGCCCAGCTGATGCTCGACCACATGGCCGCCGAGAACGCGGGCGCCGCCCCGCTCGGCTCGGTCGGCGCGGTCGTCGGCGCCACGCTGGGCGACGCGGGCGTGGACCTCGCGATCAACGGGCCGCTGCTCGCCCCGGGCATCGGCGCGCAGGGGGCGACCCCGGCCGATCTGCCGGGCGTCTTCGGCGACGCGGTCCGCAATGTGGTGCCCAGCGTGAGCCGGGGCGTGCTGCGCCACGGCCCGGACGTCGCGGGGCTGCGCGAGGCCGCCGGACGGTTCGCGGACGAGGTCCGCGCGGCCGTCTCGGACCGCTGACCCTGCCACGTAACCGTGTGTTGACGGAATCCTGACGAAAAAACTCGGTGGTTATGCCTGAAAAGTCCTGGTCGGCAGAGGCTGACCAGGACTTTTCGTCTGTTCTCGCTGACTCCGGCGGCCTTGGCCGCTAGTCTCCGTCGAGAGCCGACGCGCACGGGGTGTTCGCGGCTCAGCAGGTGAGGGGCGATCCCGCTGCCTCACCGGTCCGTATCCGACAGATCGACATCCGAGGTGACGTAGGCGTGGCTCTTCCGCCCCTTACCCCTGAACAGCGCGCAGCCGCGCTCGAAAAGGCCGCCGCGGCTCGCCGGGAGCGGGCCGAGGTCAAGAATCGACTCAAGCACTCCGGCGCCTCCCTCCACGAGGTCATCAAGTCGGGGCAGGAGAACGACGTCATCGGCAAGATGAAGGTCTCCGCCCTGCTGGAGTCCCTGCCCGGTGTGGGCAAGGTCCGTGCCAAGCAGATCATGGAGCGGCTCGGCATCTCCGAGAGCCGTCGTGTGCGGGGTCTTGGCTCCAACCAGATCGCATCCCTGGAGCGCGAGTTCGGCGGCACCGCCGCCTGACGTTCTCAGGCACCCCTGAGAACCTGGATAATCGCTCCATGGCTGCAACATCCCGGGGGACGTCCCCCGTACCCCCGGACGTACGTCCGCGGCTGACCGTGCTCTCCGGCCCCTCGGGGGTCGGCAAGAGCACGGTCGTCGCGCATATGCGCAAGGTCCACCCCGAGGTGTGGCTCTCGGTGTCGGCGACGACCCGCAAGCCCCGCCCCGGCGAACGCAACGGCGTCCACTACTTCTTCGTGGACGACGAGGAGTTCGACAAGCTGATCGCCAACGGTGAGCTGCTGGAGTGGGCCGAGTTCGCCGGCAACCGCTACGGCACGCCGCGCCGCGCCGTGCAGGAGCGGCTGGAGGCCGGGGAGCCGGTGCTCCTGGAGATCGACCTCCAGGGCGCCCGGCTGGTCCGCCAGTCCATGGCCGACGCCCAGCTGGTCTTCCTCGCCCCGCCGAGCTGGGAGGAGCTGGTCCGCCGGCTCACCGGCCGGGGGACCGAGGCGCCCGAGGTCATCGAACGCCGGCTCGGCGCCGCCAAGGTGGAACTGGCCGCCGAAGCGGAGTTCGATACGACGCTCGTCAACACCTCCGTCGAGGACGTGGCACGTGAGCTGCTAGCCTTGATGCTGGAGGCTTCCGGCCACCGCGCCGCCGGCGAGTGAAACACCGGCAGCGGGGGCCCGGCACCAAAGCCCCTGACTGTCAAAGAATTCTTTGATCTTCATCCCCTTCGGAAGGCAGAGCGTGTCCTCTTCCATCACCACGCCCGAGGGCATCATCAACCCGCCGATTGATGAGCTCCTCGAAGCAACCGACTCGAAGTACAGCCTCGTGATCTACGCCGCCAAGCGCGCGCGCCAGATCAACGCGTACTACTCGCAGCTCGGTGAGGGCCTCCTCGAGTACGTCGGTCCGCTCGTCGACACCCACGTGCACGAGAAGCCGCTCTCGATCGCGCTCCGCGAGATCAACGCGGGCCTGCTCACGTCCGAGGCCATCGAGGGCCCCGCGCAGTAAGCAGCGAGGACGCACCTTCACCCCGGGCCCGGCGGATCATCCGCCGGGCCCGAGGTGTGTTCCGGGCCGACCGTCCGGTGCGGGTACCCGTGAGGCAGCATGGAGGCGTACGCAACCGAGTGCGGGGAGACGCAGTGGACAAGCCGAAGGTCGTTCTGGGGGTCAGCGGCGGCATCGCCGCGTACAAGGCGTGCGAGCTGCTGCGCCGGCTGACCGAGTCCGGCCACGACGTACGGGTCGTCCCCACTGCGTCCGCCCTCCACTTCGTCGGCGCCGCCACCTGGTCGGCGCTCTCCGGGCACCCCGTCTCCACCGAGGTCTGGAACGACGTCCACGAGGTGCCGCACGTCCGGATCGGGCAGCACGCCGACCTCGTCGTCGTCGCCCCCGCCACCGCCGACATGCTGGCCAAGGCCGCCCACGGCCTCGCCGACGACCTGCTCACCAACACCCTGCTCACCGCCCGCTGTCCGGTCGTCTTCGCCCCGGCGATGCACACCGAGATGTGGGAGCACCCGGCCACCCAGGAGAACGTCGCGACGCTGCGCCGCCGGGGCGCCGTCGTCATCGAGCCCGCCGTCGGCCGCCTCACCGGCGTCGACACCGGCAAGGGCCGGCTGCCCGACCCGGGCGAGATCTACGAGGTCTGCCGCCGGGTCCTCGCCCGGGGCACGGCCGCCCCCGACCTCGCGGGCCGGCATGTGGTGGTCAGCGCCGGCGGTACGAGGGAGCCCCTCGACCCGGTCCGCTACCTCGGCAACCGCTCCTCCGGCAAGCAGGGCTACGCGCTCGCCCGCACCGCCGTCGCGCGCGGCGCCCGGGTCACCCTGGTCGAGGCCAACACCGGGCTGCCCGACCCGTCCGGCGCCGACATCGTCCGCGCCGGAACCGCGACACAGCTGCGCGAGGCCGTGCTGAAGGCGGCCCGGGACGCCGACGTCGTGGTCATGGCGGCCGCCGTCGCCGACTTCCGGCCCGCCGAGTACGCCACCGGCAAGATCAAGAAGAAGGACGGTCAGGAGCCCGCCCCGATCGCGCTCGTCCGCAACCCGGACATCCTCGCCGAGGTCTCCGCCGAGCGCGCCACGCCCGGGCAGATCGTCGTCGGGTTCGCCGCCGAGACCGACGACGTCCTGGCCAACGGCCGCCAGAAGCTCCGCCGCAAGGGCTGCGACCTGCTGGTGGTCAACGAGGTCGGGGAGCGCAAGACCTTCGGCTCCGAGGAGAACGAGGCCGTGGTGCTCGCCGCCGACGGCACCGAGACCCCCGTCCCGTACGGGCCCAAGGAGGCCCTGGCCGACACGGTGTGGGACCTCGTCGCGGCGCGCCTCGGATGAATTTCCGGTGACACGCCGGGGCCGGGAGCACCCCCGCGACACGGTCCCGGACCTTGCGGCAGCTGGCTTCCGGGGCCTTCCGGCCCTGGTGGGACACGTCACAGGACGGCCAAAGGGCGAGACACGTTGTCCGCCGGCCGGAGCCGACCGATAAACTGCTCCCTGGACCGTGCCGGGCGCAGCTCCCGGACCGTCCGGCCAATGATCAGCCAGCAGCCGCTGCAACCCCAGGGAGCGATGTGTCCCGCCGTCTCTTCACCTCGGAGTCCGTGACCGAGGGCCACCCCGACAAGATCGCCGACCAGATCAGCGACACCATTCTCGACGCGCTCCTGCGCGAGGACCCGTCCTCCCGCGTCGCCGTCGAGACCCTGATCACCACCGGTCTCGTGCACGTCGCGGGTGAGGTCACGACCAAGGCGTACGCCGATATTCCGACGCTGGTCCGCAACAAGGTCCTGGAGATCGGCTACGACTCCTCGAAGAAGGGCTTCGACGGCGCCTCCTGCGGCGTCTCGGTGTCCATCGGGGCCCAGTCCCCGGACATCGCCCAGGGCGTCGACACCGCTTATGAGAAGCGGGTCGAGGGCGACGAGGACGAGCTCGACAAGCAGGGCGCCGGCGACCAGGGCCTGATGTTCGGCTACGCCTGCGACGAGACCCCCGAGCTCATGCCGCTGCCGATCTTCCTCGCGCACCGGCTCTCCCGCCGGCTGTCCGAGGTCCGCAAGAACGGGACCATCCCCTACCTGCGCCCCGACGGCAAGACCCAGGTCACCATCGAGTACGACGGCGACAAGGCCGTCCGCCTCGACACGGTCGTCGTCTCCTCGCAGCACGCCAGCGACATCGACCTCGACTCGCTGCTCGCGCCCGACATCCGCGAGTTCGTGGTCGAGCACGTGCTGAACCAGCTCATCGAGGACGGCATCAAGCTCGACACCGAGGGCTACCGCCTGCTGGTCAACCCGACCGGGCGCTTCGAGATCGGCGGCCCGATGGGCGACGCCGGTCTCACCGGCCGCAAGATCATCATCGACACCTACGGGGGCATGGCCCGGCACGGCGGCGGCGCCTTCTCCGGCAAGGACCCGTCGAAGGTGGACCGCTCTGCCGCCTACGCCATGCGCTGGGTCGCCAAGAACGTCGTCGCCGCCGGCCTCGCCGCCCGCTGCGAGGTCCAGGTCGCGTACGCGATCGGCAAGGCCGAGCCGGTGGGCCTCTTCGTGGAGACCTTCGGGACCGCCGCGATCGAGACCGAGAAGATCGAGCACGCCATCGGCGAGGTCTTCGACCTCCGCCCGGCCGCGATCATCCGCGACCTCGACCTGCTGCGCCCGATCTACGCCCAGACCGCCGCGTACGGCCACTTCGGCCGCGAGCTGCCCGACTTCACCTGGGAGCGCACGGACCGGGTGGACGCGCTGCGCGCCGCCGCCGGTCTGTAAGCACCGCAACGCCGGTCATCCGCCGGAGCCCGGACGCCGTCACGGTGTCCGGGCTCCGGCGTTTCACGGCGGAGGGGTACGGGGACGGGCGGCGCCGTTGTCCGAGGCGTCTGGTAGGGATGGAGCTGTGAGCAGCGAGAACGAGCGGTCCGACGAGGCGGGGGCGCCGGAACAGCTTGCGCTGATCCGGGAGGCGGTCCGCCGGGCCGACGTGCCGCGCGCCAAGCCGCGCACCTGGCGCGGTGCCGCCCTCGCCAAGGAGCTGCCCGTCGCCCGCGTCCTCGTCAACAAGGGCGCGCTCCATCTCGACCAGTACTTCGACTACGCCGTCCCCGAGGAGCTGGACGCCGACGCGCAGCCCGGGGTGCGCGTCCGGGTCCGCTTCGGCGCCGGGGGCCGCAATGTGCGCGGCGGGCGGCGCGAGGGCGGCGGGCTCGTGGACGGCTTCCTCATCGAGCGGCTGGCCGCGTCCGACTACAACGGGGCACTCGCCGCGCTCGCCTCCGTCGTCTCGCCCGAGCCGGTCCTCGGCCCCGGCCTCCTCGCCCTCGCCCGCGCCGTCGCCGACCGGTACGCGGGCAGCCTCGCCGACGTCCTCCAGCTCGCCGTCCCCCCGCGCAACGCGCAGGCCGAGGCGAAGCCGTCGCCCGCGCCCCTGCCCGCCCCCGCGCCTCCCGCCCCCGGGAGCTGGGAGCGGTACGCGCAGGGGCCCGCGTTCCTCTCCGCGCTGGCCGGCGGGGGCGCCCCCCGGGCCGTGTGGACCGCGCTGCCCGGACCGCACTGGCCCGCCGAGATCGCCACGGCCGTCGCCGCGACCCTGTCCTCCGGGCGCGGCGCCCTCGTCGTCGTCCCCGACGGGCGGACCGCCGCCCGGGTCGACGCCGCGCTCACCGCCCTGCTCGGCGAGGGGCGGCACGCGCTGCTCACCGCCGGTTCCGGGCCCGGGAAGCGGTACCGGGAATGGCTCGCCGTGCGACGCGGCTCCGTCCGGGCGGTGGTGGGGACCAGGGCGGCGATGTTCGCGCCCGTCGCCGACCTCGGGCTCGTCGTCGTCTGGGACGACGGTGACTCCAGCCACAGCGACGACCGCGCCCCCTTCCCGCATGTCCGCGAGGTCCTGGAGCTGCGGGCCACGCACGGCCGGTGCGCCTTTCTGCTCGGCTCCGTCAGCTGCACGGTGGAGGCCGCGCAGCTCGTGGAGAGCGGGTGGGCGCTGCCGCTGCGTGCCGACCGGGAGCAGGTGCGGGTGGCGGCGCCCGTCATCCGCACCGTGGGCGACGGCGAGCTCGCGCGGGACGGGGCCGCCCGGGCCGCCCGGCTGCCCAGCCTCGCCTGGCAGACCGTCCGGGACGGGCTGCGCACCGGTCCGGTGCTGGTCCAGGTGCCCCGGCGGGGTTACGCCCCCCGGCTCGCCTGCGAGCGCTGCCGGGAGCCCGCCCGGTGCCGGCAGTGCGCGGGGCCGCTGGAGGCGCCGGACCAGCAGGACCTGAACTGCGCGTGGTGCGGGCGGGCCGAGACGTCCTGGCACTGCGTGGCCTGCGGGGGGCGGCGGTTGCGCGCCCAGATCGTGGGGGCCCGGCGCACGGCGGAGGAGCTGGGCCGGGCGTTCCCGGCGGTGCCGGTACGGACGTCCGGGCGCGACCATGTCCTCGACTCGGTGCCGGACCAGCCCGCGCTGGTCGTCAGCACGCCGGGCGCCGAGCCGGTCGCCGAGGGGGGCGGGTACGCGGCGGCGCTCCTGCTCGACGGCTGGGCGATGGTCGGCCGGCCCGACCTGCGCGCCGGTGAGGAGGCGCTGCGCCGGTGGACGTCCGCCGCCGCGCTGGTACGGGGGCGGCCGGAGGGCGGCACGGTGGTGGTCGTCGCCGAGCCGACGCTGCGGCCCGTGCAGGCGCTGGTCCGCTGGGACCCGGTCGGGCACGCCCGGCGGGAGCTGGCGGAGCGGGCCGAGCTGGGCTTTCCGCCGGTGTCCCGGATGGCGTCGGTGACGGGGGAGCCGGAGGCGCTGGCCGCGTTCTTCGCGGGGGCGCGGTTGCCCGGGGACGCGGAGGTGCTGGGGCCCGTGCCGGTGCCGGCCGCGGAGCCGGGGCGGCCCCGGCGGGCGTTCGAGGCGCCGGCGGGGGAGGTCTGGGAGCGGGCGCTGGTGCGGGTGCCGCCCGGGAGTGGGGCGGCGTTGGCTGCGGCGTTGCGCGCTGCGCGCGTGGCGCGCGGTGGGGGTGGGGGGGCGGTGCGGGTGCGGGTGGATCCGGTGGACATCGGCTGAGGTGTTTGTCCTCAAGCGCCGGAAGGGCTTGATTCTGCGGGCGGGCTTGGTGCGTGAACGGGCCGCCCCTCGCGTGTGCGACGGGGCGGCCCGGCTCAGCCCCGGGTCAACCGTTGCGGGGGCCCGGGAAGGGGTTGGGGCGGTCTGTGGGGGGTTGGGGGGCTCGGGCTGCGGGGACCGTGGGGCCGCGTTGGGGGATGACCTCCGCGGACTCGGGTGCCGTGGGCTGCGGGGTCGTGCGCCGTGAGCCGTAACGGCGGTGGACGGCCTGCTTGGTGACCCCGAGCGCGGAGCCCACCGCGTCCCAGGAGAAGCCCAGCGAGCGGTCGAAGTCCACGGCCGCCGTGACCAGCGTCTCGACGCTGTCCCGCAGTTCCTGGGCCAGTCTGACCGTCGGGGCCGGGGCCCTGCCGTAGACGACGAAGCCTGCGGACGGGCCGGAGCGGCGCGGACGGTAGACGTTGCCCAGCTGTGCGGTGAGCGTGCGCAGTGCGTCCACCTGCCGCCGGACCCGCTCGATGTCCCGCACCAGCAGGTGCAGGCTGGCCCGCGCTTGGGCGTCGTGGGTTGCGTGGTCGGCCATGAAGAAGCCTCTCGAACCGGCGTTGAAAGGGATCGGGCCGCACCAGGGCGGCTCGCTTCGGTCAATCTCTCTTGACCAACGCCGCACCGGGGGATCTGGTCACGCTCGGGGGGCGTATGCGCACCTGCGAGGGGCGCGCGACTGTGCGTACGCCCCCCGGCCCGCCGCCCCATAGACTTGTGCGTTGCTCGTCACCGTAACGTTTCGGCCTGAGAGTCCGGCCTGAGAGGCAGTCAGCCACCCATGAAGCTCGTCTTCGCAGGCACCCCCGAGGTAGCCGTTCCCGCACTCGACGCCCTGATCGCCTCCGGCCGGCACGAGGTGGCCGCCGTCGTGACCCGGCCCGACGCGCCCGCGGGGCGTGGCCGGCGGCTGGTGGCCAGCCCGGTCGCCGAGCGCGCAGAGGAGGCCGGGATCGAGGTGCTGAAGCCCGCCAGGCCCCGGGACGAGGACTTCCTCGCGCGGCTGCGGGAGATCGCGCCGGACTGCTGCCCGGTCGTCGCGTACGGCGCGCTGCTGCCCAAGGCGGCGCTCGACATCCCGGCGAGGGGCTGGGTCAACCTGCACTTCTCGCTGCTGCCCGCCTGGCGCGGCGCGGCTCCCGTGCAGCACGCGGTGATGTCCGGCGACGAGGTCACCGGGGCGTCCACCTTCCTGATCGAGGAGGGGCTGGACTCCGGGCCGGTCTACGGCGTCCTGACCGAGGAGGTCCGCCCGACCGACACCAGCGGCGATCTGCTGACCCGGCTGGCGTTCGCCGGGTCCGGGCTGCTGGCCGCCACCATGGACGGCATCGAGGACGGCACCCTGCACGCCGTCCCGCAGCCCGCCGAGGGGGTCACCCTCGCGCCGAAGATCACCGTCGAGGACGCCCAGGTCCAGTGGTCCGCGCCCGCCCTCCGCGTCGACCGCGTCATCCGCGCCTGCACCCCCGCCCCCGGCGCCTGGACGCTGTTCCGGGGCGAGCGCCTGAAGCTCGTCCAGGCCACCCCCGCCGTGGACCGGTCCGAGCTGGCGCCCGGTGAGCTGTCGGTCGGTAAGAACAACGTGTTCGTCGGCACCGGGTCGCACGCGGTCGAGCTGCTGTGGGTGCAGCCGCAGGGCAAGAAGCCGATGCGCGCCGCCGACTGGGCGCGCGGGGTCCGCATCGCCGCCGGCGAGCTGGTCGGGAGCTGAGACCCGCGGGGCGGCACGTAGGCTGGGAGGGTTCGTCCTCTCACCTCCAGCGGAGCACCTTTCACGTGAACGACCAGCCGCGTCGCCGTCCCGCCAAGCCGCACCGCCGTCCCCAGAAGGACCCGGTCCGCTTCCTCGCCTTCGAGGTCCTGCGGGCCGTGGACGAGCGCGACGCGTACGCGAACCTCGTCCTGCCCCCGCTGCTGAAGAAGGCCCGGGCCAAGGGCGACTTCGACCACCGCGACGCCGCCCTTGCGACCGAGCTGGTCTACGGGACGCTGCGCCGCCAGGGGACGTACGACGCGATCGTCGCCGCCTGCATCGACCGGCCGCTGCGCGAGGTGGACCCGCCGGTCCTGGACGTGCTGAACATGGGCGTGCACCAGCTCCTCGGCACCCGTATCCCGACCCACGCGGCCGTCTCCGCGAGCGTGGAGCTGGCCCGGGTGGTGCTGGGGGAGGGGCGCGCCAAGTTCGTCAACGCCGTCCTGCGCAAAGTGTCCGCCGACGACCTCGACGGCTGGGTCGCGAAGGTGGCCCCCTCCTACGAGGACGACGCCGAGGACCACCTCGCGGTCGTCCACTCGCACCCGCGCTGGGTCGTCTCCGCGCTCTGGGACGCGCTCGGCGGCGGCCGCGCCGGGATCGAGGACCTGCTCGACGCCGACAACGAGCGCCCCGAGGTCACCCTCGTCGCCCGCCCCGGCCGCTCCACCACGGACGAGCTCATCGAGGAGCTGGGCGAGGACAACTCGCTCCCGGGCCGCTGGTCGCCCTACGCCGTGCGGATGGCCGAGGGAGGCGAGCCCGGCGCCCTGACCGCCGTGCGCGAGAGCCGGGCCGGGGTCCAGGACGAGGGCAGTCAGCTCGTCGCCGCCGCCCTGGCGGCCGCCCCGCTGGAGGGCAGCGACGCCCGCTGGCTCGACGGCTGCGCGGGCCCCGGCGGAAAGGCCGCCCTGCTGGCCGCCCTCGCCGCCGACCGCGGCGCCGCCCTGCTGGCCGCCGAGAAGCAGCCGCACCGCGCCCGCCTCGTGGAACGCGCGCTGGCCGGCAACCCCGGCCCGTACCAGGTGATCACCGCCGACGGCACCCGCCCGCCCTGGCGCCCCGGCAGCTTCGACCGGGTCCTGATGGACGTGCCGTGCTCCGGGCTCGGCGCGCTCCGCCGCCGCCCCGAGGCCCGCTGGCGCCGCCGCCCGGAGGACCTGGAGGGCTTCGCGCCCCTCCAGCGCGGGCTGCTGCGCGAGGCGCTGAAGGCCGTACGCGTCGGCGGTGTCGTCGGGTACGCGACCTGCTCGCCGCACCTCGCGGAGACCCGGGTCGTCGTGGAGGACGTGCTCAAGGGGCGCGGCGGGGCGCCCGTCGAGGCGGAGTGGATCGACGCCCGTCCGCTGCTGCCGGGCGTGCCCGCGCTGGGCGACGGACCCGACGTCCAGCTCTGGCCGCATCTGCACGGCACCGACGCGATGTATCTGGCGCTGCTCCGCCGTACCGCCTGACCGCGTGCCCCTCACCGGGGCGAAACGCCGGGAATGCGCGAACCGTAATGATCCCGTGAGCCTTTGGAGCGCACCGAGGCCGGGAAGTGACGCAGAACATGGCAGGCTTGGCCCATGGCCCAGATCAACCCGAGTATTCTCTCCGCCGATTTCGCGCGCCTCGCCGATGAGGCCAAGGCCGTCGAAGGTGCCGACTGGCTCCATGTCGATGTCATGGACAACCACTTCGTGCCCAATCTGACCCTCGGGGTTCCGATCGTGGAATCGCTCAGCAGGGCCACGGACACGCCGCTGGACTGCCATCTGATGATCGAGGACGCGGACCGCTGGGCACCGCAGTACGTCGAGGCGGGGGCCGGGTCGGTCACTTTCCACGTCGAGGCCGCCGCCGCCCCCGTGCGGCTGGCCCGCGAGATCCGCGCCAAGGGCGCCCGCGCCTCCATGGCGCTCAAGCCGGCGACGCCCATCGAGCCGTACGAGGACCTGCTCCCCGAGCTCGACATGCTGCTGATCATGACCGTGGAGCCGGGCTTCGGCGGCCAGGCGTTCCTGGACATCATGCTGCCGAAGATCCGCCGCACCCGTGAGCTGATCTCCAAGCACGGGCTCGATCTGTGGCTCCAGGTCGACGGAGGCGTCTCCGAGTCCACCATCGAGCGGTGTGCCGAGGCCGGCGCCGACGTCTTCGTCGCCGGTTCGGCGGTGTACGGGGCGGGCGACCCGGCCGCCGCGGTGCGGGCCCTGCGCGCCAAGGCCGACGGAGCGATCGGCGCGGCCGGCTGGGCCTGCGCGCACTGAGTCCGGGGCGGCCGGAGCGGGCGAGCGGCGCTCCGGCCAAGGGCAGATGAACGGGGTCCGACGGGACCGGTCAGGGATCGCCGTATCTGACAGGATGAACGGCGTATCAAGAGCGTGAACAGCAGTGAGGAGAACGCGGTGTCTGCAATGTCGGCGGGCCGGTCCGCCCTGCGGATGGGGCCCGCGGAGCTGGTGCAGGCGGCGGCCATGGCCCGCCGCTTCTACCTCGAGGGCAAGTCCAAGATTCAGATCGCCGAGGAGTTCGGCGTCAGCCGCTTCAAGGTCGCCCGGGTGCTGGAGACCGCCCTGGAGCGCGACCTCGTACGCATCGAGATCCGGGTCCCGGCCGAGCTGGACGCCGAGCGCTCCGACGCGCTCCGGGCCCGCTACGGGCTGCGCCACGCGGTCGTCGTGGAGTCCCCGGCGGAGGAGCAGGACGACGCGGCGGACCCGGAGAACCTGGGCGAGGTCGCGGCCGACCTCCTCGGCGAACTGGTGAACGAGGGCGATGTGCTCGGGCTCGCCTGGGGCCGCTCCACCATCCACATGGCCGCCGCCCTCGACCGGCTGCCCCCGTGCACGGTCGTGCAGCTCACCGGGGTGTACGACGCGGGCACCGCCGAGCGCGGTTCGGTGGAGGCCGTGCGGCGCGCCGCCCAGGTCTCCGGGGGCGAGGCGCACCCGATCTACGCGCCGATGCTGCTGCCCGACCCGGCGACGGCCGCCGCGCTGCGCCACCAGACGGGGATCGCCCGGGCCTTCGAGTACTTCGACAAGGTGACGGTCGCGGCCGTCTCCATCGGTTCCTGGGAGCCGGGCATCTCGACCGTGCACGACATGCTCTCCGACGAGGAGCGCCGGCACTACGCCTCGCTCGGCGTCGCCGCCGAGATGTCGGCCCACCTCTTCGACGCGGAGGGCCGCCGGGTCGGCCGGGACCTCGGCGAGCGGTGCATCACCGTCGAGGCGGACCGGCTGCGCCGGATCCCCGAGGTGGTGGCCATCGCGGGCGGGCAGCGCAAGGCCGCGGCGATCGGCGCGGTGCTGCGGTCCGGCCTGGTCACCAGCCTGGTGACGGACACGGCCGCCGCCGACTACCTCCTCACCGAGTCCGCCGCCCCGCGCCGCCCGGCCCTGGAGCGCGCGGACCCGGACGGCGACTGACACGGACGGGCACACGGTTACACGGGAGAGGGGCGAGCGGTCCGTGACCGCTCGCCCCTCTCCCGTGTTTCCGGTGCTCAGTCCTGGGAGACGCCCAGGACCGTGGACTCCAGATACTGCTCCGGCTGCTCGTACTGGCTGACGTCGGCCGGGTTGTAGCGGGGCGTCTGCCGGGACCAGTCGAGATTGCCGCGCATCCAGCTGCGCATGCCGTCGAGATACGGCTCCAGCATCGGAGTCAGCTGCGGATACGCCTCCAGCAGCTCGGTCTCGGCCGTCAGGAAGCGCTCCGTCTCGACGGCGATCTCCGCGCAGACGTGCTCCAGCGCCTCCTGCTTGCCGTAGCCGCGGTGGTGGCGGACCAGGTGGACGAGGTTGTGGATCTCGCCGAGCACCTGCTCCTTCTCGTACGAATACACGTCATTGGCCCAGCAGACGTGGTTGCAGGACGCTTCGAGCGCGGTGATGAACCGGGGGTCGTTGTGGATCGAGGAGGGTGCCTCGATGCCCGCGACGATCTCTATCAGGTCCATGCAGACGATGATCGCGCCGGTGTGGCGGCGCTTCTCTATGTACAGCTCCTCCGACGGCACCACGCCCGCCGCCCGGTTCCCGGCTTCCCAGGTGGTGGCGGTGGTGAGGTACTTCTTCAGGTGCCAGGCGAACCTGCGCCGCCAGTGCACCGCCGCGGTCGGCGTCGTACGTTGCCACAGGTCGATGAGGGCCACCACGGCGGCGGGCAGCTCCTCGTTCTCCAGCACACCGGTGCGGGTGCCCTCGACCACGGCCAGCATCAGGGCGACGACGTCCCGCACCCGCTCCGGGCTCCGGCCGAGATGGCCGTCGTCCAGCTGGTCGTCCACGAGGAAGAGCCAGACGAACCAGTCGGCGACCAGGTCCAGATTCTCACTGTCGGCGGTCGGGTAGACCATGCCGACGAACGCGCCGAAGTCCGCCTGCTCGAAGCGCTCTCTGGCTGAATCCCGGTGCACCAGACCGGTGTTGCGGGTCCAGGTGTCCAGATGCTCCCGTACGTGGCCGACGTGCGGGTTCGTCCGCTGGGGGAACGGGCAGTAGATGTCCGGCAGTTCGTTCTCCACGGGCGGGTCGTGATCCTCTCCGGTCGTACGGGTGACGGAAGTTGAGCACGATCCGTCCGTTCCTCCGGGGCGTTGTGGTGACCCACGGGACCTGCGGGTTTGAAGCTACCTGACCCCCTGTCACCAGGTCCAGGGCAGATGATCGGGAATGGTTGAAAGCTGTTCGGGTAAGGTCCGGGGGTAAGGCAGGTGGCACTTGCCCGGGACTCCCGCAGCGGTTCTTTCGTAGGAACATACGAGCGTGGGAGTCATTTGCTGTGTCTTCGTGGAAGCGACCTGCGCCATTTCGTATGAAAAAATGAGTGTTATGCGTTTTCTTGAGCCCGGCACCGGTCGCTATACAGAGTCCCCCTCGGTTCCGTACGACCTCACGTACGACGACGTCTTCATGGTCCCGGGCCGGTCGGCGGTCGGATCGCGCCAGGGTGTCGACCTGTCCTCGCCCGACGGCAGCGGCACCACCATCCCCCTCGTCGTCGCGAACATGACCGCGATCGCGGGCCGCCGGATGGCCGAGACCATCGCCCGCCGCGGCGGCCTCGTCGTCATCCCGCAGGACATCCCGATCGAGGTCGTCACCGAGGTCGTCGCCTGGGTGAAGACGCGCCACCTGGTGCTCGACACGCCCATCGAGCTGTCGCCCGGCCAGACCGTCGCGGACGCGCTGTCCCTGCTGCACAAGCGCGCGCACGGCGCCGGGGTCGTCGTGGACGCCGAACGCCGGCCCGTCGGCGTGGTCACCGACCACGACCTGTCCGGTGTGGACCGCTTCACCCAGCTCTCCGAGGTCATGTCCAAGGACCTGGTCGTCCTGGACGCGGACATCGACCCGCGCGACGCCTTCAACAAGCTGGACGGCGCCAACCGCAAGCTCGCCCCCGCCGTCGACGCGGACGGGCGCCTCGTCGGCATCCTCACCCGCAAGGGCGCCCTGCGCGCCACGCTCTACACCCCGGCCACCGACGCGGACGGCAAGCTGCGGATCGCCGCCGCCGTCGGCATCAACGGCGACGTGGCCGGCAAGGCGAAGCAGCTCCTCGACGCGGGTGTGGACACCCTCGTCGTGGACACCGCGCACGGTCACCAGGAGTCCATGATCAGCGCGGTGCGCGCGGTCCGGGCGCTGGACCCGCAGGTGCCGATCGTGGCGGGCAACATCGTCGCGGCCGAGGGCGTGCGCGACCTCATCGAGGCCGGCGCGGACATCATCAAGGTCGGCGTCGGACCCGGCGCCATGTGCACCACCCGCATGATGACCGGCGTGGGCCGCCCCCAGTTCTCGGCCGTGCTGGAGTGCGCCGCCGAGGCGAAGAAGTACGGCAAGCACGTCTGGGCCGACGGCGGGGTCCGCCACCCGCGCGACGTCGCCATGGCGCTCGCCGCGGGTGCGTCCAACGTGATGATCGGCTCCTGGTTCGCCGGGACCTACGAGTCCCCGGGCGACCTCCAGCAGAGTGCCGACGGCCGCTTCTACAAGGAGTCCTTCGGCATGGCGTCCGCGCGCGCCGTGAAGAACCGGACCTCCGACGAGTCCGCGTACGACCGCGCCCGCAAGGCGCTCTTCGAGGAGGGCATCTCCACCTCGCGGATGTTCCTGGACCCGGCGCGCCCCGGCGTCGAGGACCTGATCGACTCGATCATCGCGGGCGTCCGCTCCTCCTGCACGTACGCGGGCGCGGCCTCCCTCGCGGAGTTCGCCGAGAAGGCCGTCGTCGGGGTGCAGAGCGCCGCCGGCTACGCGGAGGGCAAGCCGCTGCACGCCAGCTGGAGCTAGGGCCCGTCCGGCCCGGATGCGCCGGGCCGGGTGTGCGCCGTGGTCTACTGCCGGGGGGTGGCATCTGCCGCTCCCCGGCACAGTCATGCCCGGCTCCGGCCGGGCCACCGCAGAGAAGTGACCCGTACGACGTGCGACTGAACGACCTCGACGAACGCATCGTCCACGCCCTGGCCGAGGACGCCCGCCGCTCCTACGCCGACATCGGCTCGATCATCGGCCTGTCCGCGCCCGCCGTGAAACGCCGGGTCGACCGGCTGCGCGCCGAGGGGGCCATCACCGGGTTCACCGTGCGCGTTGACCCGGCGGCGCTCGGCTGGGAGACCGAGGGGTACATCGAGATCTACTGCAGCCGCAACACGTCCCCGGAGTCCATCAAGCAGGGGCTCGCCCGCTATCCCGAGGTCGCCTCCGCGTCCACGGTCACCGGCGACGCGGATGCGCTGGTGCAGGTCTTCGCGGCGGACATGCGGCACTTTGAGCAGGTGCTCGAGCGGATTGCGGGGGAGCCGTACGTCGAACGGACGAAATCCGTGCTGGTGCTTTCGCCGTTGCTGCGGCGGTATTCGTCCGGGTCCCCGGGGTAGCGGCCCTCCGCTGGGTGGGCCGGGTCCTCCGGCGAGGGTTCCGTCCTCAAACGCCGGACGGGCCGAGGTGGGCGCGACGGGCGGGGGTGGCCGCGGCGGGCCGGGATGTCGCTGGTGTCGCGCAATAAATCTTCGCGTCCCGTGCGATCCGCGCAACGGATCGGTCGTCGGTGCGCAACGGTCGCGGCTTGTCCGTGCCGAACGGCTGAACGTACCGTTTCTACGTCCCCGCCCCGCCCGTATCGTCCGAGGTCAGCCATGCCGCCGTTGCGCACCGCCCTGCTCCAGAGCTCCGGGCGTCCCGGCTCGGTCGCCGGGTCCGTCGAGCTGCTGGCGGACGCCGCGCGCCGCGCCGCCGCCACCGGGGCCCGGCTCCTGGTCTGCCCCGAGCTGTACCTCACCGGGTACGCCATCGGCGACGACGTCCCCCGGCTGGCCGAGGCCGCCGACGGGCCCGCCGCCCGCGCCGTCGCCGAGATCGCCGTGCGGCACGGGATCGCCGTCCACTACGGCTACCCGGAGCGCGAGGGCGACACCCTGTACAACTCCGCGCAGCTCATCGGCCCCGACGGCATCACGCTCGCGAACTACCGCAAGACCCACCTCTTCGGGGACTTCGAGCAGCGCTGGTTCACCCCCGGCGGACAGCCCGTGGTCCAGGCCGAGCTGGACGGGGTCCGCATCGGCCTGCTGACCTGCTACGACGTCGAGTTCCCGGAGAACGTACGGGCGCACGCCCTGGCCGGTACCGATCTCCTGCTGGTCCCGACCGCGCTGATGCACCCCTTCTCGTTCGTCGCCGAATCCCTCGTCCCGGTCCGCGCCTTCGAGAGCCAGCTGTACCTCGCGTACGTCAACCGGACCGGCCCGGAAGGCGAGTTCGACTTCACCGGGCTGAGCTGCCTGGCCGGTCCGGACGGCACGGTCCGTGCCCGCGCGGGGCGCGGCGAGGAACTGGTCACCGGCGACGTCGACCTCGCCCTGCTGGCCGCCTCCCGCGCCGCCAACCCGTATCTGCGCGACCGCCGCCCCGGCCTGTACGGCTCCCTCGTCTGAGCCGGCCCGCCCCCCTTCACGTCTTCGCCCGTCCCGCAAGGAGCCCGTACCCCATGACCGCCGTGCCCCCCGCCGTCCAGCACACCGAGGAAGCGGCCCCGCCGATCACGATGTTCGGGCCGGACTTCCCGTACGCGTACGACGACTTCCTCGCCCACCCGGCGGGCCTCGGCCAGATACCGGCGACCGAGCACGGCACCGAGGTGGCCGTCATCGGCGGCGGGCTCTCCGGCATCATCACCGCGTACGAACTGATGAAGATGGGCCTCAAGCCGGTCGTCTACGAGGCCGACCGCATCGGCGGACGGCTGCGCACCGTCGAGTTCGAGGGCTGCGCCACCGACGGCGAACCGCTCACCGCCGAGATGGGCGCGATGCGCTTCCCGCCTTCTTCGACCGCCCTCCAGCACTACATCGACCTCGTCGGCCTGGAGACGAAGGCGTTCCCCAACCCGCTCTGCCCGGCCACCCCTTCGACCGTGGTCGACCTCAAGGGCGAGTCGCACTACGCCACGACCATCGATGAACTCCCGCAGGTCTACCGCGATGTGATGGACGCCTGGAACCGCTGTCTGGAGGAGGGCGCCGACTTCTCCGACATGAACCGGGCGATGCGCGAGCGCGACGTGCCCCGGATCAGGGAGATCTGGTCCCGGCTGGTCGAGAAGCTGGACAACCAGACCTTCTACGGCTTCCTCTGCGACTCCGACGCCTTCAAGTCCTTCCGGCACCGCGAGATCTTCGGCCAGGTCGGCTTCGGCACCGGCGGCTGGGACACCGACTTCCCCAACTCCATCCTGGAGATCCTGCGCGTCGTCTACACCGAGGCGGACGACCACCACCGCTCCATCGTCGGCGGCAGCCAGCAGCTCCCGCTGCGCCTGTGGGAACGCGAGCCGCAGAAGATCACGCACTGGCCGCTCGGCACCTCGCTGGCCTCGCTGCACGGCGGCGAGCCGCGCGGGGCCGTCACCCGGCTGAACCGTACGGCCGGCAACCGGATCACCGTGACCGACGCCTCCGGCGACATCCGCACCTTCCGGGCGGCCGTCTTCACCGGGCAGTCCTGGCTGCTGCTCTCCAAGATCGCCTGCGACGACGCGCTCTTCCCGATCGACCACTGGACGGCGATGGAGCGCACCCACTACATGGAGTCGTCCAAGCTGTTCGTGCCCGTGGACCGGCCGTTCTGGCTGGACAAGGACGAGACCACCGGCCGCGACACGATGTCGATGACGCTGACCGACCGGATGACCCGGGGCACGTACCTGCTGGACGACGGGCCGGACCGGCCGGCGAGCATCTGCCTCTCGTACACCTGGTGCGACGACAGCCTGAAGTGGCTGCCGCTCTCGGCGACCGAGCGGATGGACGTCATGCTGAAGTCCCTCGGCGAGATCTACCCGAACGTCGACATCCGCAGCCACATCACCGGCAACCCGGTCACCGTCTCCTGGGAGAACGAGCCCTGGTTCATGGGCGCGTTCAAGGCCAACCTGCCCGGCCACTACCGCTACCAGCGCCGCCTGTTCACCCACTTCATGCAGGACCGGCTGCCCGCCGACAAGCGGGGCCTGTTCCTGGCCGGTGACGACATCTCCTGGACCGCCGGGTGGGCCGAGGGGGCCGTGCAGACCGCGCTGAACGCCGTGTGGGGCGTGATGACCCACTTCGGCGGAGCGACCGACGCGACCAACCCCGGCCCCGGCGACCGCTTCGACGAGCTGGCCCCGGTGGAACTCCCGGAGGACTGAGGCCGTCGGGGCCCCGGTCAGGATTCCTTGGCCGGGGACTCCTCGTCGTACGCCGAGGTGCCCGAGTCGAGCAGCGGCTCCTGGGTCTTGAGGTGCGCCGGGGCGAAGGCGCGCAGCACGTGGTAGCCGGTGATCACGACGATGGTGCCGAGGGCGATCCCGCTCAGCTCGAAGTTGTCCGTGATCTTCAGGCTGACCCCGCCGACGCCGATGATGATGCCCGCCGCGGCCGGCACCAGGTTCAGCGGATTGCGCAGGTCCACCTTGGCGTTCAGCCAGATCTGGGCGCCGAGCAGGCCGATCATGCCGTACAGGATGACGGTGATGCCGCCGAGCACCCCGCCCGGGATCGCCGCCACGATCGCCCCGAACTTCGGGCAGAGGCCGAAGAGCAGGGCGAAGCAGGCGGCGGCCCAGTAGGCGGCGGTGGAGTACACCCGGGTCGCGGCCATCACGCCGATGTTCTCGGAGTACGTGGTGTTCGGCGGGCCGCCCACCGCCGTGGACAGCATCGAGGCGGCGCCGTCCGCCGCGATGGCCGTGCCCAGCTTGCCGTCCAGCGAGCGGCCGGTCATCTCGCCGACCGCCTTCACGTGTCCGGCGTTCTCCGCGATCAGGGCGATGACCACGGGCAGGGCGACCAGGATCGCCGACCACTCGAAGCTCGGCGCGTGGAAGGAGGGCAGCCCGATCCAGTCGGCCTTCCCGACGCCCGACAGGTCCAGCCGCCAGTGGTCCACCGACTCGGCGCCCCCGGCGGGGGAGTGGATCTTGCCGAAGACCAGGTCGAGCAGCCAGGACAGGACGTAACCGAAGACCAGCCCCAGGAAGATCGCGATCCGTGAGAAGAAGCCGCGCAGGCACACCACGGCCAGACCGGTGAACAGCATCACCAGGAGGGCCGTCCACTGGTCCTGCGGCCAGTACGTCGACGCCGTGACCGGCGCCAGGTTGAACCCGATGAGCATGACCACCGCGCCCGTCACCACCGGCGGCATCGCCGCGTGGATGATCCGCGCGCCGAACCGCTGCACCGCGAGACCGGCGAGGAAGAGCACCACGCCGACCACGAAGACCGCGCCGGTCACCACCGCGCTGTCGCCGCCGCTCGCCCGGATCGTCGCGGCGACCCCGACGAACGAGAGCGAACAGCCCAGATAGCTCGGCACCTGGCCGCGTGTGGCCAGCAGGAAGATGGCCGTCGCGACACCCGACATCATGATCGCGAGGTTCGGGTCGAGGCCCATCAGGACCGGCGACACGAACGAGGCGCCGAACATGGCGACCACGTGCTGCGCGCCGAGCCCGAAGGTGCGGGGCCAGGAGAGCCGCTCGTCGGGGCGGACCACCGCTCCCGGTGCGGGCGTCTTCCCGTCGCCGTGCAAGGTCCAGCGCACGCCGAGGCCCATGGTTGCTCCCTGTGTGTAGGTGCGTGAGCCCGTGCCGGCCGGGCATGGCGCTCATCGCGGAAAAGATCAGCGCCATGGTAGTGGTGCCCGGCCCGCGCGCCCCGGCCGGACCCACCCGTTCCGGTTTCCCGTTGTCGCGGGCCCTGGGAGGGGTCAGGCGCCGGGCTTCGCCGCAGCGTCCCGGACCGCCGCACCCTGCGACGCCGGCTTGCGGTCACCGGCCCGCAGCACCCCGGCCCCCAGGACCAGGCCGAACGCCAGCACCGACACCAGGCCGAACGACACGACCAGCGAGGTCGCCTCGGCCAGCGAACCGATCGCCGACGGGGCGATGAGGCCCGAGGTGTACGTGATCGTCGCGACGCCCGCGATGGCCTGGGCCGGCTTGGGCCCGCTGCGCCCGGCCGCCGCGAAGGCGAGCGGGACCACCACGGCGATGCCGAGCCCCATCAGCCCGAAGCCGCACATCGCGAGGGCCACGTGCGGGGCGGTGACCACCAGGACCCCGCCCAGCGTCGCCAGGACGCCCCCGGCCCGTACGGTGCGCACCGCGCCGAAGCGGTCGACCACCCGGTCCCCGGCGATCCGCGCGACCGCCATTGTCAGCGCGAACGCGGTGGTGGCCACGGCCGCGAGACCGGCCGAGCTGTCCAGCGTGTCGCGGAGGTAGACCGCCGACCAGTCGAGACTGGCCCCCTCGGCGAAGACCGCGCAGAAGCCCACCGCACCGATGATCAGGGCCGACTTCGGAGGCAGCGCGAAACGCGGCGGCGGCTCCTCGTCCGGCTCGCTGCGCAGGTCGAACACCCACTGACAGGCGGTCAGGCCGAGCAGGGTAAGCACCACGGCGGCTATCACGTGGTGCAGCCGGGCGTCCGTGCCCGAGTGGGCGGCCACCGTGCCCGCTGCCGAGCCCAGCAGGGCGCCCACGCTCCACATGCCGTGCAGCCCGGACATGATCGACTTGTCGAGGCGGTTCTCCACCTCGACCCCGAGCGCGTTCATCGCCACGTCGGACATGCCGGACGAGGCCCCGTACACGAACAGCGCCGCGCAGAGCGTGAGCAGGTTGGGCGCCAGGGCGGGCAGGATCAGCGCCAGCGTCCACAGCGACAGCAGCCCGCGCAGGGCGGTCCGCGCGCCGAAGCGGTGGCTCACCGCGCCGGCCAGCGGCATCGCGACCGAGGCACCGATCGCGGGGAAGGCCAGCGCGAGGCCCAGCTGGCCCGCGCTCACGCCCGCGTGGTCCTGGATCCAGGGGACCCGGGTGGCGAAACTGCCGGTCACCGCCCCGTGCACGGTGAAGACCGCCGCGATGGCGTACCTGGCCCGCCGCACCTCCTTGGTGCCGAAGACCGTAGCCGTGGATGTGGTTGTCATACCGCCGTGCCCTCCCCTGAAGTCCTGTGCCACGATGCGGGCGATAAACTATCAGGAACCCTGCCTGATAAATAGACCGCCCGTACGACTCCGGTCCGGCGGTGATCTGGAAGGATTCCGGCATGCCCGCATCACCGAGCACCGCCCGGGCCATCAACGACCGGCTCGCCCTGCGGCTCCTTCAGCAGGACGGCCCCCTGACGGCCACACAGCTGAAGACCCTGACCGGGCTCTCCCGGCCCACCGTCGCGGACCTGGTCGACCGCCTCCAGGGCGCGGGCCTCATCCATGTCGTCGGCGAGACCGGGGCCGACCGCCGGGGGCCCAACGCCCGGCTCTACGGCATCGTCGCGGACCGCGCTCTGCTGGCCGGGCTCGACGTGCGCACCGACAGCGTCGCCGTCGTCATCGCCGATCTGCTGGGCGCGACGCTGGCCGAGGCGACGCTGCCGGTCGGCGAGACGGAGGGCGACGACGCCGTGGAGCGGGCCGTCGCGCTGCTCGCGGCCACCGTCCGCAACGCGGGAAGCGCACCCCTGCACAGCGTCGGCATCGGCGCGCCCGGACTGATCGACCCGGTCACGGGCGAACTGCGGGACAGCAGCGGGCTGCCGGCCTGGCACCGCAGCCTGGTCCGGGCGCTCCAGGAGCGGCTGCCGGCGACGGTGCTGGTCGAGAACGAGACGAACCTCGCCGCCATCGCCGAGCACCGCGTCGGCGCGGCCCGCGACCACGACACGTTCGTCCTGCTCTGGCTGGGCCACGGGGTGGGGGCGGCGGTCATGCTCGACGGGAAGGTGCGCCGGGGGGCCTCCGGCGGCGCGGGCGAGCTCGGCTTCCTGCCGGTCCCCGGCACGGCGGGCACGCCCTCGGCCGTCAACTGCGACGGGGGCTTCCACTCACTGGTCGGCTCGGCGCCGCTCTGCGAACTGGCCGCGCGGTACGGGATCGCCGTGACGCAGAAGGGTCAGGAGCCCGGTGCGGCGGCGGCCGTCCGGGCGGCGCTCGCGGGGGAGGGCGACAGCGAGGGCTTCCTCGGCGCCCTGGCCGACCGGATCGCGGTGGGCGCCGCGGCGGTGGCCTCGGTCCTCGACCCCGGGCTCGTCCTGCTCTCCGGCGAGGTGGGCCACGCGGGGGGCGGCGCGCTGGCCGCCCGGGTGTCGGAGCGCCTGGAGTCGATGTCCCCCCTGCGGACGGAGGCCCGGGCGGGGCTGCTGGGCGGCACGGCGGTCCGCCGGGGGGCGCTGCTCGCGGCGCGCGATGCGGCGCAGGAGGCGATCTTCGCGCCGCGGTCAAGCCCGTCCGGCGTGTGAGGACGGAACCGGTTCGCCGGACGGGCTTGACGGGCGGGGTTCAGCAGGCGCCGAGGTCCTGCCAGACGCCCCATTCACCGGTGGAGCCGGGCTTCTCGCCCTTCGTCCACCACTTCGCCTTCCACTGGTGGCCGTCCTGGCTCACCGTCGTACCGGCGCCGTACTCCGCGCTCGCGCTCCACGCCGCCGCCGCGCAGGTGCCGCCCGACGGGTCGGGGCTCGGGCCGGTGGAGCCGGACGGGTCGGGCGTCGGGGTCGAGCCCGTGCCCGGCTGGACCACGGTCGTGCCCCGGGCCAGGTCCGCCGCCAGCGCGTAGGACTTCCCGCCGAAGGTCACCGTCCAGTTGGACGGCGTGGACGTCGGCAGGTAGTACACGAAGTCGACCTGGACCGACGCGCCGGGCGCCAGGCTCTGCCAGGACGGCAGCTTCAGCGAGACGCGGTTGTAGTCGCCCTTCAGCCCGCCGACGTTGTTCGCGGCGGTGTGGTCGCTGCGCACGATCGTCGTGCCGAAGCCCGACTGGTCCTTGGCGTTGGCGGGCGCCGAGGTGGAGTAGTCGAACTGGAACTCCGTACCGCCGGGCAGCGTCGCCTCGGTGTTGTTGGTGATCGTCAGCTTGGGGCTGATCGGGTAGTTGGAGTCGCCCAGCGGGAACTGGCCGAACGACACGTCGATGTCCAGCGCCTGGGTGGGCAGGTCGATCGTGGAGCGCTTCGCCCCGTACGGCGCCGCCGTCTTGAAGGTGTCGTACATGGTCGAGGTGAGCGTGGAGCCGGGCTCGTACTGCCCCTTGGCCGCGTTCCAGCCGTAGTCCCCGGCCAGCTCCCAGATCATCGTGCCGCCGATGCCCTTGTCGGCCACGTAGTCCGCCTTGGCCTGCACGGACTGCTCGTCCTCGGTGGAGAGGAAGACCTTCTTGTCGGCGTTCCACAGCCACGGCGCGACGAGCGTCGAGTCGTAGTTGCGGACATAGGCGCCGGTCAGCTTCGTGTCCGCGGGGAACCCGTAGTCCGTGACGTAGTCGCCGACGATGCCCTTCTCCAGGTTCTTCGCGTGCCACATCGGGTTGGACCCGGCCGGCGCCTCCTTGCCGTTGGTGTCCAGGTCGTGCCAGAGGTTGTCGATGCCGACGGCACCGTCACCGCACTTGGTCAGCCCCGCACCGGCCGGGCAGTCGGCCGAAGCCGCCTTGCCCCACAGGCCGTTGGTGCCGCCCTGCACGTTCTTGAAGCCGCGGGTGTAGTACGGCAGGCCGATGTTGATACGGCCGGACGGCATCGAACCGCGGAAGTAGTGGTACGCCCAGTCCGTGTTGAGGTAGCCGGTGCCGCCGTACTGCGAGGTCGAGTAGACGCTCGCCTGGGCGAGCTCCGCGTCCTTGCCGTCGTCGTAGAGCGCGGCGTTGGGGCCGACGTACTCGTTCCAGGCGCCGTGCAGGTCGTACGACATGATGTTGACGTAGTCCAGGTACTTCTGGACCTGGAACGTCTCCATGCCGCGCAGCAGGTAGCCCGACGAGGGGGCGGCGACGCTGAGCAGGTAGTGGTGACCGTCGGCGGCGGAGGCCCGGTCCAGCCTCTCGCGCAGGGTCTTCATCAGCGCGGCGTAGCCCTTGACCAGACCGGCGCGGCGGGCGTTGGACAGCGTCCAGTCCAGCGGGTTGCCCGCGTCCTTCATGGTCGTCGGGTACTCGTAGTCGATGTCGACGCCGTTGAAGCCGTACTTCCGGATGAAGTCGACCGCCGAGTCGGCGAAGGTGTTGATCCCGGCCTGGTTGACCGAGCCGTCGGCGTTGGTGGCCATGGAGTAGAAGCCGCCCGAGTTGACCCGCTCGCCGTCGTCGCCGAAGTAGCCGCCGGTCTCGGCCCAGCCGCCGACGGAGACCATCGTCTTCACGTTCGGGTACTGCTTCTTGAACTTGCTGAGCAGGTTGAAATGGCCCTTGTAGGGGAGGCCCGGGTCCATCTCGGCGCCCTTGACGCCCGGCCAGGTCATCCCGGTGGAGGCGTTTTCCGGCCCATCCGCGCCCACCGAGAGCTTGTTGGCCCCGTCGACGTGGGCGAAGGCGTAGTTGAGGTGGGTGACCTTGTCCCAGGGGATGTCGGAGGCCAGGTAGGCGGGCTTGCCGTCCTTGCCGGTCCGCCAGTTGGTGAAGTAGCCGATGACGCGCCGGGGGTGGTCGGCGCCCATCTTCTCGCGGCCCTCGGAGTCGTACACGGAGCAGTAGGGGACGGAGACGCCCGGCGTCTCGTAGAGCCCGTCGGGGCGACAGGACTCCTGGTCGGCGGCCTGTGAGGGCGTCGCGGCGAGCGAGCCGATCAGCAGCGCGGCGATGCCTGCGCCGGCGGCGAGGAGCGTGGCTCTCGCACGGGTGGGGGACAGCACGTTCGGTTCCTCCTGGGGAGGTCGGCAGAACACAACTGAACAAGGGGGGGTGGGTCGTGCCTGGTCCCGGGCGTGCGCACGCCGCGGAACCGCTCCTCGGAGGTGACGCAGAGATTAAGAGGACTAGACCAGTGCGTCAATAGGTCTGGACCAATCGCGATACATTCCTGTACGGATGTCCGAAAGAGTTCTTGTCACGTGCTGTCTGTGAGCCACTCCACAGCGTTCACCCGGTTGGCCCCTGCCGGGTCGTGGCACACTGATCGTGTACCAGCAGCAGCGCACTCCGGGGTCGGTGCAATTCCGAACCGGCGGTTACAGTCCGCGACCCGTCCGCATCCAGCGGCCGGTTGACCAGGTGAAATTCCTGGACCGACGGTTAAAGTCCGGATGGGAGGCAGTGCGCGGCGGGCCGTTTCGCGGGTACGCCGCCGTCGGCGGAGGTTCCGGATCACCGGATTCCTCCGTGTTTTCCGGCTTGAGGCGTCCCTGTCGTGCGTTCCGCTTCTTCTGTCGTCATCGACAGGCCCCGGAGTCCGTGCCCGAAGAGGCAGGAGGACCCGGTGGACACCGCAGCCGACATCACCGCCATGCGCCGAGCCATCACGCTCGCCGCCCGCGGCCTCGGCTCCACCAGCCCCAACCCGGTCGTGGGATGCGTCGTCCTCGACGCCGCCGGCGCGACCGCGGGCGAGGGCTTCCACCAGCGCGCCGGAGGCCCGCACGCCGAGATCCACGCCCTGCGCGCGGCCGGCGACCGGGCCCGGGGCGGCACCGCCTACGTCACCCTCGAACCGTGTAACCACACCGGCCGCACCGGCCCCTGCGCCCAGGCGCTCATCGAGGCCGGGATCGCCCGTGTCGTGTACGCGGTCGGCGACCCGAACCCGCAGGCCACCGGCGGCGCCGACACCCTCCGCGCCGCCGGAGTCCGGGCCGAGGCGGGCCTCCTCGCCGACGAGGCCGAGGCGGGCAACGCGGCCTGGCTCACCTCCGTCCGCCGCGGCCGCCCGCACGTCACCTGGAAGTACGCGGCGAGCCTGGACGGCCGGGTCGCCGCCGCCGACGGCACCAGCCGCTGGATCAGCTCCGCCGAGTCCCGCGCCGACGTGCACCGGCTGCGCGCCGAGGCCGACGCGGTCCTCGTCGGCTCCGGCACCGCCCGCGCCGACGACCCCCAGCTCGGGGCGCGCGGCGTCGAGGGCGCGGTCCAGCCCCTGCGCGTCGTCATGGACACCCGCGCCACCGCCGTACGGCCCGGCGCCCGGGTCCTCGACGCCACCGCGCCCACCCTGGTCGCGGTCGCCGAGGACGCGGAGACCGGCCACCTGCCCGACGAGGTGGTCCTGCGCCTGCCCCGCGCGGCCCAGGGGCCCGGACTCGACCCGGCCGCCCTGCTCGCCGCCCTCCACGAGCGCGGCGTCCGCTCCGTACTCCTCGAAGGCGGCCCGGTCCTGGCCGGTGCCTTCGTCGCCGCGGGACTCGTCGACAAGGTCGTCGGCTATCTCGCCCCCGTCCTCATCGGCGCGGGCCCCGCCGCCCTCGCCGACGCCGGAATCTCCACGCTCACCGAGGCGTTGCGCCTCGACGTGACGGAGACCGTCCGCATCGGCCCCGATCTGCGCGTCACCGCCGTCCCCGGCCCCGCCCGGAAGGAGAACTGAATGTTCACCGGAATCGTCGAAGAACTGGGCGAGGTCACCGCCGTCGAGCAACTGGACGACGCCTCCCGCTTCCGCCTGCGCGGACCCGTCGTCACCGAGGGCGCCAAGCACGGGGACTCCATCGCCGTGAACGGCGTCTGCCTGACCGTCGTGGACCTCGGCGAGCACGAGTTCACCGCCGACGTGATGGCCGAGACGCTGAACCGCTCCAGCCTCGGCGCCCTGACGACCGGCTCCCGCGTCAACCTCGAACGCCCCATGGCGCTCGGCGGGCGGCTCGGCGGCCACATCGTCCAGGGCCACGTCGACGGCACCGGCCGCATCCTGGAGCGCCGGCCCTCCGAGAACTGGGAGATCGTCAAGATCTCGCTCCCGGCCGCCCTCACCCGGTACGTGGTGGAGAAGGGCTCGATCACCGTCGACGGCGTCAGCCTGACCGTGGTGGACGCCGCACCCGACTACTTCACCATCAGCCTCATCCCCACCACCCTGGCGCTGACCACCCTCGGCATCAAGGGCCCCGGCGACCCGGTCAACCTCGAAGTGGACGTCATCGCGAAGTACGTCGAGCGGCTGCTCGGCCACGAGGCGCCGGAGACCGGGGAGGACGCGAAGTGAGCGCCCTGCACTGGCTGAACTCCGAGGCGTTCACCGTCCTCGACCAGCACATCATCTGGTCCGACATGATCGGCAACACCGTCGGCCTGATCGCCCTCGCGCTCGGCTGGCTGCGCTCGATCTGGACCTGGCCCGCCCAGCTCCTGTCCGGCGTCGTACTGGTCGCCGCCAACGTCTCCGTCCAGCAGGCGGGCAGCGTCGGCAAGCAGGTCATCGTCATCGCGGTCGCCGTCTGGGGCTGGCAGCAGTGGACCCGGGGCCGTCAGCAGGCCCAGGACGGTTCCATAGCGGTCCGGTTCGCCACCTGGCGCGAACGCGGCTACCTGGTCGGCGGCGCGGCCCTCGGCACCCTCGCGGTCGGCGGCCTGTTCACCGCCTTCCCCTCGCTCTCCTGGAGCCCCTGGGCGGACGCCTACATCTTCGCGGGCACGCTCGTCGCGATGCTCGCCCAGGCGCGCGGCATGGTCGAGTTCTGGTTCGCCTGGCTCCTGGTCGACCTCGTCGGCGTCCCGCTGAACTTCCACAGCGGGCTCGCCTTCTCCGGTCTCATCTACGTCGTCTACGGCGCCCTCGTCCTGTGGGGCATGCGCGACTGGTGGCTGCGTACGCGGACACCCGCTCTGGAAGGAGCCACGGCATGACTGCCCAGCCCACCTGGTTGCACCGGGAGTACGAAGTGCCCGTCGAGGACCTGGCCCTGGACCCCGTCGAGCAGGCGATCCGCGACATCGCGGCCGGCCGGCCCGTCGTGGTCGTGGACGACGAGGACCGCGAGAACGAGGGCGACCTCGTCATCGCCGCCGAGAAGGCCACGCCCGAGATCGTCGCCTTCATGATGAGCGAGTGCCGCGGACTGATCTGCGCGCCCATGGAGAGCGACGAGCTGGAACGGCTCGAACTGCCCCAGATGGTGGACCACAACACCGAGTCGATGAAGACCGCCTTCACCGTCTCCGTCGACGCCACGGCCGCCCACGGCGTGTCCACCGGCATCTCCGCCGCCGACCGCGCCGCCACGCTCCGGCTGCTCGCCGACGGGGTGGCCGGCCCCGGCGACTTCGTCCGCCCCGGCCACGTCTTCCCGCTGCGCGCCCGCTCCGGCGGGGTCCTCGTGCGCAACGGCCACACCGAGGCCGCCGTCGACCTGGCCCGGCTCGCCGGACTCCGGCCCGCCGGGGCGATCGTCGAGATCGCCGGCGAGGACGGCGTGATGCTGCGGCTGCCCCAGCTGGTGCCGTTCGCCCGCAAGCACGGCCTCACGATCATCTCCATCGAGGACCTGATCGCGTACCGCCGCAGCAACGAGCCCACCGTCCGCCGCGAGGCCGAGGTCCGGCTCCCCACCCGCTTCGGCGCGTTCACCGCGTACGGCTACCGCTCCACCGTGGACGGCGTCGAACACGTCGCGCTGGTCCACGGCGACATCGGGGACGGCGAGGACGTCCTGGTCCGGGTCCACTCCGAGTGCCTGACCGGTGACATCTTCGCCTCCGAGCGCTGCGACTGCGGCCCCCAGCTGCACGCCTCCATGGAGCGGATCACGGACGAGGGACGCGGTGTCGTCGTCTATCTCCGCGGCCACGAGGGCCGGGGCATCGGCCTGCTCTCCAAGCTCCGCGCGTACGAGCTCCAGGAGCGCGGCGTCGACACGCTCGACGCCAACCTGGAGCTCGGCCTGCCCGCCGACGCCCGGGACTACGCGGCGGGCGCCCAGATCCTCGCGGACCTCGGCGTGCGCAGCCTGCGCCTGATGACGAACAACCCGGACAAGACCGCCGCGCTCACCCGGCACGGCCTGACCGTCACCGGGCGCGAGCCGATGCCCGTCCAGGCCGGCGAGCACAACCTGCGGTACCTGCGCACCAAGCGCGACCGCATGGGACACGACCTGCCCTGGCTCGACGCGGTCCCCGCGTCCGCCTGCGGCAACCAGTAGCACACCCGTACAGAGAACCCAGGAGAGACATGAGCGGCAAGGGCGCACCCGAACTGTCCGTACGCAACTGCGGTGACCTGCGTGTGGCGGTCGTCGCCGCGCAGTGGCACGAGAAGGTCATGGACGGCCTGGTCGACGGCGCCCTGCGCGCCCTGCACGAGCTGGGCATCGACGAGCCCACCCTGCTGCGGGTCCCGGGCAGCTTCGAGCTCCCCGTCGTGGCGAAGGTGCTGGCCGGGCGCGGGTACGACGCGATCGTCGCCCTCGGCGTGATCATCCGCGGCGGCACCCCGCACTTCGAATACGTGTCCCACGGCGTCACCAACGGCCTGACCCAGGTCGCCGTGGACACCGGCGTCCCGGTCGGCTTCGGCGTACTCACGTGCGACACCGAGGAGCAGGCACTCGACCGCGCGGGCATCGAAGGGTCCAACGAGGACAAGGGGCACGAAGCGGTCACCGCCGCGGTCGCCACCGCCGCCACACTGCGCTCGGTCAGCGAACCCTGGCGCTGAGTGCGGGCGCGGCACCCCGTATTCTGAGCACATCATGGCGAACAAAACCTTCGAAGAGCTCTTCGCCGAGCTGCAGCTCAAGGCCGCCAACGGCGACCCCTCCACCTCCCGCACCGCCGAACTGGTGGAGAAGGGGGTCCATGCCATCGGCAAGAAGGTCGTCGAGGAGGCCGCCGAAGTCTGGATGGCCGCCGAGCACGAGAGCAAGGACGCCGCCGCCGAGGAGATCTCGCAGCTGCTGTACCACGTCCAGGTGATGATGGTCGCGCGCGGGATCTCCCTGGACGACGTCTACGCCCACCTCTGAGCCAGGCCCCGCACCCTCCCGTACGTCATCCCGCCACACCTTTCGCAAAGGAAACCCGACCTCATGCTGCGCATCGCCGTCCCCAACAAGGGTGCTATCTCCGGGCCTGCGATGGCGATGCTCCATGAGGCGGGCTACAAGCAGCGCAAGGAGTCGAAGGAACTCGTCCTGGTGGACCCGGCCAACGAGGTCGAGTTCTTCTACCTGCGCCCCCGCGACATCGCGATCTACGTCAGCTCGGGCCGCCTCGACATCGGCATCACCGGCCGTGACCTGCTGCTGGACTCCGGTGCCGAGGCCGAGGAGATCCTCCAGCTCGGCTTCGCCCGCTCCACCTTCCGCTACGCCACCAAGCCCGGGACCGTCGCGGGCCCCGAGGGCTTCGACGGCCTGACGATCGCCACCTCCTACGAGGGCATCGTCGCCAAGCACCTCGCCGAGGCCGGGGTCAACGCCTCCGTCGTCCACCTCGACGGCGCCGTCGAGACCGCGATCGAACTCGGCGTCGCCCAGGTCATCGCGGACGTCGTGGAGACCGGCACCAGCCTGCGCAACGCGGGCCTCGACGTCATCGGCGAGCCCATCATGACCTCCGAGGCCGTCGTCATCCGGCGCACCGGCGCCCCCGCCGACGAACCCAAGGTCCAGCAGTTCCTGCGCCGCCTCCAGGGCGTCCTGGTGGCCCGCAGCTACGTGATGATGGACTACGACTGCCGCGTCGAGCACCTGGAGCGCGCTGTCGCCCTCACCCCGGGCCTGGAGTCGCCGACCATCTCCCCGCTGCACCACGAGGGCTGGGTCGCCGTCCGCTCCATGGTCGCCGCCGCCGAGGCGCAGCGGATCATGGACGACCTGTACGACCTCGGCGCCCGCGCCATCCTCACCACCGCGATCCACGCCTGCCGTCTCTGACGGCGGGGGACGGAAGAAGAGCACGATGTCAGCCCCCACACCGCCGCCCGGCCCGCCGGCCCTGCCGGTCACCTTCCGGCCGACCCGCACCCGGGTGGTCCTGCTGACCGTCGGCGCGGTGATGTTCGCCGTCATCACCGTCGTCGCCTTCACCCTCGAACAGCTCAGCGGGGGGGAGCGGGTCAGCTTCGTCTTCACCGCGCTGCTCTTCTTCGGCGTCCTGGCGCTGCTGAGCCGCCCCAAGGTCGTCGCGGACGAGGAGGGCGTGACGGTGGTCAACCTCACGCGCAGCCGCCGTCTCTCCTGGGCCGAGATCGTCCGCGTCAACCTGCGGGTGGGCGACCCGTGGGTCTTCCTCGACCTCAGCGACGGCACCAGCATGCCCGCCCTCGGCATCCAGCCCGGCATCGCCAAACAGCGCGCCATCCAGGACGCCCGGGCCCTGCGCGCCCTCGCCGAGAACCACGGCATCGGCACGGACAACGGCTGAGCCCCTTGCCCCGTACGGCCTCCCGTTGATTACTCTGGAGGGCGGTGGCGCCCCGTGCGCGCCCCGCCCCGCCCGAAGGCCCCTGCGGCCGGCGGGGATTTTCCTGCGACCCGAGGAGTGACTCCCTCCAGCAATGGACGGATCGTCCGGTAGTACCTGCGCCGCCCCCTCCGCGGAGGCGGCGGCATGACAACCCCCCTCTTGCTGCTCAGCGCGGCATTCCTTCTCATCCTCGCCAACGGCTTCTTCGTGGCGGCCGAATTCGGTCTCGTCACCGTGGAACGCGCGGACGCCGAGCGCGCCGCCGCCGAGGGCGACCGGCGGGCCCGCACCGTCACCGACGCCCTGCGCGAGCTCTCCTTCCAGCTCTCCGGCACCCAGCTCGGCATCACCATCACCTCCCTGGTGGTCGGCATGCTCGCCGAACCGGCGCTCGCCCAGCTGCTGGACGGACCCTTCGCCCTGACCGGGCTGCCCGACGGCGCCGTGCCCACCGTCAGCGTGGTCACCGGCATGCTGCTCGCGGCGGCCGTCCAGATGGTCATCGGCGAGCTCGTCCCGAAGAACTGGGCGGTCTCCCGCCCGCTGACCGTCGCCCGGTTCGTCGCCGGACCGCAGGCCCGCTTCACCCGGCTCTTCCGGCCGGTCATCGGCGCCCTGAACACCGCGGCCAACCGTCTCGTACGCCTGCTCGGCGTCGAGCCCACCGAGGAACTGGCCTCCGCCCGCACCCCGGGCGAGCTGGTCTCCCTCGCCCGGCACTCCGCCGAGGCGGGCACCCTCGAACAGGACACCGCCGACCTCTTCGTCCGGACCCTGTCGCTCGCCGGGCTCACCGCCCAGCACGTCATGACCCCGCGCGTGAAGGTCAGCGCCCTGCAGACCTCCGCCACCGCGGAGGACGTCCTCAACCTCACCCGGGCCACCGGCCTGTCCCGCTTCCCTGTCTACCGGGAACGCATCGACGAGGTCGTCGGCATGATCCACCTCAAGGACGCCCTGGCCGTCCCGGCCCCCGACCGGCTGCGCACCACGGCCGGCCGGATCGCCGTGCCGCCGCTCCTGGTGCCCGAGACGCTGCCCGTCGAACAGCTCCTCCAGCGGCTCCGCAAGGAGCAGCCGATCGCCGTCGTGGTCGACGAGTACGGCGGCACCGCCGGGGTCGTCACCCTGGAGGACATCATCGAGGAGCTGGTCGGCGAGGTCCGCGACGAGCACGACGCGGAGGGCGCCGACCGGCCCGAGCTGGCCCCCGCCCCGCCCGAGGACGGCAGCCCCGCCTGGGACGCCGAGGGCAGCTGCCGGGTCCTCACCCTGCGCCGCATAGGACTCGACGTGCCCGACGGCCCGTACGAGACGGTCGCCGGGCTCGTCGCCGATCTGCTGGGCCGCATCCCCGCGCCCGGCGACCGGGCCGAGCTCCCCGGCTGGCGGATCGCGGTCCGCCAGGTCGGCCACTACCGGGCCGAGAAGGTCCGCTTCGTCCGGGTGGCGGCCGCCGCCGGTGCGGACGCCTCGGAGCCGGCGGTCCTGGAGGCGGCGCGATGAGCCTCGTCCAGCTGGTCTTCGCCGGACTCCTGGTCCTCGCGAACGGCTTCTTCGTCGGCGCGGAGTTCTCGCTCGTCTCCGTCCGCCGCAGCCAGATCGACCCCCTCGCCGCCGCCGGTTCCGGCCGCGCCCGCCAGGTGCTGTACGGCCTGGAGAACCTGCCGCAGATGATGGCGGCGGCCCAGTTCGGCATCACCGTCTGCTCCCTGACCCTCGGAGCCGTCGCCGAACCCACCGTCGCCCACCTCCTGGAGCCGGTGTTCGCCGCCGTGCACCTGCCCGAGGGGCTGATCCACCCGCTCGGTTACGTCCTCGCGCTCGTCCTCGTCGTCTTCCTCCACCTCGTCATCGGCGAGATGGTCCCGAAGAACCTGGCGATGGCCGCGCCCGAGAAGACCGCGCTCTGGCTGAGCCCCGGCCTCGTCGGCTTCGCCCGGCTCTGCCGCCCGGTCACCGCGGCGCTCGGCGCCTGCGCCCGGCTGGTGCTCCGCCTCTTCGGCGTCGAACCGAAGGACGAGGTGGAGGCCGTCTTCACGAGCGAGCAGCTCAACCGCCTCGTGGAGGACTCCGGGCAGGCCGGCCTCATCGAGCCCGAGGCGCAGGAACGCCTGGAGGACGCCCTGGAGCTGGGCAGCCGCCCCGTCACCGACGTCCTGCTGCGCCGGGCGTCCCTGGTGACCGTGGACCCCTCGGTCACCCCGCGCCGCATCGAGGAGCTGACGGTCCGCACGGGCTTCTCGCGCTTCCCGGTCTGCGCCGAGGGCGGCGGCCCCTTCATGGGCTACCTGCACGTCAAGGACGTCCTCGACCTGGAGGACGGCGACCGAGCGGTGCCGCAGCAGCTGTGGCGCCCGATGGCCACCGTCCGGGCCGAACTCCCGCTGGACGACGCCCTCACCGTGATGCGCCGCGCCGCCACGCACCTCGCCCAGGTCGCGGACGCCTCCGGCCGGGTGCTCGGCCTGGTCGCGATGGAGGACGTCCTGGAGACGCTGGTCGGCGAGGTCCGCGACCCGGCGCACCGGGTGGCGGAGCCGCGCCGCACGGAGGAGCGGACGACGGACCCGGACGGGGCGACGGCCCTGGTGGGCTGAGGCGGGCTCCGGCCGCCGGAGGTTTCCCGGCGGCCGGAGCGCCGTTCCTCACAGGCCCGGCGGCTCCTGCTGCCCCCGGCCCACCGGTCCGCGCCCCGACAGGACCTCGCCGTACGCCTGCATCAGGTCCGGCAGCCGCAGCGTGGCGAGGTCGTCCCGGGTGGGCAGGGTCGTACAGCCGGAGAGCCGGAGGTCGCGGTAGGCGCAGCTCTTCTCGTACAGCGTCCGCAGGAAGCGGCCGTTGCCCAGCTCGTCCAGCCAGCCCTGGTCCACCACGTGGCCGCTGATCGAGCGCAGTTCGTCCAGCGACTCCTCGTCCCACACGTCGCCGTTCTCGGCGGCCAGCACCTCGCCGATCGCGGTGAGTTCGAGGGGCCGGTAGCTGGGGAAGTCCACCCGGGTCGTGAAGCGCGAGGAGAGCCCGGGGTTGGTGGACAGCAGCCGGTCCATGCCCTCCGGATAGCCGGCCAGGATGACGACCAGGTGGTCCCGGTTGTCCTCCGCCCGCTTGAGCAGTACCTGAAGCGCCTCGTCGCCGTACGCGTCGCCCTTGCTGTACCCGGTGTTGGACAGGCTGTACGCCTCGTCCACGAACAGCACCCCGCCCAGCGCCGAATCGATCAGCTCGTTCGCCTTCACGGCGGTCTGGCCCAGGAACTCGCCGACCAGGTCCGCCCGTTGCGCCTCCACGAGGTGGTCGCCGCCGAGCAGGCCCAGCGCGTAGAAGACCCGGCCCAGGATGCGGGCCACGGTCGTCTTGCCGGTGCCGGACGGCCCGGAGAACACGAAGTGCCGCTTCGGCGGCTGTACGGGCAGCCCCTGGTTCGCCCGGAGGCGCGCCATGTTGAGCTGTGCCGAGAGGGCCTTGACCTGGCGCTTCACCGGTTCCAGACCGACCATCCGCTCCAGCTCGGCCAGCGCCTCGGCCAGCAGCGCCGGGTCGCTGGGCCCGGCCGGGAACGGCCGCGGCGCCCGGGACTTCGCCCGCACCCCGCCGGGCAGCGGGGCGCCCCCGGCACCGGGCACGTCCTGCGGCTCACCGCCGGGCGGCAGCTCCCGCCCGTCCGCCTGGTCGGCGCCCGGCGGCGGGGCGCCCTCCGCGTAGAACGCGTCCGCCTCCACGCCGGTCAGGGAGACGGACGCGAGCCCCGGCACGTCCTCGGAGCCGTCGAGTCCGTCGTAGTCCGCGATGGCCGCGAGGCGCGCGGAGGTGTCCATGAAGGCCGGGTCGATGCGGTGCACGGCGCGGTAGAGGGGGAGGGCGGCCGCGCTGCGGCCGGTGCCCTCGTGGGCGCGGGCCAGCCAGTAGCGCAGCTCCTTGCGCTGCGGCTGCTCGCTGCGGCAGCGCATCAGGGCCGTCGCGAGCATCGGTTCCGCCTGCCCGTACATCTCCAGGCGCACCCGGGCCATCCCGCCGAACAGCCCCGCCTCGATGCCCAGCAGGGGGTCCTCGATCAGCTGCTCGGTGTGGCGCACGAGCTGTTCCCAGTCCTTGACCAGGTAGGAGCGGCAGGCGTGCAGGAAGCGGACCTGGGGGTCGGTCTCCACCGGCGGCAGGGCGGCCAGCGCCCGGTCCAGCTCGGCGACATGGCGGCCGTCCAGCCAGTGCGAGGCGTGCGCGAGCAGCAGGTCGCGCGGGCTCTCCAGCACCGGCTGCACCCACCAGCCCAGCCAGTACCAGGAGTTGAGCGTGCGCCGGTAGCGGGTGCGCTGCTCGCCGAAGCGGTCGCGGTGGCGGTGCATGTGCAGCAGCGCCGACGCGGTGTCGACGCGCAGCGCGTGCAGTCCGAGCCAGGCGTCCGCCATGCCGGGGTCCTGGCCCACGGCCGCCCGGAACTCCTCCTCGGCCTGCGGATACGCGCCCATCGTGTAGGCGTCCACGCCCCGCAGCCAGGCGAGGTCGGCCGGGGCCTGCGCGCCCTGCGTACCGAAGTCCATCAGGTCCCCCACAAACGTGCCCCCAGGATGTCCCGCCCGAAAGCCCGCCGAGGCGCGCCGAATCGCTGTGCCGTGGACGGGAATTGACCGCACCGAGAGGCATCGTACCTGTGCGGTGCGTATCCGACGAAGGGCGCCGCAGGCCGAAGAGGAGCCGTGACCCAGGGTGAGGAAGAGGGCACCGGAAGGGTGCCGGGAGCGCAGAACGAAGCCCCCGGTCACGGGGGAACAACCGGGGGCTTCGTGTCTGTGGGGGCTCCGAAAAGCCGCACATTGAGAACGTAAGACCTGTACCGCCCCCGGGTCAAGCGGAGTTGAGGTACTTCCGAGCCGTTTTCCGGTGGCGCGAGAGGGCGGCGCGAGCCGGTCACACGGGGTGACGGAACGGTTCAGCGCCGCTGCCGCAAGGGTCCCTCCAGCCACGCGTACCCCTCGGGCGACTGCCGTACCAGAACGTCCGCCCAGGGGCGCGACGGGTCGGCCGCGAAGTGCGCGGTCTCGGCCGCCGTCCAGCCGTCCCAGAAGGAGCGCAGCGCCGGTCCGTCGCGCCGTCGGCCGCGCGCCCAGGACTCCCCGGCGGGCAGGTCCATCCACAACAGCCGCGCCAGCAGGGGCCGCAGGGCGCCGCGTCCCGCGCCGACGCCCTCGATCAGGACGACGGGCTCGGGCTCCAGGGTCCTGACCGGCCCGAAGGTCCGTGCCGTCCAGTCGTACGGCGCGTAGCGCGCGGGTTCGCCGCGCGACAGCGGCCCCGTCACCTGCTCGCGCAGCCGGCCGGTCCAGGCGAACAACTCCTGGTGCGTGGCCAGATCGTCCAGGTGCAGCACGGGTGCCCCGCCGAGCGCCGCCGCGAGCCGTCCGGCGAAGGTGCTCTTGCCCGATCCCGCGTGCCCGTCGACGGCGACCAGCCGCACCGGTCCGCAGGACGGCGGGAGGGCGGAGAGCCGCGCGGCGTGGTGCGCGAGATCGTTCATGCGCCCAGCCTACGAGCCGGGGCGGGCGGTAGCCCGTTCGGCCCAGCCGCAGGTCACGCCAGTGGTGCAGACCAATATTGGTTGATCGGCACGGGTCGAATCGCTGGCCGAACCGGGACGCGACCCGCGATAGTTGGCCCACTGTCGTGCACCGCAGCCCCATTCCGCAGACGACGACCGGGGGTCTCGCCCATGCCCAGTCCCACCTCACGCCGCACCGTGCTCGCCGCCGCCGTCGTGGCGGCCGCCGGGGCCGGAACGCTCTCGTCCGCCGCCGCGGCGGCGGCCCCGCGCCGCGCCCGGCCCGCTCCGCCCGCGGTGGACCACCACGCCTGGACCACGTACACCGACTGGCGCTGCGGCGACCGCGCCGGGACCCGCGCGGTCGCCGGCCGCCGTGCCGGTCTGGTCATCGCCCACCCGCTGGGCAGCACGGACTACACCGACCCGCACACCGGGACCACCGCCGCCTGGGAGTACGCGACCTGGACCTCGCCCGTCCACCGCTCCCGCGTGCCCGCGACCGAGGTGATCGCCTCCTGGAACGTACAGACCCCGGCCGGCACCTGGATCCAGGTCGAGCTGTGCGGCCGCTACTCGGACGGCACCGAGACCCCGTGGTACGTGATGGGCCGCTGGGCCGCCGGTGACGCGGACATCCGCCGCACCTCGGTGGACGACCAGAGCGACGGCAAGAGCTCCATCTGGACGGACACCTTCTCGGTGGACGACGCGGCGAGCGGGCTGCGCCTGCTCACGTACCGCCTCCGGCTGACCCTGTACCGCACCCCGGGCAGCCGCCTCACGCCGACGGTGTGGCGGGTGGGCGCGATGGCCTCGGACATCCCGGACCGCTTCACGGTGCCCGCGAGTACCCCGGGCCTGGTCCGCGAGCTGCCGGTGCCGCGCTACTCGCAGAACGTCCACGTCGGCCAGTATCCGGAGTACGACAACGGCGGCGAGGCGTGGTGCAGCCCCACTTCCTCGCAGATGATCATCGAGTACTGGGGCCGCAAGCCCTCCGCCGCCGACCTGGCCTGGGTGGAGCCCGGCATACAGGATCCCTCGGTCTGCCACGCCGCCCGCTTCACGTACGACAACCAGTACGAGGGCTGCGGCAACTGGCCGTTCAACGCCGCCTACGCGGCCACGTACCCCGACATGAGCTCCGCCGTGACCCGGCTCGGCTCCCTCAACGACGTGGAGACGCTGGTCCGCGCGGGCATCCCCGTCATCACCTCCCAGTCCTTCCTCAAGGAGGAGCTGACCGGCGCGGGCTACGGCACCTCGGGCCACCTGATGACGGTCATCGGCTTCACCGCCGACGGCGACGTCATCGCCAACGACCCCGCGTCCCCGAATGACGACGCGGTCCGCCACGTCTACAAGCGCCACGAGTGGGAGACCATCTGGCTGCGCACCAAGCGGTACGACGCGAGCGGCAACGTCAAGAGCGGGACGGGCGGGGTCTGTTACGTCTACTGGCCGGCCCACCCGACCCCGGCGCAGCGGTGGGCGCTGCGGTCGTTCGGGCTGATCTGAGCCCGGCGCTCCGGGAAGGGGACCCATGCGTGCCGTGACCGTCCGGCCCTCCGCCGGCAACAGCCTCGCCGTCCGCGAGGTCCCCGACCCGGTGCCGGGCGCGGGGGAGCTCCTGGTCGACGGGATCTCCGTCGGGGTCTGCGGCACGGACCGGGAGATCCTGGCCGGAGGGCTCGGGCGCGCGCCGCGGGGCGAGGACCGGCTGATCCTCGGCCATGAGTCGCTGGGCCGGGTGCGGCAGGCGCCCGCGGGGAGCGGCTTCGCCGCCGGGGACCTGGTCGTGGGCGTCGTGCGGCGCCCCGATCCGGAACCGTGCGGCGCCTGCGCCCGGGGCGAGTTCGACATGTGCCGCAACGGGCGCTACACGGAGCGCGGGATCAGGGAACGGCACGGGTACGCCAGCCGGTTCTGGACCGTCGAGAGCGATTACGCGGTCCGGCTCGACCCGTCCCTGGAGCGCGTCGGCGTCCTGCTCGAACCGGCCACCGTGCTCGCCAAGGCGTGGGAGCAGGTCGAACGCATCGGCGCGCGCTCCTGGTTCGCGCCGGAGCGGGTACTGGTCACCGGCGCCGGGCCGATCGGCCTGCTCGCCGCGCTGCTGGGCGCGCAGCGCGGGCTCGACGTCCACGTCCTCGACCGGGTGACCTCGGGGCCGAAGCCCGGTCTGGTGGCCGCCCTGGGCGCCACGTACCACAGCGGCTCCATCGAGGACGTCGCCTCCGCCCTCCGGCCCGACCTCGTGATCGAGGGGACGGGCGCCGGAGACGTGGTCCTGGGCGCGATGCGGGGGACCGCGAGCTACGGGATCGTCTGCCTGATCGGTGTGTCGCCCGAGGCCCAGCGGCTGCCGGTGGCGGCGGGCGCGCTCAACAACGAGCTGGTGCGGGGAAACATCGCGGTGGTGGGCTCCGTCAACGCCAATCTGCGCCACTACCACGCGGGCGCCGAGGCCCTCCGCCGCGCCGATCCGGCCTGGCTGGAGCGGATGATCACCCGGCGGGTGCCGCTGCGGGACGCCGCCGACGCGTTCACGCCGCAGGAGGGCGACATCAAGGTCGTCATCGATCTCGACTGACGCCCAGGGCGCCTGGAGCGCCGGGGCGCCGTGCCCGCCGTCAGTCCACGCCGTAGGCCGCCGCGACGCCCGCGATCACCAGGTCGAGCGCTTCCTCGTAGTGCCGCTCGTAGTCCGCGAAGATCTCCGCGCCCGCCGCGGCGGTCAGCGGATAGGCGGCCAGCATCCGCGCGCGCTCGGCCACGTCGAAGCCCTCCCGGCGCAGGCCCGGCAGGGGCTCGACGCCCTGCTGCTCGATGACGAAGCCGAGCGTGAACATGTACGTCGTCGTGGCCGCCCGCACCGCCTGGGCCAGGGTGAACCCGGCGGCGGTGAGCAGCCGCAGGCTCTCCTCCATCTGTTCGGCGTGCACCGCGCCCGTGAAGCGCGAACCGCTGAACACCCTGGCGCCGTCCCGGTAGCCGAGCAGCGACGTCCGCAGCGCGTGGTTGGTCTTCCGCAGCCGCTCCCGCCAGGTGTCGTCCGGGTCGAGCGGGGTCCCGGCGACCATGCGCCGGTACATCTCCGTCGCCATCTCGTCCAGCAGCGCCTGCTTGTCCTTGAAGTGCCAGTACAGGGCGGGCGCCTTGACGTCCAGCTCCTTCGCGATGGCGCGCAGGGTCAGCCCGTCCAGGCCCACCTCGTTCAGCAGGCTCAACGCCGTGTCCGCGACCCGTCGGCGGTCGAGGGGGGCGCGTCGGTCGGTACTCACGCTTGACAGCTTAACGCCGTTAAGGACATCCTCGGAACCAACGAGCACTTAACAGCGTTAAGGAGAATCGTCATGGACGCGGATGTCGTGATCGTCGGCGCGGGCCCCACCGGTCTCGCCCTCGGAGTGGACCTGGCCCGGCGCGGCGTGCACGCGCGCGTCCTGGAGCGCGCGGACGAGCTGTTTCCCGGCTCCCGGGGCAAGGGCCTCCAGCCCCGGACCATGGAGGTCTTCGACGACCTCGGGGTCATCGACGCGATCCACGCGGCGGGCGGTACCTACCCGGTCGGCATGGTCTGGCGCGACGGGGAGCGGGTCGGCGAGCACCACCTGTTCGACCCGGTCGAGCCGACCGAGGACTCTCCGTACAACAGGCCGTGGATGGTGCCGCAGTGGCGCACCCAGGAGATCCTGGCCGCGCGGCTCGCGGAACTGGGCGGCGAGGTCGCCTTCGGCCGGGAGGCGGCCGGCCTCACGCAGGACGCGGAGGGCGTCACCCTGCGGCTCTCCGGTGGCGGTACGGTGCGCGGCCGCTATCTGGTCGCCGCCGACGGTGGCCGGTCGGCGGTGCGCCGCGCGCTGGGCATCGGGATGACGGGGGAGACCGTCGACCCGAACCCGATGCTGGTCGCGGACGTCCGGATCACCGGCCTGGACCGCGACAACTGGCACATCTTCCCGCCCCGCGACGGCGACGACCACCTCGCGATCTGGCCGCTGGCCGGCACGGAGGACTTCCAGGTGACCGCCCGGTTCGCGGAGGGCACCGGCGTCGACCTCACCCCGGACGGCATCCGCAAGGTCGTCGCCGAGCGCTCGCACCTCCCCGCCGAGGCCGTGACCGAGGTGCGCTGGGCCTCGGACTTCCGCCCCCGCGCCGCCCTGGCCGACCGCTTCCGGGCGGGCCGGGTCTTCCTCGCCGGGGACGCCGCGCACGTGCACTCCCCGGCGGGCGGCCAGGGCCTGAACACCAGCGTCCAGGACGCCTACAACCTGGGCTGGAAGCTGGGCGCGGTCCTGACGGGCGGCGCCCCGGCCGCGCTCCTGGACAGCTACGAGGAGGAGCGGCGCCCGGTCGCCGCCCAGATGCTCGACCTGTCCACCGGCGTCCACCGCGGCGAGGTCCGCCGAGGCGGTGCCACCCGCCAACTGGGCCTCGGATACCGCGAGTCGCCGCTCACCGAGGAGACGCGAGAGGCGGTCCCGGAGGGCGCGCTCCGGGCCGGCGACCGCGCCCCCGACGCGACCGTGGACGGCGTCAGGCTCTTCGACGCCTTCCGGGGTCCGCACTGGACGCTGCTCGCGCTCGGGACCGACGCACCCGGCGCTCCTGGCGGACCGGTCGCCCGGGTGGTGAGCGGGAGTGCGCCCGGCGCGTACGGCACCGGGCTCTTCCTCGTACGGCCGGACGGGTACATCGGCTGGACCGGCACCACACCGGACGGCCTCGACGCCTACCTGCGGCGGTTCGGCCCGACCGGCTGAGGCTGCTGACGTCCTGGGCCCTAAGCCCGGTCCGACGACGGCCATACGTACGGCAGGTCGTCCGGCACGCCGGGGAAGCGGCCCCGGTAGTGCTCCGGGTCCTTGCGGACCAGCGCCGACTGATGGCTCCGGTGGAAATCCGGGTCGCCCAGCCACGGTGGAAGCTCCCTCTCCGCCGCCAGCTCGGACTGGGGGCGGACCGGCGCGCCGTCCGTGTGGGCCCGGTAGTCGTCGACGAGGGTGCCCGCGCAGGTGTCGGCGCGCCCCTCGGCCGTCCAGACCGCGCAGACGTCGAGCCCGTACCGGACGAGCGCCTCCTCGTACCCGGCCCACATCCGCACCGCCGGATGCCTGCGCCACCCGTATCCCGGCACGGTCAGGCCGCGGAACACCTGAAGAGCCTCCACCCGCTGCTTGCCGAGCCGCCTGGCGTCCAGGACGGCGGCCGACTCCGTGAAGCCGGAATAGGGGAGGAAGGTCTGCATACGCCCTGTCTACCCGCGCGCTGTGGTCTGCGGCACATGCCTCGCCGCCCGGGCCTCCCCGTTCGTACGGTTTGCGCACGTCGCGGGGGTGGCGGCCGGGGTGGCACGCGGGGACGCCCCGGGGGCAGTGACGGACGTCTCTACCCCCGGACCCGCCGGGCTGGCACTGTGGTCGGGTCCCGGCCGGGTGCTGGGTACACCTTCTGCCGGCCGACCGAACGAGATGCCATGAGCGCGACTGCCGCCACCCTCACCGCCGCCCGCCGCCGCGCCCGCACCGGCGGCCCCGACGACGGCCCCCAGCTGCTGGAGCACATCGTGGGCTGGACCCTCGTGGTCGTGGTCGCCATGCTCGTCACGCAGCTCGGCCTGCTCTAGTACGAGCGTCGGGGGCGGGGAGTCCGAAAGGCTCCCCGCCCCCGACGTTCACCGCGCTACCGGGTCAGTTGATCGCCTTGATCAGCTCGCCGTCGGTGGTGTCACCGCTCAGCTCCCAGAAGAAGGTGCCACCCAGGCCCTGCTGGTTCTTGTACGCCATCTTGGTGCCGATGGTCTCCGGGGTGTCGTAGCTCCACCAGTTGCTGCCGCAGTGCGCGTACGCCGTGCCCGCGACGGTGCCCGTGGCGGGGCACGTGTTCTTGAGGACCTTGTAGTCCTCGATGCCCGCCTCGTACGTGCCCGCGGCCGCGCCGGTTGCCGTTCCGCCCGGCTCGTCCTGCGTGACGCCGGTCCAGCCGCGCCCGTAGAAGCCGATGCCGAGCAGCAGCTTCGAGGCCGGGACGCCCTGCGCCTTCAGCTTCTCGATGGCCGCCTCGCTGTTGAAGCCGTCCTTCGGGATGCCCTCGTAGGAGGTCAGCGGGGAGTGCGGGGCCGTCGGGCCCTTCGCGTCCCAGGCGCCGAAGAAGTCGTACGTCATCGGGTTGTACCAGTCGACGTACTGCGCCGCGCCCCCGTAGTCGGCGGCGTCCAGCTTGCCGCCCTCCGAACCGTCCGCGCTGATCGCCGAGGTGACCAGGTTGTCGCCGCCGAACTTCGTACGCAGCGCCGACAGCAGGTTGCCGTAGGCCTCCCGGCCGCTGGTGTCACAGGTCAGGCCGCAGTCGTTGGGGTACTCCCAGTCGATGTCGATGCCGTCGAACACATCGGCCCAGCGCGGGTCCTCGACCAGGTTGTAGCAGGAGTCGGCGAACGCGGCCGGGTTCTGCGCGGCCTCACCGAAGCCGCCGGACCAGGTCCAGCCGCCGAACGACCAGAGCACCTTCAGGTCCGGGTGCAGCTTCTTCAGCTTGCGCAGCTGGTTGAAGTTGCCCCGCAGCTCCTGGTCCCAGGTGTCCGCGACGCCGTCGACGGACTGGTCGGCGGTGTACGCCTTCTCGTAGTCCGCGTACGAGTCACCGACCGTGCACTTGCCTCCCTGGACGTTGCCGAAGGCGTAGTTGATGTGCGTGAGCTTGTCGGCCGAGCCCGAGGTCTCGATGTTCTTGACATGGTAATTGCGGTCGTAGACACCCCATTCGGTGAAGTATCCGACCACCTTGTCACCGGCCGCTGTGGGGGCGGCGGGTGCTGCTGCCGGTGCGGCGGCCCGGGGCGCGGCGGGGGCCGCGCCGGCGGAACCGGTGCCGGCGACGCCGAGCAGGGCTGCGCCCAGAGCTGCGGTACACGCGGCAGCGGCGAGGGCCCGCAGACGGGCTCCCGGGCGATGCAGTCCGGTCATGGTTGCTCCTCGTGGGGGAGGGGACGTGCCAATGGACTACCGGCTTCCGGCGCTCAGATTTGGCATGAACGCGGAAAGCCGGTTCGCCGGGAACGGTAGAAGGACTAGACCAGTTGGGTCAATGGTTCGGACCAATATCGATGATCTCCGGGCGCCCGGAGCCGGGTTCCGGACACCCGGTCATCCACATGTTCGGTCAACCGGTGACGGATGCCATCCGATCGGGCATACTCGTCCCGCCACAGCCGCCTGCCTGCGCCTCTCGTAATCCGGGAGGGCAACATCGGCTGGGCAGCAGTGATTTCGGGCATCGCCCGGAGATCCCCCCGGCGGCGCCGCTCACACCCCGCGCGTGCGACCGCCGCAACGCCCGACAGGGAGGAGAGCGCCGTCATGTCCGACCGTGCCCCGCAGTGGGTCGAACGCCGTCTGCCCACCGAGGAATCCAGCCAGCTGATCGACCTCGTACGGGACATCGCCCAGCGGGAGATCGTCCCGGGGGCGGCCGAGGAGGAGGAAGCGGGCCGCTTCCCCCGCGAGGTCTTCACCCTGCTCTCCGAGTCCGGCCTGCTCGGCCTGCCCTACGACTCCGAACACGGCGGCGGCGACCAGCCGTACGAGGTCTACCTCCAGGTCCTCGAAGAGCTCAGCGCCGCCCGGCTCACCGTCGGCCTCGGCGTCAGCGTGCACTCCCTCGCCTGCCACGGACTCGCCGGCTACGGCACCAAGGAGCAGCGCGCCGAACACCTCCCGTCGATGCTCTCCGGTGGCCTGCTCGGCGCCTACTGCCTCTCCGAACCGGCCTCCGGCTCCGACGCCGCCTCGCTGCGCACCAAGGCCGTACGGGACGGCGACGACTGGGTGATCACCGGCACCAAGGCCTGGATCACGCACGGCGGCATCGCCGACTTCTACACCGTGCTGGCCCGCACCGGCGCCGAGGGCGCCCGGGGCATCACCGCCTTCCTCGTCCCCGGTGACGCCGCCGGGCTGAGCGCGGCCGTCCCCGAGAAGAAGATGGGCATGAAGGGCTCGCCCACCGCCCAGCTCCACTTCGACGGCGTCCGCATCCCCGACGCCCGCCGGATCGGCGAGGAGGGCCAGGGCTTCGCGATCGCCCTGTCCGCCCTCGACTCCGGCCGCCTCGGCATCGCCGCCTGCGCCATCGGCGTCGCCCAGGCCGCGCTGGGCGCGGCCCTCGACTACGCCACCGGCCGCAAGCAGTTCGGCCGCCCCATCGCGGACTTCCAGGGCCTGCGCTTCATGCTCGCCGACATGGCGACCCGCATCGAGGCCGGCCGCGCGCTCTACCTGGAGGCCGCCCGGCTGAGGGACGCGGGCCGCCCCTTCTCGCGCCAGGCCGCCATGGCCAAGCTCTTCTGCACGGACGCCGCGATGCAGGTGACCATCGACGCCGTCCAGGTGCTCGGCGGCTACGGCTACACGCAGGACTTCCCCGTCGAACGCCTCATGCGCGAGGCCAAGGTGCTCCAGATCGTGGAGGGCACCAACCAGATTCAGCGGATGGTCATCGCGCGCCACCTCGCGGGCCCTGAGTCCCGCTGACCCGCAGCGGCCGCTCGGACCACACGGGCGTCGTCATGATCCGGTTCCAGTCCTGGTCATGACGGCCCGGCAGGGTCCGGCCCGTGCTCTCCCAGTGCCGCAGCAGCGCCCGGTAGATCGGCGGATCGCTCGAATGGGGCACCGCGCGCGGCGCGGACCGGGGCGGTTCGGACCGGGACGCCGGTACGGAACCGGACTGCGGAACCGATTCTTCGGAGGGGGGAGCGGCGAGACGGCGTCGCCCGGGGCCGGCCGTGGAATGCAGCGGGGTCATACCGGGGCAACGCCGTGGGGCGCGGCGGGGTCACTGGCTGTTCGATTCGGGCGAATGTTCACCCGGTTCCCCCCGGCTGCCGGGTTGCTCCCGCACCCCGGCCGCGCGTTCGGGAAGGGAAGCTCAGGCGGCCTCGCGCCGGACCGGGGAGGTCACCCGGATCGGGCGGGAACCGGCACCGCCGGCGTGTGAGAAGGGCTGCGTCCGCCAGTCCAGCCCCTGCGGGAGCGTCAGCAGCAGCGCCGTCTCCTGCTCCTGCACCCCGTCCGCCTCGGCCGGCGGGTCCCCGGCGGCACGGCCCGTACCGGGGCAGACGGTGAGCACGAACGGGTTCCACGGGGACGGGCACAGCGCGTGCTCCGGGAGCACGTCCTCGTCCGCCAGGAGCGCGATGGGCTGCGCGCAGTCCGGGCACATGACCCGGTACATCTCGAAGGTGTCGTACGCGTCGGGAGCGGAGTCCTCGAACGGATCAACGGGCTCCGGTTCGGTACGTCCGGTGAGCTTCAGGTGTGGCATGGGAAATCCCCCCTCGGATGGGCCGGCATGACGCTGTGGCCTCGGCCACAGCAAGCACTTCCCGCCACCGATCGGCCGTAACCGTTCCGTGTCCCCCTACTGTCGCGTAAACATGTGGCGTTGGTCACATGCCCGGCGCAGGTGCCGTCCCAAGGGCTGGGCAGCTGTGCCGGGAACGACTCATGGCCATAGATTGATCCATATGGAGGAGCTGGACCGTCACATCGTGGAGTTGCTCGTCAAGGACGGGCGGATGAGCTACACCGACCTGGGCAAGGCCACCGGCCTGTCCACCTCGGCGGTTCATCAGCGCGTCCGCAGGCTGGAGCAGCGCGGGGTGATCCGCGGCTACGCCGCGGTCGTGGACCCGGAGGCGGTCGGCCTGCCGCTGACCGCGTTCATCTCCGTCAAGCCGTTCGACCCCAGCGCCCCGGACGACATCGCCGAACGGCTCGCCGGCGTCCCGGAGCTGGAGGCGTGCCACAGCGTCGCCGGCGACGAGAACTACATCCTCAAGGTCCGCGTGGCGACCCCGCTGGAGCTGGAGAACCTGCTCACCCGCATCCGCTCGCTCGCCGGCGTCTCCACCCGCACCACGGTCGTCCTGTCCACCCCGTACGAGGCGCGCCCGCCGCAGATCTGAGGGGGCGCGCACGGGGTGCGCGCGCCCAGGCGGGAGACTGGTGCTCATGACCGAGAGCACCGCCCCCCAGAGCGAACACCGCACCGTGCTGCTGCGCGGTGGAGACGTCCACAGCCCCGCCGACCCCTTCGCCACCGCCATGGTGGTCGAACGGGGCCATGTCGCCTGGGTGGGCTCCGAAGGCGCCGCCGACGCCTTCGCGAGCGGCGTCGACGAGGTGATCGACCTCGAAGGGGCCCTGGTCACCCCCGCGTTCACCGACGCCCACGTCCACACCACCTCGACCGGTCTGGCCCTCACCGGACTCGACCTCTCCGGCGCCCGCACCCTCGGCGACGCCCTCGCCCGCGTCCGCGCCCACGTCACCGCCCACCCCGCCGACCGGGTCGTCCTCGGACACGGCTGGGACGCCACCCGCTGGCCCGAGCAGCGCCCGCCCTCCCGCGCCGAGCTGGACGAGGCGGCGGCCGGCCGGCCCGTCTACCTGCCCCGGGTCGACGTGCACTCCGCGGTCGTGAGCACCGCCCTGCTCGACCTCGTCCCCGGCGTCACCACGATGCCCGGATACGACCCCGAGGGACCGCTGACCGCCGCCGCCCACCACGCCGTGCGCGCGGCCGCCCACGACGCCGTCACGCCCGCCCAGCGCGCCGAGGCGCAGCGTGCCGCGCTGCGCCACGCCGCCTCCCTCGGTATCGGCTCGCTCCACGAGTGCGGCGGCCCCGACATCTCCGACGAGGAGGACTTCACCGGGCTGCTGAAGGTGGCCGCCGAGCAGCCCGGGCCCCGGGTCTTCGGCTACTGGGCCCAGGAGGTGGCCGACGAGAAGGACGCCCGGCGGATCCGCGAGCTCGGTGCCGTCGGCGCGGCCGGTGACCTCTTCGTGGACGGCTCGCTCGGCTCGCACACGGCCTGTCTGCACGAGCCGTACGCCGACGCCCCGCACACCGGCACCGCCCACCTGGACGCCGCCCGGATCGCCGCCCACGTCGCCGCCTGCACCGAGGCGGGGCTCCAGGCGGGCTTCCACGCCATCGGGGACGCGGCGCTCTCGTCGGTCGTCGAGGGCGTCAGGGCCGCCGCCGAGAAGGTGGGCCTGCCCCGGGTGCGGGCCGCCCGGCACCGCGTCGAGCACGCGGAGATGCTCACCCCGGAGACCGTCGCGGCCTTCGCGGAGCTGGGCCTCACCGCCTCCGTCCAGCCCGCCTTCGACGCCGCGTGGGGCGGCGAGGAGGGCATGTACGCCCAGCGCCTCGGCGCCGGACGGGCCGCCACGCTCAACCCGTACGCGGCGCTGCTGCGGGCCGGTGTGCCGCTCGCCTTCGGCTCGGACAGCCCGGTGACCCCGCTGGACCCGTGGGGGACCGTACGGGCCGCCGCCTTCCACCGGACGCTGGAGCACCGCGTCTCGGTCCGGGCGGCCTTCACCGCGCACACCCGGGGCGGCTGGCGGGCCCTGGGGCGGGACGACGCGGGGACCCTGGTGCCCGGCGCCCCGGCCGACTACGCGGTGTGGCGCACCGATCAGCTGGTGGTCCAGGCGCCGGACGACCGGGTGGCGCGCTGGTCGACCGACCCCCGGTCCGGGACGCCGGGACTGCCCGACCTCGGCCCCGGTGCCGACCTGCCGGTCTGCCTGCGCACTGTGGTCCTCGGACAAACTGTCTACGTAAGGCCGAACGAGTGACGTGCGGACATTCCGGTCCGCCGATCGAAGGCCGGTCTGCTCTTCCGCCACCTGGGGATCTTCGGGACTGACCAGGCAATTTCGGTAATCGACGCAGGTCAGGCAAGTATTGACAGAATGCGGCCATCGGCCGGTAGGTTCGGCCGAGTCCACCACAGGACGTCCGACCGGTAAAACCTCCACGCAGTCGTCGAACGCCGCTGGGTCACGGGGTGGTGTGCCGCACCGGCGCACCGCCACTGACAGCCAGGTTCAGCGCCCGCGCCTCGGGGGCGAGGGAAGGTTTCAGCCGGACGGAGGGTGCGACCCGGGTGGGGCCCGGACGTTCAGTAGACAACGGCTCTAGGTCGACCCGCAGCCAGCGGGTCCCAGGTCGGCCCGAAGGACACCGGGCCCCGATCCGCACTTCTGTCCCCGATTCCGCTCTTCTGTCCGCCGCGGCTCCGGCGCCACCCCGACCGGGTCGGCGTCCCGCCCCGCCGCGCTCGATATGGTGTGCACCTGCGTACGGACGTGAGGGGCAGTAAGTGAACGACGGCGGTCAGCGGCAATTCGGTCCGCTCGGCAGTGTCTTGGTGATCATCCCGACCTACAACGAGGCCGAGAACATCAAGCCGATCGTGAGCCGGGTGCGCGCCGCCGTGCCGGAGGCCCACATCCTCGTCGCCGACGACAACAGCCCCGACGGCACGGGCAAGCTGGCCGACGAGCTGGCCGCGGACGACGACCACGTCCACGTCCTGCACCGCAAGGGCAAGGAAGGGCTCGGCGCGGCCTACCTCGCCGGCTTCCGCTGGGGCATGGACCACGACTACGGCGTCCTGGTCGAGATGGACGCCGACGGCTCCCACCAGCCCGAGGAGCTGCCCCGGCTGCTCACCGCGCTCAAGGGCGCGGACCTGGTCCTCGGCTCCCGCTGGGTGCCCGGCGGCCGGGTGGTGAACTGGCCCAAGTCCCGCGAGTTCATCTCGCGCGGCGGCAGCACGTACTCCCGGCTGATGCTGGGCCTGCGGACCCGGGACGTCACCGGCGGCTACCGCGCCTTCCGCACCGAGACCCTGAAGGGCATCGGCCTGGACGCGGTCGCCTCGCAGGGCTACTGCTTCCAGGTCGACCTGGCTCGCCGCGCGATCGAGGCCGGTTTCCATGTGGTGGAGGTGCCGATCACCTTCGTGGACCGCGAGGTCGGCGACTCCAAGATGAGCAAGGACATCCTGGTCGAGGCGCTGTGGCGGGTGACCGCCTGGGGCGTCACCAGCCGGACGAACAAGGTGCTCGGCCGCCGTACCCCTTGATCCGGCCGGTCACCCCCTTACGGCGTACGGACGCGTGGCCAGGCACACTGGGGGCATGACGACCGGCACACCGCCTCCGACCGCCCGCAAGCGCTCGCGCGCCCGGACCTTCGTACCTCTCGCCGTCGCCGCCTGGGCGGTGCTGGAGATCTGGCTGCTGATCCTGGTGGCCGATGTCGCGGGCGGGCTGACCGTCGTGATCCTGCTGGCCGCCGGGATCGTGCTCGGCGCCGCGGTGATCAAGGGCGCGGGCCGCCGGGCCTTCCGCAACCTCACGGAGACGCTTCAGCGGATGCCGGGGCAGCCGGGCGCGGACGGCTCCTCGCCCGCCGACCCCGAGAGCGGCCGGGGCAACGGCTTCCTGATGCTCGGCGGGCTGCTGATCATGATCCCCGGCCTGCTCTCGGACGTGGCCGGGCTGCTGCTCCTGATCCCGCCGGTGCGCACGGCACTCAGCCGTTACGCGGAACGCTCGCTGGACCGCCGCATGCGGAGGGCCGCCCCGGGCGGCTTCTCGGACGCCTTCCAGCAGGCCCGCATCCACCGCCCGGACGGCAAGGTGGTCCAGGGCGAGGTCATCCGCGACGAACCGCCCCGCGACCACCCGGGCCCGAGCGACGACCCGCGCCCGCCGCTTACGCCGTGAAAAAACCGCGGGCCCCGACACAGAATCTGTGTCGGGGCCCGCGGTTCTTGCTCGGTCAAGCAGACTTCCTGCTGTCCCGAGGGTGCACAGCAATGTTCATCGCCCCGGAGCGCAGGACGGCCAGCCGTTCGGCCAGCACCTCCTCCAGCTCCTCGCGCGTGCGCCGCTCCATGAGCATGTCCCAGTGCGTACGCGCGGGCTTGCCCTTCTTCTCCTCGGGGCCATCCCCGTCCACCAGGAGTGCCTGGGCGCCACACGCCTTGCACTCCCACTCCGGCGGAATTTCGGCCTCTACCGAGAACGGCATCTCGAATCGATGTCCGTTCTGGCATGCGTACTCCACCGCCTGGCGCGGGGCCAGATCGATGCCGCGGTCCGTCTCGTAGCTGGTAACCACGAGTCGCGTGCCGCGGAGAGCTCGCTCACTCATGAATCGTGCCTCCCGGGCTTGTCGCCCACAGGACAGGTGTCGCTGTCGTCGTCAATCGGTCAACGTCCGGTCGGCGGCAAAGATTCCCGTTGCCGGTCATGCGTCGCCCGTCGAACCGCTGATTTTCAGGTTTCCCAGGGTTCAAGTACCCGCCCATACCCGGTTTGTCACCTTTGACGGAAGTTGTCACCCAACGGTTCGCGAAGTTCCACTCGCCGTAACGGTCACCCGGGGCAGGCCAAAGGCGTACACTACCGGCCTTTTACTTCAACGTCTAAATCCGCTCCGGTACGGGGTTTCCCGCCGCCGCCACCGCCTGCCTGAGCGGGACCCGCGCGAGCAGCACCGAACCCACGACGAAGAAGACCACCAGCGAGATGATCGCGTCCCGGTAGCTGCCGGTCAGCTGGTAGGCCAGGCCGAAGACCAGGGGCCCCAGCCAGCTCAGACCGCGGTCGCTCATCTCGTACGCCGAGAAGTACTCGGCCTCCTTGCCGCGCGGCACCAGATGCGAGAACAGCGAGCGGGACAGCGCCTGGCTGCCGCCCAGCACCAGGCCGATCGCCGCCGCCAGCACGTAGAAGAAGACGGGCGACCCGGCGGGCAGGAAGTACCCGGCGACCAGGATCAGCGTCCACACCACCAGCGAACCCAGGATCGTGCGCTTCGCGCCGTACACCCGGGCCATCCGGCCCATCGCCAGCGCCCCGGCCACCGCGAGCACCTGCACCAGCAGCACCGCCGTGATCAGCGTCGACTGGCCGAGGCCCAGCTCCTCGGAGCCGTACACCGACGCCTGCGAGATCACGGTCTGGACGCCGTCGTTGTAGACCAGGTAGGCGAGCAGGAAGGACAGGGTCAGCGGATGGCGCCGCATGTCCGCCAGCGTGGCCCGCAGCTGCCGCCACCCCGAGCCCGTCGCCGGGCCCCGCCCGCCCGGCGCCACCCGGCGGTCGCGCAGCCGGCGCAGCGGGATGACGGTGAAGACGCCCCACCAGAGGCCCGCCGACGCCAGGCAGATCCGCACGGCCTGGGACTCGGAGAGGCCGAAGGAGTCGTGGCCCGAGTACAGGATCAGATTCAGTACGAGGACGAGCGCCCCGGAGGTGTAGCCGAAGGCCCAGCCCCGCGAGGAGACGTCGTCGCGCTCCTCGGGCTCCGCGATCTGCGGCAGGTAGGAGTTGTAGACCATCATCGCCACCGCCGTCGCGGCGTTCGCCACGATGAGCAGGAAGGCGCCGAGCAGATAGCGGTCCCCGTCCAGGAAGAACATGGCGGTCGTCGCCGCGGCCCCGGTGTAGGCCGTCACCGCGAGGAGCGGCTTCTTGCGGCCCGTACGGTCGGCGGCCGCGCCCACCACGGGCATCAGGACGATCGCCAGGACGAGCGAGGCCGACACCGCGTACGCGAACAGCGACCCGGCGCGCACCGGGATGCCGAGCGGGTGGACGAAGCCGTCCGGGTCCGCGGCGGACTTGGCGACCGAGGTCAGATACGGGCCGAGGAAGACCGTGACGACGCTCGTGGAGTAGACGGAGCACGCGAAGTCGTAGAAGTACCAGCCGCGCTGTTCCCTGCGCCGCGCGGCCGGGCCGTCCGGGCCCGCCGCGCCGTCGGCCGGCCCGGCGGTGTCTGCGGTCTCGGCCGTCATGGCGCCCCCCTGGAATCTCCCCGTGAAGACACCGGCCGGGCGGCGGCGGGTCAGGCCCAGGCCCCCCGCTCGCTCAGCACCGTGCGCAGCGTCTCGATGTGATCGGTCATGATGCCATCCACCCCCAGGTCCAGGAGAGCGGCCATCCGCTCCGGTTCGTTCACCGTCCACACATGCACCTGGAGCCCGCGCGCATGGGCCTCGCGCACGAAGCGGCGGTCGACCACCCGGATGCCGTTCTGGCTCTCCGGCACCTGCGCGCACACCGCTCCGGCGCGCAGCGCGGCCGGGATGCCGTACGAGCGCAGCCGCAGGCCGAGCACCCCGCGCACGCCGTACGAAGTCGCCAGGCGCGGGCCGCCCAGCCGGTGCGCCCTGGCCACCCGGGCCTCGGAGAACGAGCCGACGCACACCCGGTCCCAGGCGTCCGTCGCGCGGATCAGCTCCAGGAGCGGCAGGAGGGCGGCCTCCGCCTTCACGTCCACGTTCCACCGGGCCTCGGGGAACGTCTCCAGCAGCTCCTCGAACAGCGGCAGCGGCTCGCGCCCGGCGACCCGGGCCCGGCCTATCTCGCTCCACGGAAGCTCCGCCAGGCGGCCCCGGGCGTCCGTCACCCGGTCCAGCGTGGCGTCGTGGAAGGCGACGAGCCGGCCGTCCGCCGACGCGTGCACATCGGTCTCGAAGTAGCGGTACCCGGCGTCGGCGGCCCGGCGGAAGGCGGCGGCCGTGTTCTCGATGCCGTCCGCCGCCCCGCCCCGGTGGGCGAACGCGAGCGGAACGGGGTGGTCGAGATAGGGGTGGCGTTCGGAGGTCACCGCCGCAGTATGGACCGCCGGGGCGCGGACGTCCCGGCCGAGGGGGCGCTTTCCCCGGGGATCGCGAAGACCCGCAGGAAGACCTGGGCGAGCGGGCCGATGGCCACGGCGTACAGCACCGTGCCGACGCCGAGGGACCCGCCGAGCAGGAACCCCGTGACCACGACGGCGATCTCGATCGCGGTGCGCACCAGCCGGATCGACCGGCCGGTCCGCCGGTGCAGCCCGGTCATCAGGCCGTCCCGGGGGCCGGGGCCGAACCGGGCGCTGATGTACAGCCCCGTCGCCACACCGTTCAGCACGATCCCCGCCGCCATCACCCCGGCCCGCGCCACCAGGCCGTGCACCTCGGGGACCAGGGCGAGCGTGCCGTCCATCGCGATCCCCACGGCGAACACGTTGGACACCGTGCCCAGGCCCGGCCGCTGCCGCAGCGGGATCCACAGCAGCAGCACGATCGCCCCGATGATGATCGACACCACCCCGATGCTGATCCCGGTGCGCTCGGCGAGGCCCTGGTGCAGCACGCCCCACGGCTCCAGGCCGAGACCGGCGACGACCAGGAGGGCCGAGCTCGCCCCGTACAGCGCGAGCCCCGCGTACAGCTGGACCAGCCGACGGGTGAGGTGCGCCCCCTGCGGGACGAGGGTGTTGGACAAGGGGTGCCCCCTGGTGTGGTGGTGTTGGACCGCTCCGTGTCACTCTGTGGCAGGGGATTGGCCGCCAACCATGGCCAATCCGAGGAAGGTGGACTGATTCTCATGGCGCAGTGGACTTCGGCGGTCGGCGCGGCGCAGCTGGCCCGGCAGCTCCAGGCCCAGCAGCAGCAGCGGCCGGCCGGACCCGGCAGCCGCCGCCCGCCCGCCTACCGCGCCCTCGCCGACGGTATCCGGCTCCTCGTCCTGGAGGGCCGGGTCGCGGTCGCCGCCCGCCTCCCCGCCGAACGCGAGCTCGCCCTCGCCCTCGCCGTCAGCCGCACCACGGTCGCCGCCGCCTACGAGGCGCTGCGGGCCGAGGGCTTCCTGGAGTCCCGGCGCGGGGCGGGCAGCTGGACGGCGGTCCCGGCGGGCAACCCGCTGCCCGCCCGCGGCCTGGAGCCCCTGCCGCCCGAGGCCCTGGGCTCCATGATCGACCTGGGCTGCGCCTCGCTGCCGGCCCCCGAGCCCTGGCTCACCCGGGCCGTCCAGGGCGCCCTGGAGGAACTGCCCCCGTACGCCCACACCCACGGCGACTACCCCGCCGGGCTGCCCACCCTGCGCCAGATGATCGCCGACCGCTACACCGCCGACGGCATCCCGACCATGCCCGAGCAGATCATGGTCACCACCGGCGCGATGGGCGCCATCGACGCCATCTGCCACCTCTTCGCCGGACGCGGCGAACGCATCGCGGTGGAGTCCCCGAGCTACGCCAACATCCTCCAGCTGATGCGCGAGGCGGGCGCCCGGCTGGTCCCCGTCGCCATGGAGGAGGGGCTCGGCGGCTGGGACCTGAACCGGTGGCGCCAGGTCCTGCGGGACGCCGCGCCCCGGCTCGGCTACGTCGTCGCGGACTTCCACAACCCGACCGGGGCGCTGGCCGACGAGGAGCGCCGCCGGGCGCTGGTGGACGCCGCCCGCTCGGCGGGCACGGTGCTCGTCGTGGACGAGACGATGCGGGAGCTGCACCTCGACGAGGACGTGGCGATGCCGCGCCCGGTCTGCGCGTTCGACCCGGCGGGCAGCACGGTCCTGACCGTGGGCTCGGCCAGCAAGGCGTTCTGGGCGGGCATGCGGATCGGCTGGGTACGGGCCGCGCCCGACGTGATCCGCAGCCTGGTCGCCGCCCGCGCGTACGCCGACATGGGCACCCCCGTCCTCGAACAGCTCGCGGTGAACTGGCTGATGCGCACCGGCGGCTGGCAGGAGGCCGTGCGGCTGCGCCGGGAACAGGCCCGGGAGAACCGCGACGCGCTGGTCGCGGCCGTGCGCCGGGAGCTGCCGGAGTGGGAGTTCTCCGTGCCCGCGGGCGGGCTCACGCTCTGGGTGCGCACCGGCGGCCTCTCCGGCTCCCGGCTCGCGGTCGCCGGGGAAGGCGTCGGGGTGCGGGTGCCGTCCGGCCCCCGGTTCGGGGTCGACGGCGCCTTCGAGGGCTACGTGCGGCTGCCGTTCACGGTCGGCGGCCCGGTCGCGGACGAGGCGGCCCAGCGTCTCGCCCAGGCGGCCCGGCTGGTCGGCGCGGGCGGCGGGGCGGGCGTGGAGGCACCGCGCACGTTCGTGGCGTGAACGGAGGAGGGCCGGCACGCTGCCGGGCCCTCCTCCGTCGCCGTCACGCGTTCAGTCGCCGACGGCCACGGCCTCCAGCGCGACCGGCGCCTCCACGGCCTCGGCCGGCGCCGGTTCCGGTGCCCCCGCCTCGACCGCCGTGCGCCGCTCCGGCAGCAGGCTCAGCACCGCCGCGCGCTGCGCCTCGCTCGTGGCGTCGTCGTACGGGTCGGGCGTGGCCGGGACCTGGATGCGCAGCACCGGACCGGCGCCGAACCGGGCGTAGCCGCGGCCGGCCGGGGCGTCCGGCGGCGGGGTGGTGTGCGGTCCGGTGCCGAGCACCGACTCGACCTGTGCGGCGGTGCACTCGCCGAGCACCACCCGGGCCCTGGTGTGCGTCCGGACGGTCTCACCGAGGCCGTCGAGGTGGTCGAACGCCTCGGCGAGGACCACGACGACGTTGGCGGCCCGGCCGTGCCGCAGCGGGATCTGGAGCAGTTCCTGCGCGTCGGGCGTGCCGTCGCCGGACGGGCGGGCGAGCGCGCTCGGCCGGTCCAGGAGGATCCAGAGCGGCCGCGTCAGGTCCTCGGGGACCGGGTCCCCGGCCTGCCGGGCGCGGTTCGCCTCGATCAGCCGGCGTTCCGTCTCGTTGGCCGCCCACTCCAGCGTGGAGAGCGCGCCGGCGGGCCCGCACTCGACGGCCAGGACGCCTTCGCGCCCGGTGAAGCAGGCGTACTCGCCGGTGCCGCTGCCCTCCACGACGAGGATGTCGCCCTGCTGGAGCGCCTGGAGGGCGATGGACCGCAGCAGGCTGGTGGTGCCGCTGCCGGGCTGCCCGGCGACGAGCAGGTGGGGTTCGGTGGAGCGGGGGCCGGTGCGCCAGACGACGCCGGGCGCGTCCCGGGTGCCGGCGTCGTCGCTCACCGGGAGGGTGCGCGGCACGGCGTCCTCGTCCGTGAAGCCGAGGACGGTCTCGCCGGGGGCGGTGACGAAGCGCTGGGCGGTGAGCGAGGTCGGCAGGGCGTCCAGGACGCTCATCACGAGCCGGTTGCCCTCCTCGTCCCAGCTGAACCGGTACTCCCGGCCGCGGCCCGACTTGGCGTGCAGCAGCTGTTCGATCCGGGCCCGGGACTCGGGCTCGCTGTCGGTGAAGTACGCGGGATACGCGACCTGGAGGCGCGAGACGCGGCCGTCGCCGTCGAACGCGTAACCGCTGAAGACCTGCTCCCAGTCGCCGCCGTGGCTGAACAGCGGGCTCGGGTCGTCGGCCGTGGAGAAGTACGGCACGAGGGCTTCGTACAGGGCCCGCAGCCGGGCGGTCTCCGCCTCGTCGGGGCCGGTCCTGACGGGGGTGCGGTCGCGCCCCTTCCATGCGGCTGCGCCCATCACCGTGACGAGGGCCAGCACCGGCCCGTACGGGATGAGCGCGACCACGAGTACGCAGGCCGCGACGAGGAACAGCGTGGGGCCACGCCGGTCCTTGGGCGTCGCGGCCCACTTCTGCCGTCCTGCGCCGGCCAGCAGCCGCAGACCACGCGTGAGCGTGATCAGCGGATGGAGCACATCGGTGGCGCTGTCGGCGGCCGTGCGCGCGAACTCTCGACTGCGAGTGATCGAAGCGCTGCCGCTGCTCAGAATGCGGGGGAGTGGTCGCCTGGCCACGTCTGTCTCCTGAAGGGGTCGGTGCGGAGGCGGAGGGTCAGAACTTGATCCCGCCCAGGAGTCCGGCCAGGCTCGCTCCGCCCGCGGTGATGCTCGGTGCGATGGCGGTCCCGGCCAGGTAGAAGCCGAACAGGGCGGTGACAAGGGCGTGCGACGCCTTGAGGCCGTCCTTCCTGAAGAACAGGAAGACGATGATGCCGAGGATGACGACGCCGGACATGGAAAGGATCATGAGTGTTCTCCTGGTTGGAGGGGACGGTCACCATGAGTCCTTCCAGGCTCACCCCAAGTATCCGTAAGATAAAAGGCGTAATCGGGTGAAAAGGGTGATTATCCACCCGATCGGCGGAGGGGAAGCCCGGGCCTGATCATGGACCCGCCCGGGCAGTACCCTGTCGGTTCACTCGCACGGCCCCCGCCGTGCACGGGCCGCCGCCGGCGGCGGCCCGGACGGTCAAGGAAGGCGGTACCCCGATGAGCGACGTCCCCGATCCCGAGGTCGTGGAGCTGGCCTCCAAGGTGTTCGACCTGGCACGCGCCGGCGACGCCGACGCCCTCGCCGCCTACGTGGACGCCGGGGTGCCCGCCAACCTCACCAACGACCGGGGCGACTCGCTGCTGATGCTCGCCGCCTACCACGGGCACGCCCCCGCGGTCACCGCCCTCGCCGCCCGCGGCGCCGACCCGGGCCGGGCCAACGACCGGGGCCAGACCCCCCTCGCCGGAGCCGTCTTCAAGGGCGAGGAAGCGGTGATCCGCGCCCTCCTCGACGCGGGCGCCGATCCGGCCGCCGGAACCCCCTCCGCGGTCGACACCGCACGCATGTTCGGCAAGGACGACCTGCTGGAACTCTTCGGCGCCCGCTGAACGGGTACGTCGTAAATGTGGTCGCGGTGGCGAAATGGCTGGGTCATCATGACGTCGCGGGCCCGATCAGGGCCACCCGACGAGAGGCAGAGGAAGATGGTCTACACCAGGCGGAAGACGGCGGTCGGCGAATCATGTTGCTGTGCGGGCTAGGGCGTGTCCGGCGGATCAGGGTCGGGTAGGGCGCGGCGTCTGGTGCGGTGCATCGCAAGGCGCCGGGGCGTCCTCATCGCGGAGCGATTAGGGCGTTTCGGCAACGCGGCGAGGTGCCGTGCCAGGCGCCGCGACCCCGGCCCTGATCCGCCGGACACGCCCTAGGGCTCGCCCCAGTGCTCGTCCCGGAGCACGTGGAACTGCACAGTCCCGGTTGTGTCGACAGCTTGATGTGAGGCTTTCCCCATGTTCGATCCGTTCATAGCGCCGAGCGGCACCCTGCTCGGCCTGCTCCAGAGAGGCCGCGGCGACGGCACGCTCCACGCGCTCGCCGCACCGCGCTCCGAGGCCCTGGCGGCTCTCCACCACTGCGTCCTGAGCGACCCGCGCCACGACTGGCAGGTGGAGAACCGCTCCCTCTACTACGCGCGGCTCTACCTCGACCTCGACGGCGGCGTCGAGGAGATCGAGCGGCACCTGACCGACCCCGAGGACCACCTCGACACCGAGGACTCGCGGACCGGCCTCGCCCTGTCCGTCCTCGGCCACCTCGCCTCCTACGGGCGCGGCGACGCCCTCGCCCTGCTGCGGCGCTACGCCGCGACCGGCTCCAACTGGGCCTGGGCCCTGGACGAGCTGGCCCTGCGCGACGACGACGCCGGACTCCGCTCCCTCGCCGAGCCCGTGCTCGCCCGCTTCCCCGACGACCCCGAGGGCCGCGCCGAGCTGGCCGCGACCGTACGGGACGCCTACGAGCCGCGCCCCTGGCGCCTATGGGCCGACGACCCGCGCGAGGCCGTCGGCGCCCGCGTCCGGGCCGCGTCCGAGCAGGGCTCCTTCGACCGCTGGCAGCGCCAGATGCGCCCCGGCGGCCCCCGGCCCGGCTGGAGCGTCCAGGCGGTCTTCGACTGGGCCCAGCAGGGCCTGGAGCGCGGCAGCGTGCTCCACGTGCCCGCCGCCCGCTGCCTCGCCGCCGTCGCGGGCCCCGAGGACCGGTCCGACATCGTCGCGGCCGCCCACGGCGGACCCGACGCCGCCCGCTGCGCCGCCCTCCACTACCTGGCCGCCGAGGTCCGCGACCCCGTCGTGCTCGACCTGATCGAGACCGCGGCCGCCGACCCCCGGGGCACCGTCGCCGACGCCGCCGTCGCCGCCTTCGAGCGCATGTGCGGCGAGGACGCCGTGGAGCGCGCCCGCCGCTGGGCCCGCAGGCCCGACGCGCTCGGAGCGTCCGCCGCCGGAGTGCTGGCCGGACGCGGCGGACCGCAGGACGCCCCGGCGGTGCTCGGCGCGCTGCGCGACGCCGTACGCGGCGACGGACCCGACGCGCCACGGCTGTGGGCGCTCGTGGACGGCGCCGGACGCCTCGGCATCGCCTGCGCCGCACCCGTACTGCGTCACATCTACCGGGAGACGTCCTCCTCGCAGCTGCGCGGCCGGGCCGCCCGGGCCCTCGCCGCCACCGACCCGTCCTTCGCCACCGGGTTCGCCGTCGAATGCCTGTGGGACTGCGAGGAGACGACCCGCGAGGTCGCCGCCCGCCACGCCGAGACCGGTGACCTGCGCGTCGCCGAGCGGCTGCGCCGCCTGGCCGCCGACCCCGCCGAGGAGGCCGAGGTCCAGTCGGCGGTACGCAGCAGGATCGGCCCGGACGCCCCGGCGGTCTGACCGGCCGAACACCCCGTAGTACCCCAGGAGTGCAGCGCGTCGGGGGCGCGCCGCTCCCGCCCTGTTCCGCGATCACCGGACGGCGGGCCAGTATGGGGGTATGACCGGGCGCTGGGAGTTCTGGATCGACCGTGGCGGCACCTTCACCGACGTGGTGGGGAGGCGCCCCGACGGAGAGCTCGTCACCCGCAAACTCCTCTCGCACGACCCGGACCGCTACCGCGACGCCGCCGTCGCCGGCATCCGGCTGATGCTCGGGCTCGGACCCGGTGAGCCGGTCCCCGCCGACCGGGTCGCCGCCGTCAAGATGGGCACCACCGTCGCCACCAACGCCCTGCTGGAACGGCGCGGCGAACCGACCGTCCTGGTCATCACCGAAGGCTTCCGGGACGCCCTGCGCATCGCATACCAGAACCGCCCCCGCCTCTTCGACCGCCGCATCCTCCTCCCGGAAGCCGTCTACGACCGGGTCATCGAGGTCCCCGAGCGCATCGACGCCCACGGCCGCACCCTCACCCCGCTCGACCGCGACGAAGTCGCCCGCCTGCTCCGCGAGGCCCGCGCCGACGGGCTCAGCAGCGCGGCCGTCGTCCTGATGCACGGCTACCGCCACCCGGCCCACGAACAGGCGGTCGCCGCCGAGGCCAGGGCCGCCGGGTTCACCCAGATCAGCTGCTCGCACGAGGTCAGCCCGCTGATCAAGCTCGTCCCGCGCGGCGACACCACCGTCGTGGACGCCTACCTCTCGCCGATCCTGCGCCGGTACGTCGACTCGGTCGCCGCCGAACTCCCCGGCATCCGGCTCATGTTCATGCAGTCCAACGGCGGGCTGCGCGAGGCCGCCCACTTCCGCGGCAAGGACGCGGTGCTCTCCGGACCGGCCGGCGGCGTCGTCGGCATGGTCCGCACCTCCGCCCAGGCCGGCCACGACCGGGTCATCGGCTTCGACATGGGCGGCACCTCCACCGACGTCTCGCACTACGCGGGCGAGTTCGAACGCGAACTGGGCACGGAGGTCGCCGGTGCCCGGATGCGCGTCCCCATGATGAACATCCACACCGTCGCGGCCGGCGGCGGCTCGGTCCTCCACTTCGACGGCCGGCGCTACCGGGTCGGCCCCGACTCCGCGGGCGCGGTCCCCGGCCCCGCCTGCTACCGCCGGGGCGGGCCGCTGACCGTCACCGACGCCCAGGTCATGCTGGGCCGCATCCGCCCCGCCCACTTCCCCGCCGTCTTCGGGCCGGACGGCGACCAGCCGCTCGACGCGGACCTCGTGCGCGAACGCTTCGAGGAACTGGCCGAGGAGGTCGCCCGGGCCACCGGCACCAAGCGGACGGCGGCCGAGACCGCGGCCGGTTTCCTGGAGATCGCGGTCCTCTCCATGGCCAACGCCGTCAAGAAGATCTCCGTACAGCGCGGCCACGACATCACCCGCTACGCCCTCACCGGCTTCGGCGGCGCCGGGGGCCAGGCCGTCTGCGCCGTGGCCGACGCCCTCGGCATCGACACCGTCCTCGTCCCGCCGCTCGCCGGGGTGCTGTCCGCGTACGGCATCGGGCTCGCCGACGCCACCGCCATGCGCGAGCAGTCCTTCGAAGCCGCCCTGGACGCGGAATCCGAGACCCGGGTCCGGGCGCTGTGCGACGAGCTGGCCGCCCGTACCAGCGCCGACCTGCGCGCCGACGGCGTGCCCGCCGACGCCATCACCACCCGCGCCCGGGTTCTGCTGCGGTACGAGGGCACCGACGCGAGCCTGCCCGTCGCCCTGGACACGGCCGCCGCCATGACCGACTCCTTCACCCGCGAGCACCGCGCCCGCTACGGCTTCACGGCCGACCGGCGGCTCGTCGTGGAGACGGTCTCGGTCGAGGCCACCGGAACCGCCGGCGGCCACGCCGAGATCCGGCCGCCCGCACGCGACGAGGGCGCCCCCACCACACCCCGTCCCCACGACACCGCCCGCATGTTCGCGGAGGGGCACTGGCAGGAGGCCCCGCTCCACCGCCGGGACGACCTCAGGGCCACCGACGTCGTCACCGGCCCCGCCGTCATCGCGGAGGCCGACGCCACCACCGTCGTGGACCCCGGCTGGCAGGCCGAACTCGCCGCCACCGGCCACCTCGTCCTCACCCGCGCCCGCCCGCGCCCCGCCCGGCAGGCCGTCGGCACCCAGGTCGACCCGGTGATGCTGGAGGTCTTCAACAACCTCTTCATGTCCATCGCCGAGCAGATGGGCGTGACCCTGGAGAACACCGCCCGCTCCGTCAACATCAAGGAGCGCCTCGACTTCTCCTGCGCCCTGTTCGACGCCGACGGCAACCTGATCGCCAACGCGCCCCACATCCCCGTCCACCTCGGCTCCATGGGCGAGTCGATCAAGGAAGTGCTCCGGCGCAACGCCGCCACCCTGCGCCCCGGCGACGTCTACGCCATCAACGACCCGTACCACGGCGGCACCCACCTGCCCGACGTCACCGTCGTGACCCCTGTGTTCGACACGACCGGCGACGGACCGGTGCTGCGCTTCCTGGTGGCCTCGCGCGGCCACCACGCCGAGATCGGCGGCATCACCCCCGGCTCCATGCCCGCCTTCAGCCGGACCGTGGACGAGGAGGGCGTCCTCTTCGACAACTGGCTCCTGGTCCGGGACGGCGTCTTCCGCGAGGACGCCACCCGCGACCACCTCACCACCGCCCCGTACCCCTCCCGCGACCCCGGGACCAACCTCGCCGACCTGCGCGCCCAGATCGCCGCCAACGAGAAGGGCATCGCCGAACTGCGCGCCGTGACCGACCAGTTCGGCACCGAGGTCGTGGACGCCTACATGGGCCACGTGCAGGACAACGCCGAGGAGTCGGTGCGCCGCATCATCGCCGGGCTCGACGACGGCCACTACCGGTACGAGACCGACAACGGCGCCGTCATCGAGGTGACCGTCACCGTCGACCGCGAGGCCCGTGCCGCCGTCATCGACTTCACCGGTACGTCCCCGCAGCAGCCGGGCAACTTCAACGCCCCGAAATCCGTGGTCATGGCCGCCGTGCTGTACGTCTTCCGCACCCTGGTCGCCGACGACATCCCGCTCAACAGCGGCTGCCTGAACCCGCTGGAGATCCGCATCCCGGAGGGCTCCATGCTGGCGCCCGTCCCGCCCGCCGCCACCGTCGCCGGCAACGTCGAGACCTCGCAGGCGGTGACCGGCGCCCTGTACGCGGCCCTCGGCGTCCAGGCCGAGGGCTCCGGCACCATGAACAACCTGACCTTCGGCAACGACCGCGTCCAGTACTACGAGACCGTCGCCAGCGGCTCCGGAGCGGGCGAGGACTTCGACGGCACCGACGCCGTCCAGACCCACATGACCAACTCCCGGCTCACCGACCCCGAGATCCTGGAATGGCGCTACCCGGTCCTGCTGGAGAGCTTCCGGGTGCGCGAGGGCAGCGGGGGAGCGGGCCGCCACCGGGGCGGCTGCGGCGTCGAGCGCCGCATCCGCTTCCTCGAACCGGTCACCCTCGCCCTGCTCACCGGACACCGCCGGGTGCCCCCGTACGGCATGGCGGGCGGCGAACCCGGCGCCCTCGGCAGCCAGCACATCGAACGCGCCGACGGCGGCCGCACCGAGCTGGCCGCGTGCGACAGCGCGGACGCGGGGCCGGGCGACGTGCTGGTGCTGCGTACGCCCGGGGGCGGGGGCCACGGGGAGCGGGGCGGGGAGAACGCGGGGGCCTGACCGGTCCGCCGGGAGCGGCCCTTCTGCGCCGTTTCGACCGTTGTCGGTGCGAGGACCTAATCTGTGCACCGTGACTTCGCCTGCCTACACGGACAACGCTGCGCCCCAGCTCAGCGCGGGGCCGCGGCCCGCACCGGGCCCGGCCGCCGACGAGGGGCTGTCCCGGCGGCTGCGCGCGCTCGCCTGCACCGCGCCGCTGCACGACCTGGACGTGCGCAAGGCGAACCTCGCCGGTGAGTACAGCGGCTACGCGATGGCCGAGGTCGCCCTCGCCGCGATCGACCACGTCACGCTGAACATGGACTTCGACACGGGCGCGGACCACGACCAGATAGTGACCAGGCTCCTCCCGCGCGTCGCCGCCCAGGCCCCCGCCCGCCCCGCCGCCGAGCACGAACGGGTCGCCCGCTGGGTCCTGGAGAACCTGATCAACGTCGGCAGCGTCGACCGCGGATTCCGCGCGGTCTACGGCACTTTCGGGCCCGACGGCGTCTACGTCCGCCGCGACTACGACTTCAAGCTGATCGAGGAGGTCCCCGGGCACGGCGGCAGCGTCTACCTCAGGGCCACCGACGAGGCGGTCAACGTCCTGGTCGGCGCCCTCGACACCGACGTCACCAGCGCCCAGATCGCCGCCGAGGTCAAGCTGGAGGTCCTGATCAGCCGGGGCCGCCTCGCCGACGCCCAGCTCGCCGCCGAACAGGCCCGCTACCGGACCGTGCAGTACGCGGAGACGCTGCGCAAGACGCTCGACGCCACCCGGCGCAACGTCCGCGCGGTCGACTGGCTCAACGCCGTGCCCGACATGATCGCCGAGGCCCTGGACCACGTCGCCGACCGCTACCGCCACGAGAACGCGATCCTGACCAACATCCGCAAGGCCCGCGACGAGGCGGAGGACCCCGAGCACAAGCGCCGCGCCGCCGAGCTGGTCGACATCGTCAAGGACTGCATCCGCCGCCACACCCAGCTCCAGTCCCGGCTCCTGGAGGCCGGACCGCTCTTCCGGGCCGAGCAGGACCGCCAGGCCTTCGCCGCCCCCGCCGCCCGCACCGGACTCGACCTCTACGGGCAGCTCCTCGCCCCGCTGCTGCCGCTCCCGGTCGAGCAGGCCGGCCGCGCCACCGACGCCTTCTTCGCCCACGGCACCGGCCTGCGCACCCCGGTCTCCGTACGGGTGGGCGACCTGGTCGACCTGCTCCTCAGCCCGCCCCCGGCCCGCGAACACCTCGGCGCGGAGATGCCCGAGCCGGACCTGATCGCCACCCCGGACGACAGCCGCTTCAGCGAGGAGCAGCTGGCCGCCGCGATGGAGCTGCTCGACCTGGAGCACGACGCGCCGCGCCGCCTCTCCGGCCTCCTCGCCGACGCCCGCCGCCGCGACCCCGACCTGCCCTATCTGGTCGCCCTGCTCGCCGTGCACGCCGCGAGCCCTCCGGTCGGCACCGCCTACCGCCAGGGCGAGCGCCGCCTGCTGTTCTCCGTGGACGACGGCACCCCGCTGGACGACGAGGAGTTCGGCGGGGCCGACCTGATCGTCGGCACGGCCCTGCTCGACGCCGCCGGCATGGCGGCCGACCGTACGGAGGCGCCGTGACCGCCCCCGGTCCCCGTACCCCCTTCCGCAAGACATCCCGCACCGAGGAGCCAGTGTCGTGAGCGACCACCGCGCAGAGCACGCCGACGCGTGGAGCGAGCCCGCCGACCGGCCCGCCCCCGGCTACGAGCCCGACCGCCCGGCGCCCGCACCCGCCGCCGTCACCCCGGCGGACGCGGCCGACGCCGCCCGGCTCGTCGCCTTCGGCCTCCAGCCCAAGCTGCTCCCCGCCCGCGACGCGGAGTACGCCGAACTGCTGCGCCGCTACCGGGACGACCCCGCCTTCGCCCGGCTCGCCGACGCCGTCGCCACCGGCCTCGGCCTCATCGTCCTGGAGGTCTCGCCCCGGGCCGGGATGGCCGTCACGGCGGGCGAGGACTCCGTCTTCGCCGTCCGCATGGGCGACTACGCGCGCCGCGCCTCCTCGGACAGCGCCGACCGCTTCCTGCACGGCCTCGCCCACCTCGCCGTCGCCGCGATGGCCTTCCCGCGCCCCGAGGACCTGGCCGACGACGCCTACATCGGCCGGATCACGGTCAACGGCGTGGACGCCTTCGTACGCCAGGCGTGCGACCGCCTGGAGCAGCGCGCCGAGGAGCAGGGCGACAACACCGACCCGGCCAGCGACGCCCCGGGCCTGGAGGCCGGCTGGCGCGTCTACGCCCGGCGCAGCGCCACCGGCGCCACCAAGGACGCCCGACGGCTCGCCGGGTCCACCACCGGCATCATCGGCAAGGCCGTCGCCTTCCTCACCGACTCCGGCTTCCTCCAGCGCACCGGCGACGACGCCGGAGGCACGTACCGCACCACCGCCCGCTACCAGCTCCAGGTCCGCGACATGGCCGGAACCGCCGCCATGGCCGAGCTCCTCGACCTGGGCGTCGTCCCCGTCACCGACGGGAGCGCCACGCTGCTGCCGCCCCCGGACCCCGACGACCTGGAACTGGTGGCCGACGCGGGCCTGCCGTTCCACGGCTGACCGCCGCCCGTCACCGACGCCTTCCCTCCGCTCCCAGAACGACGAGAGTCCGCCGCCATGTACGAGCTGTCCCGGGTCCGCCTCTACTCCATCGGACCGGCCGGCGCACGCTACGCCGACACCGTGCTCGACCTGCGCGGAGTCGGCGAGCCCGTGCCCCGCCCCGCCCCGGCGCAGGCGGAGTTCTTCGAGGACGAGCCGGTCGGCCCGCCGCGCCGCCCCGCCCCCGCGGGCGTCCTCTTCCTGGAGAACGGCGGCGGCAAGTCCGTCCTGCTGAAGCTGATCTTCTCGGTGATGCTCCCGGGCCACCGCAACACCCTCGGCGGCGCCAGCTCCGGCGTGCTCCGCAAGTTCCTGCTCGCCGACGACTGCGGCCATGTCGCCCTGGAGTGGCAGCACACCCTGACCGGCGAGTGCGTGGTCGTCGGCAAGGTCAGCGAGTGGCGCGGACGCCAGGTCTCCAACGACCCCCGGAAGTTCGCCGAGGCGTGGTACTCGTTCCGGCCCGGCCCCGGGCTCGGCCTCGACTCGCTGCCCGTCGCGGAGTCCACCGCCGTCGGCCGCCCCGCCGAAGGCGTCTCCGGCGCGCGCGGCCGCCGCCGCACCATGAAGGGCTTCCGCGACGCGCTCACCGAGGCCGGGAAGTTCTACCAGCACCTCGACGTGCACTGGGAGGAGATCCACGACCGCTGGAACGAGCACCTGGGCGACCTGGGCCTCGACCCCGAACTCTTCCGCTACCAGCGCGAGATGAACGCCGACGAGGGCGAGGCGGCCGGACTCTTCGCGGTCAAGAAGGACTCCGACTTCACCGACCTGCTGCTGCGCGCCGTCACCGACACCCGCGACACGGACGGCCTCGCCGACCTCGTCAGCGGCTTCGGCAACAAGCTCGGCCGCCGCGCCGAGCTCACCGCCGAACGCGACTTCACCGCCGGCTCCGTCGACCTCCTCGGCCGCATCGTCGAGGCCGCCGGGACCCGCGCCCGCGCCCGCGACATCCACGCCGGATCCGAGCGCCGCACCCGCACCCTGGCCCGCCGCCTCTCCGCCCGCGCCGGGGAGGAACGCGGCCGGGCCGCTGAGCTCGCCCAGCAGGTCACCTCCGCCGCCCACACCGTCACCGGCGCCGAGGAGACCCGCGGGCGCAGCGCCCTGATCGCCGCCGAACTCGCCTACCGGCACGCCTCGCTGGCGCTCACCGCCGCCGAGAAGGGCGCCGCCGCCCAGCGCCGCGAACTCGGCGACGCGCGCACCCTGCACGCCGCCTGGCAGGCCGCCGAGGCCGTCCTGCGCCACCGCGCCGCCGCCGACCGCTCCGCCCGCGTCGCCGCCGCGATCCGGGAGGCCGAGCGCGACGCCGCCCCCGCCCTCGCCGCCCGCGCGAGCGCCGCCGCCGACCTCGTACGGGCCCTGCACACCGCCGCCGAGGCGGGCGAGAGCCGGGCCAACGAGGAGGAGGAGCGCTCCGACACCCTGCAGAGCGCCGGCGAGGCCGCCCACCGGGACGCCACCACCGCCGCCACCGAGGCCCAGCGCGCCCGCAGCGAGGCGGGCCACCTGCGCCAGCGCCTCGCCGAGGTCGAGCAGGAGACCGCCGAAGCCGTCCGGGCCGGGTGGCTGGACGACACCGCGCCGCACGCCGACCCGGCGAGGGCCGCTCTCGCCGCCAACGACGCCGAACAGGCCGCCGTGGCCGCCTGGGACACCGCCCGCGAGGCCGCCGGAGCCGCCGCCGACCGGGCCCGCCAGGCCACCGCCGACGAGTCCCGCGCCGAACTGGCCGCCGCCCGCGCCGCCGACGCCGCCCGCGCCGCCGAGCAGGCGTACGAGGCGGAGCTGAGGGCCGCCGACTCGATCGCCGCCGAACCCCGCCTCGCCGAACTGCTCGGCCTGCCCGGCGCCCTTCCCCGGCCCCGCCAGGCCGTGCGGGGGGCCGAAGCGGCCGGAGACGACCCGCACCGCACCGACGAGGCCGCGGAAGGCACTCCCGCCGACCGCCCCCAGCCTCTCACCGCCGACGAGTTCGACCGCGGCGCCGACGAACTGCGTGACCTGCTCGACCAGAGCGTCGCCACCGCCGAACGGCGCCTGTTCGAACTGCGCACCGCGGCCGCCGACGACTCCCGCATCCTGGGCGCGCTCGGCGACGGCGGCCTCCTCCCGCCGAGCCCCGACGTCCTGGCCACCGTGGAATACCTCGGTGAACAGGGCATCCCCGCCCTCCCCGGCTGGCGCTACCTCGCCCAGGCCGTCGACCCCGCCGACCACGCCGCCGTCCTCGCCGCCCGGCCCGAGCTCGTGGACGGCGTCGTCATCACCGACCCCGACGCGCATGCCCGCGCCCGTGACGTCCTCGGCGCCGCCGCCCTGCTGCCCCGGTCCGCCGTCGCCGTCGGCACCGCCGCCGCCCTCCTCGCCCCCGTGCCCGACCCCGGCACCGGCGCGTCCGGCACCGGCGAGGGCGTCTTCCTCGTACCGCCGAACCCGGCCATGCACGACGAGCACGCCGCCGACGAGGAGCGCCAGGCGCTGCGCAGCCGGGCCGCCGCCCGCGACGAGGACATCCGCGTGCTCGCCGCCCGCCTCGGCGCCGACCGCGCCCTCGCCGCCCGCATCGGTTCCTGGCGCGCCGACTGCCCGCCCGGCATGCTCGCCGAGCTCGCCGAAGCCGCCGGTACCGCCCGCACCGCCGCCGAGACCGCCGAAGCCGTCCTCGCCGAGGCCCGCACGGTCCGCGCCGAGGCCGACGAGGCCGCCGCCGACACCGCCCGGGTCCGCGAGGAGCGCCAGGAGGCCGCCCAGCGCGCCCGCCGGGCTGCCGACGCGCTCGCCGGACTCGCCTTCCGGCTGCGGGAACGGGCCGGCTGGCAGGCCCAGCTGCGCGAGCTGACCGACGAGGCGGCGGAGAGCGAGGCCCGCGCCACCGTCTTCCTGGAGCGAGCCCGGGCCGCCGACGAGGACCGCCGCGCCGCCCAGCGCGCCGCCGACGACGCCCGCCGCACCGCCCGCGCCCTGCGCGCCGAACGCGCCGAGATCGCCGGAGCGCCCGAACACCTCCCGGACCCCGGCGAGGACGCCCCGCGCCAGGCCCTGCCCGCCCTGCGCGAGGCGTACCGGGCGGCGTCCCAGCTGTACGAGAAGGTGGGCGTCGGCGCCGACCTGCGCGCCGAGCAGGCCCGCGCCGAGAGCGACGAGAGCGCCGCCCTCGCCGAGCTGGACCGCCTCACCAACAAGGTCCGCACCCGGGCCGCCCAGCTCCTGGAGGGCACCGACGGCGCCGACGGCCCGTCCCGGCAGGCGGCGGCCGCCCGCGCCGAATCCCTCGTCCAGCTCCTGGAGACCCGCGCCTCCGCCGCCAGCGAGCAGCTGGGCCGGCTGCGCGGCGAGGCCGAACGCCTGGCGCCCGCCGACGGCGAGAGCCTGCACACCGAGCTGCCCGACGACCGGGTGCCCGCCGACGCCGAGCAGGCCCAGGCCCTCCTGCGGACCGCCACCGGCGAGCTGGCCGCCGCCACCGCCGCGCTGGACACCGCCCGGGCCGCCCACGCCGAGCTGCTGCACGCCCACCGCGCCGCCGAGGACGCGGCGGGCGGCTTCGACGAGACGGCCGCCCTGCTGCGCGACCTGCTCAGGGACCACGGCGCCGAGGACGACCCGGAGGAGCCCGAGCCGTACCCGGGCAGCCTGGAGGAGGCCCGGCAGTCCGCCGCCGAGGCCCGCCGCTCGCTGCGCGGCTGCGCCGCCGACCTCTCCGCCGCCGAAGCGGCCGTCCGGGAGGCGAGCGACGTCCTCGTACGGCATGCCAACTCCACCCGCTACGAGCAGGTCCGCACCCCGGCCCGGCAGCAGATCCGCGAACTGCCCGCCGCCGCGCTCCCCGAGCACGCCGAGAAGTGGGCCGCCGCGTTCGCGCCCCGGCTCCGCGTCCTCACCGACGAGCTGGCCCAGCTGGAGCGCAACCGCGACTCCATCGTGGACCGGCTGCGCGGCCTGGTGGAGTCCGCGCTCACCACGCTCCGCTCCGCTCAGCGGCTCTCCCGGCTCCCCGAGGGCCTGGGGGAGTGGTCCGGGCAGGAATTCCTCCGCATCCGCTTCGAGGAGCCCGACCAGGCGACCCTCACCGAACGGCTCGGCGAGGTCATCGACGAGGCGACCAAGGCCGCCCTCCGGAAGAACTCCGACCTGCGCCGCGACGGCATGTCGCTGCTCCTGCGCGGGGTCGGGGCGGCACTGGAACCCAAGGGCGTCGCCGTCGAGATCCTGAAGCCGGACGCCGTGCTGCGCGCCGAGCGCGTGCCGGTCGGGCAGATGGGCGACGTCTTCTCCGGCGGCCAGCTGCTCACCGCCGCCATCGCCCTGTACTGCACGATGGCCGCCCTGCGCAGCAACGACCGGGGGCGCGACCGCGCGGAGCACCGGCACGCGGGCACGCTGTTCCTGGACAACCCGATCGGCCGGGCCAACGCCACCTATCTGCTGGAGCTCCAGCGCGCGGTGGCCGACGCGCTCGGCGTACAACTGCTGTACACGACCGGCCTGTTCGACACGACGGCCCTGGCGGAATTCCCGCTCGTCATCCGGCTCCGCAACGACGCGGACCTGCGCGCCGGGCTGAAGTACATCAGCGTCGAGGAGCACCTGCGCCCCGGGCTGCCGCAGCAGGACCCCGGCAGCGAGACGGTGCACGGCGAGATCACCGCGACCCGCATGTTCAAGCGCGGCGCCCCGGCGCCCCGGACCCCGGACGCGTCCGAGACGATCGAGGAGACCAGGACCCCCTGAGGCTGCCGGGCGCGGTCAGGCCCGCGAGAGCCGGTCCGCGCCGCCCCGGTGCCCTATCCGCGCCGCGTCCCGCTGCGCGGCGCGGGCCTCGCGCCGCGCCCGGCGCCGCTCGCGCCGCAGAGCGCGGGCCGAGCTGCTGGGCTCGGAGACCACGCCGTTGCGCTGGTTCCACACCTGGCGGGTGACCCACACGTCCAGCACCGCCCAGGTCGCGACCACCGTGCTCGCCACCCCGCTCAGCACCATGGGGAAGGAGAGCCAGGACCCGGCCAGCGCGGTGAGGAACGCCACCATCGCCAGAATCATCGTCAGCGACATGACGATCACCGCCCGCACCGCCGCCGTCCGTACAGGGTCGGGCATGCGCCTGCGCGTCGCCGGCTCCTCCACCCACAGAGGCTGCCGCCCCGGCTCGCTCACATCCCCCGCAGACTCCACCGCGCCCTCACGCTCCTGTGTGTCCAAGGCCGTTCACTCCCACCACTGTCCGACTTCAGGGTTGCTGCCCGGCATACACCCTTTCTACGCGGACGGTCCGTCCCGTCCGCCCGAGCGTGCCCCGTTGGTCCCCCTACCCCCGTACAGACAGACGAGTGGTCAGCCGTGAAGATTCCTCCCAGGCGTCACGAAACGAAGAATTCCAGCCAACCGGGACGTGAAGGAACCTGCCATGCCCCGGGGCCTCTTCTGTCGCTTTCGTGAATTTCATCTCCCGGAATACCGGGACAAGCCATGGTCAACTCCCGGTAAGGCGGCCGAAAATCGTCCGGACATGCCTTCGAGTTGTCTGTGTGTCGGTAGTAGGCTCGCGCCGTTTGTTGACGAAACCCGTCCCCGGTCCCGCGGGGATGACCTGGGGGAGGCATGCGCTTTCGCGGAAAGTCCATCCGCAGGAAGATCGTGGCGTTGCTCGTGGTGCCTCTCGTATCGCTCACCGCCCTCTGGGGATTCGCCACCTATCTCACCGGGCGCGAGGCAGGGAAACTGCTCGGCGCGAGCACCGTCGTGGAGAAGGTCGGCCACCCGCTGGAGGACACCGTCCGGGTCATCCAGAGCGAGCGCCGCCAGACCCTGGTCTTCCTCGCCGACCCGCGCGCCTCCGACGCCCTGCCCGTACTGCGCCGACAGCGCGCCGCCACCGACCGGGTCGTGGCCGAGGTCCGCGAGAGCGCCGGGCAGAAGGACATCCGCGACGCACTCGGCGCCACCGCGGAAACGCAGCTCGGCTCAATACTCGGCGCCGTCGAAGGACTCGACGCCCTGCGCGACTCCGTCGACAAACGCACCATCGGCCGGCTCAAGGCGATGACCTACTACAACCGCCTGATCGACCCCTGCTACCGATTCCTCACCGGCCTGCACACCATGGAGAACGTCTCCATGGACCGGCAGGTCCGCGCACTGACCGGCCTGTCCCGCGCCCGCGAAATGCTCTCCCGGGAAGACGCCCTGGTCGCCTCCGGACTCCTCGCCGGCCGCCTCACCGCCCCCGAACTGCGCCAGATATCCGACCTCGTCGCCCAGCGCGGCCTGCTCTACGAGACCAACCTCGACCTCCTCCCCGCCTCCGAACGCCGCCGCGTCCAGGAGTACTGGCAGGGACCGGACAGCGAACCGCTGCGCTCCGCCGAGGACGGGATCATCTCCCGCGGCCCCACCAGCAGTCCGCGCACCGCCGACGCCGCCCGCTGGCAGGAGGTCGCCCCGGCCGCCCTGGAACGGCTGGCCAACGACTCGACGGAGATGAACAACCGCTTCAACGACCGGGGCAAGCCCGCCGGCTACGGCATCCTGATCAAGGCGGGCATCGCCGGCGTCCTCGGCTTCCTCGCCCTCGTCGTCTCCGTCTTCGTCTCCGTACGCATCGGCCGCGAGCTCGTACGTGACCTCACCCGGCTCCGCAAGGACGCCCACGAGGTCGCCGGCGTCCGGCTGCCGAGCGTGATGCGCCGCCTCGCCTCGGGCGAACAGGTCGACGTGGAGACCGAGTCCCCGCACCTGAGTTACGAGCGCGACGAGATCGGCCAGGTCGGCCAGGCCCTCAACACCCTGCAACGCGCCGCCGTCGAGGCCGCCGTCAAACAGGCCGACATGCGCCGCGGCGTCTCCGAGGTCTTCGTCAACCTCGCCCGCCGCAACCAGGTCCTGCTCCACCGCCAGCTCACGCTCCTGGACACCATGGAGCGCCGCACCGAGAACACCGACGAACTCGCCGACCTCTTCCGCCTCGACCACCTCACCACCCGCATGCGCCGGCACGCCGAGGGCCTGGTGATCCTCTCCGGCGCCGCCCCCTCCCGGCAGTGGCGCAAGCCGATCCAGCTGATGGACGTGGTCCGGGCCGCCGTCGCCGAGGTCGAGGACTACGAACGCATCGAGGTCCGACGGCTGCCCCGGATCGGCGTCGGCGGCCCGGCCGTCGCCGACCTCACCCACCTGATCGCCGAACTCCTGGAGAACGCCACGGTGTTCTCGCCCCCGCACACCGCGGTCCAGGTGCACGGCGAGCGCGTCGCCAACGGCTTCACCCTGGAGATCCACGACCGGGGCCTCGGCATGCCCCCCGACGTCCTGCTCGACGCCAACCTCCGGCTCGCCGAGACCCCCGAGTTCGAGCTGTCCGACACGGACCGCCTCGGCCTCTTCGTGGTCAGCCGGCTCGCCCAGCGGCAGAACGTCCGGGTCTCCCTCCAGACCTCCCCGTACGGCGGCACCACCGCCGTCGTCTTCCTCCCCGCCGCCCTCCTCACCGACGCCCCCGAATCGCACGGCACCGGCTTCCGCCTCGACCGCCGGGCCGAGAAGGCCCTCGCCGGCAGCACGCCGGACGGCGACACCCGGCGCCCGGAGGCCGACGACTCGGTGCCGGGGCGGCCGAGCGGCCTCTCCCCGGTCCCCACCGGCCTGGTCGACCCGGCCCTGCTCAACGGCCCCGTCGAGCTGGAGGGCGACGAACCGCTGGACTTCACCCGCGACCCGGTCCTCGAAGCGGTGGCCGGCCCCGGGCTCGACTCCGTGCTCGACGGGGTCGCCGACCTGGAAGACACCGAGAGCGAACGCGGCGGCATCTTCCGCGCCCGCGCCCTGCGCCGCGAGGGCGAGCGCGAGCAGCACCAGCAGGCCCCCGACGACGGGGTGCGCGCCCTGCACCCCGAGGGCGTCCGGCCGCTGCCCCGCAGGCGCCGCCCGCCGACGCTGGTCACCGACCGCGGCCGCCGGGTCGACGGGGGAGGCCGCGCCCACCCCGCACCCGAGGACCGCGAGCCCGCCCGCCCGGTGGACCGCGAGCCGGGCCGCGAGCCCGCCCGCCCGGTGGACCGCAGCCCCGCCGTCCCCGCGCCCCGTGCGCCCGAGCCCGCCTCCGAAACCGTCGGCGGCCTGCCCCGCCGCGTCCGGCAGGCCAGCCTCGCCCCGCAGCTGCGCGAGGGACCGGACGCCCGTACGGCGCGGCCCGCTCCGGTGGAGAGCGCCGACGACATCGAACGGGACGCCGAAGAGGTACGCAGCCGTATGGCTTCGCTCCAGCGTGGCTGGCAGCGCGGCCGCCAGGAGAACGCCGAGGACCCGACGGGCCCCGGCGACACCGCACCAGGAACCACTCCGGGAGGGGACGGTCCATGACCGCACCGAACGCCGCCGAAGCCGACACCGCACGCCAGGGGTCCGGCGAACTCAACTGGCTCCTCGACGAACTCGTCGCGCGCGTCGCCAGCATCCGCAAGGCGCTGGTGCTCTCCAGCGACGGCCTGCCCACCGGCGCGTCCAAGGACCTGACGCGGGAGGACAGCGAGCACCTGGCCGCCGTCGCCTCCGGTTTCCACAGCCTGGCCAAGGGCGTCGGCCGCCACTTCGACGCGGGCAGGGTCCGCCAGACCGTCGTGGAGCTGGACGAGGCGTTCCTCTTCGTCACGGCGGCCGGCGACGGCAGCTGCCTCGCCGTCCTGGCCGAATCCGAGTCGGACGTGGGGCAGGTGGCGTACGAGATGACGCTCATGGTCAAGCGCGTGGGCAGCCACCTGGCCAACGCGCCCCGGACGGCCGGTCAGCCCTCCGGGGGGTGAGCGGACGCCATGAGCGCCGCATCGCCCGGCTCCCCGGAGACCCCGGAAAGGCCGCGGACCCCGCGCTGGTACGACGACGACGCGGGGCCCGTCGTCCGCCCCTACGCGATGACCCGCGGGCGCACCAGCAGCGCGTCCCGCCACCGCCTCGACCTGATCGCGATCGTCGTGCCCGAACCCGCGGCCGACGACCCGGACAACGACCAGCTGCTCACCCCGGAACACGTCGAGATCCTCGGACTCTGCGGTGAGCTGCCCCAGTCGATCGCCGAGCTCGCCTCGTCCCTGGACCTGCCCGTGGGCGTGGTACGGGTGCTGGTCGGCGATCTCGTGGACGACGAGCTGGTCCACGTGACCCGTCCCGTTCCGCCGGCCGAGCTGCCGGACGTGAACATTCTCCGTGAGGTGATCAATGGCCTTCGGGCGCTCTAGCCGCAGCAGGCGGCCCGTGGAGCCCGTCACCCTCAAGATCCTGGTGGCGGGCGGCTTCGGCGTCGGCAAGACGACGCTGGTGGGCGCGGTCAGCGAGATCAGGCCGCTGCGCACGGAGGAACGGCTGACCGAGGCGGGCCGTCCGGTGGACGACCTGGACGGCGTCGAGGGGAAGACCACGACGACCGTGGCCATGGACTTCGGGCGGATCACGCTCCGCGAGGACCTGGTGCTGTACCTCTTCGGCACGCCGGGACAGGACCGGTTCTGGTTCCTCTGGGACGAGCTGGCGCAGGGCGCGCTGGGCGCGGTCGTGCTCGCGGACACCCGGCGCCTGGCCGACTGCTTCGCGGCCGTCGACTACTTCGAGCGCCGCGAGATCCCGTTCGCCGTCGCCGTCAACTGCTTCGAGGGCGCGGACCTGTTCCCGGAGGCGACGGTACGGGCCGCACTCGACCTGGACCCGCAGGTGCCGCTCCTGATGTGCGACGCGCGGGACCGGGCCTCGGCCCGGGACGTGCTGGTGGCCGTGGTCGAACACGCCCTGGCCCGCGCGGACCGTCCACGCGAGCCCGTCACCACCTAGAGCCTGTCGTTCTCCGCGAGCCACTTCTCAGCGGTCTGCGCCAGCTCGTGGTCGCGCCCGGCCAGCATCATCCGGATCATCTGCGCGTCACCGCGCAGCGACCAGGCCGGGTGGCCGAAGGTGGCCGGGTTGTTCTTCTCGATGAGGAAGTGCGCGGGCCAGGCCGTGCCGTAGCCGATGAGCGGCAGCGCGGCCAGATACCGCTTCCGGCCGCGCGCCAGCCCGTACGCGCTGAGGGCGAGCCCGGTCAGGGTGCCGGTGAGATGCACCCACCGGGTCGCGGCCCGCGAGTGCATCGCGACGTAGTACGGCCAGAACTCTTCGTACGAATCGAACGTCTGCTGTGACATACGGGCACCGTAATGGCTGATCCGGCAACCGGAAACGGCTGCGCCGCGTCCGAAAAGGAGAACGGGCGGCCGGAACCCACGGGGGTGGTCCCGGCCGCCCGTTCCCGTGCGTCCGCCTCAGTGCCCGGCGACCGGCCCGCGGGCCACCGGGAAGTCGAAATAGGTGTCGGGGAACGTCTCGGGCTGGAAGGTGTAGTGCCACCATTCCTCGGCGAGATTCACGAAGCCGGCCTCGGTGAGCGTCTTCTTCAGGAACTGCCGGTTGGCGCGCTGCACCCCCTGGATCCGGGGATCATCGGTGTGCGAGAGCGTGTCGAAGCAGTCGAACCCGGTGCCCATGTCCACGGAGTTGTCGGGGAAACGGTCGGCCCGCGGCGCGTAGCACGGCACCAGCTTCTCGCTCGGGCGGTACGGCCTGGTCGGCGCTGCAGGAAGCCGTACGAGCGTCAGGTCCACGGTGCTGCCCCGGCTGTGCCCGGACTTCTCCGCGATGTAACCGTCCGCGAAGAGCCGGGACTTGTCGACGCGGGGATAGAACTCACCTTTCATCGTCTCGTCGTTCAGGTCCTTCGCCCACCGCACGAAGTGGTCGACGGCCCGCTGCGGGCGGTAACAGTCGTACACCTTCAGCGAATAGCCCTGCCGCAGCAGCCGGAGCTGCGCGCGGTGCAGGGCCTCGGCGGCCGGCCGGGTCAGGATGCAGAGCGGCTGCCGGTAGCCGTCCACGGGCTCGCCCATGAAGTCGTGGGCGGTCGGGTAGCGCATCTCCTGGAGGATCGTGGGGTCCACCGAACGCAGCGAGACGAACTCCCGGGGCGCCTTCGGCTCGGGCCTCGCCTGCGCCACCGGGGCGGTGACGGTCACGGCGAGCAGGGCGGCGGCGGTGGCCGCCAGGGCACGGAAAGCGGTCGCGATGGCTGTCATGAGCACATCCTCCACGGTCCCGGGCCGCCGGAAAGGAGATCCGGTACAGTCCGCGCGTGTCCGCCACCGGTCCCACGCCCGGTCACCACGAGCGCGGTCCGGCCCCCGAGGAAACGGAGCAGCCCGTGACGTACTCCCACTGCCCCGCCTGCGGAGCCGCGTACACCGGCCTCCCGTCCCCCGACACCTGGCCCCGCACCTGCGCCGCCTGCGGCGAGACCGCCTACCGCAACCCGCTCCCGGTCGCCGTCGCCCTGCTCCCCGTCACCGACGGCGACACCACCGGCCTCGTCGTCATCACGCGCACCATCGAACCCGCACGCGGCGGCCTCGCCCTGCCCGGCGGCTTCATCGACCACGCCGAGGACTGGCAGCACGCCGTCGTACGCGAACTGCGCGAGGAGACCCGCATCGAGGCACGCCCCGAGGACGTCCGCCTCGCCGACGCCCTCAGCTCACCCGCCGGACACCTGCTCCTCTTCGGACTCCTCCCCGAACGGCCCGCCGCCGCGCTCCCGCCGTCCGCCCCCACCGACGAGACGTCCGGCCACACCCTGCTCACCGCCCCCGCCCCGCTCGCCTTCCCCCTCCACAACGAGGCCGTCCACCGCTGGTTCGCCGGCCGCTACCGCTGAGCCCCGGCACCCCGCACCCGCACCGGGCGATCCACCGCCCCGCCGTCCCGCTCCACCACGACGCGCCCGCCCTCCAGCCGGGACGTGTACCGCTCGGCCTCCACCGGCTCCCAGCCGTCACCCGCGTCCGGGACCACCGTCCCGCCACCCGGACGCCCCGCCACCGGCGCCCACACCTCGAGCTCCACGGCGCCGTCCGCACCCCGCACCGGAATGACCGCCCCCGCCCGGGCCAGCACCGGCACCCGGGACAGCGGCGCCTCCACCACCACCCGCCCCGGCCCCTCGTACACCGCCCCGCTCACCGTGTCGTACCAGCGCCCCGGCGGCAGCCGCACCGCCCGCCGCACCACCCCCGGCTCCAGCACGGGCGCCACCAGCAGGGCGTCACCCAGCAGAAACGCGTCCTCGCAGTCCCGCAGCCCCCGGTCCCCGGGCGCCGACCACCACAGCGGGCGCACGTACGGCGCACCCGTCAGCGCCGCCAGCCGCGCCAGGGTCACCCAGTACGGCCGCAACCGCTCCCGCTCCACCAGCACCCCCCGCGCCCCGGCCAGCACCTCAGGACCGAACTCCCAGGGCTCCCGGCGCCCCGCGTCGATCGCCGCGTGCGTACGGAACAGCGGCAGATACGCGCCCAGCTGGAACCACCGCAGATACAGCTCCGGCGACGGCGACCCGTCGAACCCGCCCACATCCGGACCCGAGTACGGCACCCCGCACAGCCCGAGCCCCAGAACCAGCGCCAACGACGCCCGCAGCCCCGGCCACCCCGTCGCCACATCACCGGACCAGGTGCCCCCGTACCGCTGCATCCCCGCCCAGCCGGAACGCGAGAACAGGAACGGCCGCTCCTCGGGGCGCAGCCGGGCCAGCCCCTCGTACCCGGCCCGCGCCATCGCCAGCCCGTAGACGTTGTGCGCCTCCCGGTGGTCACCGCCGCGCCCCTCCAGCGCGTGGAGCGCCGAACGCGGCAACGACGGATCACCGAACGCCGCGAAGGACACCGGCTCGTTCATGTCGTGCCACACCCCGGAGAACCCCTGCGCCAGCCGCTCCGCGTACAGCCCGCCCCACCACTCCCGTACCCCCGGATCCGTGAAGTCCGGATACACGCACGCACCCGGCCACACCTCTCCGCGCACCTCCCGCCCCCGGGCGTCCCGGACGAACGCCCCCGAAGGGCCCACCGCCCGGCCGGAGTCGTAGACCGCGTTGCCCCGGACCGCGGCGACCGCCGGGTCCACGATCGACACCAGCCGCACCCCGGCCTCCCGCAACTCCCCGGCGAGCCCCGGCAGATCCGGGAACCGCCCGCGGTCCACGGTGAACACCCGGTGCGCGTCGTAGTGGTCGATGTCCAGGTGCAGCACCGACAACGGCAGCCCCTGCTCCCGGTACCCCGCCACGATCCGCCGGACCTCCCGCTCCGACCCGAACCCCCACCGGGCGTGCTGCGGACCCAGCGCCCAGGACGGCGGCACCGCGGCCGCCCCCGTCAGCACCGACCACCCCGCCAGCACCCGGGCCGGCGTACCCGCCACCGCCCAGCAGCGCAACGGCCCGCCGTCCACCCGCACCTCCGAAGCGCCGGGCCGGTCGTGCCCCGACCCCGCACCCTCCTTCCCCTCCCGCAACGACACCCGGCCCGACCAGGAGTTGTCGTAGAACACCAGGTGCGTCCCCGCGTCCGCCACCACCAGCTGCACCGGCATCGTCAGATACAGCGGATCGTCCCCCGGCCCGAACCGCCCACCCGGGTCCGTGTTCCACAGCGCGTACGCCCCGTTCCGCAGCCGGGGCCCCGCCGCCCTCCCGCCAAGACCGAAGAACCGCGCGTCCGCCGGAACCTCCGAACGCTGCACCCACCGCGCCTCCCCGCCCGCCACCGGCTCCCACCAGCGCGGCGGCAGCTCCCGGCGCAGCACCACCCCGCCCGGCGTCCGCAGCTCCACCGCCCCGTGCCGGGACACCGCGACCGTCAGCCGCTCCGCCACCACCTGCCAGCCGCCGTCCGTACCCGGCTCCAGCACCGCCCGCGGATCGGCGGCGGGCGCCTCCCCGTCCAGCGCGTACGACGGCCCGGGCTCCGCCCCGTCCCACCCCCAGAACACCGCCCCGCCCACCGCCACCCGGATCCGCAGCTCCGAACGGGCGAACCGCACCACACCGCCCCCGGGCCCCGGCTCCGCCCCCGTCACCGGACCCGGCACGCGCGCCCGCTCCGCCCCGCGCCCCGGCAGCGCCCGCGCGTCCGCACGCGCCCGCCGCCACGCCGAGCGCACCGTGCGCAGCCCCCGCTTCGAACCCACCAGCTTCACCGAGCGCACCAGGTCACGACCGTTCATGCCGCTCACCCTGCCACCCGCCCGGCCGCGAACAAGCGCCGTTCAACTTCCGTTCACCCCGCACCGGACGTGGCGGGAGCACATACCGGGACACGGAACCATGTACGGGCAACCCTGGTGCTGGGGACGATCACATGGCATCGTCCCTGACGTCGCCTCACGCGCACACCCCGCACGTGCGCGCGACCTGCGCACACACCGCGTACCCGCTACAGCCAGGGAGCCGCCCCCATGACCTCAGCAGCCGACGAAGCCCCCCTGTGGCAGCCCGGCCCCGACCGCGTCGCGGCCGCCGCCGTCACCCGGTTCCAGAGCTGGGCCGCCGAACACCACGGCGCCCCCGCCGAGGGCGGCTACGCCAGTCTGCACCGCTGGTCCGTCGACGAGCTCGCCACCTTCTGGAAGGCCGTCGCAGAGTGGTTCGACGTGCGGTTCTCCACCCCGTACGAAGAGGTCGTCGGCGACCGCTCGATGCCCGGCGCCACCTGGTTCACCGGCGCCACCCTCAACTACGCCGAGCACGCGCTGCGCGCCTCCGAGGACCCCCTGCGCGCCGACGCGCCCGCCCTGATCCACGTGGACGAGACCCACACCCAGGTCCCCACCTCCTGGTCCGAGCTCCGCCGCCAGGTCGGCTCGCTCGCCGCCGAACTCCGCGCCCTCGGCGTCACCCCCGGCGACCGCGTCAGCGGCTACCTGCCCAACATCCCGCAGGCCGTCGTCGCCTTCCTCGCCACCGCGGCCGTCGGCGGCGTCTGGACCTCCTGCGCCCCCGACTTCGGCGCCCGCAGCGTCCTCGACCGCTTCCAGCAGGTCGAACCCGTCGTCCTGTTCACCGTCGACGGCTACCGCTACGGCGGCAAGGAACACCACCGCGCCGACACCGTCGCCGAGCTCCGCCGCGAACTGCCCACCCTGCGCGCCGTCGTGCACATCCCGCTGCTGGGCACCGAGGCTCCGGAAGGCGCCCTCGACTGGGCCGCCCTCGTTGCGGCCGACACCGAGCCCGCCTTCGAGCAGGTCGCGTTCGACCACCCGCTCTGGGTCCTCTACTCCTCGGGCACCACCGGCCTGCCCAAGGCCATCGTCCAGTCCCAGGGCGGCATCGTGGTCGAACACCTCAAGCAGCTCGGCCTCCACTGCGACCTCGGCCCCGAGGACCGCTTCTTCTGGTACACCTCCACCGGCTGGATGATGTGGAACTTCCTCGTCTCCGGCCTCCTCACCGGCGCCACCGTCGTGCTGTACGACGGAAGCCCGGGGTACCCGGACGTCAGCGCCCAGTGGCGCGTCGCCGAACAGACCGGCGCCACCCTCTACGGCACCTCGGCCGCCTACGTCATGGCCTGCCGCAAGGCCGGTGTCCACCCGGGACGCGACTTCGACCTGTCCCGCGTCCAGTGCGTCGCCACCACCGGCTCCCCGCTCCCGCCGGACGGCTTCCGCTGGCTCCACGACGAGGTCGCCGACGACCTCTGGATCGCCTCCGTCAGCGGCGGCACCGACGTCTGCACCTGCTTCGCCGGCGCGGTGCCCACCCTCCCCGTCCACATCGGCGAGCTCCAGGCCGCCAGCCTCGGCGTGGACCTCCACTCCTGGGACCCGGCGGGCGAACCCCTCACCGGCGAGGTCGGCGAGCTCGTCGTCACCCAGCCGATGCCCTCCATGCCGGTCCGCTTCTGGAACGACCCCGACGGCAGCCGCTACCACGACAGCTACTTCGACGTGTACCCCGGCGTCTGGCGCCACGGCGACTGGATCACCCTCACCGACCGCGGCTCCGTCGTCATCCACGGCCGCTCCGACTCCACCCTCAACCGGCAGGGCGTCCGCATGGGCTCCGCCGACATCTACGAGGCCGTCGAACGCCTCCCCGAGATCCGCGAATCCCTCGTCATCGGCCTGGAGGAACCGAACGGCGGCTACTGGATGCCGCTCTTCGTCCACCTCGCCGAGGGCGCCACCCTGGACGACGCCCTCCGCGACAGCATCAAGCGCACCATCCGCGAGAACCTCTCGCCCCGCCACGTCCCCGACGAGGTCATCGAGGTCCCCGGCATCCCGCACACCCTCACCGGCAAACGCATCGAGGTTCCGGTCAAGCGCCTGCTCCAGGGAACAGCCCTGGAAAAGGCCGTCAACCCCGGCTCCATTGACAACCTGGAACTCCTCCACTTCTACGAGAAGCTGGCCCGCGAACGCCGCTGACCGACCCATTGTCAGTGCCCGTGATTACTCTGAGTGAGCAATGATCGGCAGCGCACTGGGGGACATCATGGCGCAGACAAGGAACAAGCGGACCACCGTCCACGGACGGACCGTGACGACCACTATGCGACGCACGCTGCGCCGCGAAGCACCCACCACCATCGGCCTGTTGACCGATGAGGAGGACTTCGCGGCGATGCGCCGCTTCCGCACCTTCACCTTCGACGACCACGGCGTCTATCTGGAACAGGTCGAGGCCCTGCTCAAGGCCCTCACCGCACAGGGCGTGCACACGACGGTCGCCCTCTTCGACCCCCTGGAGTACGCGCAGTACTGCGCGGAGGCCGGGATCGCCCCCGACACCCCGGCAGGCCGCAGCCGCTTCACCGCGGAGATCGCCGCCTGCGGAGCCACCGTCACCTATGAAGGGCAGCCCCTGGACGCCCTCATCCAGGTGCTCGTCGGCCGCGCGGTCCGCCGGGCCACCTGGGAGTACGCCACCATGCTCCTGGCCGGCCTCGGCGACTGCGCGGACTGCGGCCGGGACGTCGGCCAGGCCGCCTTCGACCGCGCCTCCCACCTCCTGGAACGCACCCTGGACGCGGCCGGACCCGGCACCCACCACCTGGTGTGCAGCACCCCCACGGAGAACGACCAACTGCTCGCCGCCCTGCACACCGACCGCCGCACCGCCGGGTCCGTCCTGCTCGACACCTCGGAGGGCGCCGAGTTCGTGAGCGTCCTCGCCGTCGCCATCGCCCTGGAGAGCCACGGCGGAGTCGTCCTGCGTACGAGCAACCCCGGCGCCCCGGACCGGGTGCACGGCTGGCGGCTGAGCCGGGGCAACCTCGACCCGCTCACCGCCGGCGAGGTCTTCAGCGCCTACTGCACCGACGCGGACACGGGCGAGCCCGTCGCCCCCGAGTCCGGTGTGGAGTACTGCGCGGGCTTCGACATCGGCGCGGACGAACCGGAGGAGCACCGCTGAGACGACGAAGGGGCTTTCCGCCGGTCCCCGGCGGAAAGCCCCTTCACCTCGCGTCGTCCGCTCCCGGACTACTCGCCCGACAGCACCGCCTGCGCCGCCCGGCGCGCTTCTTCGGCGGAGTCGGCCGCACGCGCGGCCGAAGCGGCCCGCTCGCACTGCGCCAGCGTGTACTTGGCCAGCGTGGCGCGGACGTAGGGAATGGACGCCGCACCCATCGACAGGGACGTCACACCCAGACCCGTCAGCACACAGGCGAGCAGCGGATCGGAGGCCGCCTCACCACAGACACCACAGCTCTTGCCCTCGGCCTTCGCGGCGTCGGCGGACAGCGCGACCAGATCCAGCAGCGCCGGCTGCCACGGGTCCTGGAGCCGGGAGACGGCACCCACCTGACGGTCGGCCGCGAAGGTGTACTGCGCCAGGTCGTTGGTGCCCAGCGACAGGAACTCCACCTCCTGCAGCACCGAGCGCGCTCGCAGCGCGGCGGACGGGATCTCGACCATCGCGCCGAACTTCGCGTTCAGCCCGGCCTCGCGGCAGGCGTCGGCGAAAGCCTTGGCGTCCGCGCGGTCGGCCACCATGGGCGCCATGACCTCGAGGTAGACGGGCAGCCCCTCGGCAGCCTTCGACAGCGCGGTCAGCTGCGTACGCAGCACATCCGGGTGGTCCAGCAGGCTCCGCAGCCCGCGCACACCCAGCGCCGGGTTCGGCTCGTCCGCCGGGGTCAGGAAGTCGAGCGGCTTGTCCGCGCCCGCGTCCAGTACGCGCACCACGACGCGGCCCTCAGGGAAGGCCTCGAGCACCGCGCGGTACGCGGCGATCTGCTTCTCCTCGGACGGCGCCTGCTTGCTGTCGTCCAGGAAGAGGAACTCCGTACGGAACAGGCCGACGCCCTCCGCACCCGCCTCCACGGCCGCCGGCACGTCGGCGGGACCGCCGACGTTGGCGAGCAGCGGCACCTTGTGACCGTCCGACGTGGCACCGGGGCCCGTCGCGGCGGTCAGCGCGGCCTTGCGCGCGGCGGCGGCGCTCTCCAGCTCCGCCCGCTTGGCGTCGCTCGGCTCGACGAAGATCTCGCCGGTGCTGCCGTCCACGGCGATGAGCGTGCCCTCGGCCAGCTCACCGGCCCCGGGCAGGGCCACCACGGCCGGGACACCGAGCGCCCGGGCCAGGATGGCGCTGTGGCTGGTCGGCCCGCCCTCCTCGGTGACGAAGCCGAGGACCAGCGCGGGGTCCAGCAGCGCCGTGTCGGCGGGGGCGAGGTCCCGGGCGATCAGGACGTAGGGCTCGTCGCTGTCCGGCACGCCGGGCATCGGCACACCGAGCAGCCGCGCCACGATGCGGTTCCGGACGTCGTCGAGGTCGGCGACCCGGCCCGCCAGGTACTCCCCGGCGCCGGCCAGGAGTGCGCGGTACGAGGCGAACGCGTCGTACACGCCGCGCTCGGCGGTGCTACCGACGGCGATGCGGCGTTCGACATCGGCCATGAGCTCGGGGTCCTGGGCCATCATGGCCTGGGCCTCCAGCACATGCTGGGCCTCGCCACCGGCCAGGTTGCCGCGCGCGATGAGGTCGGCGGCCACGGCCTCCACGGCCTGCCGGGCCCGCCCCTGCTCGCGCTCGGCCTCATCGGCGGGGATCTGCTTGGCCGGCGGTTCGAGCACCGCGGTGCCCATGTGCCGTACCTCGCCGATCGCCACACCGTGGCTCACGCCTACGCCTCGCAGCGTTGTCTCCATTTCACCCGTCTCCGGTCGTGCGGTGGCCGTTGCCTCCGCGGTGGTGGATATCCAGTCGGCTGTCACTGCGCCGATCGCGTTACTGCCAGCCGAACAGCGCGTCGCCGGCCGCGACGTCGCCGGACTCCACGAGGCCCGAGAGGGACTCGGCCGTCGCTTCCAGCGCCACGATCGGGCACACCGGGGACTTGCCGGCCTTCTCGACGGCGGAGGGGTCCCACCGGACGACGGCCTGACCTCGGGTGACGGTGTCGCCCTTGCTCACGAGCAGCTCGAAGCCCTCGCCGTTGAGCTGGACCGTGTCGATGCCCAGGTGCGTGAGCACACCGTGACCGTCGCTGTCGACCACCACGAAGGCGTGCGGGTGGAGGGAGACGATGACTCCGTCGACGGGGGAAACCGCCTCGGAGGGCTCGCGGACGGGGTCGATAGCGGTACCGGGACCGACCATCGCGCCGGCGAAGACGGGGTCGGGTACGGCAGCGAGCCCAACGGCACGTCCGGCAAGAGGGGACGTCACAGTGGTCATGGGGGGCCTCCCAGTGGAGCTTCGAAGGTGCCGCCGCGGCTGGACAGGAGGACGGCGTACTGCTCAGCAGCGTAAGTCATAAGAAGTCCCGGTTCCGCCCGAGTCCTGACGGTTCGAGGACCTAGGGGCGCACCGGAAACGATTTGCCTCGACTACCGGCTGCCTGTACTGTCGTACTCCTGCCTGGCCCCAACGCGACTTTGAGTCGGGGGTCGGCAACGGCTATTGAGCCCAAACCCTAACCCGAAATCGGGCACCCGCATGTCTGCGGGGGCCGGTCAGAGGGACCGGAAAGGTTTGATAGTGTCTGACCCGCCGGAAAGGGAAACGCGAAAGCGAAGAACTGGAAAGCGGAAATCGCTTGACCCGCTTCGACCGGGAATCGGACACGAAAGAGTCTGATAGAGTCGGAAACGCAAGACCGAAGGGAAGCGCCCGGAGGAAAGCCCGCAGGGGTGAGTACAAAGGAAGCGTCCGTTCCTTGAGAACTCAACAGCGTGCCAAAAGTCAACGCCAGATATGTTGATACCCCGGCCTGCTTCGGCAGGTTGGTGGTTCCTTTGAAAGCCCTGCCGAGTCATTGACTAGGTAGGCAAAACACAGCGAGGACGCAGTGGACGACGGGTCATATTCCGACCTTGTTCGTTCCGCTCTCGTGATGTGTCTCCCGATTACGGGAAAACATTCACGGAGAGTTTGATCCTGGCTCAGGACGAACGCTGGCGGCGTGCTTAACACATGCAAGTCGAACGATGAAGCCCTTCGGGGTGGATTAGTGGCGAACGGGTGAGTAACACGTGGGCAATCTGCCCTTCACTCTGGGACAAGCCCTGGAAACGGGGTCTAATACCGGATAATACTTTCTCCCTCCTGGGAGAAGGTTGAAAGCTCCGGCGGTGAAGGATGAGCCCGCGGCCTATCAGCTAGTTGGTGGGGTAATGGCCTACCAAGGCGACGACGGGTAGCCGGCCTGAGAGGGCGACCGGCCACACTGGGACTGAGACACGGCCCAGACTCCTACGGGAGGCAGCAGTGGGGAATATTGCACAATGGGCGAAAGCCTGATGCAGCGACGCCGCGTGAGGGATGACGGCCTTCGGGTTGTAAACCTCTTTCAGCAGGGAAGAAGCGAAAGTGACGGTACCTGCAGAAGAAGCGCCGGCTAACTACGTGCCAGCAGCCGCGGTAATACGTAGGGCGCAAGCGTTGTCCGGAATTATTGGGCGTAAAGAGCTCGTAGGCGGCTTGTCACGTCGGTTGTGAAAGCCCGGGGCTTAACCCCGGGTCTGCAGTCGATACGGGCAGGCTAGAGTGTGGTAGGGGAGATCGGAATTCCTGGTGTAGCGGTGAAATGCGCAGATATCAGGAGGAACACCGGTGGCGAAGGCGGATCTCTGGGCCATTACTGACGCTGAGGAGCGAAAGCGTGGGGAGCGAACAGGATTAGATACCCTGGTAGTCCACGCCGTAAACGTTGGGAACTAGGTGTTGGCGACATTCCACGTCGTCGGTGCCGCAGCTAACGCATTAAGTTCCCCGCCTGGGGAGTACGGCCGCAAGGCTAAAACTCAAAGGAATTGACGGGGGCCCGCACAAGCAGCGGAGCATGTGGCTTAATTCGACGCAACGCGAAGAACCTTACCAAGGCTTGACATACACCGGAAAGCATCAGAGATGGTGCCCCCCTTGTGGTCGGTGTACAGGTGGTGCATGGCTGTCGTCAGCTCGTGTCGTGAGATGTTGGGTTAAGTCCCGCAACGAGCGCAACCCTTGTTCTGTGTTGCCAGCATGCCCTTCGGGGTGATGGGGACTCACAGGAGACTGCCGGGGTCAACTCGGAGGAAGGTGGGGACGACGTCAAGTCATCATGCCCCTTATGTCTTGGGCTGCACACGTGCTACAATGGCCGGTACAATGAGCTGCGATGCCGCGAGGCGGAGCGAATCTCAAAAAGCCGGTCTCAGTTCGGATTGGGGTCTGCAACTCGACCCCATGAAGTCGGAGTTGCTAGTAATCGCAGATCAGCATTGCTGCGGTGAATACGTTCCCGGGCCTTGTACACACCGCCCGTCACGTCACGAAAGTCGGTAACACCCGAAGCCGGTGGCCCAACCCCTTGTGGGAGGGAGCTGTCGAAGGTGGGACTGGCGATTGGGACGAAGTCGTAACAAGGTAGCCGTACCGGAAGGTGCGGCTGGATCACCTCCTTTCTAAGGAGCACTTCTTACCAAGCTTTGCTTGGTCAGAGGCCAGAACACCGGCGAATGTTCGGTGCTGGTAGCTCATGGGTGGAACGTTGACTACTCGGCACGACAAGTTGTTTGTCACTAGTACTGCTTCGGCGTGGAACGTGTAGGAACAACTGGTCGGGTCGGGCACGCTGTTGGGTATCTGAAGGTACGGGCTCGTTTGAGTCTGTCCTTCGGTTGCCGGCCCCAGTGAACTCGCCCGTGAGGGTGGGGTGGTGGGTGGCTGGTCGTTGTTTGAGAACTGCACAGTGGACGCGAGCATCTGTGGCCAAGTTTTTAAGGGCGCACGGTGGATGCCTTGGCACCAGGAACCGATGAAGGACGTGGGAGGCCACGATAGGCCCCGGGGAGCTGTCAACCGAGCTTTGATCCGGGGGTGTCCGAATGGGGAAACCCGGCAGTCGTCATGGGCTGTCACCCGCTGCTGAACACATAGGCAGTGTGGAGGGAACGAGGGGAAGTGAAACATCTCAGTACCCTCAGGAAGAGAAAACAACCGTGATTCCGGGAGTAGTGGCGAGCGAAACTGGATGAGGCCAAACCGTATGCGTGTGATACCCGGCAGGGGTTGCGCATGCGGGGTTGTGGGATCTCTCTTTCATAGTCTGCCGGCTGTGAGACGAGTCAGAAACCGTTGGTGTAGGCGAAGGACATGCGAAAGGTCCGGCGTAGAGGGTAAGACCCCCGTAGCTGAAACATCAACGGCTCGTTTGAGAGACACCCAAGTAGCACGGGGCCCGAGAAATCCCGTGTGAATCTGGCGGGACCACCCGTTAAGCCTAAATATTCCCTGGTGACCGATAGCGGATAGTACCGTGAGGGAATGGTGAAAAGTACCGCGGGAGCGGAGTGAAATAGTACCTGAAACCGTGTGCCTACAAGCCGTGGGAGCGTCGCGCATCGAGCTTGCTCGGTGCGTCGTGACTGCGTGCCTTTTGAAGAATGAGCCTGCGAGTTAGCGGTGTGTAGCGAGGTTAACCCGTGTGGGGAAGCCGTAGCGAAAGCGAGTCCGAATAGGGCGTTTGAGTTGCACGCTCTAGACCCGAAGCGGAGTGATCTAGCCATGGGCAGGTTGAAGCGGAGGTAAGACTTCGTGGAGGACCGAACCCACCAGGGTTGAAAACCTGGGGGATGACCTGTGGTTAGGGGTGAAAGGCCAATCAAACTCCGTGATAGCTGGTTCTCCCCGAAATGCATTTAGGTGCAGCGTCGTGTGTTTCTTGCCGGAGGTAGAGCACTGGATAGGCGATGGGCCCTACCGGGTTACTGACCTTAGCCAAACTCCGAATGCCGGTAAGTGAGAGCGCGGCAGTGAGACTGTGGGGGATAAGCTCCATGGTCGAGAGGGAAACAGCCCAGAGCATCGACTAAGGCCCCTAAGCGTACGCTAAGTGGGAAAGGATGTGGAGTCGCAGAGACAACCAGGAGGTTGGCTTAGAAGCAGCCACCCTTGAAAGAGTGCGTAATAGCTCACTGGTCAAGTGATTCCGCGCCGACAATGTAGCGGGGCTCAAGCGTACCGCCGAAGTCGTGTCATTCCAGCATGAAGGGCTAACGCCTGTTGGGATGGGTAGGGGAGCGTCGTGTGCCGGGTGAAGCAGCCGCGGAAGCGAGTTGTGGACGGTTCACGAGTGAGAATGCAGGCATGAGTAGCGATACACACGTGAGAAACGTGTGCGCCGATTGACTAAGGGTTCCTGGGTCAAGCTGATCTGCCCAGGGTAAGTCGGGACCTAAGGCGAGGCCGACAGGCGTAGTCGATGGACAACCGGTTGATATTCCGGTACCCGCTTTGAAACGCCCAGTACTGAATCAGGCGATGCTAAGTCCGTGAAGCCGGCCCGATCTCTTCGGAGTTGAGGGTAGTGGTGGAGCCGACGAACCAGACTTGTAGTAGGTAAGCGATGGGGTGACGCAGGAAGGTAGTCCAGCCCGGGCGGTGGTTGTCCCGGGGTAAGGGTGTAGGACGCACGGTAGGCAAATCCGTCGTGCATATAAGTCTGAGACCTGATGCCGAGCCGATTGTGGTGAAGTGGATGATCCTATGCTGTCGAGAAAAGCCTCTAGCGAGTTTCATGGCGGCCCGTACCCTAAACCGACTCAGGTGGTCAGGTAGAGAATACCGAGGCGTTCGGGTGAACTATGGTTAAGGAACTCGGCAAAATGCCCCCGTAACTTCGGGAGAAGGGGGGCCATCACTGGTGATCCGATTTACTCGGTGAGCTGGGGGTGGCCGCAGAGACCAGCGAGAAGCGACTGTTTACTAAAAACACAGGTCCGTGCGAAGCCGTAAGGCGATGTATACGGACTGACGCCTGCCCGGTGCTGGAACGTTAAGGGGACCGGTTAGCTGCTCTTCGGGGTGGCGAAGCTGAGAACTTAAGCGCCAGTAAACGGCGGTGGTAACTATAACCATCCTAAGGTAGCGAAATTCCTTGTCGGGTAAGTTCCGACCTGCACGAATGGCGTAACGACTTCTCGACTGTCTCAACCATAGGCCCGGTGAAATTGCACTACGAGTAAAGATGCTCGTTTCGCGCAGCAGGACGGAAAGACCCCGGGACCTTTACTATAGTTTGATATTGGTGTTCGGTTCGGCTTGTGTAGGATAGGTGGGAGACTTTGAAGCGGCCACGCCAGTGGTTGTGGAGTCGTCGTTGAAATACCACTCTGGTCGTGCTGGATGTCTAACCTGGGTCCGTGATCCGGATCAGGGACAGTGTCTGATGGGTAGTTTAACTGGGGCGGTTGCCTCCTAAAGAGTAACGGAGGCGCCCAAAGGTTCCCTCAGCCTGGTTGGCAATCAGGTGTTGAGTGTAAGTGCACAAGGGAGCTTGACTGTGAGACCGACGGGTCGAGCAGGGACGAAAGTCGGGACTAGTGATCCGGCAGTGGCTTGTGGAAGCGCTGTCGCTCAACGGATAAAAGGTACCCCGGGGATAACAGGCTGATCTTCCCCAAGAGTCCATATCGACGGGATGGTTTGGCACCTCGATGTCGGCTCGTCGCATCCTGGGGCTGGAGTCGGTCCCAAGGGTTGGGCTGTTCGCCCATTAAAGCGGTACGCGAGCTGGGTTTAGAACGTCGTGAGACAGTTCGGTCCCTATCCGCTGTGCGCGTAGGAATATTGAGAAGGGCTGTCCCTAGTACGAGAGGACCGGGACGGACGAACCTCTGGTGTGCCAGTTGTTCTGCCAAGGGCATGGCTGGTTGGCTACGTTCGGAAAGGATAACCGCTGAAAGCATCTAAGCGGGAAGCCTGCTTCGAGATGAGTATTCCCACCCTCTTGAAGGGTTAAGGCTCCCAGTAGACGACTGGGTTGATAGGCCAGATGTGGAAGCCCGGTAACGGGTGGAGCTGACTGGTACTAATAGGCCGAGGGCTTGTCCTCAGTTGCTCGCGTCCACTGTGTTAGTTCTGAAATAACGAACAGCCGTGTTTTCATCCGGTTGGTTCAATTTCATAGTGTTTCGGTGGTCATTGCGTTAGGGAAACGCCCGGTTACATTCCGAACCCGGAAGCTAAGCCTTTCAGCGCCGATGGTACTGCAGGGGGGACCCTGTGGGAGAGTAGGACGCCGCCGAACTCCTTTTAGGAAGAGCCCCGTGCCCTTGTGGCACGGGGCTTTTTCGCGTTTGTGGGGGTGCCCGGCACCCCTCTGCACCCGCCGGCCCGGGCTGAGGGTAGGGTCAGGGGGCATCATTGGCACGTTCTTGACACAGGAGGCCCCCGGGTGGAGGTCCAGGAGACCCGCGTTCAGACGGACCGGGTACTCACCATCCCCAACATCCTCAGCATGTTGCGCCTGGTCGGCGTACCTGTCTTCCTGTGGCTGATTCTCCGCCCCGAGTTCGGCGGGCCCCAGAGCGACGGCTGGGCTTTGCTGGTCCTGATGTTCAGCGGGGTCAGTGACTACCTCGACGGCAAGCTCGCTCGCCGCTGGAACCAGATCAGCAGCCTCGGACGGCTTCTCGACCCCGCCGCCGACCGGCTCTACATTCTTTCCACCCTCGTCGGACTCACCTGGCGCGAGATCCTGCCGCTCTGGCTGACGATCGCCCTGCTCGCCCGCGAGCTCATGCTCCTCGTGATGGTGGGAATCCTGCGCCGGCACGGCTATCCGCCGCCCCAGGTGAACTTCCTGGGCAAGGCCGCGACGTTCAACCTCATGTACGCATTCCCCTTGTTGCTGCTCAGCGACGGGCATGGTTGGCTGGCAGAGGTGGCCACCGTTTTCGGATGGGCGTTCGCAGGGTGGGGTACAACCCTCTATTGGTGGGCAGGAATCTTGTACGTGGTTCAGGTCCGCCGCCTGGTCAAGGCGGATGCAGTAGCCGATTGAGCTCGCTGATGTGGTGCCGTGCAGCGTCGCCGGCCCGCGGCTGATGAAACAGAAGCTGCTCTGACGGGTGAAGTCGGCTCGACCGTCGTCTCTCAAGGAGGACGTTTCCGACATGAAGGCCGTCGTGATGGCTGGCGGCGAAGGCACTCGTCTTCGCCCCATGACCTCGAGCATGCCCAAACCGCTCCTGCCCGTGGCCAATCGGCCGATCATGGAGCATGTGCTCCGGCTGCTGAAACGGCACGGGCTCAATGAGACGGTCGTGACCGTCCAGTTCCTCGCCTCCCTGGTCAAGAATTACTTCGGGGACGGCGAAGAGCTCGGCATGGAGCTGAGCTATGCCAACGAGGAGAAGCCGCTCGGCACCGCCGGCAGCGTGAAGAACGCCGAAGAGGCGCTGAAGGACGACACCTTCCTCGTCATTTCCGGTGACGCGCTCACCGACTTCGACCTCACGGACCTCATTGCTTTCCACAAGGAGAAGGGCGGTCTGGTCACCGTCTGCCTCACCCGCGTCCCCAATCCCCTTGAATTCGGGATCACGATCGTGGACGAGCAAGGCCAGGTCGAACGCTTCCTGGAAAAGCCGACCTGGGGCCAGGTCTTCTCGGACACCGTGAACACGGGCATTTACGTCATGGAGCCCGAGGTCTTCAACTACGTCGAGGCCGACGCCTCCGTGGACTGGTCCGGGGATGTCTTCCCGCAGCTCATGAAGGAAGGCAAGCCCATCTACGGCTATGTCGCCGAGGGCTACTGGGAGGACGTGGGCACCCACGAGAGCTATGTGAAGGCCCAGGCCGACGTGCTGGAGCGCAAGGTCGACGTCGAGATCGACGGCTTCGAGATCTCGCCCGGGGTCTGGGTGGCCGAAGGCGCCGACGTGCACCCCGACGCCGTACTGCGGGGCCCGCTCTACATCGGGGACTACGCCAAGGTCGAAGCCGGCGTGGAGATCCGCGAGCACACGGTCATCGGGTCGAACGTGGTCGTCAAGAGCGGCGCCTTCCTGCACAAGGCCGTGGTCCACGACAACGTGTATGTCGGCGACCACAGCAACCTGCGCGGCTGCGTCGTCGGCAAGAACACCGACATCATGCGCGCCTCCCGGATCGAGGACGGCGCCGTCATCGGCGACGAATGCCTCGTCGGTGAGGAATCCATCATCCAGGGCAACGTCCGCGTGTACCCCTTCAAGACCATCGAGGCCGGCGCCTTCGTCAACACCTCGGTGATCTGGGAGTCCCGCGGTCAGGCCCATCTCTTCGGGGCGCGCGGCGTCTCCGGGATCCTGAACGTCGAGATCACCCCGGAACTCGCCGTCAGGCTGGCCGGTGCCTACGCGACGACGCTCAAGAAGGGCTCCACCGTCACCACCGCCCGGGACCACTCCCGAGGCGCCCGGGCGCTCAAGCGGGCCGTGATCTCCGCGCTCCAGGCCAGCGCCATCGACGTACGGGACCTGGAGAACGTACCGCTGCCCGTCGCGCGTCAGCAGACCGCGCGCGGCAGTGCCGGCGGGATCATGATCCGTACATCGCAGGGTGTGCCCGACTCCGTCGACATCATGTTCTTCGACGAACGCGGAGCGGACCTCTCCCAGGCGCGGCAGCGGAAGCTGGACCGCGTCTACGCCAGGCAGGAGTACCGGCGGGCCTTCCCCGGCGAGATCGGCGACATCTACTTCCCGTCCAGCGTCTTCGACTCGTACACCGGGTCCCTCCTGCGCAACGTGGACACCACCGGGATCGCCGATGCCCAGCTGAAGGTCGTGGTCGACGCGTCCAACGGCAGCGCGGGGCTCGTGCTGCCTAGCCTCCTGGGGCGGCTGGGCGTGGACGCGCTCACCATCAACCCCGGTCTTGACGAATCCCGGCCGACCGAAACGGCCGAGGCCCGGCGCAAGGGCCTCGTGCGCCTGGGCGAGATCGTCTCCTCGGCGCGGGCGGCCTTCGGCGTCCGCTTCGACCCCGTCGGCGAGCGGCTGTCCCTGGTGGACGAGCGCGGCCGGATCGTGGAGGACGACCGGGCCCTGCTGGTCATGCTCGACCTCGTCGCCGCCGAGCGGCGCAGCGGGCGGGTGGCGCTCCCGGTCACCACGACGAGGGTCGCCGAGCAGGTCGCCGCGTACCACGGCACGCAGGTCGAGTGGACGACCACGTCGCCGGACGACCTGACCCGGGTGGGGCGTGAGGAAGGCACCATCTTCGGAGGAGACGGACGCGGCGGCTTCATCGTTCCCGAATTCGCCAGTGTCTTCGACGGCACGGCCGCATTCGTGCGGCTCATCGGGCTCGTCGCCAGGACCCAGCTCACGCTGAGCCAGATCGACGCCCGTATCCCGCGCGCCCACGTCCTGCGCCGCGACCTGGCCACACCGTGGGCCGTGAAGGGTCTGGTCATGCGCCGGGTCGTGGAGGCGGCCGGCGACCGGGACGTCGACACGACGGACGGCGTACGGGTCGTGGAGGCGGACGGGCGCTGGGTCATGGTGCTGCCGGATCCGGCGGAAGCCGTCACCCACCTGTGGGCCGAGGGGCCCGACGACGCCTCCGCCGAGGCGCTGCTGGACGAGTGGGCGGCGGTCGTGGACAGCGCGGGCAACTGAGACGGGGTCGCGGGGACGGGCGGACGCACCGCCCGTCCCCGCGACCGCCCGTCCATCGGTGGGGCCATTCGGCGTAAGCCGCCGCGACATGCGACGATGTGCGGCATGTCGCAGCAGCCCCCCGGTCGGAGCACGGCCCCGCCGCCCAAGCGCCCCGACGCGTCCATGCTGCTGCTGACCAATGTGATGGAACACAGCCTGGACGACGGCTACGCCGAAGCGGCGGCGCGGCGGGCGGCCGAGGGGCGCACGGGCATGCCCCGTACGCTCAAGGCCAAGCTCGGTCTCGCCGCCTGTCTGGTCCTCGCGGCCCTGGTCGTCACGCTCGGCGCCGCCCAGGCGCGGGTGACCGCGCCGGTCCTGGCCAAGGAGAAGCAGGAGCTGATCGACCGCATCGACGCCGAGACGGCGGCGGCCGACACCCTGGAAACTCAGGTGGAGGAAGTCCGCGACGACGTCAGCAGCCGGCAGCGCAAGGCCCTCCAGGAACACGGGGGGGACCAGGCCGAGCTGGTGGCGCTGCTCTCCGGAGCGACGCCCGTGCACGGGCCGGGGCTCAAGGTCGTCGTGGACGACGCCGAGGACACCGACCAGGGCGGCGGCGGACCCCGCGAAACCAGCGGCTTCTCCGACACCGGGCGGGTCAGGGACCGGGACATGCAGCGCGTCGTGAACGGGTTGTGGGAGTCCGGCGCGGAGGCCATCGCCATCAACGGACAGCGGCTGACGGCCCTGTCGGCGATCCGGGCCGCGGGCGACGCCATACTGGTCGACAACAAACCGCTCGTGCCCCCGTACTCGGTGCTCGCGGTGGGGGACGGCAAGAAGCTGGGTGCGGCCTTCCGGAGCAGTGCCGACGGCCAGTACCTGCAGGCGCTGAAGGACACCTTCGACATCCGGACCAGCATCTCCGTCCAGGAGAAGCTGAGCCTTCCGGCCGCTCCGAGCCTGATCGTACGGACAGCAGAGCCATACAAGGCCGCAGACACTGAGAAGGACACATCGTGATCGCCGTACTGGGCCTCGTCGTGGGAGTCGTGGTCGGACTGTTGGTCCGGCCCGAAGTTCCGGCGGTGGTCGAGCCTTATCTCCCCATCGCCGTCGTCGCCGCGCTCGACGCGGTGTTCGGCGGGCTGAGGGCCATGCTCGACGGCATCTTCGTCGACAAGGTCTTCGTGGTCTCGTTCCTCTCGAACGTGGTCGTGGCGGCCCTCATCGTCTTCCTGGGCGACAAGCTGGGCGTCGGCGCCCAGCTCTCCACGGGTGTGGTGGTCGTGCTGGGCATCCGGATCTTCTCCAACGCCGCGGCGATCCGCCGGCACGTCTTCCGGGCCTGATGCCGATGAGCAACGACGACTTCAACGAGAGCCCCGACCACGGCGGGGAGCCCCGGCCGGATGCCCCGCAGGAGCTCACCGGGCGCCGCCGGCTGATCGCCGGTCTCTGGCCGCCCCGGGTGACCCGAGCCCAACTCATCGTCGCCGTCCTCCTGTTCGGCCTCGGCCTCGGGCTCGCCATCCAGGTGCGGTCCAACAGCGACAGCAACGCCCTGCGCGGCGCGCGCCAGGAGGACCTGGTGCGCATCCTGGACGAGGTGGACGACCGCACGCAGCGGCTGGAGGACGAGAAGCAGCGCCTCGACGCCCAGCGCACGGAGCTGGAGAACAGCTCCGACCAGGCCGAGGAGGCCCGGAAGCAGACGGTCGAGAAGGAGCGGCAACTCGGTGTGCTCGCCGGGACCGTGGCGGCCCACGGCCCCGGGATCACCATGACGGTCAACGACCCCGGCGGCGCCGTGCGGCCCGACATGCTGCTCGACGCCCTGCAGGAGCTCAGGGCGGCCGGCGCCGAGGCCGTCGAGGTCAACGGCATCCGGGTGGTGGCCAATACGTACTTCTCCGGTGACGCGGGCGCCGTCAAGGTCGACGGGCGCAAGATCACCGCCCCGTACGTCTTCAAGGTCATCGGCAAGCCGCAGGATCTGGAACCGGCGCTGAACATCCCCGGAGGTGTGGTGCAGACGCTGGAGAAGGAGCAGGCCACCGTGCATGTGCTGCGGGCCGACGACATTGTCGTGGACGCCTTGCGACCGGCGGAGCGGCCTGACTACGCTCGGTCGTCGGGCCAGTGATCCCCGGGCGCCCGGGCGTCGGGGAACACGAGCGGACGGTTGCGGGGGGTCGCCGCATCGTAATCGTGGCGCGTGGTGGAAACTGTCGAGTGGATACGGACGTTGTGAAGATGTCCGGGTCGGCAGGTGTGTTCATTCAGGGTTCGTCCTGCCCCACGGGCGGGTCTGTTTCGGTCAAGGGGAATCGCCCGTGAAGTTGTTTGGGAAGTTGTTCGGCAAGAGCGCCCGCGATGAGAACGCACGTCATCGCGCGCCGCGCCATGGTCAGCCCGACGAGCAGGGCGCGGAGCGCCCGCTCTTCCGCGACCAGGTGTCAGGCCAGGGGGGTGACTACCCGGGCGGTCCCGGCGCGTCGTCCGTTGACCCTGCCGGTCCCGGCCGCATAGGTTTCGGAGCCCCGAGCCAGGAGGCTTCGTCCATGCCGGTGTGTACGAGGTGCGGCCACCGCAACGCCGAGGCCAGCCGTTTCTGCTCCAACTGCGGTGCGCCGCTGCGGGGCGGGGCTCCGGAGCGCGCCTCGGAGACGACGTCGACCATCTCGATCTCGGGTCTTGAGGCGTACGAGGCGGAGGCCACCGGCCAGACCGCCGTGCCGTCGCTGTCGCCCGAGGCGCAGGCCGCCGTCGACGCCCTGCCGCTCGGCTCGGCGCTCCTGGTGGTCCGCCGCGGCCCGAACAGCGGCAGCCGCTTCCTGCTGGACGGCGAGCTGACCACGGCCGGCCGTCACCCGCAGAGCGACATCTTCCTGGACGACGTGACGGTCTCCCGCCGTCATGTGGAGTTCCGCCGGGGTGCCGACGGCAGCTTCACGGTCGGGGACGTCGGCAGCCTCAACGGCACCTATGTCAACCGTGAGCGGATCGACTCCGTCGCCCTGTCCAACGGTGACGAAGTGCAGATCGGCAAGTACCGGCTGGTCTTCTACGCGAGCCAGCGGGGCATCTGACCCGCCCCCGGACACCGTCCGGGGGGAACCCCAGGAAGGTCCATGCTGAGAACACCGAGCGGCGGTGCCCGACACGGCACCGCCGCCGACGGCCGGCCGATGAGCATCGGCACGGTGCTCCTGCAACTGCAGGAGGAGTTCCCCGAGGTCACCATCTCCAAGATCCGCTTCCTGGAGGCCGAAGGGCTGGTCGAACCGCAGCGGACCCCCTCCGGCTACCGGAAGTTCGTCGCCGCGGACGTCGAGCGGCTCGCCCAGGTGCTCCGGATGCAGCGGGACCACTACCTGCCGCTGAAGGTCATCCGCGAGCATCTGGACGCCCTCGCCCGCGGCGAGCAGGTGGCCCTGCCGTCCCCCGACGGCGAGCCGCAGCAGGCGGACGGTGAGCCGGCCGGGCTGCCGGGCCGGGCCACGGCCGCTCGCATCGGCCGCGCCGAGCTCCTGGTGGCCGCCGAGGTCACCGAGAGCGACCTGGACGACTGGGAGTCGTACGGCCTGGTCGTCCCCGCGGCGGACGGAGGATACGACGCCGACATGGTGACCGTCGCCAGGCTTGTGGCGGAACTGGGGCGATTCGGTCTGGAACCTCGTCACCTCAGGGCCGTACGGGCCGCCGCGGACCGGGAGGCCGGGCTCATCGAGCAGATGGTCGCGCCGCTGCGCCGGCACCGGAATCCGCAGACCAGAGCGCATGCGGAGGCGACCGCGAAGGAGCTGGCGGAGCTGTCCGTACGGCTGCACTCCGCGCTCGTACAGACCGCTCTGCAGGTGCGGCTCCGCTGAAGGCGGACCAGCCCGACTACCCAAACCTGCCGAGCACGTCCTAGGGTTGCTGTGTGAACGAGCTCGACGTTGTGGGTGTCCGGGTGGAAATGCCCTCCAACCAACCGATCGTGCTCCTGCGTGAAGTGGGAGGCGACCGGTACCTCCCCATTTGGATCGGTCCTGGTGAGGCGACCGCGATCGCCTTCGCTCAGCAGGGCATGGCTCCGGCCAGGCCGCTGACCCATGATCTCTTCAAGGATGTGCTCGAGGCCGTCGGCCAGGAGCTCACCGAGGTCCGGATCACGGACCTCCGCGAAGGGGTTTTCTACGCGGAGCTGGTCTTCGCCGGCGGTGTCGAGGTAAGCGCGCGGCCTTCCGACGCCATAGCCCTCGCTCTGCGCACCGGCACGCCGATCTACGGCAGTGACGGGGTGCTGGACGACGCGGGGATCGCGATCCCCGACGAGCAGGAGGACGAGGTGGAGAAGTTCCGCGAGTTCCTCGACCAGATCTCTCCGGAGGACTTCGGGACGAACAACAGCCAGTGACGTCTTTGGCGGCGGCCACCGGCACATCCGGTGAGCCTTTCCCCGTCAACGGTCACGCGAAACCACCCTCAGGGTGATTATCACTCGGCGTGCCGAGTGTGGCGATCGTTGACGCACCCCGGGTGACTGCCTACCTTCGAGTGGGCAGGTCAAGGACGGAGGTCGGCGTGAGAAGCAGCGGCGACGGTACGGCAGCGGGTGCGCCGTATTCGCAGCAGGGGAGTACGGCCGGCCGGACCATCCCGCAGTCGGCGTCGCCGGCTGCGGTGGCGGGGGACGGCGTGGCATCGACCGAGGACATCGGTTATCGCGGGCCCACGGCGTGCGCGGCGGCGGGGATCACGTACCGGCAACTGGACTACTGGGCGCGTACCGGCCTGGTGGAGCCGAGCGTCCGTCCGGCGTACGGGTCGGGCACGCAGCGGCTCTACAGCTTCCGGGACGTCGTCCTGCTGAAGATCGTGAAGCGCTTCCTCGACACGGGCGTGGCGCTCCAGAACATCCGGACCACCGTCCAGCATCTGCGGGCCCGCGGTTTCCAGGACCTGGAGCGGATGACGCTGATGAGCGACGGGGCCACGGTCTACGAGTGCTCCTCGCCCGCCGAGGTGGTCGATCTGCTCCAGGGCGGCCAGGGCGTCTTCGGCATCGCCGTCGGAGTCGTCTGGCGGGACGTGGACGCCGCCCTGTCGCAGCTGCACGGGGAGCGCGTGGACACCGGCGAGACGCTGATCGGGCACAACCCGGCCGACGAGCTCGCGCGGCGCCGCAACCGGGCCGTCTGAGCCCCTGAGGACGCCTCCCGGGGCGGGAATCGCGGGGGCCGGGGCCGTGATGACGCGGCGATTGTCAGTGCTGTAGGGCAACATCGGCTGGTGTGAGAGCCGCGCCCACCATCCTGCATCTGGACATGGATGCCTTCTACGCCTCCGCGGAGCAGGCGGCGAAGCCCAGCCTGCGCGGCAAACCCGTCGTGGTGGGCGGGCTCGGGACGCGCGGGGTCGTCGCGACCGCCTCGTACGAGGCACGGCGCTTCGGGGTGCATTCCGCGATGCCGATGGCGCAGGCCAGACGGCTCGCGCCGAACGCCGCCTATCTGGTCCCGCGCTTCACGCTGTACCGCGCGGTGAGCGACCAGGTCATGGAGCTGCTCGGCCGGCTCTCGCCGCTGGTGGAACCGCTCAGCCTGGACGAGGCCTTCGTGGACCTCGAAGCGGGCGGCACCGCCGACGACACCGCCTCCGCCCTGGAGATCGGCCGGGAGCTGCGCGAAGCCATCCTGGCGGTCACCGGACTGAGCGGATCCGTCGGGCTCGCCGGATCCAAGATGCTGGCCAAGATCGCCTCCGAGGAGGCCAAGCCCGACGGGATGCGCCTCATCGAGCCCGGCACCGAGCGGGCGCACCTGGCGCCCATGCCGGTGCGCACCCTGCCCGGCGTCGGCCCCGCCACGGCGGACCATCTGCGCCGCGCCGGCATGACGACCGTCAACGACCTCGCCGAGGCGGGCGAGGCGGAGCTCATACGGCTGCTGGGCAAGGCGCACGGCGCCGCGCTGCACCGGATGGCCTCCGGCCACGACGACCGGCCCGTGGTCGCGGAGCGGGACGCGAAGTCCGTCTCCGTCGAGGACACCTTCGAGGTGGACCTGCACGACCGCGTCCGGGTGCGCACCGAGGTGGAGCGGCTGGCCGACCGGTGCGTCCAGCGGCTGAGGGGTGCGGGGCGCTCCGGGCGCACGGTGGTGCTCAAGGTGCGCCGGTACGACTTCTCCACGCTGACCCGCTCCGAGACGCTGCGCGGCCCCACGGACGACCCCGCGGTCGTCCGGGAGGCCGCCGCCCGGCTCCTGGAGGCCGTGGACACCACGGGCGGGGTGCGGCTGCTGGGCGTCGGCGTCACGGGGCTCGCCGACTACACCCAGGAGGACCTGTTCGCCCAGGCCGCCGGTGAGCGGGCGGCGGCGGCCCTCCCGGACGACGACGGGGCGCGGCCGCAGGAGGACGCCGAGGGGGCCGTGGACGACGGGCCCGGGCCGGAGGAGGCCGCCGAGCAGCTCGCGGCGCGGCGCTGGCCGGCGGGGCACGACGTGCACCATGAGGTCCACGGACACGGGTGGGTGCAGGGGAGCGGGGTCGGGCGGGTGACCGTGCGGTTCGAGGAGCCGGGGGCGACGGCACCCGGCCGTGTGCGTACGTTCCGCGTGGACGATCCAGCGCTTCGGGCCGCCGACCCCCTGCCGCTCGTCCCGGACCCGCCGGACTACTCCTCCTGGCCCGCCAGCCGCCCGAAGTCGCGGTCGGGGGCCGGGGCGCCGGGGGCGGCGTCCAGGCCGTAGTGCCGGTAGAGCTGGAGCTCCTGCTCCGGGGAGAGGTGGCGGCCCACGCCGAAGTCGGGTGCGTCCTTGATCAGCGCCCGGTCGAAGGGGACGCGCAGGGTCTCGTCCACGAACTCGCTGGGCTCCAGCGGGACGAAGGCGTCACGGCTGAAGAGCCCGGTGCGCACGGCCGCCCATTCGGGGACCCCGGTCGCGTCGTCGAGGTACACCTCGTCCACGGTTCCGATCTTGGTGCCCTTGCGGTCGAAGGCCTTGCGGCCGATCAGGCTGCGCGGGTCGATGTCGGTCTGCACGGTCCCTCCCACACTGGTCGCGGCTGGTCCACAGGGACTACAGAAATGCAGTTCCGTGGTCTTGGCCACTCGAGAATTCTCGTCGTGTACCCCGCTGGTAGGCTGGTCATGGCTGCTGACCCCGTGCGGGAGAGTCGTCCGGAGCCCATCCGGAGGACGCCGAAGGAGCAAATCCTCCCCGGAATCTCTCAGGCCCCCGTACCGCACGGACGAGGTCACTCTGGAAAGCAGGGCGGGTTGCGCGCGGCCGATGGGCCGTACGGAACCTCTCCCTCACCGACGGTGAAAGCCGGCGCCCGCGTGGTGCCGGTGAAGCTCTCAGGTTGAGATGACAGAGGGGGAGGCCGTCAGGGCACCCGGCGCCGTGGTGCCCTTCGCAGGTCGTGACAGACCAGGAGGCCTCCACCATGACCCCCCGTCGCACCCCGCTCACGCAGCTGGAACAGGGCATTCCGTTCGAACAGCGCCACATCGGCCCCGACGCCGAGGCGCAGGCGAAGATGCTCGCCCAGGTCGGTTACGGCTCGCTGGACGAGCTGACCGCGGCCGCCGTGCCCGACGTGATCAAGAGCGCCGAGGCGCTGGCCCTGCCGGGGGCCCGGACCGAGGCCGAGGTGCTGGCCGAGCTCCGCCGGCTCGCCGACCGCAACCAGGTCCTCGCCCCGATGATCGGGCTCGGCTACTACGGCACGTTCACCCCGCCGGTGATCCTGCGCAACGTCATGGAGAACCCCGCCTGGTACACGGCCTACACGCCGTACCAGCCCGAGATCTCGCAGGGCCGCCTCGAAGCCCTGCTGAACTTCCAGACGATGGTGGCCGAGCTCACCGGCCTGCCCACCTCCGGCGCCTCGCTGCTCGACGAGGGCACCGCCGGCGCCGAGGCCATGGCGCTCGCCCGGCGCGTCGGCAAGGTCAAGAACGGCGTCTTCCTGGTCGACGCCGACACCCTGCCGCAGACCGTCGCCGTCATCGAGACCCGCGCCGAGCCGACCGGCGTCGAGGTCGTCGTCGCCGACCTCACCGACGGCATCCCGGCCGAGGTCGCCGAGCGCGGCGTCTTCGGCGTGCTCCTCCAGTACCCCGGCGCCTCCGGGGCCGTCCGGGACCTCAAGCCCGTCATCGACCAGGCGCACGAGCTGGGCGCGATCGTCACCGTCGCCGCCGACCTGCTGGCCCTCACGCTGCTCACCTCGCCCGGCGAGCTGGGCGCCGACATCGCCGTCGGCACCACGCAGCGCTTCGGCGTCCCGATGGGCTTCGGCGGCCCGCACGCCGGCTACATGGCGGTCCGCGACAAGTTCGCCCGCAGCCTCCCCGGCCGCCTGGTCGGCGTCTCCGTGGACGCCGACGGCAACAAGGCGTACCGCCTGGCCCTCCAGACCCGCGAGCAGCACATCCGCCGCGAGAAGGCCACCAGCAACATCTGCACCGCTCAGGTGCTGCTCGCCGTCATGGCCGGCATGTACGCCGTCTACCACGGCCCCGAGGGCCTGCGCACGATCGCCCGGCGCACCCACCGCTACGCCGCGATCCTCGCGGCGGGCCTGCGCGCCGCCGGGGTCGACGTGGTGACCGGCGCCCACTTCGACACGCTCACCGTCCGCGTCCCCGGCCGGGCGGGCGAGGTCCTCGCCGACGCCCGGGAGCGCGGGGTCAACCTGCGCCTGGTCGACGCCGACACCATCTCGCTGGCCTGCGACGAGACGACGACCCGCACCCAGGTCGCCGCCGTCTGGGCCGCCTTCGGTGCCGACGGGGACGTCGAGGCGCTGGACGCCACCACCGAGGACACGCTGCCCGAGGCGCTGCTGCGCACCGACACGATCCTCACCCACCCGGTCTTCCACCAGCACCGGTCCGAGACCGCGATGCTGCGCTACCTGCGTAAGCTCGCCGACCGCGACTACGCGCTGGACCGCGGCATGATCCCGCTCGGCTCCTGCACGATGAAGCTGAACGCGACCGCCGAGATGGAGTCGATCACCTGGCCCGAGTTCGGCGCGCTGCACCCGTTCGCGCCCGCCGAGCAGGCGCAGGGCTTCCTGACGCTGATCCGCGAGCTGGAGGAGCGGCTGGCCGAGGTCACCGGTTACGACGCGGTGTCCCTCCAGCCGAACGCCGGATCGCAGGGCGAGTTCGCGGGGCTGCTGGCCGTCCGCGCGTACCACCGCGCCAACGGCGACGAGAACCGGACCGTGTGTCTGATCCCGTCCTCCGCGCACGGCACCAACGCCGCGAGCGCCGTGATGGCCGGCATGAAGGTGGTCGTCGTCAAGACCGCCGACGACGGCGAGGTCGACATCGAGGACCTGCGCGCCAAGATCGCGCAGTACCGCGACGAGCTGGCCGTGCTCATGATCACCTACCCGTCGACGCACGGCGTCTTCGAGGAGCACGTCGCCGACATCTGCGCCGAGGTGCACGACGCCGGCGGTCAGGTCTACGTCGACGGCGCCAACCTCAACGCGCTGGTCGGCCTGGCCAAGCCCGGCCGGTTCGGCGGCGACGTCTCGCACCTCAACCTGCACAAGACCTTCTGCATCCCGCACGGCGGCGGCGGCCCCGGCGTCGGCCCGGTCGGGGTGCGCGCGCACCTGGCGCCGTACCTGCCCAACCACCCGCTCCAGCCCGCGGCGGGCCCGGAGACGGGCGTCGGTCCGATCTCGGCGGCCCCGTGGGGCTCCGCCGGCATCCTCCCCATCTCGTGGGCGTACGTACGCCTGATGGGCGGCGAGGGCCTGAAGCGCGCGACGCAGGTCGCCGTGCTCGCGGCCAACTACATCGCCAAGCGCCTGGAGCCGCACTACCCGATCCTGTACAACGGCCCGGCCGGTCTGGTCGCGCACGAGTGCATCGTGGACCTGCGCCCGATCTCCAAGGCGACCGGCGTCAGCATCGACGACGTCGCCAAGCGGCTCATCGACTACGGGTTCCACTCGCCGACCATGTCGTTCCCGGTCGCCGGGACGCTGATGATCGAGCCGACCGAGAGCGAGGACCTCGCGGAGCTGGACCGCTTCTGCGACACGATGATCGCGATCCGCGCCGAGATCGAGAAGGTCGCGTCGGGGGAGTGGAGCGCGGACGACAACCCGCTCGCCAACGCCCCGCACACCGCCGCCGCGCTCGGCGGGGAGTGGGAGCACGCGTACAGCCGCGAGGTCGCGGTCTTCCCGGCCGGTGTCTCGGCCGCCGACAAGTACTGGCCGCCGGTGCGCCGGATCGACGGTGCGTTCGGTGACCGCAACCTCGTCTGCTCGTGCCCGCCCCTGGACGAGTACGACAACTGACGCGGACATGCGTCGGGGCCGGTGCGGAGACTCTTCTCCGGGCCGGCCCCTTCTTCTTTTCCGTACGGTCCGCTCAGGCGGCTTTGACGACCCCGCTCGCCGCCAGGGGCCTGTGCGGGGCGATGATCTGCCCGTCCGGAAGCAGCTCACCGGTGTCCTCGAAGAGCAGGACGCCGTTGCACAGCAGGCTCCAGCCCTGCTCCGGGTGGTGGGCCACCTGGCGGGCGGCTTCCCGGTCGGCTGAGTCGGCTGTCGGGCAGGGTGGCTGATGCTGGCACATGGATGGGTTCTTTCGCTGCGTCGAGTTGAGTGACCTGCGGTGTGAAGAGGTGTTCATGACCGCCCCCGTATCGATCGGTCGAATCCCAGTGTTGCCCCACGGGCGACAATCCGCAGGGATTTCGCCGCAGCGCTTCCACTCCTCCCATGACGCGTCACCCGCCCGGACGGTTCAACTCAACTGCACTGTCACTTCGGGTGGTTCGGGGTGGCCGGATGGGACTAGTCCGGATGGGCGGGTGCCCTCCGCGCGACCGCGTGCTGTGCCCCGCCGCCGGACGGGGCGACGGGGCACAGCACGCGGAGAGGGCGGCCGCCGGCCTCAGGCCGGGGCGGGCGAGCCCAGCAGTGGACCGGGGCCGGGCGTGATGCGGGTGGTGATCACCGGCAGCAGGTCGGCGGCCCGGTGCGGCCGGTGGGCGGCGAAGCCGGGCGGCGCCGGGGACAGAGGCACGAGCACGTCGTCCGGACCCGGCGCGCCGCAGGAGGCGTCCGCCGTGGGGTCGCCGTGCAGCCACAGGGCCAGCATGTACAGGTCGGGGATGGACAGCAGCCGCGGCTGGTAGGGACCGCTCATCCCCTCGGCCTGGCGCAGTGCCAGCTCCGTCGAGGCGATGTACGGGCCCTCGAAGAAGTGCGAGAAGGCCCAGCCGTCCGCGGTGAGCATGGTGTCCGCCGCCGCCACCGCCCGCTCCGAGCTGCGGATCTGGAAGCGCCAGGCGGCGAGCCGGGTGGCGGGTCCGAGCCCGCCCGGGGCGACGCCCAGCACATGGACGGGGAGCGGGTGTTCGGGGCTCAGAGGTCCCTGTGCGGACCGCAGGGCGGGCGTGCGGGCCTCGCGGACCGCGGTCGGTGAACCGAGCGCCGCGAGGACGCTGCGCAGCGCGGGCGCGGGGGCCAAGGGAACATGCAGCGGCATAGTGGGTCGCCTCTCACTTCGGAGACACGGTGGTGCGCGGGCGGGTGCGGACGGCGTTGTCGGCGTGCGGGGCCAGAGGAGGCCGGTGACTGAGCCGGTGCGTCAACTCTCTGCCTCGTCCGCGGAGTTTATACGACACGTGTTCACGCGGTGTTTCCACTAGCCGCCACGGCTATTGCCGGCAAGGCGGTATCCGGACTTTATTATGCGGAGATCATGCTGATTCGGCGCGAGCGGCGCAGCCGCCGCCTCGGGTTTTTCCCGCGCCGCGGTCGGCCGAAACCCATCGGCGCTTTACGGGCCCGCCGTACGGGGAAACGACCCGGTGCGTCATGCCGAGTGAATGTGCCCGGGGCCCCGGCGCTCAGATTAGCGTGTGTGCGCCGTCCGCGGGGCGTTACGGATCACGTCCTGCGGGCATTATCGATCGTGATGCGGGCGGCGCGGGCCGCGTGCCGGCCACGTGAGGAGGACCCTTCGATGGGGGAGAAGGTCGTCGCGGGCGACTTTGACCTGTCCGACCGGCAGAGGTATCGGAGGAAGCTGCACCAGTGCGTGGAGGCGCTGTCCGGGCTCCTGGCCGAGCGGCGGTTCGACCGGCCGCGCAACCTCATGGGCATGGAGATCGAACTGAATCTCACGGGCGCCGACGCCATGCCGAAGATGTTGAATGGGCAGGTACTGGAGCGCATCGCGAGTCACGATTTCCAGACGGAACTGGGGATGTTCAATCTTGAGGTGAACATAGTCCCCCATCATCTGTCGGGGCGTGTTCTGGATCAGTTGGCAGAAGAGCTGCGGACCGGGCTCGGATATGCCGACCGGAAGGCCGGTGAAGTCGATGCCGGGATCATGATGATCGGAATCCTGCCGACGCTCGGCCGTGACGACATGGTCCGGTCCAATCTCTCCGACGTCGACCGCTACGCCCTCCTGAACGATCAAATGCTGGCGGCGCGCGGCGAGAGTTTCTCGCTCGATATCGAAGGCGTCGAGCGGCTGGTCGCCACCGCCGGATCGATCACCCCGGAGGCGGCCTGCACCTCGCTGCAACTGCATCTCCAGGTCACTCCGGAACGCTTTGCCGACGTGTGGAACGCGGCGCAGGCCGTCGCCGCCGTCCAGGTCGCCCTGGGAGCCAACTCGCCGTTCCTCTTCGGCCGCGAGGTGTGGCGGGAGTCGCGGCCGCCGCTGTTCGAGCAGGCCACGGACACCCGGCCGCCCGAATTGCGCAACCAGGGCGTGCGGCCCAGGACCTGGTTCGGGGAGAAGTGGATCGGGTCGGTCGAGGAGCTCTTCGAGGAGAACCTGCGGTACTTCCCGCCGCTCCTGCCCATCTGCGACGAGGAGGAGCCCCTGCGCGTCCTCGCCGACGGCGGGGTGCCCCAGCTGAAGGAGCTGGTCCTCCACAACGGCACGGTCTACCGCTGGAACCGCCCGGTGTACGGGATCGCCGACGGCGTCCCGCACCTGCGCGTGGAGAACCGGGTGCTGCCCGCGGGCCCGACCGTCGCCGACGTCATCGCCAACACCGCGCTGTATTACGGCCTGGTCCGGGCGCTGGCGGAGGAGTCGCGTCCGGTGTGGACCCGGATGCCGTTCTCCGCCGCCGCGGAGAACTTCGAGACCGCGTGCCGCCACGGCATCGAGGCCGAGCTGCTGTGGCCCCGACCCGGCCGCTCCGGCGGGCTGACCCGGGTGCCCGTGACCAAGCTGGTGCGCGACGAGCTGCTGCCGCTCGCCGCCGCCGGGCTCGACGGCTGGAACATCGAGCCGGCGGACCGGGAGCACTACCTCGGGATCATCGAGGAGCGCTGCAAGCGGCGGACGAACGGCGCGTCCTGGCAGGCGGACACCTACCACCGGGCGCGCGAGGCGGGCCTCGACCGGGGCGCCGCGCTCGCCGCGATGACCCGGCGCTACGGCGAGCTGATGCAGGGCGGCGACCCCGTGCACACCTGGCCGGCGGGCATCCCGGCACCGTGAGGGCGGGGCCGGTCCGTGCTGCGGACCGGCCCCCGGCCCCTGCTCACCGGCGACCGGCGCCGGCCCTCTACTCGCCGGCCGCGCGGGCGCCCTGGCCCGCCGTCATCACCGCCTGGAGGATCACCGCCTGGATCTCGGCCGGGTCGCTCACCTGGTAGCCGCCGCCCCCGGTGACCTTGGCGATCTCGTCCAGCTCCTCGCGGTCCGCCTCGGGCCCGACGGCGATGGCCAGCAGCGGGACCGGGCGCGTCGGGTCGGCGATGGACTTCAGCTCGTCCACGAGGGCGGAGCGCGAGATGGACCGCTCGTCCTGGTTCGACCCGTCCGTGAGGATCACCACCGCGTTGAACTTGCCCTTCACATAGGTGCGCTGCGCCTCCTTGTACGCGGCCAGGGCGGTGTCGTACAGCCCGGTCGCGCCGTCCGGCACCGGGCGCAGCGCGGCGAACGCGGCGGCCAGCTTCTCCCGGTGGGTGCCGCTGCCCTTCGCGGGGTCGCCGAGCCGGGCCGTCTTCACCAGCTGGCGGTAGTCCTTGTCCCCGTCGAGCGTGGTCGCGAACTCCCAGAGCCCGATCTCGTCGTTCGGGGTGAACTGGTTGAGCGCCTGGATCAGCGAGGCCTTGGTGACGTCCATCCGGGACTGGTTGCGGCCCGGCACCGTCGCGGCCATGGAGCCGGAGGCGTCTACGACGGTGGTGAGCCGCGCGCTCTGCACGGTGATCGTCCACATGCCGAGCGTCTCCTGGAGCGCCTCGTCCGTCGGGGCGGGCGGCTGCGTCGCGTCGTACGGCTGGGGCGACCGGCCGCCCGCCGCCGCGACCAGCTTGTCGTCCGCCGCGCCGTAGGTGGTCCGGAAGCCGTGCTCCCGGAGGGTGGTCAGGGAGCTCTCCTCGGAGAGCAGGATCATGAACCGCAGCGCGGCCCGGCTCTCGTCCGTGGACTGGCGGCGCTCGTCCACCATCGTGAGCGGGTAGTTGAGCAGCGGGGTGCCGTCCTCGGGATAGAACAGGTCCAGCTTGCCGTCGGCCGCCGACTCGGCGTTGTGGGCGAAGGCGGCCTGTTCGGAGAGGAGCACCGCCTGGTTGCGCGCCGGGTTGCCCTCCTCGGCGCCCGAGCCGTCCTGCGGCAGGGTCGCCACGACCTGGGTGTCCCCGTCGGACATCCGCTGGGCGAGCAGCTTCGCGGTGGCCGCGACCCGGGTGTCGCTGTCGCCGCCCTGCTTTCCGGCGGAGGTGCCGATGCTGTTGAGGGCCAGCAGACCGGTCGCCGAGCGCGCGGGGTCGGCGGAGCCGAGGCGTACCCGGTCGGACTCCATGGCCGCGCCCGTCAACTCGGCCCAGGTGTACGTCTTCTTCGGCCAGCCGAGGTGCTCGGCGGCCGCGGGGACCGTGGCGAGGGTGACCGGTGAGGTGGCGACGGAGCCGCCCGGGGTGATGGGGGTGCCGTCCCCGGCGCCCTTGGCCCTGGTCAGCCACAGGTCCGAGTCGGGCAGCCATATCTGGTAGTCGGGGCGGGTTCCGCTCGCGAGCGCGTCCGCCACCTTGTACGAGTCTCGGGCCACCACGTTCACGTCGACGCAGCGCCCGTCGGAGCGCACCTCGTCCGTACGTGCCCGGTCGGCGATGGCACGTACGGCGGGGGCGATGTCCGGGGAGGCCACCATCGACAGGTGGACCGCGCTCTCCTCGCACGACTTCGAGAACGGGAGCAGGCCGCCCTGGGCCGCGACCGCCGCTCCTCCCGCCACGGCGAGGACGAGCACGGTGGCGATGGCCACGGTCCGGCGGCGGCGCGGTGGACGGTCCCCGCCTCCGGCCGCCGCGCGGTCATCGGGCAAGCTGTGACGTCCCATGTCGGTGGTGCCCCTCCTTGAGGATGTACAAGGAAAAGGGGGACCACACCATCGGCAATGGCGCTCGTCCCCCGGCCAGTCGCGCATGATCTTCGTACCTGCATTCGAGACCCTAGCGGGGCGGCGAGGGACGTGGGACGCGAATGCACAACTGAGGGCAGGTGTACAGGTGGAGGCGGGGCGCGTGGCTGATTCTTATCCCCAGGAGGCCGTGTCACAACGGATTCTCCGGTCCGAGACGGTGCTGGTTCTGGCGCTCTCGCTGGGGGCGAGTGGCGTGTCCGCCCTTATCAGCTTTGTCGGATCGCTGACGAAACCAGGGGGTTTGAAGGATCAGGCGGCGACCCTCAACAGCTCGGCCGCCCCGGGCCGCCCTTGGCTGGATCTCGCCTGGCAGCTCTTCGGCATCACGACCGCGCTGGTGCCCGTCGCGCTTGTCGCGCATCTGCTCATCCGGGAAGGGACCGGGCTGCGGGTCCTCGGCTTCGACCGCACCCGGCCGCGCCAGGACGTGGCACGGGGCGCGGTCGTCGCGGCGGGCATCGGCAGCGCCGGGCTGGCCTTCTACCTCGTGGCCAGGGCCGCCGGCTTCAACCTCACCGTCGTGCCCGAGTCGCTGCCCGACGTGTGGTGGAAGTTCCCCGTGCTCATCCTGTCGGCCCTCCAGAACGCCGTACTGGAGGAGGTGATCGTCGTCGGCTATCTGCTGCGCAGGCTGGGGCAGCTGGGCTGGACGCCGATGGCGGCCCTCGTGGCGAGCTCGGTGCTGCGCGGTTCGTACCACCTCTACCAGGGCATCGGCGGCTTCGTCGGCAACATGGTGATGGGCGTCGTCTTCGTGCTGCTCTACCGGCGCTGGCAGCGGGTGGGCCCGCTCGTCGCGGCGCACGCCCTCCTGGACATCGGCGCGTTCGTCGGTTACGCGCTGCTCGCCGGGAAGGTGGGCTGGCTGCCCACCCCGTGAGCTCCGGGACTTTGCGGACACGCCCTACGGGCCGACGAGCAGTTCGCCGTCCAGCACCGTGACCGCGTGGCCCGTCAGCAGGGTGCGCGCGCCGCGCAGCGACGTCCGTACGAGGCCCGAGCGCGCGGAGGCCTGGAGGCCGGTCAGCTCGTCGCGGCCGAGCCGGGCCGACCAGAAGGGGGCCAGGGCGGTGTGCGCGCTGCCGGTCACCGGGTCCTCGTCGATGCCCACGGCCGGGAAGAAGCCGCGCGAGACGTAGTCGTACGCACCCAGCGGCGCAGCGGCGGCCGTGGCGATGACGCCGCGCCGCGAGAGGGCGGCCAGCGCCGCGAAGTCCGGGGCCAGCGCCCGTACGGCCGCCTCGTCCTTCAGTTCCACCAGCAGGTCCCCGACCTGCGCACCCGTGTCGTGCACGGACAGCGGCTCCGCCCCCAGGGCTTCCGCGAGGCCGTCCGGCGCGGGCTCGGGGGTCAGCGGGGCGGTCGGGAAGTCGAGCGTGAGCGAACCGTCCGGGTGCGCGGCAGACGTCAGCGTGCCGCACCGGGCGGCGAAGCGGACCGTGCCGGTGGCGGCGCCCGTGGTGTGCAGGACGTGGGCCGTGGCGAGGGTGGCGTGGCCACACATGTCCACCTCGGTGACCGGGGTGAACCACCGCAGCGCCCAGTCGGCGTCGCCGCCCGGCGGCAGCGGGTGGGCGAACGCGGTCTCGGAGAGGTTCAGCTCGGCGGCGACCCGCTGGAGGAAGGGGTCCTCGGGGAAGCCCTCGGGACCGAACAGCAGGACCCCTGCGGGGTTGCCGGAGAAGGGACGGTCGGTGAACGCGTCTACGGTGCGAATCCTCATGCGCCGACCGTAGGTCTCCGTCCCGGCGCGGAACCAAGGCCAATCGCGGACCGGTGGCCCCGAAATCGCGCCGGGCTTGACCTTGTCACGGTGACAACCGCTTCACTCGGCCGCGAGGAGGTGGTTCCGATGACCACGGCGAATGAGGACACGGCCCTCACGCGCGCGCTGCGCGGGCTGGAACACGCGGACGCGTCGGTGCGGCTGCGGACCGCGCTGGCGGTCGGATCGGCGCCGGACGCGCGGCTGGTGGACCGGCTCGTGGAGCGGTGCGCGGCCGAGCCGGACTTCTCCGTACGGGAGATGCTGACCTGGGCGCTCACCCGGCACCCGCAGGACCTGACGGTGCCCAGGCTCGTCGGCGAGCTCCGCTCGGAGCGCCCGCGGGCCCGCAGCCAGGCCCTGCACACGCTGTCCAAGACCGGGGACCGGCGGGCCTGGCCGGCGCTCACCCGGGCCCTGCTCACCGACCCTGACGAGGAGGTGGCGCGCACCGCCTGGCGGACCGCGGTCGTCCTCGTGCCCGAGGACGAGGCGCCCGCGCTCGCCGCGGTGCTGGCCGGGCAGCTCGGGCGCGGGGCCCGCGAGACGCGGCTGAGCCTCAGCCGGGCGCTGATCGCGCTCGGTGCGGCGGCCGGTGCGGTGCTGCACGACGCCGCCGCGCACCCCGAAACCCGGATCCGCGAGCACGCGCTCGCCACCGAGGAGCTGCGGCGCGACCCGGACGCCGGGTTCGACTTCGCGATCGAGGAGGCGAAGCGGAGGGTGGCCCTCGGGCCGTACGGTGATCCAGCCTGATCCAAAACGAAAGGCCCTACGTGTTGATCGGTGAGGTGGCGCGGCGGTCCGGGGTCAGTGCGCGCATGCTGCGGCACTACGAGTCGCTGGGGCTGGTGCGGCCGACGGGGCGCAACGACGTCGGGTACCGGGAGTACTCCGGCGAGGACGTCCGGCGCATCTTCCACATCGAGAGCCTGCGGTCCCTCGGCCTCTCGCTGCGCGAGGTGGGGCGCGCCCTGGACGATCCCGGCTTCAGCCCGGCCGGTCTCGTGGACGACCTCGTCCGGCGGACCCGGGAACGGATCGCGAGCGAGACGGAGCTGCTGAACCGGCTGAGCCGGATCGGTGCCGCCGAGCCGGGGGACTGGGAGGGCGTCCTGCGTACCGTCGCCCTTCTTCAGGCCCTGGGCTCCGCCAGCCCGGGCACCCGGCAGCGGGCGGCGCTGTCCTCGGCGGGCGGGGCGCCCGTGCCGGTGGAGGCCCTGGTCGAGGCGGTGCTGAGCGAGCCGGATGCGAGCGTGGCCGGTGCGCTGCGGTGGGCCCTGGCACGGTCCGGCGGCGGGCTCACCCTGCTGGCGGAGGGCCTGGACTCGCCCGACGCGGCGGTGCGCGCCCGTGCGGTCCGCGCGGTCGCCGGGATCCCGGGCGAGGCCGCGAGCGCGCTGCTGCGGGACGCCCTCGGGCACCCCGATGTCGCGGTGCGCCGGTACGCCGCGCCCGCGCTGGGTGCGCGCGGGGTGGCCGATGCGGTGCCGACGCTCATCGGCATGGTCGCGGAGGCGGTGCGGGACGTGGACGCGGCCGACGCGCTCGGTGTGCTGGCCGCTGATGCGGAGACGGCCGAGCGGATCGCCTCCGCGCTCGTCGGCCGCCTCGCCGACCCGGCCCTCGACGCGCCCGCCCGCCGCCGCCTCACCCAGGCGCTGGCGGACATCCCGGGCCCGACGGCGACGCGGGCGCTCGGGGAGCTGGCGGAGGACGGGGACCGGGGAGTGGCGGTGACGGCGGTGTATCTGCTGGGGCTGCGCGAGGGGTGAGCCCGGCCGGCCTCAGCCCCTGGCGGCGGCGAGGGCCGCGGTGTCCATGTAGTCGCGGACATGGGTGATCAGGCCGTCGCGGACCCGGAGCACGAGCAGGCCGGGGACGGTGAACGCGGCGCCCGTGGCCGGGAGCGTCCCCGCCACCACGTGTTCGGCGACGATCACCTCCGGGTCGTCCGTTCCGTACGCGGACACCGTCCTGACCTCGTCGATCCGTACGGGGCTCGCGCCCCAGACCGCCCGGTAGCCGGTGCGCACGGCCTCGCGGCCCTCGTAGCGCGGGGGAAAGCCGGGAGCGGTGAAGGGGAACTCGTGCACCGCGTCGGCCGCGTACAGGTCCGCGAGATCGTCCGCGGACTTGTCGAGCATGGCCCGGTGATAGGCGGCCAGGGCCTCGTGGGGGCTACGGGCACGGGAGGTTTCCGGTTGCGGCACGGCACGGCTCCATTCGCTCAACGCTTGTTGAGTGTGACCGTAGGGCGGGGCGAGGGGTTCGGTCAACGGCTGTAGAGTCGCGGCGTGACCACGCCCCGGGAGACCCGCGCCGACCGCCGCCGCGCCACGGAGGCGCGCATCCTGGAAAGCGCCCGGGAGGAGTTCGCCGCCAAGGGGTTCGACCGGACGACCATCCGCGCGGTGGCGGGCGCGGCCGGCGTGGACCCGGCCCTGGTCATGCAGTACTTCGGCTCGAAGCGGGAGCTGTTCGGCCGGGCGGTGCAGACGTTCACCGCGCCGCCTCCGGAGGACGCGGACGGTGACGCGTTCGCCGACCGGATGCTGGCCACGCTGGGCCTGAAGCTGGGCGGTCTGCCCGAGGGGACGCTCGCGGTGCTGCGGTCCATGCTCACCGATCCGGCGGCCGCCGATCATGTACGGACCGCGCTCGGCGGTCAGATCGCGGACGCGGGTGCCGCCGTCCCGGCGACCGACGATCGGGACCTCCGCGCCGCCCTGGCGGTCACCACCCTGCTCGGGGTGACCATCGGTCATCAGCTCCTGGGGCTGCCCGTGTTGCGCGAGGCGTCGCCCGAACGAATTGCCGCGTTGCTCAGGCCCGCGCTCAACGCGCTGGCCGAGCCCGCGCCGTGAACGTGATGCGGTGCTCTGCCGGCGTTCTGCTCCCGCAGGGCGGCGGCCGCGTCCAGCAGGGTCCAGCCGTCCAGCTCCGTTTGGCGCCCGTCCGACGGCTGCCATCCCTGGGCCTTCGCCGCATCGAGCAGCGCGCGGACGGCACCCGGTTCGTGCAGGTTGAGGGAGGCGCCCCCGACGTGGCCCACGTCTCCGGAGCCCAGGAGAGCGCCGCCCGGGACATAACGGTCCGGGCCCTCGGTGAAGACGATGCGGAGGGGTCCGCCCGGCTCGCGGTGGAGCGTGAGGATCTGGCGGCAGGGCCCGCCGTCGTCGTGCCGGTGGCGCAGCGTCCACCGATACGTGTGCCCGTCGGCGACCAGCCGCCGGGCCTTCTTCGCGTTGCGGGGCATGGGGCGAGCGTACGGCTCAGTCCAGCAGGGCGGCTGTGAACGTCCGGCGGTGGTCCACCAGCCAGGTCTGTACGCGGTCCCAGCGTTCCCATCCACCGCGCTCGGCCAACGCCCGGACGTAGACGGGGTCTCCGTCGGCCACGCGGCGCGCGACGAAGGCGCGGCAGACCTCCGTGGCCTGCTCGATGACGCCGGGCAGTCCGGCGCGTTCCCCCGCCGGGAGTCCGTAACCGTCGGCGAGGATCCGCAGCCGTGCGACCGGGTCCAGACCGGCGGGGTAGAGCGCGGCCGCGGATTCGGGATCGAGCATGGGCGCCCAGTAGCGGGCCGTCATGGCGACGTCCCAGAGGGCGCGGCCCGGGGCCGCCAGGTCGAAGTCGATCAGGGCCGCGGCGCGACCGTCGCGGAAGACGACGTTGTCCGGGCACATGTCGTTGTGGCATACGAGCGTCCCGCCCTCCGGGTCGGCGAGGTCCGTGGGCCACGCGGCGCGGGTATCGGCCGGGACGGCCGCACCCGCCTCGTGCAGCCGCCGCAGCAGGCGCCCCACCGACGCGAGGGCGGAAGGCGTCATCGCCCAGTCCGGGAACGGCGGCAGCGCCACGTCGCCGGGGATGAACGTCAGCCGCTCACGGCCGTCCGCGGTGAGGTCCACAGGGGTCGGCGCCGCGTCGAAGCCGTGCTCCTTCAGCACCCGGAGATGCGCGTGGAGTTCGCGCGCGTGGCGTGGTGCGGGCCGCTCCACCAGCTCACCTCGGCGGAAGACGGCCCCCGCATTCGCCATACCGCCGAGCAGCGGCTCTTCCCCGTCCGTCATGGGGTCACGCTATCGCCGGCGCTCAGGTCGCCCGAACCGGAGCGGCCGTCTACAGGCCGAACCAGCCGTACAGGCGCGGGTGTCGGGCCTGCGCGCACGGGTCGTAGTCCGGGTCGTGGTCCGGGTCGTAGGTGGATCCGTACGGGTCGGAGGACAGGGTCAGCCCCTCGTCGGTGCCGGAGGACAGGGTCAGACCCTTGTCGGGGCAGCTGCCGCCGGCGGGCTGTACGGCCCACCAGGCGAAGAGGCACAGGCCGGCGACGGTGCCGAAGGCGGCGAGCTTGCGGAGCGGAAGCGACAGGAGAGGCGAGGTCACGTCGGGATGATACGGACGCTCGCCCGGCCGCTCCGGGCAGGGGTTGTCATGCGATCGGTTCCGATATATCGTTGAGGCATCGCGACAGTACAGCGATAACCGAAAGATCAACGTAAGCAGAGGAGTACGTCATGCGTTCACATGGATTCGAGCATGGACATGCACATGGTCACGGGCGTGGCCCGTACGGCCCCGAGGGGCGACGTGGTGGTTTCGAGGGGCAGCGGGCGGCGTTCGGGCCGTTCGGGCCGCCGTTCGGCGGGGGGCCGTTCGGTGGCGGACGCGGCCGGGGCGGCGGTCGGGGGAGGGCGCGGCGCGGTGACGTGCGCGCTTCGATCCTGGCGCTGCTCAAGGACCGGCCGATGCACGGGTACGAGATGATCCAGGAGATCGGCGAGCGCAGCGGCGGGGCCTGGCGGCCCAGCCCCGGCTCGGTGTACCCGACCCTTCAGCTGCTGGAGGACGAGGGGCTGATCACCAGCGCGAGCGAGGGCGGCAAGAAGCTTTTCACGCTCACCGACACCGGCCGCACCGAGGCCGAGACCGGTCCCGAGGCGCCCTGGGAAGAGGCCGGGCGCGGAGTCGACTGGGAGAGCATGAACGAGGTCCGGCAGGCCGGGTTCGGTCTGATGGAGGCGTTCGGGCAGGTCTGGAAGACCGGCTCGTCCGACCAGCGCGACAAGGCGGTCGCCGTCATCAACGAGGCCCGCAAGAAGCTGTACCTCATTCTCGCCGACGAGCACTGAGCCCCGCCGTGGGCCGGGCTCCTCGCCGTTCACGTGTCCGCGGTGAGGGGCCAGATCCGCGCCGCGTCGAAGCGGTCGGACGCGCGGGGGTGCGGTCCGTCGTCGTGGCAGTGGAACGCGCACCAGAACAGATCCGCCGGCAGGGCGTCCAGGGGCGCGTGGACCCGGTAGACGTACTCGCGCCCGTCGAGCGCCGGCAGGGACACCAGCCAGCTCACCCCGGTCCCCCTCCCGCCGCGCCGCGAACAACCACTCCGCCCTGTGGGACGTGTGTGAACGGGGCGTCGGTTGCCCCTCCCGCCGAGCGCTGTACGAGTCAGGTGTCACCGGGGTGACGGTCCTGACCGCAGCTGTCATGATGTGCCGATGCACGCGTCTCAGGGGAGAAGCGCCGGCCTGGGACTCGCCCTTGCCTCGGCCTTCGCATTCGGTGGTTCCGGAGTGGCGGCCAAGCCGCTGATCGAGGCGGGGCTCGACCCGCTCCACGTCGTCTGGCTACGGGTGGCGGGCGCCGCGCTCGTCATGCTGCCGGTGGCCTGGCGCCACCGCGCGCTCGTGCGCAACCGCCCCGTGCTCCTGCTCGGCTTCGGGCTGCTCGCCGTCGCGGGCGTGCAGGCCTGCTACTTCGCCGCCATCTCCCGTATCCCGGTGGGCGTCGCGCTCCTGGTGGAATACCTCGCGCCCGCGCTCGTCCTCGGCTGGGTGCGCTTCGTGCAGCGGCGCCCGGTCACGCGGGCGGCGGCTCTCGGGGTCGTCCTCGCGGCCGGCGGACTCGCCTGCGTGGTCGAGGTCTGGGCCGGGCTGAGCTTCGACGTGATCGGGCTGGCCCTCGCGCTCGGCGCGGCCTGCTGCCAGGTCGGCTACTTCGTCCTCTCCGACCAGGGCGGCGGCGCCGAACCCCCGCACCCGGTCGGCGTCATCGCGTACGGACTGCTGATCGGCGCCCTCGTGCTCACCGCGATCGCCCGCCCCTGGGGCATGGACTGGTCGGTGCTCGGCGGCGACACGGTCATGGACGGCGCCGCGGTGCCGGCCTGGCTGCTGCTCGTCTGGATCGTGCTGCTGGCCACCGTCATCGCGTACGTCACCGGGGTGATCTCCGTACGCCTGCTCTCACCGGCCGTCGCGGGCGTCGTCGCCTGCCTCGAAGCGGTCATCGCGACCGTCCTCGCCTGGGTCCTCCTCGGCGAGCACCTGGCCGCGCCCCAGCTCATCGGCGGCGCGCTCGTCCTGGCCGGCGCCCTCATCGCGCAGTCCTCCACGCCCCGGCCGCCCTCCGGACCGGTGGCCTCGGGGGCGGCGGCGGGAGCGCCGGTCGCCGTGGATCGCGCCGACGCCCGCCGCTAGGGCAGGTACGCCGGTACGCCGATCGACGGGTCCAGGTCGTCCGCCGGGACCGGGGTGCCGTAGGCCGGGGCGACGGGGACGACACCGGACCAGTACGGCAGGCCGAGGTCCCGGGGGTCGTCGTTCGGGCCGCCCGTGCGGATCTTGGCGGAGACCTCCCGCAGATCCAGCCGGACGACGGCGGTGGCGGCCAGCTCCTTGGCGTCGGCGGGCCGCGAGTCCTTCGAGCGCCCCGGCACCACCTGGTCCACGATCGCGTCCAGGGCGACGCGCCGCTCCTCCGGGTCGGTCACGGTGTGCGCGGTGCCGTGCACGACCACCGACCGGTAGTTGAGCGAGTGGTGGAAGGCCGAACGGGCCAGCACCAGGCCGTCGACATGGGTCACCGTCAGACACACGGGCAGCCCCTCGTCGCCGCCCCCGGCCGCCCGCAGCGGCCGCGAACCGGTCGAGCCGTGCACGTACAGCCGCTCGCCCACCCGGCCGAAGAGCGTCGGCAGCACGACAGGCGCGCCGTCGCGGACGAAGCCGAAATGGCAGAGGTAGGCGGCGTCGAGTATCGAGTGGACCGTCTCCCGGTCGTAGGCGGCGCGCTCCCGCGACCGGGTGGGCACGGTGCGGTCCGTCGGCTCGTAGCCGGATGAGGCGTCCGGGGACATGGTCTGCTGGGAAGCGGTCTCCGGCATTGCGTACTCCATTGCACTAGTGCATACTGTGGTTTGTGCTAGGAGAGTATCGGATCAGTGGACGGCGCGCACAGGACATTGCCGCCAGCGTCGAGCGCGGAGTGGCCTCGGGCGAGCTGCCGCCCGGGCATGTGCTGCCCCCCATGCGGGAGCTGGCGGCGCGGCTGGAGGTGAATCCGAACACCGTCGCGGCGGCCTACCGCACCCTGCGCGAGCGCGGGGTGATCGAGACCGCCGGGCGCCGGGGCAGCCGGATCAGGCCGCGCCCCGCGAGCACCGCGCGCGGTTCGATGCGGGTCGAGGCACCGCCCGGGGTGCGGGATCTGGGCGACGGCAGCCCCGATCCGGCGCTGCTGCCGAGTCTGGGCGAGGCGTTCGCGTCGGTCGCCGGGGCGTACGACCGCGAGCCCGGGCTGTACGGAGAGGCGGCCGTGGACCCGGAGTTCGCCGCGCTCGCGCGCGCCGCGATGGACGCGGACGGGGTGCCGGACGGGCCGGTGGCCGCCGCCTCCGGCTCGCTGGACGCGATCGAGCGGGTGCTCTCCGCCCACCTCAGGCCCGGCGACCGGGTCGCGGTCGAGGACCCCGGCTGGGGCGGACTCCTGGACCTGGTGCCCGCACTCGGCATGCGGCCCGAACCGATGGCGCTGGACGACGACGGGCCGTTGCCGGACGCGCTCGAAGCCGCGCTCCGGGCGGGCGCGCGGGCGGTCGTGATCACGGACCGGGCGCAGAACCCGACCGGGGCCACGGTCTCCGAGGACCGGGCGGGGCGGCTGCGGGCGGTCCTCGCCCGGCATCCGGACGTCCTGCTCATCGAGGACGACCACGGCCACGCCATCGTGGACCAGCCGCTGTACCCGCTGGCCGGGTCCACGGGCCGGTGGGCGTTCGTCCGTTCGGTCGCCAAGGCGTACGGGCCGGACCTGCGGGTCGCGGTGCTGACCGGGGACGCGGTCACCGTCGACCGGGTGGCCGGCCGCCAGCGGCTCGGGCCCGGCTGGGTCAGCCGCCTGCTGCAACGGGCCGTGGTGCACCTGTGGAGCACCGGCGCCGTGGACGCGCGCGAGGTGGCCCGCTCCTACGCCCGCCGCCGGGACGCCCTCGTCCTGGCCCTGGCGGAGCGCGGTGTGGAGGCGTACGGCCGCAGCGGGATGAACGTGTGGGTGCCGGTGAGCGACGAGACGGGGGCGGTGGCCCGGCTGTTGCAGGCGGGCTGGGCGGTGGCGCCCGGGGCCCGGTTCCGTATCGCCGCACCCCAGGCCGTCCGGATCACCGTCTCCCCGCTCACCGACGCGGACCTCGGGCCGCTGGCCGACGCGGTGGCGCAGGCGGCGGGCCCGGCAAGGCCGCTGAGCTACGGGTGAGGTCATGACGACACGGATGAGGCACCGGCGTTACGGGTGAGCCCCGGCCCCTCAGGCGCGTCGTCTGCTCTGGGTGAGCGCGGCCCCGGCCAGGACGATGAGCGCGCCGACCGGGGTGTTCCAGCTGAGCCGCTCGCCGAGGACGGCCACTCCGGCCGCCGTGGCGATGACCGGGATGAAATAGGTGACCATCTGCGCGGTCGTCGGCCCGACCTCGTTGACCAGGCCGTACTGGAGCAGCACCGCAAGGCCCGTGCCAAGCGCCCCGAGCGCGACGACGGCCAGGGTGGGCACGATGGGGAAGCCGCCCGGAATGGTGGTGAACAGCGGGGTGACGACCGCGAGTTGCACGGTGCCCAGGAAGAGCTGGCTGCCGGTGAGCGCGAGGGTCGACGCGCCGCTGCCGGCCAGCGTCCGGCGCACGTAGATCCAGCCGACCGGGTAGCTCAGCGAGGCCAGGAGCGCCATCGCCGTGCCGCTGAAGTCCAGCCCGGAGAAGCCCTGCCAGGCACCGAGCACCGTCAGCACGCCGAGGAAGCCGAGGCCGAGACCGGCGACGCGGCGGCGGGTCGGCCGGTCCTCCGAGAGGGCGACGAGGGACAGCGCCATGCCCCAGAGCGGCGAGGTCGCGTTGCAGATGCCCGCCAGCGTGGACGGGATGGACAGCTCGGCGTACGCGAACAGGGAGAACGGCAGGGCGTTGAGGAAGAACGCCGCCACCGCGAGATGGCCCCAGGTCCTGGTCGAGCGCGGCAGCCGCTCCCGCTTCACCACCATGACCACCGCGAGGACCGCCGTGCCCGACAGGAGCCGCCCCAGGGTCACCTGGAACGGGGCGTACGCGTCGGTCCCCACCTTGATCAGGAGGAAGCTGAAGCCCCAGATCAGCGAGAGCGCCGCGAAACGCAGCCGCCAGTCCAGGGCCGGCCGCCGGGTGGGAGCGGGGGCGTTGGCGGAGGGCGGCGGTGCGGCCGGGGTCGGGCACGGCTCGGGGATGGCTCTCGGGGCGGTCGGGGCGCTCATGGTGACAACGATCGCCGCCTCCACCTCTTAGCACAAGTGAGATTTTGTGCGCTGCTTCGCGTAGCATCGCTTACATGTTGAACCTGGAGCGCCTGCGCACCCTGGACGCCCTGGCCAGGCTCGGCTCGGTCAGCGGCGCCGCCGAAGGGCTGCACGTCACGACGTCGGCCGTCTCGCAGCAGATGGCGAAGCTGGAGCGCGAGGTCGGCCAGCAGCTCCTCGCCAGGAACGGGCGCGGGGTGCGGCTCACCGACGCGGGGCGGCTGCTCGCCGACCACGCGGCGCGCATCCTCTCGCAGGTCGAGCTGGCCCAGTCCGACATCGAGGCCCAGCGCGGCGAGGTCGTGGGGGAGATCCGGCTCGGCGCGTTCCCCACGGCCGCGCGCGGCCTCTTCCCCGCCACGCTGCTCGCCCTGCGCACCGGCCACCCCGAACTGCGGGTGCGCACCCTGGAACTGGAGCCGGAGGCGGGAATCCGGGCGGTGCTCCGGGGCGACATCGATCTCGCCGTGGTCCTGGACTGGAGCAACAAGCGGCTCCCGGTGCCCGGTGGGCTGACCCGGGCCGAACTGCTGGACGACGCCCCGGACATCGCCATGCCGTCGGACCATCCGCTCGCCGACCGGTCCGAAGTGGACCTGGAGGACTTCGCGGACGACGACTGGGTGTCCTGGCCCGAGGGTGAGTTCTGCTACGACTGGCTGATGTTCACGCTCCGCTCCAAGGGCATCGAACCGCGCATCGCCCACCTCGCGGGCGAGCACCACACGCAACTCGCCCTGATCGCCGCCGGGATGGGAGTGTGCGTCGCGCCCCGGCTGGGGCGGGGGCCGGTGCCCGACGGGGTGCGGCTGGTGCCGGTGCGCCAGCTGATGCGCCGCCATGTCCACGCGGTGTGGCGGACGGACGCGGACCGGCGGCCCTCGGTCCGCGCGGCGGTCGCGGCACTGCGCGAGGCGGGGCGGGAACTGGACGACCCCATGGGGCCGGAAAGCTGACCCCACCCGGCCGTCAGCCCCCCAACGACCTCCGCAGGAAGTCCAGCTCAAGCCGGAGCAGCCCGCTCGCCGTGCGGTCCCGGCCCACCAGGTGACCGGCTCCGGACAGCGGGAGCACCGTGTGCGGGCGGCCGCGGCGAGCAGGGTCGAGGAGAGGCGCAGCGTGTGGGCCACGGTGACGTTGTCGTCGCCGAGCCCGTGCACCAGCATCAGCGGCCGGGTCAGCGAAGCGGCCTCGTCCAGCAGCGAGTTGCGGTCGTAGTTCTCCGGCAGCACGTCCGGGTGGCCCAGGAACCGCTCCTCCCAGTGGGTGTCGTAGAGCCGCCGGTCCGCCGGGGCCGCGCCCGCCACCGCCGCGTGGAAGACCTCCGGGTGCCGGAGAACCGCCGCTGCCGCCAGATACCCGCTGAACGACCAGCCGCGCATCGCCACCCGGGTCAGGTCCAGCTCGGGGCGGTCGGCGGCCACCGCGTGCAGGGCGTCGATCTGGTCATCGAGGACGGCCGTCAGGCGGTCGCCGTGCACCGACTTCTCCCACGCCTCGCCGCGCCCGGGCGTCCCCCGCCCGTCCGTGACGAGCACGGCGAACCCCTGCTCCGCGAACCACTGGGCCACCGCCGTCCACCACGTCCGCACCTTCAGCACGACCTGCATGCCGTGACCGGCGTACGGGCTCAGCAGCACCGGCAGCGGTCCGTCGCCCGGCGCGTGCCAGGACGGCAGATAGAGGCGGCTGCGCAGCTCGCGCGCGCCGAGGCTCAGGGCCAGGGGACGCGGGACGACGAGCGGTTCCTCGGCCAGGACGGCGATGCGCCCCGCCTCCACGCCGTCCCGGAGCACGGTCACCGTATGGCCGTCCGGCGTCCGGCTGTCGAGGACCACCACCGGGCCCCCGACCGCCGCGGTGTGCACACCGGGCATGCCGGAGACCCGGACCAGGCCGCCCCCGGCCGTGTCGTACGACCAGACGTGGACCTCGGTGGGCTCGTCGCCGCCCGTGAAGTACACCCGCCCGTCCGCCGCCCCCAGCACCTCGCGCACCTCCAGGCCCGGGGGCGTCGGAGCGCCGCCGAGGTCCAGGCCCTGGGTGTCGCCGCCGGGGTGCGCGGGTACGACGAGCGCGCCGGACGGCAGGCGCAGCGGAGTGCCCGGGCGCAGGGCCACCCAGGCCGGGTCGTGTGCGCGGTGCACGGTCGTCGTGTCCCCGGTCGCCTCGTCCACCGCGAGGACGTGCACGGAGCGCTGGTCCCGGGTCTGTACGGAGACCAGGGGACCCCGGTCGTCCCAGCCCGCCGCCACCACGTACTCGAACGCCCGGTCCGTCCAGGCGGCTTCGGGGTGCCCGTCGCCCGCCGCCTCGGGGAGCCGGACCGGGATGCGCTCGCCGGAGAGACGCACGAGGTGCAGCGAGACCTTCGCGTTGGGGGTCCCGGCGGCCGGGTACGCCAGCTCGCGGGGCGGCCGTTCGGGGTGCGCCGGGTCGGTGAGGTAGCGGCGCCGGACGCCGGAGGTGTCGGTGCGGGCGACCAGGAGGGCGTCGCCGCGCGGGGACCACCAGTAGCCGCGCGTACGGCCGATGGACTCCTGCGACACGTAGTCGGACAGGCCGTACGTGAGGTGCGCGCCGTCGGGTCCGGCGAGGGCGCGGTCGCCGGTGCCGTCCGCCCGTACCGTACGCAGCGCGCCGCCGGAGACGTACGCGATCAGCGAGCCGTCGGGGGAGGGGCGGGGGTCCACGGCGGGACCGGCCGTCGGCAGGCGGCGGGGGGCGGAGCCGTCGGTGGGGGCGAGCCAGAGGGTGCCCGCGAGGGCGAGGACCGCCAGGCGCACCGAGGCGTCCGTGGCGTACGAGACCACGCCGGACGACGTCTCATGGGCGCGTTCGCGCCGGGCCCGTTCCTCCGGCGGGACCTCGCCGGGGTCCTCCTCCGCGAAGCCCGGCCCGAGCGGGTCGGCGAGCATCCGCTCCGCGCCGTCCTCGTACAGCCAGAGGCGGCTCACCGGGTCGGTGCCCGAGGTGCCCCGGACGAAGAGGAGCCGCTCGCCGTCGGGGGAGACGGTGAACTGCCGGGGCACGCCCAGCGAGAAGCGCCGGGTGCGGGCGAACTGGTCGGGGAACGGGTCGTCGGGCGAGGGGGAGGGGGCTGTCATCTCGACACCATGACAGGTGGTGCGGCGGGTAAGCCGTCCGGGGCCCGGCGGGCCCCGGACGGCCGCCGTCAGTGCGCGGCGGGCTGGGCCGCCGCGGTTTCCTCCGCGAGGCGCTCCATGCCGCTCTGGGTGCGCAGCGGCTTCTCCTTGATGAAGAGCACCGCGACGAGCGCCAGGAACGCGAAGGGGGCGCCGATCAGGAAGACGTCGGCGGTGGCGACGCCGTACGCGTTCTCCACGATGACGCGCGCCGGCTCCGGCAGCTTGCTGAGTTCGGGGACACCGCCGCCGGTGCCGCCCCCGGCCGCCCCGCCGAAGCCCTTCTTCAGCTCCTCGGCCACCCGGTGGCCGAGGACCGCGCCGAGCGCGCTCGTACCGATGGCGCCGCCGAGGCTGCGGAAGAACGACAGGACCGAGGTGGCCGCGCCGAGTTCGGAGGCGGGCACGTCGTTCTGGGCGGCCAGCACGAGGTTCTGCATCAGCATGCCGACGCCGACGCCGAGGACCACCATGTAGACGCTGAGCAGGCCGAACGACGAGTCGGCGCCGATCGTGGAGAGCAGCCCCATGCCCGCGGTCATGATGACGCCGCCCGCGATGAGGAAGCCCTTCCACTTGCCCCGGGAGGAGATGATCTGGCCGGCCACGGTCGTCGAGACCATCAGGCCGAGGATCATCGGCAGGCTCATCAGCCCCGCGATCGTCGGGGACTTGCCCAGCGAGATCTGGAAGTACTGGGAGAGGAACACCGTGCCGCCGAACATGGCGACACCGACCAGCAGGCTCGCCACGGTCGTCAGCGCGACCGTGCGGTTGCGGAAGATGTCCAGCGGGATGATCGGCTCCGCCACCCGGGACTCCACCCACACCGCGGTGGCCAGGAGGATCACACCGGCGGAGACGAGCGCGGCGGTCTGCCAGGACGCCCAGTCGAAGCGGTTGCCCGCGAGGGTCACCCACAGCAGCAGCGAGCTGACCCCGCTCATGATGAGGACGGCGCCGACGTAGTCGATCCTCACCTCGCGGCGGATCGTGGGCAGTTTCAGGGTCAGCTGGAGCAGCACGATCGCGAGCAGTGCGAACGGCACGCCGATGAAGAAGCACCAGCGCCAGCCCAGCCAGGAGGTGTCCACCAGGACCCCGCCGATCAGCGGGCCCGCGACCGTGCCGACGGCGAAGACGGCGCCGAAGATGCCGGAGTAGCGGCCGAGTTCGCGCGGCGGGATGATCGCCGCCATCACGACTTGGGCGAGCGCGGTGAGACCGCCCGCGCCGATGCCCTGCACGACACGGCTGACGATGAGCAGCCCGACGCTGTGCGAGAAGCCCGCGACGAGCGAGCCGACGACGAACATCGACAGCGAGAGCTGGATGAGCAGCTTCTTGTCGTACAGATCGGAGAGCTTGCCCCAGATCGGCACGGTCGCCGTCATGGCGAGGAGTTCGGCGGTGACGACCCAGGTGTACGAGGACTGGGTGCCGTGCAGGTCGGCGATGATCCGGGGCAGGGCGTTGGAGACGACCGTCGAGGCCAGGATGGCGACGAACATGCCGGCCATCAGGCCCGACATGGCCTGGAGTATCTGGCGGCGCGTCATGCCTGACGCGGTCCCCTCGGTCGTACCGGCGGCGCCGGTTTCGGGTGTGACGGCAGCGGTCATCGGCTGACGTTCCTCATTCTCTGGTGACTGGCTCCGCGCCCAGTGGTACGGGCACGGAGGGTGGTGCGGTGGGGGCTCAGCCCTTCAGACCGGCGGCCAGCGAGGCGAACGCCTCGCGGTACAGGCTCTGGAAGGTACGGGTACGGCCCGTGGCCACCCAGACCTCGACGGCGGCCCGCACGGCGGCGACGGCCACGTGCGCGAGGAGCCGGGGATACAGGTCGGTCTCGGGGTCCTGGCCGAGGCGTTCGGCGACGACGGCGACCATGGCGGTCTCGTCGGCGCCCCGGGCGGCCAGGAAGTTGGGGAGCAGGGCCGGGCTCTTCTTCAGCACCTCCAGCTGGAGCTCCCAGCGCTCGTGGTCCTCCTCGATGGAGGCGAGCTCCTGGGCGATGGCCTCGCTGAGGGCGTCGAGCGCGGTGAGGTGCTCGGGGGCGTTGAGCACGGCCCGGCGGGTCCGCTCGGCGTTCTCCTGGGCGGGGCGCGTGATCGCGTCCTCCAGGCACGGGAAGTAGTTGAAGAACGTGCGCACGGAGACGCCGACCGCCTCCGTGACCGCTTCCACGGTCACGTGCTCGAAGCCCCGGTCCGCGGCCATGCGCAGGGCCGCGCCCGCCAGGGCGTCACGCGTGGCGCGCTTCTTGCGTTCACGCAGCCCCAGGGGCGGATCGTCGCTCATGAAAGTGCATGCTATGCAATTTTGCAGACTGGGCAAAATTCCGAACGGGCACGGTCCGGCGTGGGGTCGGGGGCGCGGGCGCGTAATCCGGTGTCCGGTGCGTGGATCTTGGTGATAGGCATTCCCGGTGACCTCACCTCATGACTTCCCCTCCCTGCTGCGGCTCATCGACGAGCGGTCCGCGGCCTTTCGTGCCGCGATAGCCTCCGCGCCAGGCTTCGACGCGCCCGTGCCGGGCTGCCCCGGCTGGAATCTGTACGACCTCGCCCAGCACCTGGGCGGCGGTGACCGCTACTGGGCCGACATCCTCAAGGCCGGCCCCGCCGCCGCCCCGCCCGCCGAGGCCCTGGCCGCCCGCGCCGCCCTCGTCGCGCCGCGCGACCCGGAAGCGCTGGTGGCCTGGCTCGCCGAGTCCACGGGGCAACTGCTCGACACGCTCCGGGACGCGGGTCCGGAGCACGGCTGCTGGACCTGGTGGCCGGCGGGCCGGACGCCGCAGAACGCCTGGGGTGTCGCCCGCCACCGGGTGCAGGAGAGCGCGGTGCACACGTACGACGCCCAGTGCGCCCTGGGTGCACCGGAGCCGCTGCCGGAGGCGGTGGGGCTCGACGGTGTCGAGGAGTTCCTGTTCACCTGCGTCGCGACGCCGAGCCCCTGGCCGCATGCGCCGGCGGCCTTCGACTTCCACGCCTCCGAGGGCCGCTCCTGGCGCCTCGTGGTCGACGCCGACGGCGCCCGCCCCGACCGCATTCCCGCGCCCACCGCCGAGGGCGCCGGCACGGCCGGGGTGGCCGCCCGGGGTCCGGCCGGCGACCTGGTCCTCTATCTGTACGACCGGATCCCGGCGGACGCCCTGCGGATCGAGGGGGACGGGAAGCTGTTCGACCTGCTGCGGGACTGGGAGCCGGAGGCTTAGGGGGCGGCGCCTCGGCTCAGCCCTCCGTCCTGACGAAGTCGCCCGGCTTGTAGCGGCGGGCGAAGAACGCCTGCTCGGGGCCGTACCAGCGGATGAGGGAGAACCAGCCGCGGCCGGGGACGGTCCTGATCCAGTTCCGGGCCTCCTGCGGGCGGTCCGGGCCGATGTGGAGGGTACGGAACTCCTCGTCCAGCAGCGTGTGCCAGAAGTCGTCCTGGGTGGTCTTGGCGTGGGCGACCCACTGCCGGTCCTCCCACCACAGGGCGCCGCAAGGCCGGCTTCCTCGCTCTACTGGCTGGGCGCGCGTGACGCCGACGGGGCTTGGCTGGACGGCTCCCCGTACGTACCGGCTGCGCGTCCCGGGCCCGGTCCCGGCCGGCCTCTTCTGGTCGCTGACCGTCTACGACAGCGAGACCCGCTCCCAGGTGGTGACCGGCCAGGGGCGGGCGGCGATGCGCTCCCTGTACGAGAAGCCCGCGCCGGACCTCGACGGCACCGTGGACCTGTACGTCGGCCCGACCCCGCCCGCCGGACAGGAGGAACGCTGGCTGCGGACCGTCCCCGGCCGGGGCTGGTTCGCCTACTTCCGGATCTACGGGCCCGCCGAGCCGGCCTTCGACGGCAGCTGGCGGCCCGGCGACTTCGAAACGGTGACGTCCGCCTGACCGGCCCGCGTCAGCCGGCCGTCCTGGTGACGGCCGGCGGGCGCCAGGTGCCGTCCACGACCGGCTGCTCGGGCCAGTACGCCCGCAGGTACAGCGAGAAGCGCCCTTCAGGGGCCGGCAGCCAGTTCGCGCTGGGCCCGTCGACGGGCGGACGCGCACCCGCGTACAGGGTCAGCGAGCCGTCGTCCCCGTAGACCAGGCTCTTGTTCTTCGTCCCCAGCGAATACCGGTTCAGCTCGTTGGGGTGGAAGAAGTGGTGCTCGTTGTAGAGCGTCACCGACCAGAAGCCCTTCACCGGGGGCAGCGAACCGGCGGGAAAGGTGACCGCGTAGCCGTGCTCACCGGTGAGCAGTTCGCCGCCCGCGTCGCAGTCCTGGTAGAAGTACGCGGTCTCCCGGGGCGTGTTGACGAAGATGTTGGCCCGGGCCATCGCCGTACGGCTCAGGTAGTCCCCGCCGAAGGCCGCCCCGTTGCGCTGGGTGGTCCAGTGGTGGTCCAGCGGCACCCCGATGTTGCGGAACTCGAACAGCTCACGCATCAGGGTGCCGTCCGCGTCGATCGCCGTGTCCCGCAGGACGTCGGCCGCCCCGGGATTGCGCGCCGCCTCGTCCACCAGCGAGCGCAGCACTCCGTACAGGGCGTCCTCGCCGGGGCGCGGCGGCACCTCGTCCAGGATCGCGGGCAGCAGGTCGAAGAACACGGCCGGATCGACCCACTTCGTCTCCTGCTCGCCCCCGGTCGCGTCGCCGGCGGCGTACGACGGAGCCTGGGACCAGTCCGTGGTCCGTGGCTCCCCGGTGAACTCGGCGAGCGGATAGGCCATGATCCGGTTCACCAGCGGCTGGATCGCGGCCCGGTCCTCGTCGGTGTCGTTCAGGAAGACACGCGGGATGCAGACGGCGATCCGGGTGTCGAACCGGAAGACGCCCGCGATGCCGTCCGGGACCTGGCCGTCCCACTCCACGGGCGCCAGCAGATAGCATCCGGGCTTCGTGCCGTACGGCGCACCGAGCGGCGCGAAGGAGTCGGTGCGCTGGTCGACGGACTGGTACACCCAGAACCGGTCCCCGAAGTCGGGCACCTGCACCACCGAGGGCCCGCGCCGGGCGGAGGACGTCATGGCTCCACGGTAGGAACGCCACTCCGGTGGCTCACAGCTCAGCTGGGCTGTCCGGGGAGCGTCGGGAGGATCTTCTCCACGATGCCGAGGATGACGTCGTCCTCGGGCAGGACCGCCCCGGACTTGCTCCACACCGTGAAGTCGAAGGTGCCTCCCGGGTCCTTGCGGTCGAGGGCCACGGTCAGCGTCCTCGCCAGGGGGCCCTCCGTGGCGGTGCTGCTGGATCCCCCGCCCCCGATGCGGAACTGCATGAGGTGGTCCGAGGTGAAGACCGCGGGCCGGCCGAGGACCTTGTCCTGCTTGTGGTCCAGGGTCTGGGGCGCCAGCACCTTCGCGTACAGGGCGATCGTCATGTGGTTGTACGTGGCCGAGAACTCCACGGTGTAGGTGTCGAACTGGACCCGGGCCTCCGGCTCGGCGACCTTGTCGGCGGTCAGGGACGCGGTGCCGCTGTTGCCGTACGCCACCAGCGGCGTTTCACCGGGGGTACCGAGGAGGTCCGCCAGGTCGGAGCGGTTGAGCGCCTTGCACAGGTCGTCGCCGGTCACCGCCCCCGGCGTCAGGGCGTACGCCTTCGGCAGCTTCTTCCCGGCGGCGTGGTCCGAGCAGGTGGCGGGCTTCCGGGAGGTGGCGGTGGCGTCCCCCGTGACGCGGGGAGCCAGCCACACCGCGCCCACGAGGGCCCCGACCAGGGCCAGGGCCACGAAGACCTGCACCGCGGCGTTGGGCTCCTTCTGCTGCGGAGCCGCCGGGCCGCCGACGGGGCGCGGCTGCACCTGTGGCGCCGGGGCGCCGGCCGCCCCCCTGCGGGCGCGCCAGGCGTGGCGCACCGTACGGATGCGGAACGCGGTGACGGCGAGGAGGGCCACGCCGAGACCGGCCATGATCCACCGGGATTCCGATTCGGTGACGGCGTTGAGCACCATGCCTACGCCGAAGAGGGAACCGCCCAGGATGAGCAGGGGTTCGCGTACCCAGAAGGGCAGAACGCGGAGTATGAGACCGAGCATCCGGTGATCTCAGCAGAGCGTGATCATCTGCGCAATGGACTTCCGGGAATGGTTGGTGCCGCCGGCCCGGCGGCACCAACCATTCCCCGCGGGTCAGGCGCCCGCCCTCCGCTTGTTCCACACGTCGAAGCCGACCGCCGCGAGCAGCACCAGGCCCTTGATGACCTGCTGCCAGTCGGTGCCGACCCCGACCAGGTTCATCCCGTTGTTGAGCACACCGAGGACCAGGCCGCCGATGATGGCCCCCAGCACGGTGCCCACACCGCCGCTCATGGACGCACCACCGATGAACGCGGCGGCGATGGCCTCCAGTTCGAAGTTCACCCCCGCCTTCGGCGAGGCCGCGTTGAAGCGTGCCGCGAAGACGAGACCGGCCAGTGCGGCGAGCATCCCCATGTTGAGGAAGACCGCGAAGGTCACCTTCCGGTCCTTGACCCCGGACAGCTTCGCCGCGGGCAGGTTGCCGCCGATCGCGTACACATGGCGGCCGATCACCGCGTTCCGCATGACGTAGCCGAAGCCGACCAGCAGCACGGCCAGGATCAGCAGCACCACCGGCGCGCCCTTGTAGCTCGCCAGCAGCAGCGTCGTGACCAGCACGGCGGCGAGCAGCGCCGTCACCTTCAGGGCGAACAGGCCCGTGGGCAGGGTGTCCAGCGTGAACTCCTGCTGGCGCCGGCGATCCCGCAGCTCCTGGAACACGATGTACCCGGCCAGTCCCAGGCCCAGCAGCAGGGTGATGTTGTGGTAGTTCGTCTCCGGCCCCACCTCGGGCAGGAAGCCGTTGGCGACCCGCTGCATGCCCTCCGGGAACGGGCCGAGCGTCTGCCCCTTGAGGAAGATCTCCGTCAGCCCCCGGAACAGCAGCATGCCCGCGAGCGTCACGATGAACGAGGGGATGCCGACGTACGCGATGAAGAAGCCCTGGAGCGCTCCCGCGACGGCCCCGAGCAGCAGGGTGAGGACCACGGCGACCGGCCAGGCCACATGGTGCTCGACCATGAGCACCGCCCCGACGCCCCCGACCAGCGCCATCAGGGAGCCCACCGACAGGTCGATGTGCCCCGAGATGATGACGATCATCATGCCGATGGCCAGGATCAGGATGTAGCTGTTCTGGAGCACCAGGTTGGAGACGTTGCGCGGCAGCAGCAGGTCGCCGCCCGTCCAGATCTGGAACAGGAGCACGATCAGGCCGAGCGCGAAGAGCATGCCGTACTGGCGCATGTTCCGCCGTACACCGTCCAGGAGCATCCGGACGACCGGGACTCCCGTCGGCGGTGACCCGCCCTCGCCGGAGGGCGGGGTGGCCTTCGTGTGGGTGCTGACGTCGGTGCTCATGCCTGGTGTCCTTCGGGTGGAACGGGGGTGGTGTCCTGGGTCATGTGCCGCATCAGCACTTCCTGGGTGGCGTCCGCGCGCGCGACCTCACCGGTCAGCCGCCCGGCGGCCATGGTGTACACGCGGTCGCACATGCCGAGCAGTTCGGGCAGCTCGGAGGAGATGAAGAGGACCGCCTTGCCCTCGGCGGCGAGCCGGTCGATCACGGTGTAGATCTCGAACTTGGCGCCCACGTCCACACCGCGCGTGGGCTCGTCCAGGATGAGGACGTCCGGACCGGTGAGGATCCACTTGCTGAGGACGACCTTCTGCTGGTTGCCGCCGGAGAGCCGGCCGACCGGTTCGAGGACGTTCGGCGTCTTGATGTTCATGCTCCGCCGGTACCGCTCGGCCACCTTGCGTTCCTCGTGGCCGTCCACCACCCCGCGCCGGGCGAGGGTGCCCAGCGAGGCGAGCGAGATGTTGCGGCCCACCGAGTCCCCGAGGTCGAGACCGTAGTGCTTGCGGTCCTCGGTGACGTACGCGATGCCGTGGGCGACCGCCTCGGGCACCGTACGGGTACGCACCTCGCGGCCGTCCCTCAGCACGGAACCCCGCTCGTAATGCCCGTACGAGCGCCCGAAGACGCTCATCGCGAGCTCGGTCCGGCCCGCGCCCATGAGCCCGGCGATGCCCACGATCTCGCCGCGCCGGACCTGGAGCGAGACGCCGTCGACCACCTTGCGGGTGCGGTCGAGCGGATGGCGCACCGTCCAGTCCCGGACCTCCAGGGCGGGCCGGGCGTCGGTCTCGCCGGTGTACGGGGTGCGGTCGGGGAAGCGGCTGTCGAGGTCCCGGCCCACCATGCCGCGGATGATGCGTTCCTCGGTGGTGGCCGGGTCGTTGACGTCCAGGGTCTCGATGGACCGCCCGTCGCGCAGGATGGTGACGGAGTCGGCGATCCGGGCGATCTCGTTCAGCTTGTGCGAGATGATGATCGAGGTGATGCCCTGGTCCTTCAGCTCCCGCATCAGCCGCAGCAGCTTCGCGCTGTCCTCGTCGTTGAGCGCGGCGGTGGGCTCGTCCAGGATCAGCAGCCGGACGTCCTTCGCCAGCGCCTTCGCGATCTCCACCAACTGCTGCTTGCCCACACCGATGTCGGCGACCCGGGTCTCCGGATGGTCGTCCAGGCCGACCCGCTTGAGCAGCGCGGACGCCCGGCGCAGCGACTCGCGCCAGTCGATGATCCCGCGCCGGGCCGGTTCGTTGCCCAGGAAGACGTTCTCGGCGATCGACAGGTGCGGGACGAGCGCGAGTTCCTGGTGGATGATGACGATCCCGCGCTGCTCGCTGGCCCGGATGTCCTTGAAGCGGCACGGTTCGCCGTCGAAGAGGATTTCGCCCTCGTACGAGCCGTGCGGATGGACGCCGGAGAGCACCTTCATGAGCGTCGACTTGCCGGCACCGTTCTCCCCGCACAGGGCGTGCACCTCGCCGCGCCGCACGGACAGGGTCACATCGGAGAGCGCCCGGACACCGGGGAACGTCTTGACGATGGACCGCATGTCGAGGACCGGGCCGGGTGCGGCGGGGGATTCGGGCGCGGCGGTCACCCGAGCTCCTTGGCGTCGATGTAGCCGGAGTCGACCAGGACCTTCCGGTAGTTCGACTTGTCGACGCTGACCGGGTCGAGCAGGAAGGCGGGCACGACCTTCTTGCCGTTGTTGTACGTCGTTTCGTCGTTGACCTCGGGCTTCTTGCCGTTGAGGACCGCGGTCACCATGTCCGCCGCGACCTGGGCCAGCGCCCGGGTGTCCTTGTAGACGGTCTGGGTCTGCTGGCCCGCGATGATCGACTTCACCGAGGCGACCTCCGCGTCCTGGCCGGTGACGACCGGGAGCGGCTTGGCCTTGCTCCCGTAGTCGTCGGACTTCAGGGCCGACAGGATGCCGATGGAGATGCCGTCGTACGGAGAGAGCACCGCGTCGACGTGTGCGGTGGAGTACGCGGAGGTGAGCAGGTCGTCCATGCGCTTCTGCGCGGTGCCGCCGTCCCAGCGCAGCGTGGTGACCTGGTTGAGCCGGGTCTGCTTGGAGCGTACGACGAGCTGCTTCTTGTCGAAGTAGGGCTTCAGTACCTTCATGGCGCCGTTGAAGAAGTACTTGGTGTTGTTGTCGTCGTTGGACCCGGCGAACAGCTCGATGTTGAACGGGCCCTTCTTCGCGCCGTCCTTCAGTCCCAGCTTGTCGACGATGTACGTGGCCTGGAGCTCGCCGACCTTCTCGTTGTCGAAGGAGGCGTAGTAGTCGACGTGCGGGGAGCCCAGGATGAGCCGGTCGTACGAGATCACGGGGATGTCGGCGTCCGCGGCCTGTTGGAGGACGTTGGACAGGGCCTCGCCGTTGATGGCGGCCACGACCAGGGCGTCGACGCCCTGCGTGATCATGTTCTCGATCTGGGCGACTTGCTGGTCGGGGTCGTCCTCCCCGTACTGGAGCGTGGTCGCGAATCCGGCCTTCTTCAGGCTCGCCGTCATGTTCTTGCCGTCGGCGATCCACCGCTCGGAGGACTTGGTGGGCATGGCGATGCCGATGGTGAGGTCCTTCTTGTCCTTCCCCTCCTGGCTGCCCCCTTCACTGTTCTGTCCGCAGGCGGTGAGGAGCAGGGCGCAGCCGGTGGTCACCGCCACGAGGGCGGACGCGGCTCGGAAGTTCTTCATGGGCATTACCTGACAATCCCGTCGTGCGGCGGCCTTGGTGGAGCTCGATTGTTAGCGCTCGCATCAACCCCGTGCAAGGGGCCTCCACGTCTTTTCTTGTGTCGGCGCACGGCCGTAACCGGAGGAAAGGGAGGTAATCGTGGCGCATCCCGCAGGTTCAACCCGCTGGCCGCGCTACGCGCGGGGCCGGGTGGCGCCGCCGGGCCGGACCGGAATGACAAAAGTGCACGCAACCCTTGCCCCCAGGGATTGTGAGCGCTAACAATCAACGGGGGCCGTCGGCGCCCCGTTCACCCCTGACGAGAGAGACCGCATCGTGACGCCACACGCCTCCTCCGGCCCCGTCGACCGTCACCATCCCGACGCCTGCACGGTCGGGGTGGACTTCGGCACCCTGTCCGGGCGCGCCGTGGTGGTCAGGGTCCGCGACGGCGCCGAACTCGGCTCGGCGGTCCACGACTACCGCCACGCCGTCATCGAGGACCGCCTCCCGCTCACCGGCGTACCGCTGCCCCCCGACTGGGCGTTGCAGCACCCCGAGGACTGGCGCGACGTGCTCCGCACCGCGGTCCCGGCGGCGGTCGAGGCCGCCGGGGTCGACCCCGCCCGCGTCATCGGCATCGCCACCGACTTCACCGCCTGCACGGTCCTGCCGGCCACCGCGGAGGGCGTCCCGCTCGCCCTGCTCCCCGAGTGGGCCGATCGCCCGCACGCCTGGCCGAAGCTGTGGAAGCACCACGCCGCGCAGGAGCAGGCCGACCGCATCAACGCCCTCGCGCACGCCCGGGGCGAGACGTGGATCAGCCGGTACGGGGGCCGGATCTCCTCCGAGTGGCAGTTCGCCAAGGCCCTCCAGGTGCTGGAGGAGGACCCCGCGGTCTACGCCGCCTGCGCCCGCTGGATCGAGGCGGCCGACTGGATCGTCTGGCAGCTCACCGGCGCCGAATCGCGCAACACCTGCACCGCCGGCTACAAGGGGATCCACCAGGACGGGGCCTACCCCTCACCCGAGTATCTCGGCCGGCTCCACCCGGACTTCGCGGACTTCCCCGCCACCCGCCTCGACCACCCGCTCGCACCCCTGGGCTCCCGCGTCGGCGGGCTCAGCGGCCGCGCCGCCGGGTGGACGGGCCTGCCCGAGGGCATCGCCGTCGCCGCGGGCAACGTCGACGCGCATGTGGCGGCCCCCGCCGCCGGAGCCGTCGAGAACGGGCGGCTGCTCGCCATCATGGGCACCTCCACCTGCCACGTGCTCAACGGCGCCACCCTCGCCGACGTCCCCGGCATCTGCGGCGTGGTCGAGGGCGGCATCGTGGCGGGCGCCTACGGCTACGAGGCAGGGCAGAGCGCGGTCGGCGACATCTTCGCCTGGTGGCTCCGGCAGGGCGTACCGGACGACTACCGCACCGAGGCCAGGGACGCAGGGGAGGACCTGCACCAGCTGCTGACCCGCAAGGCCGCCGGACAACCGGTCGGGGCGCACGGACTGGTCGCCCTGGACTGGATGAACGGCAACCGTTCCACCCTCGTCGACCACCACCTCTCCGGGGTCGTCGCGGGGCTCACCCTCGACACCCGCCCCGAGGACGTCTACCTCGCCCTCCTCGAATCCACCGCGTACGGCACCCGGGTGATCGTGGAGGCGTTCGAGAACGGCGGAATCCCCGTCGAGGAGTTCATCGTCACCGGCGGCCTGAAGAAGAACGCCCTCCTCATGCAGATCTACGCCGACGTCCTGCGCCGCCCCGTCTCCCTCGGCACCTCCGAGCAGGGGCCCGCCCTCGGCTCCGCCATCCACGCCGCCGTCGCCGCGGGCGCCCACCCGGACGTCCGGACCGCCGCCGCCGCGATGGGCAGCGTCCAGCGGCACGCGTACACCCCGGACCCCGCCCGCGCGGACGCCTACGACGCGCTGTTCCGCGAATACCGCGCCCTGCACGACCACTTCGGCACCGGCGCCGACCTCCTCCTGCACCGCCTGCGCCGCATCCGCAACGCCGCGCGCACCACGACCGCCGGCTGACCGGCAAGAACCCTTTTCCCGCACAACGAGGAGCACACCCGACATGACGCTCGCCCAGCCCGACCGCGAGATCTGGTTTCTCACCGGCAGCCAGGCCCTCTACGGCGACGAGACCCTGGCCCAGGTCGCCGACCAGTCACGCGTCATCCGCGACACCCTCGCGGACCAGCCGCAGATGACGGTGCGCGTGGTCTGGAAGCCCGTCCTCACCGACGCGGCCGCCATCCGCCGGGTCTGTCTCGACGCCAACGCCGACGACCGGTGCATCGGCCTCATCGCCTGGATGCACACCTTCTCCCCGGCCAAGATGTGGATCGCCGGCCTCGACGCGCTCAGCAAACCCCTGCTCCACCTGCACACCCAGGCCAACCGCCAACTTCCCTGGTCCACCATCGACATGGACTTCATGAACCTGAACCAGGCCGCCCACGGCGACCGCGAGTTCGGCTTCGTGCAGACCCGCCTCGGCGTCCCCCGCAAGACCGTCGCCGGCCATGTCACCACCCCCGAGGTGACCGACCGCATCGCCGGCTGGGCGCGTGCCGCCGTCGGCCGCGCCGAACTCGCCGGACTCAAACTCGCCCGGTTCGGCGACAACATGCGCGACGTCGCCGTCACCGAGGGCGACAAGGTCGAGGCCCAGCTGCGGTTCGGCGTCTCGGTCAACACCTACGGCGTCAACGACCTGGTCACCGCAGTCGACGCCGCCGACGAGGACACCGTCACCGCGCTCGTCAAGGAGTACCAGGACCTCTACGCCCTCGCCCCCGAGCTGCGGCCGGGCGGCGAACGCCACGACTCCCTGCGCTACGCCGCCCGCATCGAGGCCGGGCTGCGCGCCTTCCTCACCGAGGGCGGCTTCCGCGCCTTCACCACGAACTTCGAGGATCTCGGCGGCCTGCGCCAGCTGCCCGGGCTCGCCGTCCAGCGCCTGATGGCCGACGGCTACGGCTTCGGCGGCGAGGGCGACTGGAAGACCTCCGTCCTGCTGCGCACCCTCAAGGCCATGGCGCACGGACGGCCCGGCGGCACCTCGTTCATGGAGGACTACACCTACGACCTCACGCCGGGCCAGGAGCTCATCCTCGGCGCACACATGCTGGAGGTCTGCCCCTCGCTCACCACGGCGACCCCCAGCTGCGAGATCCACCCGCTCTCCATCGGCGGCCGGGAGGACCCGGTCCGGCTGGTCTTCGACGCGGCCCCCGGGCCCGCCGTCGTCATCGGGCTCGCGGACATGGGCGACCGCTTCCGGCTCGTCGCCAACCACATCGACGTCGTCACCCCGCCGGAGCCGCTGCCCGCACTGCCGGTCGCCCGCGCCGTGTGGCGGCCCAGCCCCGATCTGCGTACCTCCACCGAGGCATGGCTGACGGCCGGAGCACCGCACCACACCGTCCTCACCACCGCACTCGGCGGCGAGGAGCTGGAAGACCTCGCCGAGATGCTGCGCACCGAACTCGCCGTCATCGACCGGGACACCACCATCCGGCGGTTCACCCGCGAACTGCGCTGGAACCAGGCGTACCACCGGCTGGCCCAGAGCCTGTGACCGCCGCCGACACCTCCACCAGGACGGAGCCCCCCGTGGCCGGGACCGTATCGAACGAGCTGCGTCGAGAAGTGCTCGAAGCCAACCTCCGCATCCCCCTGGCCGGGCTCGCCACCCTCACCTGGGGCAACGTGAGCGGCGTCGACCGGGAGGCCGGTGTCTTCGTCATCAAGCCGTCCGGGGTCTCCTACGACGCGCTGGGCGCCGACGACCTCGTCGTCGTCTCGCTGGCCGACGGAAGCGTCGTGGAGGGGCGGCTGCGCCCGTCCACCGACACCGAGACGCACCGCAGCCTCTACCTGGCCTTCCCGTCGATCGGCGGGGTGACGCACACCCACTCCACCCATGCGGTCGCCTTCGCGCAGGCCAGGCGCCCGATCCCGGTGCTCGGCACCACCCACGCCGACACCTTCAACGGGCCCGTCCCGGTCACCGCCGCGCTGACACCCGAGCAGTGCGCCAAGGACTACGAGTACAACACCGGGCAGGTCATCGTGGACCTCCTGGAGGGCGACGACACCCGGGCCGGGGAGGTTCCCGGCGCCCTGGTCGCCCATCACGGCCCGTTCACCTGGGGCGCCGACGCCACCAAGTCCCTGGAGCACGCCATCATCTGCGAGGCGGTCGCGGAGATGGCCCTGCACACCATCGCCCTGGGCACGGTGGAACCCCCGCAGCACCTGCTGGACCGCCACTTCACCCGTAAGCACGGTCCTGACGCGTACTACGGCAACCGTTCCTAGCCAGTGTGCATGAGTGAGTCCTGGACCCACTGATGTGTTCTGGGCGCATCCCGAACGGTGTTGGATGCGCCGGGTCGCCGCTTTCGCATCCCGCTCGGTGGCGCGCCTCCGGGGGCGTGGTCCGTTGCGGGTGGGCGGGTTCCCTCACGCCCTCGTGCACCTGATGCGGTCTGGACGGTCCGATGCCCCGCACGACCACTCCGGTCGTGTGGGGGCGGTGTCGTCCGACGCCGGATCGGGTGTCCGAGGGCGCGTCTCCCGATCGCGATACCGGCGGCATCGTGACGGGACATCTTCCGGTGCGGGGTGGCCAGCGGCTTCTGCCAGTGCTGAGCACCCCACCGTGAGGTGTAGGCGGGGTCGACCGCGATGATCGGGAGACCGTGTTCGGCGGCCATGGAGACGAGGCGGGCCTTGAGCTTGCCGGTGGGCATGCCGGAGATCAGCTGCCGGAAACGCTTTCGGCGGCCGTGCTTCTCCCGGGTCTTCTCCGCGCTGAAGTCGAGGTCTTCGATGGCGATCGCGGTGACGCGGGTCTGGCGGGCCCAGTGCAGGAGGCGGGGTGAGGGCGTGGCGGAGCTGCACGTCACGGTGTGCGGTGGTTCCGCCGAGGTCGTACGGGAAGCGGTGGGGTTCGCCGACGTCAGGTACCAGCGGTCCCGGCCGGTGTCGTCATGGATGCGGTGGGCGACAGCACGGTTGCCTTCGACGCGGTCGGCCCACTCCCCACCCCGGTGCGCGAACGCCACCGTTGCGGTGAGGGCGTAGCGGCCGTGCAAGGAGTTGGCCAAGTGAGCCAGAGGGGCGGGCAGTTTGATGCTGACCTGGCCTTCCGGGGTGACGCGGATCGTTTCGTTGCCGTACCGCTTGCCCGACTCACCGTCCGCCCCCAGGAACCACCGCTCCGCCTCGCACTCATTCGACCCCGAAGCATCCGTTCCCACCCTCACCCACCGCACCGCCCGACTCACACACAGGCGCTACAACTCACTCATGCACACTTCGAAGACAATGGCTCACCACCCCGGGGCCGCGTGAGCCTTCAGCGGCCGGCGGGCGGCCGCACGCTCTCCCGGCGGACGAGCTCCGGGGTGATGACGGGCTGCGCGCCCTTCGTCTCGGCACCGTTGATCAGCCCGAGCAGGAGGTCGAGCGTCGTGGTGGCGACCGCGCCGAAGTCCTGGCGCACGGTGGTCAGCGGCGGCGAGTAGAACGCCGACTCGGGCACGTCGTCGAACCCGGCGATGCTCACCTGGTCCGGGACCGAACGCCCCCGCTCGGTCATGGCGCGCAGGGCGCCCAGCGCCTGGTGGTCGTTGGCCGCGAACACCGCGGTGACCTCCGGCATCCGGGCCAGCATCTGCCCCGCCCGGTACCCGGAGGCGGCGGACCAGTCGCCCGTGCTGACCGGCGGCACCTCCGCCCCGGCCTCCTGGAGCGCCCGGCGCCACCCGCGGATGCGGCCCGCCGCGTCGAACCAGTCCGGCGGGCCCGAGATGTGCCACACGGTCTCGTGGCCCGCCTCCAGCAGGTGCTTCGTGGCCTCGTACGCGCCCTGCTCCTGGTCGACGGCCACCATCGGCGCGCCGCGCTCGGGGTCGCCGTCGATGGTGACCAGGGGGACCTCGGCGGGCACCCCGGCCAGCGCGGCGTCGGCCGAGGCGGTGGGCGCGATGACCACGATCCCGGCCACGCGCTCGTCGCGGTGGCGCTCGACGGCGGCGGTGATCGAGGACTGCCCCAGCTCGGGCACCCGGTGCACGCTGACCGCGAAGCCCTGGCGGGCGGCGGCGATCTCGAACGCGGCCAGGAGCGAGGAGGGTCCGTACAGCGTGGAGTTCTGCGCGATCACGCCGATCAGCTGCGAGCGGCCCGTCACCAGGGCGCGCGCCGCGCGGTTGGGCCGGTAGCCCAGCTCCTTCACCGCCGCCAGCACTCGCAGCCGGGTCTGCTCGCGGACGTTGGGGTGGCTGTTGAGTACCCGGGACACCGTCTGATGCGACACGCCCGCGAGCCGTGCGACATCGGTCATCGCCGGTTCCCGCACCACTGGACTCGTCACCGTGGCGTCCTCCACACCCATCTCCTCCTGACGGTGACCGCCCCGCCCCGACGGTCCGCCGGCGGCCGTGAGTGATCCGCGTTGAACGTTCAATCTACGCCCCGGCCACGGTGCGGCCCCCGCGGTGCGGGCTCCCACCGCCCCGCCGAGGCCGGCCCCCGTCAGCCTCCGAGCCCATAGTGAGCGCTAACAGTCTCGTTCACAACCAGTTCGCCGCGATGCCGAATTGTGGTTGCGCCAGGGGTTGACGCGGTAAATGTTAGCGCTCACTGTTGACGCCCGTGGCCCCCGATCGAAGCGGTCGACGGGCAGGGACGCACGGTTCACGATGGAGGACGACGCTGTGTTCAAGAGAATTGCCATGGCCGGCTGCGCACTGGCGCTGGCCGCACTGACGGCCTGCGGGAGCGGCGACGGCGGCGGCTCCAAGGGCTCCGGCGGCGACAAGCTGGTCATGGGCTTCGCCCAGGTGGGCGCGGAGAGCGGCTGGCGTACCGCCAACACCAAGTCGGTACGGGAGTCGGCGAAGACCGCCGGGATCGAGCTGAAGTTCTCCGACGCGCAGCAGAAGCAGGAGAACCAGATCAAGGCCATCCGCTCCTACATCCAGCAGAAGGTCGACGTGATCGCCTTCAGCCCGGTCGTGGAGACGGGCTGGGACGCGGTCCTGCTGGAGGCCAAGCGCGCGAACATCCCGGTGATCCTGACCGACCGGGCCGTCGACTCCTCGGACACCTCGCTGTACAAGACGTTCCTCGGCTCCGACTTCGTGGAGGAGGGCCGCAAGGCCGGGAAGTGGCTGACCGAGAACGCCAACGGTCCGGCCAAGGTCGCGGAGATCCAGGGCACCACCGGCGCCGCCCCGGCCATCGACCGGCAGAAGGGCTTCAAGGAGGCCATCGCCGGAAAGTCCGAGATCAAGATCGTGGCCTCGCAGAGCGGTGACTTCACCCGGGCGGGCGGCAAGCAGGTCATGGAGGCGCTGCTGAAGTCGCACCCCGACATCAACGTCGTGTACTCCCACAACGACGACATGGGCCTCGGTGCCATCGAGGCGATCAAGGCGGCCGGCAAGAAGCCCGGCACCGACATCAAGATCATCACCGTGGATGCGGTCAAGGCCGGGATGCAGGCCCTCGCGGACGGCGAGATCAACTACATCGTGGAGTGCAACCCCCTCCTCGGCGACCAGCTGATGGACCTGGCGAAGAAGGTCGTCAAGGGCGAGAAGGTCCCGGAGCGCGTGGTCACGGAGGAGACCGCCTTCACCTCGGAGCAGGCGGCCAAGGTCCTCAAGGACCGGAAGTACTGACAGGCGCCGCGGTCCCGCCACAGGCACGGGTGGCGGGGCCGCTCCACCCTTGACGAAAGCACGGGTCATGACCGATTCCCCAGCGGCCGGCGCCAGCCCGGTCGTCGACATGCGCGGTATCACCGTCGAGTTCGCCGGCGTCAAGGCGCTCGCGGGCGTCGACTTCCGCCTGTTCCCCGGTGAGGTGCACGCACTCATGGGTGAGAACGGCGCGGGCAAGTCCACCCTGATCAAGGCCCTCACCGGGGTCCACCGGCCGGCGGCCGGCACCATCCGACTGCACGGTGAGCCGGTCGAGTTCACCACCCCCGGCCAGGCGCAGGCCGCCGGGATCAGCACCGTCTACCAGGAGGTCAACCTCTGCGCCAACCTGTCGGTGGCGGAGAACATCCTTCTCGGCCACGAACCGCGCAGACTGGGCGCCATCGACGGCCGGGCCATGCGGGCCCGCGCCACCGGACTCCTGGCCCGGATCGGTCTGACCATCGACCCCGGCTCCGTACTGAGCAGCCACTCCATCGCCGTGCAGCAGCTGGTGGCCATCGCCCGGGCGCTGGTGGTGGACGCCCGGGTGCTGGTCCTGGACGAGCCGACCTCCAGTCTCGACAGCGACGAGGTCGAGGAGCTGTTCCGCATCGTGCGCGTGCTGCGGGACGAGGGTGTGGCGATCCTGTTCGTCTCGCACTTCCTGGACCAGGTCTACGCGTTGTCGGACCGGATGACGGTGCTGCGCAACGGCACGCTGGTGGGGGAGTACCTGCCGAAGGACCTCGACCGCATGGCGCTGGTCTCGGCGATGCTGGGCCGCGAGCTCGGCGTGCTGTCCGAGGTGGAGCGCCGCTCGGAGGAACGGGCCCCGGGCAGCGCCCCGGTCCTGGTCGCCCGCGGCCTCGGCCGCTCCGGTGCGATCGAGCCGTTCGACCTGGACATCCACGAGGGCGAGGTCGTCGGTCTCGCCGGGCTGCTGGGGTCCGGCCGGACCGAACTCGCGCGGCTGCTGTGCGGCGCCGACCGCGCGGACAAGGGCACCCTCTCGGTCGGCGGCGAGACGGTACGGGCCCGGGGGCCGCGCTCCCTCATCGCCAAGGGGGTCGCCTTCTGCTCCGAGGACCGCAAGGCCGAGGGGGTCGTCGCCGATCTGAGCGTGCGCGACAACCTGATCCTCGCCACCCAGGCGGCCCGGGGCTGGGCGCGACCGGTGCCCCGGCGCACCGCCGAGGCGATGGTCGCCGAATACATCGAACGGCTGGACATCCGCCCGGCCGACCCCGAGGCCGTGATGGGCAACCTGTCGGGCGGCAACCAGCAGAAGGTGCTGCTCGCCCGGTGGCTGGTGACCCGGCCCCGGCTCCTCATCCTGGACGAGCCCACCCGGGGCATCGACGTCGGCGCCAAGGCACAGATTCAGAAGGTGGTCGCCGAACTGGCGGCCGAGGGCATGGCGGTGCTGTTCATCTCCGCCGAACTGGAGGAGGTGGTACGGGTGTCCGACCGGGTCGTGGTCCTGCGGGACCGGCACAAGGTGGCCGAACTGTCCGGTGGTGACGTCTCCGTGGACGCCGTCATGTCGGCCATCGCGGCCGACGCCCACGCGGACGCGGCGGTGGCCTCATGATCCGCGGACGCCTGCTCTGGCCGCTCGCCGCGCTGGCCGGCCTGCTCCTGCTCAACGTCGTCTTCACCCACTCCTTCCTGGAACTTCGCATCCAGGACGGCCACTTGTACGGCAGCCTGGTGGACATCCTCCGCAACGGTGCCCCGACCATGCTCATCGCCGTGGGCATGACCCTGGTCATCGCCACCCGGGGCATCGACCTCTCCGTGGGCGCGGTCGCCGCGATCGCCGGCGCGATCGGCTGCACCTGGATCGCCGACGGCGGGGACGTGCCGACCGCCCTCCTCCTCGCCCTGGCCGTATCCGTGCTGCTCGGCCTGTGGAACGGCTTCCTGGTCTCCGTCCTCGGCATCCAGCCGATCATCGCGACCCTCGTCCTGATGACGGCCGGACGCGGCGGCGCGATGCTGCTCACGGAAGGCCAGATCGTCACCGTCGACAGCTCCGCGTACCGGCAGATCGGCGCGGGCTTCCTTGTCCTGCCGATCGCGATCCTGATCAGCCTCGCGGTCCTCGGCGGCGTCGCCCTGCTGACCCGTCGCACCGCGCTCGGCATGCTGATCGAAGCGGTGGGCGCCAACCCCGAGGCCAGCAAGCTCGCCGGGGTCCGCTCGCGCACGATCACCTGGACCGTGTACGTCTTCGCCGCGTTCTGCGCCGGTGTGGCCGGGCTGATGATCAGCTCCAACGTGAGCGCCGCCGACGCCAACAACGCCGGTCTGTGGATCGAGATGGACGCCATCCTCGCGGTCGTCATCGGCGGCACCTCGCTCGCCGGCGGCCGCTACTCCCTGGGCGGCACCCTCGTCGGCGCGCTCGTCATCCAGACGCTGACGACGACCGTCTACTCCATCGGTGTGCCCACCAACGTCACCCTGCTGTTCAAGGCGGTCGTGGTGATCACCGTCTGCCTGCTCCAGTCCCCGCGCACGGCGCGCATCATCGGCGGCCGGCGCAAGCCCCCCGTCACCGCACCCCGATCCGAGAAGGTGGCCGCCGGATGAGCACTTCGGCCCTCGCGTCCGTACGACCGCGCCTGCCCCAGCGGTTCCTGCCCGTCGTCGCCACCGTCGTGGTGTTCGCGGTGACCTTCGGCATCGGCTCGGTGCGCTACCAGGACTTCGCCTCCGGCCAGGTCGTCGCGAACCTCTTCATCGACAACGCCTTCCTCATCGTGCTGGCCGTCGGCATGACCTTCGTCATCCTGACCGGCGGCATCGACCTCTCCGTGGGGGCCGTCGCCGCACTGTCCACCATGATCGCCGCGTCCACCCTCAGGGCGGGCTGGCCGGTGCTGCTCTCCGTCCTCGCCGTCCTCGTCTCCGGGACCGTCCTCGGCCTGCTGATGGGCCTGGTCATCCACTACTTCGACGTACAGCCGTTCATCGTCACCCTGGCCGGGATGTTCCTGGCCCGGGGACTCTGCTTCCTCATCAGCGTCGAGTCGGTGTCCATCACCAACACGTCCTTCCGCGACTTCGCCACCGGCACCGTCGTGCTGCCCGGCGACGTCACGCTCACCTACAGCGTGCTCGTCGCGCTGGCCGTGGTGGCGGCGGCGGTGTACGTCCTCCACCTCACCCGCTTCGGCCGCACGGTGTACGCGGTCGGCGGCAGTGAGACCTCGGCGCGGCTGATGGGCCTGCCCACCACGCGGGCCAAGGTCGGCGTCTACGCGGTGAGTGGCTTCTGCTCCGCCCTGGGCGGCCTGCTGTTCGCGCTGTACATGCTCTCCGGCTACGGGCTGCACGCGGTCGGCATGGAGCTGGACGTCATCGCCGCCGTGGTCATCGGCGGCACGCTGCTGGCCGGCGGGGTGGGCTATGCGGCCGGTTCCACGGCGGGCGTCCTGGTCCTCGGCACCGTACAGGCGCTGATCTCCTTCGAGGGCACCCTCAGCTCCTGGTGGACCAAGATCGTCATCGGCGCCCTCCTGCTGGCCTTCATCGTCCTCCAGCGCCTCATCGTGCGGCAGCCCAGGTAACCGGCCCGGCTCGCACACACCCCCGCCGAGCACACCTCTGTGAACACCGAGGAACAGCGCATCCGCCCCACCGGACCACCCCCACCCGACGGCGAGTCGAGGAGCGCACACCCATGAGCCCAGCACTCTCCCGGCGCACCCTGCTGCAAGCCGCGGTGTTCACGGCGGCCGCACCCGCCATCGGAATCGCCCTCCCGCCGGCGGCCGCCGCCGCACCCCGCGCGGCGGCCGCCCCGGCCCTCCCCGCGCCATCCACCTGGTCGGTCCGCCCCTTCGCCCTCCAGGACGTCACCCTCGGACCCGGACTCTGCGCCACCGAGCGGCAGTTGATGCTCGACCACGCGCGCGGCTACGACGTGAACCGGCTGCTCCAGGTCTTCCGCGCCACCGCCGGACTGGCGACCGGGAACGCCGTCGCACCCGGCGGCTGGGAGGGGCTGGACGGCGAGGCCAACGGCAACCTGCGCGGCCACTACACGGGCCACTTCCTCACCATGCTCTCCCAGGCGTACGCGAGCACCGGCGACACCGCCCACGCGGACAAGATCCGGACCATGGTCGGCGCGCTGACCGAGGTGCGCGAAGCCCTGCGCCACGAGCCGCGCATGCTCGCCGTCCCCGGGAAGTTCGGCACCGGGCAGGACAACGTACGCGTACCGCACCTTCACACGGGACATCCGGCCGGTCAGCCGCAAACCCGCGAAGATCCACGACACCGACCAGCTCGTCGCGGCCGACCTCACGGACCCCGGGGCCACCGACCGTGCCGTCGAGGGCAGCGAGGTCGCCTACCTCACCGTGGGCCTGCCGATGGACTCCGCGCTGTGGGAGCGGCAGTTTCCCGCGATGATGCGCAACGTCATCGACTCCTGCGCGAAGTACGGCACCAAGCTCGTGTTCTTCGACAACACCTACATGTATCCGGGGACCACCACCCCGCAGACCGAGACGACCGGCTTCGAGCCCAACGGCCGCAAGGGCCGGGTGCGCGCGCAGATCGCCACGACGCTGCTGGACGCGATGGCCGGGAAGTCCGTCGAGGCCGTCATCTGCCGGGCGCCGGAGTTCTACGGCCCGGGCAGGACCAAGAGCCTGACCAACTCGCTCGTCTTCGACCGCATCAAGGCGGGCAAGCAGCCGCTCGTCCCCGTCGCCGCGCACACGGCCCGCTCGCTCATCTGGACCCCGGACGCCAGCCGCGCCATGGCCCTGATCGGCAACACCCCGGACGCCTACGGCCAGACCTGGCACCTGCCGGTCGACCCGGACCGCCGCACCTACGCCGAGCTGGTCCAACTGGCCGGAGAGATCACCGGCCGCCGCCTCCGGTATACGGTGCTGCCCGAGGCCCTCTTCCGGACCGGCGGCCGCTTCGTCGGGCAACTGGGCGAGGTGCGGGAACTGTTGCCGCGCTACCGGGGCGACAACATCTTCGACACCACGAAGTTCACCACCCGCTTCCCCGGCTTCCCCGTCACCTCCTACCGCGAGGGAATCACCGAGATCCTGGGCGCCTGAAGGGAGTTGCCCCCCTTCGGGCTGGTGCGGATGTGACCCGTGAGGAAGCATGGGGCCCGCGTGGCACGGAGTCGCCCGTGCCGCCGTCGTACGACGTGAAGAGGGCGGATGACTGACGGGCAGGGCACCCAGGTGGCGGTGGACGGAATCGACACGGGCACACCGCATTCGGCGCGCGTGTGGAACTACTGGCTGGGCGGCAAGGACAACTACGAGGTGGACCGCCGGCTCGGCGCGATGATGGAGGAGTCGTACCCCCAGATCATCGAGATAGCGCGCGCCTCCCGGGCGTTCCAGGCGCGGGCCGTGCGCTATCTGGCCGCCGAGGCGGGCGTCCGGCAGTTCCTGGACCTCGGCACCGGCCTGCCGACGGCCAACGCCACCCACGAGGTCGCCCAGGGCGTCGATCCGGCGGCACGCATCGTGTACGTGGACAACGACCCGATCGTCCTCGCCCACGCCCGGGCCCTGCTGACGAGTCGGCCCGAGGGCGCCACGGACTACGTGCACGCGGACCTGCGGGACGCGGCGACGGTCCTGCGCGCGGCCGCCCGCACCCTGGACCTCAGCCGCCCGGTGGCCGTGATGCTGCTCTCGACGCTGGGACACGTGGCGGAGGCGGACGACGCCGCGGCCCTGCTCCGCGGCTATCTGGACGCGCTGCCCGCCGGCAGCCATCTGATGCTGTGCGACACCATCGAGACCCCGGAGACCCGGGCCGCGTCCGACGATTACGCCGACGGTGGCGCCATGCCGTACATCTCGCGGCCCAAGGAGATCGTCGCGACGTTCGCGGACGGGCTCGAACTGGTGGAGCCGGGCTTCGGCTCGATCAGCCTCTGGCGCCCCGAGGAGCCCTTCACCGGAGACCCGGTCGACCAGTGGGGCTTCGTGGCCGCCAAGCCGTAGCCGCCGCGGCCCGGGGTGGCCGGGCCGGGCCCCGGGCCGCTCGGGCGGCTGTCCGGGAGCCCGGCCCGTGGCCCCGGCTCACCCCTGCTCGGGGCCCGGCCGGTCGGTGGCGCCCGGACTGCGGTGCAAGGGCTGTTCGGGCGTGGGCCGCCGCTCCGGCGGGGCGATCGCGAGGGTGACGGGCCCCTCACCGTTCACATGGGCCTCCGTGCCGTGGTGGTGGATCGTCAGGGGATCGCCGAGCAGCAGCGAGTACGTCGCCTTGTCGGGCCCGATCTCCACCTGGAGGCACCGGCCGCGGAACTGGAGCCGGAAGGCGAGGCGGCTGAACTTCTCGGGCAGCCGGGGCGCGAAGCGCAGGCTGTCGCCGTCCCGGCGGGTGCCGCCGAATCCGGCGACCAGCGCCATCCACGTACCGGCCAGCGAGGCGATGTGCAGTCCGTCGCGGGTGTTGTGCTCCAGGTCGGCCAGGTCCATCAGCGCGGCCTCGGCGGTGTAGTCGTACGCCAGCCGCAGATGCCCGGTCCGGGCGGCGACGACGGCCTGGCAGCACGCCGACAGGGAGGAGTCCCGTACGGTCAGCGGCTCGTAGTAGGCGAAGTTCGCGGCCAGTTGGTCGTCGTCGCAGTGGGCGTCGAACCAGGTGCCGCAGGTGTACATCGCCAGCACGAGGTCCGACTGCTTGATCACCTGCTTGCGGTAGAGGTCGAAGTAGGGGAAGTGCAGCATCAGCGGGTACTGGTCGGCGCGGGTGTTCGCGAAGTCCCAGCGCTGGTGGTGGGTGAAACCGGCGTGCTGCTCGTGCACGCCGATCTCCTCGTTGTAGGGGATGTGCACGGCCTCGGCGGCGTCTCGCCAGGCGGCGCTCTCCTCCTCGTTCACACCCAGCCGGGAGGCCTCCTCCGGGTGGCGTTCGCACACGTCGGCCGCGGCGAGGAGATTGGAGCGGGCCATGAGGTTGGTGTACGTGTTGTCGTCCACGACGGCGCTGTACTCGTCCGGCCCCGTGACGCCGTCGATGTGGAACACACCGTGCGGGTCGTGATGGCCCAGCGAGCGCCACAACCGCGCCGTCTCCACCAGGAGTTCCAGGACGGTCTCGCGTTCGAAGGCGGTGTCGCCGGTCACCGCCGCGTGCCGCACCGCGGCGTGCGCGATGTCGGCGGCCACATGGAAGGCGGCGGTGCCGGCCGGCCAGTACGCGGAGCCCTCCGAGCCGTCGATGGTCCGCCACGGGAACGCGGCACCGCGCAGCCCGAGCTGGGTGGCCCGGTCCCGGGCGGCGGGCAGGGTGGCCTGCCGCCAGCGCAGCGCCTCGGCGACCGCCTTCGGCTCGGTGTAGGAGAGGAGGGGCAGCACGAACATCTCGGTGTCCCAGAAGGCGTGGCCGTCGTACCCGGAACCGGTCAGCCCCTTGGCCGGGATGGCCCGTTGTTCGGCGCGGGCACCGGCCTGGAGCACATGGAAGAGGGCGAAGCGGACGGCCTGCTGGATCTCCTCGTCACCGTGCACCTCGACGTCGGCACGGGCCCAGAAGTCATCGAGGTAGGCCCGCTGCTGGGCCACCAGTCCGTCCCAGCCGCCGTGGGCGGCGGCAGCCAGTGCGGCCTCGACCTGATCGCTCATCGCGGGCCGGGAACGGGCCCCCGACCAGCCGTGGGCGACGGTCTTCTGCACCCGCAGCCGCTGTCCCGGCTCCAGGACGGAGGTGATGGTCAGGCGGGCGACATCCGGGTTGCTCTCGCTGCTGGTGGTGATCTCGCCGGGGGCTTCCACGACGTGGTCGGCGGCCACGGCGACCCTGAGGCCGCTGCGCCGGGTGCGGTGGACCAGACGCAGCCGCGACCCGACGGCCTGGTCCTCCTCCGGCTCCAGCGGGGACTGCAGGGCCTTGGCCGTCCGGGGGTCGCCGTCGGACGAGGGCAGGCTCTCGTTGGTGACCAGCTCCGACTGGATGACCACCCTGGTCCTGCTGTCGACGGGCTCCACCTCGTACTGCACGGCGGCGATGGCGCGCTGGGTGAGGGAGACGAGGCGGGTGGAACGCACCCGGACGGTCGTACCGGCCGGGGAGGTCCACTCGCAGCTCCGCTCCAGCACCCCGCGCTTGAAGTCCAGGGTGCGCTCGTGCTTGCGGAGCCGCCCGTAGCGCAGGTCGAACGGCTCGTCGTCCACCAGCAGCCGCAGCAGCTTGCCGTTGGTGACGTTGATGACGGTCTGGCCCGACTCGGGGTAGCCGTAGCCCGCCTCGGCGTAGGGCAGCGGGTGCAGTTCGTACACCCCGTTGAGATAGCTGCCGGGCAGGCCGTGCGGTTCGCCCTCGTCGAGGTTGCCGCGCCAGCCCACATGCCCGTTGGACAGGGCGAACACGGATTCGCTCTGCGCCAGGAGATCGAGGTCGAGAGCCGTCTCGCGCACGCGCCAGGGCTCCACGGTGTACGTCCGGTTGGTGATCACGCGCTGCCTCCGAGCTCGGCGAGGTCCTTGACGACACGGTCGGCGCCGTGGGCGTACAGCGCGTCGGTCTGCCCGACCCGGTCGACGCCGACGACGAACCCGAAGTGCCCCGACCTGCCCGCGTCCATGCCGGCCAGCGCGTCCTCGAAGACGGCGGCCCGGGACGGCTCGACGCCGAGGTCCCGGGCGGCGGCCAGGAAGGTGTCGGGGTGCGGTTTGCCCGGCAGCTTCCGTTCCCGGGCCACCACGCCGTCGATCCGTACGTCGAACAGCCGCTCGGCGTCGATGGAGTGCAGCACGTCGCGGGTGTTGGCGCTGGAGGAGACGATCGCAGTGGCGAGCCCGGCGGCGCGGACCGCGTCGATGTAGCGCAGCGTGCCCTCGTACGGCTCCACACCGTCGGTACGGATCTTCTCCAGGAGGAGCTCGTTCTTGCGGTTGCCGACCCCGTTGACACTCCGCGTGTCCGGTGGATCGTCGGGGGTGCCCTCGGGCAGTTCGATGCCCCGGGAGGCGAGGAAGGAGCGAACGCCGTCGGCCCGGGGGCGGCCGTCGACGTACTCGTCGTAGTCCGCGTCGGAGAAGGGACGGAAGTCCGCTCCGTCACGCTCGCGCAGAAAGGCGTCGAAGGTCGCCTTCCAGGCGGCGGCGTGCACCACCGCCGTCCTGGTGACCACTCCGTCGAGATCGAAGAGACAGGCCTGGATGCCTTCGGGAAGTCCGAGCTGTGTCGTCATGACCCCACAGTTCCCCGCCGGGGCGGGTCCGATCGGATGACACGCTGTGAGGTACGCCGCCTACCTGCCCGGACCCGGGGCCGTCGGCCGGCTCAGCGCCTGCTCCACTTCTGGTTGTCCTGGCCGTTGCAGTCCCAGAGCTGGAGGCGGGCGCCGCCGCCGGTCTGCGCGTTCTTCACGTCCACGCACTTGTTGGCCTGCGGGTTGACCAGGTCGTGGTCGGCGCTCAGCACGAACTGCTGGGCCGGGTTCCCGCTGCACCACGCGATCTGGATCACCGCGCCGTTGTCGTGCGAGCCCCACGCCACGTCCATGCAGAGCCCCATCGAGCGGATGGTGCCGTCCGGGCGGAAGTCCCACTTCTGCCAGTTCTTGCCGGTGCAGTTGGCTATCTGGAGAGGGGAGCCGTCCGCCCCCTTGTGGGCCACCATCTCGATGCAGCGGTTGGAGGCGTGGCCGAAAAGCGTGGTGCCCGGCGCCGCGGTCACCGTGGTGGTGACCGCGGGCTTCGGGGGCGCCTTCTTCGGCTTCTTCGACGGCTTCGGGGTCTTCGGCGCCTCCTCCGTGCTCTTGACCACCGCCGGACCCGCCGCCACGGCGCCGGTCCTCGGCTCGCGCTTCCCGTCGCCTCCCGCGCCCTTGCTCCTGCTCGCGGAGGGCGACGGGGACGGGGACGACGGGGCCGGGTCGGCCGATCCGTAGACGCCGGGTGCCGCGCCGTTGCCCTGGTTGTTCAGCACCGTGCCCGCGTCGGCCACCCGGTCCGCACCTCCGCCGTTTCCCGGGCCCGATCTGTCCAGGGCGCCCGACACCAGGAACGGCACCCCGACCAGCAGCGCCCCCGCGATGGCCGCACCGGCCAGCAGGCCCCGGGACGGGCGGCCGGAGGGACGGGGGGCCGTGGACTTGCCGTCGGCCGCTTGGGCCTCGGGCTCGGCTTCCGCGTCGGGCTCCGCCGTGGCTGTGGCTGTGGCCGTGGCCGTCGGTTCGGGGTCCGGTGCCGTCGCCTGCGCGGCCGCAGCGGCCGGTGTCTCCGGGGCGGGCGTGCTTTCCGGGGTGGCGGGCCCCGGCTCGGCGGTCTTCGCCGGTTCCGGGGCGGCCGCTGCCTCCGGCGCCTCCGGCTCCGGTGTGGTCGGCGTCGCCGCCGACTCGGCCGCCGCGGCCTGGTGCTGCGGTTCGTTCTTGCCGGACATGGTCTTCCTTTCGGGGGGTGGTGTCGCGGGGATCGGGTGGTGCCCGTGGCCGGCGGCCGGGTGGTGTTACGGAGTCAAGCGGCGTCCGTGGTCAGCCCCCGGTGGGTTGGGCGAGAAGCGGCGGCCGTCGAAGTACAGGTCCAGCGGGTCGCCCTCCTCGGGGCCGAACTCACGGACGCCGTCGCCGGGGCCGAGCACCCGCACCTGGCGTCCGGTCTCCCGGGCGACGAGTGCGGCCAGGGTCGCGATGTACGCCGGGGAATCGGGGCGCGCCAGGACCAGGGCGAGGCGCGCGGCGTCGTCGAGTCCGGCCTCTGCCACGGTCACCCGGCCGCCCTGGAGGATCGACTGGGCGCGCAGCGCGTCGGTGAGGGCGTCGATCCGGGCCAGGTCATCGATGCTCACCAGCGTCCCGTCCTCGGGGAGTTCGGCGTCCTCCGGGGCCCGGCGCGCCGTCACGTCCGTACGTGCCCACGCGCGCAGCGCGCCGTGCGGGTCGCGCGCTCCGGTCCACGCCGGGGCGCCGCCCGACGCGGTGAGCAGCCGGGACAGCGAGGCCACGAAGGAGTCCGGACGCTCGCCCCGGGGAACGGGCGGCGGGCCGCCCGCGTCCTCGTCTTCGTCCCCGTCCTCGTCGTCGTCCTCCGAATCCGTGTCGGACGAGTCGGACGCGTCGGACTCCTCCTCGATCCTGGGCGGCGCCGGCCGCCCCGTGCGGATAGGCCAGCCGGCCGGTGTGCGGGCGAACGAGCCCGTCGGGAGCGGCACCGTGCCGTCGCCCGCCGCCGCGCGCTCCGCCTCCAGGAGGGTCACGAGGTCGGTCAGGTCGTTCTGGGCGTTGCGCTGCCGGTCCGCCTGGCGGGCCTGTTCGGCGAGGGCTTCGCCGACCCGGCGTTCGAGGCCGTTCACCCCCTGCTGGGCCGTGTCGAGCGCCGTGACCGCGGCGTCGTGGCGCTCGGTGGCCGCGGTCAGGGCGTCGTGGGCCTCACGGTCGGTCCGCGACGCCGTCGTGGCCGTGTCACGGGCGCGGGTCAGCGCGGCGGCCGCGGCGCCGGCCGCGTCGCGGGCCATGTCGCGGCGGCGGACGGCGTCCTCGGCGGCGTGCCGGGCGGCGTCGGCGGCGCGCTCGGCCGCCCCGGCCGCCGTGACGGCCGCCTCCAACGCGGTGCGGGCACCGTCCCGGCGGACCGTACGGCGGTCGACCGACCCGCTGGAGCGACTGGACCTGTCGGACCGGCCGGACCGGTCCGACCTGCCGGAGCCGCCGGACCTGGCCCCGCCTCGCGCGGCCGCCTCGGCCAACGCCTCCCGCAGGCTGCGTTCCGTCGCCTCCAGGTGCTCCCGCGCGGCGCGGACCGCCTCCTGGGCCTCCTCCGCCGCGTGGGTCGCCGCCGTCGCGCGGGACCGGCGGTCCTCGGCGTCGGCCGTCAGCTCCGCGACGCGGGTGCGCCGTTCCCGGTCGGTGCGTTCGGCGGCGGTGACCGCGCGCTCGGCGGCCGTACGGGCGTCCCGGGCGTCCCGCGCGGCGGCCCGGGCGTCGTCCAGGTCCCGCCTCGCGCGCGCCACCGGGGGGCGGGCCTCGTCCAGGGCCCGGCGCGCGCCGGGCAGTTCGGCCTGGAGCCCCGCCTCCTCGGCGCGGGCCGTCTCCTCCGCGTGCGCCGCCGCATCGAGCGTGCCGACCTGCTCCCGGACGGCCGCCCAGCCGGCGCCGTCCTCCCCCGGGCCGGCCGGCTCCGGTTCGCCGTCGGCGTCGAAGCGGCGGAAGCGCACGCCCTCGTCGTCGCGCAGCGCCAGCTCGACCGGACGGTGCACCAGCGCTGCCGCGCCGGCGGCCGCGTACAGCGCGCGGGCCGTCTGCCCGGGGCCGCCGTCCACGGCCAGCCATATCTGCACGCCCTCCACGGCCGCCCCGTCGTCCGCCCGGACGCCGTCCGCCAGCAGCGTCGGCAGGTCGCGCAGCGGCACCGTACGCCAGTCGCGCAGTACGGCGTCGGCGGCGGCACCGGCCGGGGCGCCCGCCGCGTGGGCGCGGGCGTCGGCGGCCTCCCGCACCAGGGCGGCACCGTCGAACGTCCCGGCGTCGGTGCGGGCGCCGGTCACACCGAGGCCCAGCAGATCGCGCTCCAGGGGGCGCATCCGCACCGTGCCCGTCACGTACCGCACGCCGCCCGGGCCGTGCACCGTGATCAGAGCGTCGGCGAGGATCTCGTGGCTGCGGGTGCCGCGCGAGCCCTCCGGGGCGCTGGTGTTGCCGTGCTTGAGCCAGTCCCGGCGGGTGCCGCTCACGGCGGCGCCGGGGCCGGGGGCCTGCGGCTGGCGGGCCAGCACCGGGACGGTGAAGTTGACGATCTGCCGGTTGTCGTCGGTGGCGGCGAGCCCGCCCTGTGCCGCGAGCCCGGCGGTGACGCCCGCCTGCGAGGAGGACGCCGCGCCGAACGTGCTCAGCCGCAGCCGGTCCACCGTCACATCCCCCGTGTCGGTGACCGGGCGCGGCCGGTACAGCTCCACCGTGAGGCGGGGCGGGGTGCCCGGCGCGCCCTGGAAGGGGTAGGCGCCCGGCATCGTCGTAGTCGGACCGGCCGGGCCGCGCGGGTGGTCCAGCGAGACGGTGCCGGACTGGATCAGCTCGCCCATGCGCACGGCCGTGGCGTCCGCCGATCCGGAGGCGGTCAGGGCACGCCAGGAGCGGGTCAGCGCCGGGGCGACCTCGCCCAGCGCCGCGGCCAGTTCCGCGCCGCCGTCGAAGGCGTACACGGGGGCCGGGCCGTGCGGCACGAACCGGTCCCCGGCGACCGCGGGCCGCGCGGTGTGCCGGGCCACCGGCAACGGCGCGGGCGCGGGGGCCGGTTCGCCGGTCTCGCTGCCGGTGAACCGGAGCGCGGCGGCGGTGTGCACGGTGGTGGTCCGCGCCGGCCGCCCGCCGAAGAGGCGCGCGATGCGGTCGGCGAGCGTGGCGTCCGCCTCGGTGAGGCTCAGCACGCCGTGCTGGAACAGGCTGCCCGGCAGGTCGAGCAGCCACTGCGCGGCCGGGGTGGACCGCACCTCGGCGACCACCCGGTGCGGCACGCCCTCGAAGTCGGCGGCGTTGTCGGTGCGCTGCCAGAAGCGGTCCTCGGCGGAGCGGGTGACGCGCGCCGCGTTGCCGCGGGTCGTGTCGGCGCTGAGCAGCGCGCCCGCCCGGTCGGTGCGCGGGCCGCCGGTGGGCCGCGGGAAGCGCGACTGGAGCTGTACGAACCCGGCGTGCCGCACACTGCGCGCCGTCCGGTCGGTCACCGAGGAGGGCACATGGCCGAGGAACTGCTCGATGCCCGAACCCGTCGCCGCCGGATGCCCGCGCAGCGCGCGCAGCGCGTGGTCGTCGGCGTCCGGCTCGGTGCGCAGCGTCACCTCGACCAACTGGGCCCCGCCGTAGCCGAGATAGCGGAACCGGAAGCGCTGCACATGGCCGGGGCCGCGACCGGCGAGAGTGCGCAGGCCGGCCGTCGAGGACAGGTCCGCCACACGGGTCGCCACGCCCGGCAGATGGGAGGAGTGACCGGGCCGGGTGATACCGGGCGCCTCCTCCTCGATCAGGGCGAGGAGCCGCTGCCGCAGCACGTCGGGGCGCTGCACCGTGCGCGTCGCGTCGGTGAACTGGTCCACCGCGAGCACACTGCCCAGACCCACTTCGCGGGAGACCGTGAAGCGGCGCGGCAGCGGCACCGAGCCCACCGCCGGGCCCGGTACGGCAAGACCGGGCACGCCCGCGAACCACGCGGCGTGCCGCCGGATCTGCGCCGGGGTGGCCAGGAACCGCACCCCGTCCGCCAGGTCCAGCGCCACCGTCACCGCGCGGCCCTCGCCCTGCCCGAACGCGTTGCCGACGACGTTGCGGCGGCCCCGGCGGAAGGTCACCAGCAGCGTCGCGTCGGCCGTGACCCGGTGCTGGGTGCCGCTCTCGGTGGCGGTGCGGTAGGCGGTCGTCGTGGAGCCCAGCGCCCGCGACCGCTCGCTCCGGGCGGTACGGGTGTAACGGCCCGACGGGTTCAGCGTGCCCGGCCGGGACGCCGGTGGCTTGCTCTCCTCCTGCCCGGTGGGCTCGGCGCGGGTCACCAGCACGTCGTCGAAGTCGTTGCCCGCCGCCTGGTCGGCGGCCGGTGTCTGCGCCGACGACGTGTTGCGGACCGCGCGGAAGCCGCCCGCCCACTGCGAGGTGCCTGCCGCGCCCCGCTGCTGCGCCGCGCCGTCGGTGGCGCTCAGACCCGTCTCGAAGTACTGCGCGAAACCGTCCGTTGCCCGGGGCCGCCGCAGCACGCCGCGGATCTCCACCGACAGCACTTCGTCCGAGGCGAGCCCCGGCAGCGTCAGGCCCTCCACCACGTAGGCGCCCTTGAACACCTGGTGCCCCCGGGCCAGCAGCGCGGCGGGGTTGCGCGCGGCGGACAGCATCTCCGCCGCGACCGTCGTCGGGTCGGTGGCCGCCGCGCCCGCCAACGACTCGCCCAGCGCCCGGCCCGCCCGCGCCACCGGACGCGGGGTGCGCCCGGCGACCGCGTCCCGCACGTCGTCCAGCAGACCGCGCGCCGGATGCCCCGGATAGGTGTTGCCGAGCACCGCGCGGAACGCCGAGTCCAGCGCGGCGGACGCCTGGAACACCTCCATGATCGCGTCGTCCGGCAGCAGCACCGTACCCGGCAGCGCGGCGCCCGCCTCGTCGGTCAGGTCGAGCAGGTCCCGGTCGGCGTCCGTGGCCGCCCGCAGCACCGGCGCCGGGGGAGCCGCCGGCACCGGCGCCCCGGCGGGAAGCGTGCGGTGCGTCGGCACCGAGAGGCGCAGGGTGCCCGGCACCCGGTCCGGCGGCGGGCCGGGCGGCTCGGCGGGCGGGGCACCGTGCGGTACGAACGGCACCGCCACCGTCTCGTGCGCGAAACGCACCGACGGCTGCTCGCCGGGGCCCTCGTACAGGTCCAGCGCCAGATCGGCCGGTACGTCGAAGACCTCGCTGCGCTGCCCGGCGCCGCTGCCGATGAACAACTGGTCGTGCCCGACGCCCAGTTGCACGCTGTTGTCGTGCCGCACCTGGTTGCCGCGCACATAGTCGCCGCTGCCGCCCAGCGTCCACGATCCCTTCGGCAGCCCGAACGAGCCGCCACCGCCGTACGAGAGCCCGTACGACGAACCGCGGTGGTCGGCGCCCGCCGCCGACAGCGACGCCACGCCCATGCCCTGCACGTCCGGCAGCACCCGGCTGTGCACACTGTCGCCGCCGCCGCGCACCGCGCTGAGCACCAGCCGCACCCGCCGCGTCCCGGTCGCCGTCGGGATCTCCAGGAACAGCGAGTGGCCACCGTCCAGCATGGCGTCCGTGGCGGCCCGCTGTCCCACCTCCGAACGGCCCTGCTCGAACCGGCGCAGATTGTTCAACTGCGCCTGCACCAAGGCCTCGTCGGGCAGCACCCGGTTGCGCCCCGGTGTGTCGCGGGGCAGGAAGCCCTCCCGCCGCAGCCAGTTCTCGGCGTGCACGAAGAGCGGCGCGGCACCGTCCACGGCCAGCGGTGTCGCCGTCGTACCGACCGACCGCAGGTGCTCCAGCTCCGCGGGCAGCCGTCGCAGCTCGTCCGCCGACGGCGCGTGTCCGTTGGCGTCCTCGGCGGTCAGCAGCCGCAGGTGCATGCCGCGCGGCCAGGCGTCCGGCGTGAACTCCCGCCGCCCGCCGCCCGGCAGGTGCAGCACCAGCGTGTGCCGCACCTCGGCCGGGGCCAGCAGATGGCTGCGGTTGGTGCGCACCGCGTGCATCAGCGCCGTACTGCCGCTCTGCACCAGTTCCTCGTGCGTGCCCGCCTGCACCGACGCCCGGCCCAGCACACCGCCGCCGGGCCGGTGCGAGGCGTTCGGATGCCCCTGCGACCGGTCCGCGGTGAGCGCCGGTCCGACGCTCCCGGACAGGGAGAGCCCGCTGCTGAACCGCGACTGCGAGTCCAGCTTGACCACCTGGGTCAGATGGCTCTCCAGGTTGATCTTCCCGGCCACGCTGCGCCGCAGCGGTTCGCCCACGACGACGTCGGTCCGCAGCTGGAACATGCCCAGGGCGCGCCCCGAGGTGTCGAGCAGCACCGGCGAGAACACCCCCCGGTCCCGCTGCATCGGCAGGGTGCCCCGCAGCAGCGGCTCCGACAGGAACGTCTCCAGCTCCGCCGCCGAGTCCTCGTCCAGGGCGCTCAGCTCGGTGCCGAAGAAGCCCAGCGCCTCCGCGAGCAGCCGCTGCGGCTCGGCGACCGTGTCCACGCCCCACACCGGCAGGTCGTCCAGACCGGCCGCCTCCGGCAGCTCCTCCGCCTCGTCCCGCGCCAGGTGCTGCGGGAACCAGAACGTCACCGGCCCGTGCGCCCGCGGCGGCCCCCAGGTGACCGGCGGCGCCAGCCTCGGCGCGTCCACCCGCACCTCCCACGAGGCCGTGAAGTCGTACGGCTCCGAGGGCTCGTTGCTGCGCTGCGCCGACGTCGTCTGCACCACCGTCGTCACCGACGACGTCGAGGACAGCTGGTTCAGCGTCATCGCCAGGGTCAGCGCCACATCGACACCCCGCACCGGGATCGCACGCGTCACCGGGAACAGGCCCGTCCACGGCAGCAGCAGGGTGCGGATCGTGCCCGACGCCTCCGCGGACACCGACTCCTGGGTGCCGATGCCGCGCCGCTCCACGCGCACGTCCCGCTCGGCGCCCTCCGTCTGCCCGTACCGGGCTGACGCCACCGGGTCCGACAGTCGCATCCGTACGTCCACGGTCCGGTCGCGGCCGTCCACCCGGACGGTGAACCGGAAGCCCAGACTGCCGCGCACATACGGCAGGTTGAGGATCAGCTGCTCACCGCTCGCCACCGCCCGGAGGTGTTCCCTTACCGGGTGCGTGTCCGGGGCGTCCGCCAGGCCCAGGGCGCCCATCACCTGCTGGTGCAGCCCTTCCACCACCGCCGGTGGCAGCGGCTCCAGGTACACCAGGCCCACATTGCCGTCGAGTTGGGCGCCGTAGGCGAGCACATAGGTGGAGGAGGGTGCGGGCACCGGGGCCCGGGAGGTGGGCCAGGCGGGGGCTTCGGTGGCCGGGACGGGGGTGGCGTCGGGGTCGGTGGGGGTGTCGGTGACCGCTTGCGTGTGGTCGTGGAGCTGCGGCCCGGAGTCGGTGACGTCCTCGATGGTGGCGAGGTAGCGGTGGGGGAGCGGTGCGGGGGTTTCGATGGTGGCCATGAGGCCGTCGGTGTGCACGGCCGTGGCGTCGGGGTGGTTGCGGAAGAGGAAGTCGTTGTCGCGCTGTTCGTCGGGCAGGCCGAGGTAGTGCAGGAGTTCGTGCAGGAGCTGGCTGTCGGTGTGGTTGAGGTCGAAGTGGGTCTGGTCGGGCCGTGCGGGGGTGTCCGTGTGCGTCAGGGCGATGGCTTCCGGGTGCTCCGGGCTGTCGACGAGGTTGACGTCGACATGGAGCTGGTCGCCCGAAGTGGGCAGCGCGTAGCCGGTGTTGAGGTGGCGGTCCACGAGTTTGCCGAGGCGCTCCGCGAGCCGGGCGGTGTGCTGGGTGTCGGCGGCGTTGACGGGGAGGTTGAGGGTGTAGTCGCGTACCCACTGGCCGCTCGGGGCCTGGATACGGCGGACCTGGGCGCGGATGAGGGTGGTGGCGCCGGAGAGGAGTCCGGGCCGGGGAGCGTCGGCGGTGGGGTCGGCGTGCGGGTCGAAGCGTTCGGTGCGGAGGGTGGCGGGGCGTGCGTGCGGGCGCAGGTGGTGCCAGGTGTCGGGGTGCGCGGGCCGGGCGACCCGGGGTGCGGGCCGGTCGTCGCGGGGGTCGCGGCGGGGTGCGGGGCGGCGGCGTCCGGCGGGCCGGGTGCTGGGCGCGTCCTGCGGGCCGCGCGGCGCACTGGACGTCGGGAGCGCGGTGAGCGGGGCCGCGTCGCTGGCGGTGTAGTGGTTCAGCCCCCAGTAGTGGACCTCCAGGACCCGGCCCGCGGTGGGTGAGCCGACGCGGGTCACCGTGCCGAGGCCTGTCGTGGGATCGGGCCGCAGCACCTCCACCGTGACGCCCAGGGTGTCGGCGAGCAGCGGCAGGAACATCTCGCCCTGGTCGCTCTGCCAGGCGCCGGACCAGTTCCGCACGGCGGTGAGGGCGTGGTTCAGCTCCTCGTCCGTGAAGGGGACGGTGCTCTCGGTGTAGGCGGAGTCGATGACCTGACGGAGCTGGGCGTCGTCCAGCTCGGCGAGGGAGGGCAGCCGGCCGGTGTCGTGCAGGTGGCTGAACATCTGGATGACACCGGGGTCGGCCGGGCGGTCGGTCACCCCGTCCTCGGTCAGCGCGGCGTCGAAACGGGCGTTGAGGTCGTTCAGCTCCTCCGGCCGGCGCACCCCGTCGATGCCGTAGCGCCGGGCGGTGGTGAGGAGCTGGGAGCGGTTCATGGCGGCCGTGGTCCGGGTGAAGCGCGGTGCCAGCGTCTGGCGGACCTGGCCCACCACGTCCTGCGGCAACGGCCGTCCGCCCCGGTGCGCGTCGAGCAGCCGCTGTTCGGCCGCCGAGCGGAGGTGGTCGGCGGCGATCAGCAGATGGTGGCGCGCCTGCCGGGCCGCGGGGGAGGTGTCGCCGCGGGCGGCCAGGCTCAGACCGGTGCGCACGTCGTCGGTGCGGCCCAGCCAGGCGTACGTCTCCGGGGCCCGGGTGCTCAGTCCGGGCACCCGCTCGCGCACACGCTGCGGGTCGGTGCCGATGAACGTGTAGAGGATGCAGCGGCCGTCGCCGATCGTGGGCACGGTGTTGCCGCGCGGCGCGCGCACCTGGAAGGGCTCGGAGGGGGGCGGCGGCGGTGCCGTGCTCTCGGGCTCGGGCTTGGATTCGAGCTCGGGCTCGGGCTCGGGCTCGGATTTGGGCTCGGGGTCCGGGTCGGCGTCGGATTCGGAGCGGGCGTCGCCGTCCTTGCTGTCCTTGCCGTGCTCGGAGGTGCCCTCGCTCTTGGGCGGGACCGGAGGCGTCGGCTCCGGCACGGTGAGCGCGGTCTCCACCTCGGACGGGTCGTCACGGTCGTCGGAGTCGCGGTCGTCGGAGTCGTGGTCCGAGACGACCGAGGCGGTGGAGTCCCGCTCGGCGTCGGAATCGGCGTCGGTATCGGTGTCGTCCCCGGTGGCGGGGGTGTTGCCGGTGGACGGGGCGGCCGTCCTGGGCAGCCCGGAGCCCGGCGGGTGCGGGGCCATGGCGGACAAGGACGTCCGCGAGGGCGCCACCGCCGCGGGCCCGTTCGCCAGGACCGGCCCTGCCGCCGCGGGCAGGGCGCTCTCCGCATCGGCGCGCCGGGTGGCGGCGTCGTCGCGGCGGCCGAGGATGCCGGCCAGTGCACGGTCGATCTCGCGGAGGCTCAGCTCGGCCCGGTCGTGCGCCTCCTGCGCGTCCTGGCGGGCCAGGTCGGTGTCGTCGGCGTGGCCGCGTGCCGTGTCGGCGTCGGCGCGGAGGTCGCGTGCGGTGTCCCGGAGGTCCGGGAGCTGGGCTTCGAGCTCCTTGAGGGCCGCGTTGTCCCGGGCGAGGGAGACCTCGGACTGCCGGAGGTTCGTCCGGTCGAGCGCCATCTTCTGGCGGACGCTGTCCAGTTCGCCGTCGATCCGGTCGACCTCGGCGGTCGCGGCGTCGATCCGCTCGGTGAGCCGCGAGTCGACGGCGGGGGGCGTCGCGGGGGCGGTCGTGGGCGTCGTCGAGGTGCCGGTTCCGGTGGCCGGGTCCGGCGCGGGGGGCGCGGCGGCGGATTCGTTCAGGGCGTCGAGCCGGGCCTGCGCCGCCTTCAGGTCGGCGTCGAGACGGGTCTCCCGGAGCCCGTCCTCGGTGAGGGATGCGGTGAGTGTGTCGATCGTGCCGCGGGTGGTGGCGATGTCCGTGGTCAGCTTGTCGATCCGGCCTTCGAGGTCGCGGACGTCCTGCTCGGCCCCGTCGGCCCCGGTCTCCGCCGAGGTGGCCGCCCGGTCGGCGTCGTCGGCAGCCTTACGCGCGTCGTTCAGCGCCGTGACCGCGTCGCGCAGGCCGTCCACCGCGTCCGTCCGCAGGTTCCGCATCCCGGTCTCGTCGGCGAGGGCCTGCGCGTGGTCGCCGTGGGCGCGGTGCAGGTCGTTCGCGACGGTCTCGAAGCCGGACCAGGCGCGGTCCAGCGCCGGATCGCCGAGGGGCGGCGTGCCCTCCGTGCCCGGCGCCCCGGACGGGGTGGTCCTCAGAACACCGTCCGGGCCGAACGACCAGAACCGCAGCCCCTCCGGCCCATGCGTCACCAGCTCCACCGGACGCCCGGTCAGCCGGGCCGTACGGGACGACCCGTACAGCGCGAGGGCGAGCCGGGAGCCGTCCGGGTCCGTGCCGGTCGCCAGCCAGAACTGGTACCCGTCGTCGTCCGGATCGACCCCGGCGATCAGGGCGTCCGGCAGGTCGCGCGGCGGTGTGGACGCCCACTGCCCCGGTGCCGCGCCGGTCTGCGAGGCCAGCAGCGCGGGCAGGTCGTAGACGCGCGGGAGGGGCCGGGGCGGCGTGATGCCGTGGCCCAGCGCGTCGCGCTCCTCGATGCGGAGGGTGGCCGTACCGGTGACGTGCCGCACCCCCTCGGGGCCGCTGACCTGGATGTGCACGTCCGCCTGGACCTCGTACCCACGCGTTCCGCGACCCTCGGCCGGGGCACTGGTGCTGCCGGTCTTCAGCCACTCGCGGCGCCCGCCGGACACGTTGCCGCCGAAGTTGCTGGGGTCGATGGGCCGTTGCAGTACGGGCGGAGTGGCGCCGACCAGATTGCGGTCGGGGTCGTCGGCGCTCAGCACGAACGGCAGGGACAGGCCGAGGCCGGTGTCGTTGCCGGAGACCGTGCCCGAGGTGTCGGTGACGATACGCAGCCGGTCCACGGCGACGTCGCTGCTCTCGGTCACCACCCGGGGCCGGTACAGGGACACCGTCAGGGTGGGCCCCTCCGGGGAGTCCAGGAGCGGGAAGGCGCCCGGCATGGTCGGCAGCATCCCGCCGACCTGACGCGGGTTGTCCAGGGTGATCGAACCGGCCTGCAGCAGCTCCCCGAGGCGCACCGAGGCGTTCTCGTCGGAGGTGGACGCGGGCTGCGCGCGCCAGCCGCTGCCGGTGGCCGGCGCCACCTGGTCGAGGGCCGTGTAGAGCTGGTCCCAGGCGTTGAACCCGTACACCGGGGTGTTGCCGTTCGGGTGGAACAGCCCGTCGTCGCGCAGCCCGGGCTGCCCGTGCGGCGCCGGACGCGGGTCGACCCGGGACACCGAGACGGGGACCGGCAGCGGGTTGCCCCCGCGCGGTGCCTCCGTCTCGCCGCCCGCGAACCGCAGGCTGACGTGGGCCGGGACCCGGGCCCGGCCGCCGATCTCACCGGCCAGGGTGCGGCTGATCCAGCTCCGGGTCTGCGCGTCGGCGTCGTTCCAGGCGATGAAGCCGCGCTGCACCAGCGCGCCCACCACGTTCGGCGGCCAGTCCGTGACCCAGGTGGAGCGGACGGTGGCGACCAGTTCGTAGTCCAGGCCGTCGAAGTCGGCGGCGTTGTCGGTGCGCAGCCAGAACCGGTCCTCGGCGGTACGGCCCCGCTTGTCGGTCTTGACACTGGCCGACGTCCACTGGCCGGAGGGGCCGAGCCGGTCGGTGCGGTCGTCCGCGTCGGGCCGGGTGAAACGGGCCGTCGGATTGACGGTCACCCGGTGCTGCCGGCTCACCGTGTCCGCCGTGGACCGGCCCGCCGGGGTCTGCGACGTCCAGCTCTCCAGACCGGACTTGTCGCCGGGGGCGGCCGTGCCGCGGCGCGCTCCCCGGTTGGCGGCGGTGGTCGTGGGCCGGGCCGAGAACGTCACCTCGACCAGCGCCGCGCCGCCGAACCGGTGGTGCCGGAAGCCGAACCGGGCCTGTCCGCCGCCGCGTCCGATCAGCGCGCGCTTGCCCGCGGTGCTCGTCTGGTCGGCGATCAGGGCCGCGACGCCCGGCAGGTAGGAGGCGTGGCCGGGGGTGGTCACGCCGGGGGCGTACCGGTCGAGGAGGCCGCGCACCTCGTTCTGGAACCGCTGACGCTGCGCGGTGCCCGGCAGCCCGGCCGGGCCCAGCTCGGTGACCGAGGTGACCGCGGCCAGGCCCAGCGTGCCGTCCCGCACATAGCGGCTGGGCAGCGGCGGGCTCGCCAGACCGGTGGGCGGCACGTCGGCGGGCAGCCCCTCGACGCCGCCCATCCACGGCCGGTCGCGGCGCAACTGGCTGTCGGTCATCAGGAATTGCAGACCCTGCGGCACGTCCACGGCGAGTTGGACGGTCTGCCCGTGGGTGTAGCCGACGAAGTTCGCGAACGCGTTGCGGTGCCCGGAGCGGACGGTGATGACATAGGTGAGGTCGGCCGTGACCCGGTGCTGGATGCCCGTCTGGGTCGGCACCCGGTTGGTCGTCGTCGTACTGATCGAGGTATCGGACTTGTCCGTCTTGCGGTCGTACTGGTAGCGCCCGGACGGGTTGAAGCGGGACGGCTGCCGGGTCTCGGACGTGCTGGGCTGCGCTGTGGAGGTGGCGCCGTCCTGCTGCGGGTTCGGCTCCGGGTCGGTGGCGGGTGCGGGCGACTTCGGGTTGTTCTGTGTCGCCGTGCCCGCCAGCCCGAACTGGTGCGTCTTGCCGAGGCCCTTGAGCTGCTGCGCCGAGTCGGCGGCGGAGACGTCCGACTCCATGTACTGGCTCGGGCCGGACGTCAGCCGCGGGTGGTGCGCGACGGCCTGTATCTCCACGGAGAGCTGTCCGTCGGCGCCGAGACCCGGCAGGGTCAAACCCTCCACCACGTAGCTGCCGCCGAGTATCTGCTGTCCGCGCGCGACCAGCGAACCGGGCGACAGCGCCGCGGTCCGGGACTCGGCGGCCACCGTGGTGGGGTCGGCGAACGGGTTGCCGGTGAGCGAGTTGCCGAGGAACCCGGTGAAGCGGCCCAGCAGCGAGGGCGCCGGGGTGAGGGAGACCGGCCCGGGGGCCGGAGCGGTGGTGCCGGTGGGGGGCGCCGCGCCGGTGACGATGCGCTGGAAGGCGTCCTGGAGAGCCGCCGCACCCCGCATCACGTCCACCAGGGCGTCGTCCGGGACCCGCACCACGTCCGGGCGCGGCCGCCCGGCGCCGTCCGTCAGCGCCAGCCGGTCCCGGTCGAGCCGGGAGACCGGGCGTACGGTGAACGGCTCGCCGGCCGGCGCCGGGGGCGGGGCGTCCAGGGTGCGGCCGTGCGGCACGCCCAGCCGGACCGTGCCCGGCACCCCCGCCGGTACGGTGCCCGGCGCGGACTCCAGGTCACCGGGCGGGTGCGGCCGGGGCTCCGGGGTGCCGAAGCGGACGCGAGGACCGGGGCCCGTGCCCTCGTACAGATCGAGCGTGAGGCGGGCGGGCACGTCGAACTCGTGGGCGTCCTGGCCCGAGCTGATGAAGAACTGGTCCTGTCCGACCGTCGAAGAAGTCGTGTTGCCGAGCGAGGCGTTGCCGACGTACTGGTAGTCGCCGGTGCCGCTCAGCGTCCAGGCGCCGTTCGGCGTGGGGAAACTGGGGCCGCCGCCGAAGCCGAGGCCGCCGCTGTAGCTGTTGCCGAGCCTGCCGTTGCCGCCCGCCGTCGAGGACGACACGCTGATGACGGCGATGCCGGGGAGCACCCTCCTGTGTACGGGCGGCCGGTCCCGGTCCGCGGTCGCGCCGAGCACCAGCCGCACCCGGCGCCGCCCCGCCGACGAGGGCGTCTCCAGGAACAGCGAGTGGCCACCGTCCATCATGGAGTCCGTCGCACCCCGCAGCCCCAGCCCGGAACGCAGCTCCTGGAGCCGTCGCAGGTTGTTCAACTGGGCCTGCACCAACGTTTCGTCGGGCAGCCGGCCCCGGCGCGGCGCGCTCGCGGGAGGCGGCAGGAAGCCCTGTTCGCGCAGCCAGGTCTCGGCCTCCGCGAAGAGCGGGGCCGTGCCCTCCACGCCGAGCGGCGCCGTCGACTGCCCGATCGAGCCGAGCGACGCCAGCTCGGCGGGGAGCTGCCTGACCTCGGACTCGGTCGGCGCGTGGCCTCGGGCGTCGTCCGCGCTGAGCATGCGCAGGTCGAGGCCGTGCTGCCAGGTTCCCGGCGTGTACGAGGCGGTGCTGCCGTCCGGCCGGATCAGGGTGACGGTGTACGAGACGTCGGCCTCGGTCAGCAGATGGCTGCGATTGGTGCGCAGCGCGTGCACGGAGGCCGCCGAGGAACTCGTACCGAAGGCGTTCTGCGCGCCGAGCTGGACGGTGCCCTTGCCGCTGAAACTCCCGCCGATGGAGCCGGCGGCGTCCGGGTGGTCCTGCCGCGTATCGCCGGTGAACGACGGGCCGATGCTGCCGGCGAAGGTGACACCGCTGTTGAACGTGGTGTTCTGGTCGTTCTTGACCGTGTTGACGAGGTGGCTCTCCAGGTTGATCTTCGCGTCGATGCTCTTGGCGACCGGCGCGGTCGGTGTGACCCGCGCGTCCAGCCGCACCATGCCGACGGCCCGGCCGTTGCCGTCCGTCAGCACCGGCGAGTACAGGCCGCCGTCGCGCTGCATCGGCAGCGTGCCCCGTAGCACCGGTTCGGAGAGGAAGTCGGCGAGCTGCGAGGAGGAGGTGGCGTCGAGGTCGGCGCGGAAGTGCGCCGCCGCGCCCTCGTACAGCCGCCGGGGGTTCAGCACCGAGTCGACGCCCCACAGCGGCAGGTCGTCCAGGGCGGCCGGGGCGGGCAGCTCCTGGGTGGGGTCGGCGTCCGCGTCCACCAGGTGCTGCGGGAACCAGGCGGTGACCGGCCCGTGCTGCCGCACCGGCGACCAGCCGTCCGTGGGATCGCCGTCGGTGGAGTCGCTGTCGGGGGTCGGGGCGGTCGGCGCGGGAGCGTCCACGCGGACCTGCCAGTTGCCGGTGAAGTCGTAGGCCCGGGACGGCTCGGCGCTGCGCTGGGCGGTGGTGGTCTGCGTGACCTGGGTGACGGTGAGGGAGCCGTCCGCCTGGTTGTGCGTGAGGGTCGCGGACAGCGCCATGTCCAGCGAACGGACCGGACCCGGCGCGTTGATCGGCAGCGAACCCGTCCACGGGACCGGGATGGTCGAGAACGTGCCGGACGGCTGCGCCGAGACGTTCTCCCGGGTGCCCTGGCCGCGCCGCTCCACGTGCTTGTCGGGGTCGCTGGTGTCCAGCTCGCCCTGCCGCGCGGACGGCCGCCCCCCGTCCAGGGCCAGCCGTACGTCCACGCTCCGGTCGGTGCCGTCGACGCGCAGCGTGACGCGGTGGCCGCCGAGGCTGCGCAGATACGGCAGGTGCTGGGTCATCTGCGACGCGGACAGCACGTCCCGCAACTGGGCGAGGACCGGGTCGTCGGGGCGCGGGGCGGGGCGGCCGAGGGCGGTGATCACCTGCCGGTGCACGGCGTCCACCACGTCCGGCGAGAACGGCTCCATGAGCACGAGCCCGACCTGCCCGTCGTGCCGCCGCCCGTAGCCGCCGAGATACGAGGGGCGGGGCCCGCGTCCACCGGTCGTCCCGGACTCCGGCTCGGGGTCCGGGTCCGGATCAGGCAGGGGTGTGGTGTGACCGTCCGTCGTGGTCAGCGTCAGCTCCGGCACCAACGGCGGGGGCGTCGCTTCCTCTGAGGTGACGACGGGTGGCGGCGTGGCTTCCTCGGAGGTGACCACGGGCGGGGGCGCCGCTTCCTCGGCGGTGACGACGGGCGGGGGCGCGGTCGTGTCGGCCGGGACCGGCGCCGACGTGGTGCTGATCGGGACCATCGGCACGGCTTCCGGGTCCGAGACCGGGTCGACGGGCTTGGTGACGGGCGGGACGACCGGCGCCGGAGGGTCCGCGCCGAGGTCGCCGGTGACCGTTACGGGCGGCGTCGCGGCGTCGCGCCGCTCACCGTCGGGGCGCGGCCGGGGGGCGTCGGCGGGGTCGCCCACCAGCGTCCCGATGAGCTGGAGGTGCCGGGGCCGCAGCCCGCCCGGCTGGTAGCCGGCCGGGTCCGACGGGTGGGCGAGGACGCCGGTGACCGGGGGCGCGTCGCCCATCAGGCTCTCGTTGCCGCCGCGGTGCGGTGCGGCGGGGTCGAGTCCGCTCTCGTCGCGCAGGCCGAGCTGGTGGCCGATCTCGTGGGCCAGCGCCGAGTCGGAGATGTCCGCCGGCCACGCGTGGTGCGTGGTGGGCACGCCGTCCGCCGGGTCGGTCAGGGTGACGTCCAGGTGCGGTGTCTGCCCCTCGGCGGCCGGAACGACGGTGACGTGCAGCCGGCTGCCGTCGGGCAGGCGGTGGTCCGGGGCGTTGAACACCCGCTGCACGCCCTCTTCGAGCCGCTGCCGCACCCCGTCGGCCTGCGGACCGAGCTGCGGGTCGCCCGTCACGCGGTAGGTCACGGTGAGATCGGTGACGGGCTCACCGCCGTGCGTGAACTGCCGTACGTCGAAGGAGGAACGCACCACGTACTGCGTCGGCCTGCCGTCCGGGCCCGTGGGCCGCGACACCGGGTCGACCCAGGTGTGACTCCGCGGCGACGGCGTCGCGCCGTCCCGCGCCTCCCCGAAACTGCCCGGCGCGTGGTGGGGCGCCGGGGCGACGGGCGGCGTCGGGGTCAGGACCACGGGCTCGGGTACGGCGTTGGGCACCGGGTCCGGTATGTCGTTCTGTACGGGGTCCGGTGCTTCGTTCCGGACGGGGTGCGGTGGCTCGTTTCGTACGGGGTGCGGGGGCGAGTCCGAGGACGAGGTGTGCACGGGCGTCGGGTGTGGGGTGGCACCGACGGTCGGTGCGTTGCCGGGTGTGCCGTCCGGGGCGGTTGTCTGGGGGAGGCCGGTCGGCGGCGGTGTCGTGCTGCCGGTGACGATCGGCTTGGGCGCTTCGGTGACGGGGTCGTGGGCGGTGGTGTCTCCGGTGGAGTCGGGGTCGGGGTCGGTGACGTCACTCTCGGCGATGCTGTCGGTGTCACTGAACACGGAGTCCGTGTCCGAGTCGCTCTCGGTGTCGGTGTCGGTGTCCAGGCCGGTTCGGGCGTCCGTGTCCGTGTCCGTGCCGGTCGTCGTCTTCGTGCCGCCGGGCTGCGGTGAACTCCCTTGGTGCGGTGCACCGTTGGTGGTCGGCGGCTGCTGCTGAACGGTCTGCACCGGCGCCGGATTGCCGGTCGCCGGGTGGGTGGCCGGGCCGTTGCCGTCGAGGTTCGGGGCATCGCTGTGGACGTTTACCCCGTCGATCTTGACGGGCTCGATGTGCACACCGTCGAAGTGCACGTCCGGCGGGCCGTCGGTGGTGACCTTGCTGCCGGTCACCTCCACGTCCAGGTCGGGGGACTGGGTCGGAGGCCGGACGGCGACCGGTCCGTTCCGTCCGCCGCCCGTGGGGGACGGGCCCGGTGTCGTCACACCGTCGCCCGGTCCCGGGGTGGGCGCGCCGGGGTCGGGGCCCTTGCCGTCGCCGTTGCCGTTGCCGGGGCGGGGAGCGCCGTCCGCCGAGGAGTCGTCCGGTGTGTCCGGGAGGTGCGCGGTGTTCACGGTGGGCGGCTTGGTGAAGTTGAACTTGTTGCCCAGGGCGGACGCGCCCTGCCCCAGGTGCCGTTCGCTGACCGCGCTCAGCCCGCCGCCGAGGAAGGTCATCGGGCCCTCGACGGGGAGGTGGAAGATCGCTGCCGTGGCCAGCTCGCCCAGCGCCTCCGCGCCGCCCTCGGTGAGGAAGTGGCCGATGTCCTCACCGAACTCGTGCTTGATCCGGTCCCCGAGTCCGGGCGTGGGGGTGTGGGGCGGCTTGGGCAGCGGGACCGGATTGGGCTTGGGCGTGGGGGTCGGCTCGGGGCCCGGCTTCGGCGTCGGCTTGGGGTCCGGCTTGGGCGTCGGCTTCGGGTCCGGCCTGGAGGAGGGCCCGTCGTTGAGGTGATGGTGGTCGAACTTGTTGTTGTGGAACTTGTTGCCGTTGCCGTCGATGTTCTTGAACGGGTTGTTCCCGTGGCCCCAGAGGTCCTTGAAGTTCTTCTTCAGGTTCTTGAGGATGTCGTTGAGGAACCCGTGGAACAGTCCGGTGAACGCGCCGAAGACACCGTCCTGGACGATCTGCGACCAGTCGAAGCCGTGCGGCCGCCGCCCCTTGGGCGCGCCCAGCATCATCGCGAGGCGGACCGCGAACGTCGTGAACGCCTCTTCGATCATCTCGGAGAGGGTCGGCAGCAGATGGGTGCGCTTCATCAGCCAGTCGAGCAGCGTGAGGATCGCCACCCGGCTGCGTGCCTTGGCGACCGCCGCCTGGCTGGACGCCGAACCGCCGGTGAAGATGGACAGCGCCATGATGATGGCCAGTTCGATCAGCAGCCGGATCAGCTCGGCGATGATCTGCCACTTGGCCTCCATGATGTCCATGGAGGACTTGGTGCGCGCCTTCTCCAGGTCGTCGAGCTGGTCGGCGAAGTCCTTCAGGTAGTTCTTGCCACCGTTGTCCAGGAACAGGTGCATGGCCTTGACGTACTGGTTGCCCACCTGCGGCGGCAGCGAGCGCCCGACGCCACCCGCGGTCTGCTCGATCAGATCAGACAGGTCCCGCACCCGCCGCCCCAGCCGCCCGTACGGACGGCCGTTGGCGTAGGCCATGTCCTCGTCGGCCTGCAGCATTTTCTCACCGATCAGCACGAAAAGGAGATTGTTCAGCTGCGGCGAAACCTGGATGCTCATCGGGCGCGGTCCGGTCCGTCAGTGCCTGCCGCCGCCGTGCGTGCCGCCGGAGACGTTGCTGTTGTCGATGTGGGACTCGTGGATCGCGTCGAGGTTGCCGCCCAGCGTGGTCAGGACGCTCTTCAGGTTGGCGAGCGTGCCGTCGCCCACACCGACGATGGCCTCGGTCAGGGCCTTGCCGGTGTCCACCGCGCCCTCCCGCTGCTTCTTCTCCTGCGGGATCATCGTCTTGGCGTAACTGTCGTCCTTGCCGGGCCAGTCGCTGGTCTCCGACACGTCGTGGAAGAACTCGTTGAACATGTCGACGGCGTAGTCGCTGATCGCCTGGAGCTGCCGGGTACCGCCGGCCAGGCCGGGAATGCTGGCGTAGTACGCGTTCTCCGTCATCGTCTCCTCAGTCCTCCGGGTCTTCGCTGATCTCGTCACGGAGCCGGCCGGAGCCGCGGCGGCGATCGCCCTTCGGGCCCTCCAGCACGCCGGGCCCGAAGATCTTGTTCCAGTCCACGTCGAAGCCGGTGAGTTCGGGCGCTTCCGCGTGCGCCTGGGTGAACGGCTCGAAGGTGGACATCACCCGCCTGGCCATCCGGGCGCGCGCCTCCTGCGCCGCCTCCAGCACGCTGGCAGCGAGCTGACCTGCGGGCATCGTACGGTACTTGTCGTCCAGGAAGGTCAGTGCGGTCATGTCGCCCTGGGCGGAGACGGTCACCTCGACCGAGCGGTCCGCCGAGCGCACCGTCGCCTCGGCGTGGGCCAGTTCGCTCTCGGCGCGCGCCACCGCGGCCTCGGTCTCCTCCAGCTCCGCCATCGCCTTGGCCAGCCGCTGTTCGATCGACTCACTGTTCACCGCGCACTCCCTCTCCCGTTCTCTCCTGCCTCGCCCCGCGTGCGTCCTCAGCGCCCGATGACCGCCGGGGCGCCGCCGTCGTCGGTGCCCCACACGTCGTCGTCCTCGGCCAGCCATGCCTCGCGGGCGCGGTCACCGCTCTCCGTGGTCGTGCAGCCCTGGCCGGCGCCGCCGGGCCCGCCCACCGGGTAGGGCGAACTGGAGGTGGTCGGGCGGGTGTACACGATCTCCTCGTCCTCGTCGGCTCCCGCCGCGGCGCGTCCGACGCGCCCGCCCCGGGCGCTGCCGACCGGGTCGGTGAGGACGGCACGGGTGCGTTCGCTGGTGCCCTGGCCGCCGCCGCCCGCGCCGCCCATGCCGGGCATGCCGCCACCCCCCATGCCCATCGGGTTGAGCGGGGTGCCGTTCGCGGACTGCGCCGGCGAGTTGCCGGCGAGCGCGGCGGTGGCGGGGGTGTTCGACCCCAGGGAGCCGCCGCCGTACGGGGTGCTGTCGTAGTCGTCGTAGTAGTCGTCCAGGCCGCCGTCCGGGCCGCCGGACGCGTTCAGCGAGCCGCCCGGTCCGTGGGCGTTCAGGCCGGACGTGTGGGTGAGCGGCGACGAGGTGTGCGGGCCGTCGAGGCCCTGGGTGTTGAGCCTGTCGGTGTCCGGACCGTTGTGGTTGAGGCTGTCGAGGTCCGGGATACGGGTGTTGAGCGACGACGGGCCGTCGCCGTTCAGGTCGGTCGTGGTGGTGTGCCCGGCGGGGTCGGTGGTGGTCAGCCGGCCCGTATCCGGGTCGAGGACCTGCTGGGAGCCGTCCGGGAACTTCGTGGTCAGCGTGCCGTCGTTGTTCAGGGTGGTGGTGGACCCGTCCGGGTTGGTGAAGGACTCACCGGGGTTGAGCTGGTGGGTGGTGACGTGGCCCGAGGGGTCGGTGACGGTGACCTGGCCGGTGTCCGGGTTCAGGACCTCCGTCGAACCGTCCGGGAAGTGCGTGCTGACGGTGCCGTCCGGGTTGAGCTGCGCCGTGGACCCGTCCGGTGTGGTGAAGGTGTTCGGGGCCGGATTCAGGTCGGTGGTGGTGACGTGTCCGGCGGGGTCGGTGGTGGTGAGCTGCCCGGTGTCCGGGTTGAGGGTCTCCGTCGAGCCGTCGGGGAACTTCGTGGTGAGGGTGCCGTCGTTGTTCAGGGTGGTGGTGGACCCGTCCGGGTTGGTGAAGGACTCACCGGGGTTGAGCTGGTGGGTGGTGACGTGGCCCGAGGGGTCGGTGACGGTGACCTGGCCGGTGTCCGGGTTCAGGACCTCCGTCGAACCGTCCGGGAACTTCGTCGTCAGCGTGCCGTCGCCGTTGAGCTGGGACGTGGAGCCGCCCGGGTGGGTGAAGGCACCGTCGGTCGGGTCGAGCGTCGACTCGGACAGGCTGCCGTCCGGGTTGAGGGTCTCCACGTGGCCCGTCTTCGGGTCGAGGGTCTGGCTCGAACCGTCCGGGAACGTGGTGGTGAGCGTGCCGTCGTCGTTGAGCGTGGTGGTCGATCCGTCCGGGTTCAGCAGGCTGGTGCCCGGGTTGAGCTGCGAGGTCGACGTCACACCGTCCGGCGAGGTGCTGGTGACCAGGCCGGTGCGCGGGTCGATGGTCTGCGTCGAGCCGTCGGGGAATTTCGTGGTGAGCGTGCCGTCGTCGTTGAGCTGGGTGTTGCCCCCGGTGGGGGAGTTCAGCAGTGAGGAACCCCCCTTCTTGTCCGGGTTGTTCAGGCCGTCGTTCAGGCCGTTGTTCAGCAGCGAGGTGATCGGAGGCACCAGCGCGGACGGGTTCGGCCCACCGAGCGGGGAGTTCGGGTCGCCGTTCGGGCCCAGGCCGTCGCCCAGGCCGTTGTTCAGCCCGTCGTTGAGCGTGCTGAAGTTGTTGTTGAGGCCGTCACCGAGGTTGTTGACGCCGTCGCCGAGGCCGTTCAGGCTCTCGTTGAGGTCGTCCCCGAGCCCGTTGAGGTTGTCGTTGAGCCCGTCGTTGAGGTCCTTGAACCCGTCGCCGAGGCCGTTGAGGTTGTCGTTGAGCCCGTCGTTGAGGTCCTTGAACCCGTCGCCGAGGCCGTTCAGCCCGTCGTTGAGGCCGTCATTGAGGTCCTTGAACCCGTCGCCCAGGTTGTTGAGGCTGTCGTTCAGCCCGTCGTTGAGGTCGTTGAGACCGTCACCGATCGTGTTGATGTTGTCGTTGAGTCCGTCGAGGTAGTCGTTCAGCTTGTCGTTGTTCGCATTGGCCTCGTCCTCCGCGATGTCGGCCTCCTCCTTGGCGAGGACCTCGGCCAGCGTCTCGGAGTTCTTGTCGGTGACCTCCTGGTCGAAGGCGTCCGTCACATCGGCCCAGGCGGACTTCACGTTGCTGAGGGCGTCGATGGCCGGCTGCTTCAGCATCGAGTCGGCATGGTCCGACCAGCTCTTGACCGCCGCGTCGGCGATCTTCTTCCAGGTGGTGTGCTGGGTGAGGTCGCCGTACTCGGAGGTCTGCTTGAACTCGGCCGTGGTCGAGTACGTCTTGTACGAGCCGCCCCCGCCGTAGCCGCCGTAGTACTGGGTCTTCACGTTCACGTGCTGGATGTTGTCCTTGAGGACGAAGCCGGACACGTCGTCCAGGACCTTCACCAGGTGCCTGTGCGGATCGTGCTGGCCGTCCTTCGCCCAGTTGTTCCACGCCGTCTGGAGGTCGGTGACCGCGTCCTTGAGCGCGGTCTGCGCGGCGGCCAGGGCGTCGCTCAGCTTCGACTTGGGGACGTAGCCGCCCACCGTGGTGTTCTTCGGGCTGTAGTCACGGCCGCCCAACTGGGAGACGTAGCCGTCGTAGTTGGTCTTCAGCTCCTTCAGCAGGTGCCAGAAGAGGCTGGCCGCCTTGCCCTTCCACGCGGCCTGGTCCTCGCCGAGCGACTTCATCCACCCGTTGACGACGTCCGAGTGGTCCTTGAAGAACTGCATCGCCCGGTCGAAGGACTGGCCCGTCTCCTCGAAGGACTTGAACTCGACAGCGTTGCCATCGAGGACCGACAGGTTGCTGAAGCTCCAGCCCTTGGTGGTGTGGTTGTTCAGCAGCTCGTCCAGGGCCAGTTTGCTGCCGGAGATGTATTGCGCCATCGGGCCGGAGTCCCACTGGACGTGCGAGTACGAGCCCTCGAACTCACCGCCGCCGGAGATCGCCCCGTCCCCCCACAGGTCGGCGCGGCCGTCGTCGCCCACGCCCACACCGATCATCACGATCCGCGCCTTCTTCAGGCTCACGCTGTTGTGCGCGCCGTCGCCGCCCGCGTCGTAGAAGGCCAGGTCGTAGTCCTCGCCCTTGCTCTTCTGGAAGCCGCTGAGCGCCGTGTAGTCCTCCGTGGACACCGCGCGCATGGTCTGCCCGGAGATCTCCATCCGGAACAGCTTCAGGTCGGAGAAGTCGTCGCCGCTGTCGCTGCTGAGGGAGTTGAACAGGCTGGACCGGGCCGGGATGGTGTAGCCGGTGAAATTGGTGATCGCCTGGGCGTAGTAGTCGTCCGGGTCGTAGGTGGGCGTTCCGGAAGTACTTTTGCCGTCGTCGGCCATGGCACGGACTCCGCTGCTGGGGCTGAGGGGGGTGGGGGAGAGGAGGACGCGGGGCCCGGCGTCAGCTGTCGGAGCCGGTGCCGCTCATGTCGTCGTCCACCGTGTCGAAGATGTCCATCAGCTTCTCGCCTTCGATCGAGGCCAGGGTGTCGCCCTGCGTCTTCAGCAGCGTGGTGATGGTTTCCTCGAGAGCGGACTCGATGTCGTCGAAGAGGACCTTCTGGCTCTTGAAGATGCCGTCCAGCGCGCCGCCCTGCGTCTTCAGCGCCTCGATCAGTGCCGAGCCGCCGGTCGGGTCCTCGCTGTCGCCGCCGCCCATCAGGCCGATGCGCAGCATCTTGGCGTCGCCGGACGCCGAGCCCGTACCGGTCTCCGCGACCAGGTTCTTCAGCGAGCGGACACCCGCGTTGTCCTTGCGGATGTTGAGCAGGTCGGTGATGAAGTCCCCGACATCGTTGTTCTTGAAGTTCTTGAGCGCCGTCGCGTCCAGATGGGTCAGGTCTGCCATGGGTGCCTCCGGTGGCGGGATACGCCGGACCGGCGTGCGGCACGGCGACGGTACGGGGAGATGCCTCTGCCGCGCCGACCGAGGGCGGACCGGTCGGCGCGGTCGGGACGTCCGCTCAGCGGCCGATGGTCACTTCGGACCACATCTGGCTGAGCGAGTTCTCGCTGTACTTGTAGTTGCCGGAGATGTCGCTCAGAAGCTGCGCGTGCGAGGTGAGCAGCGTCTCCATGTTCTGCACCGCACCGTCCCAGGCGGCCTGCTTCTGGCGGTACGTGTCGCCGTCGTTGCCGTACCAGGTCTTGGACAGCTCGCTGAGCTCTGCCTCAAGGTTGGACAGCGTCTGGGCGATCGCCTTGGTCTGCATCACCATGTCGTCTGCCGCGTTCGACATGTGGTTGTAGCTGACGTAGATGAAACCGTCGCTCAGGTTGTCTGCCACGGTCTGCCTCTTTCACACGGTTGAGGGGGGCGGCCTGTCCGGTGGGTCACCGGGAGGCCCTGGTGCCGACGAGGCGTCCGGGTCAGCCGGCCAGCTGATCGAAGGCCGACTGGGAAGCGTTGTACGCCTGGTTGATCGCGTCGTTCGAAGAACCCTGGGTCTTGTTGTGCTCGACGAGGCTCTGGTTCAGCCGGTCGATGACGTCCTCGAGGTTCTTGAGGATGACGTTGCACTGGCCGTCCCACTGAGCGAGGAGCTGGCCGTACTGGCCGCCGTCGCTGCCCTGGTAGCCGGAGCCCAGGGTGGACTTGGTGCCGTCGACATCCTGACGGATCTTCATGATTCCGCTGAAGGCCGATTCGAGGGCCTGGATGCCGTTCCGGGTTGATGACTCGCTTGACTGCTGGCCGTCTCCCGCCATCGTCCCACCTTTCGTGAGTCGGATCTTGGTACGAGCAACTTGAGCCTAAAGTGAGGCAAGTTGAGAAGACAACAAGCTGAGGTAGATCTGAGGTTGAAGCTCGATGTCTTCCCGGGTCGTTAACCGGCGGGAAACCTGTCCGGCGCCGGAAGCGCTCACGGTCCGGACGTGACGTCCCCGGTCCGGCACTGCGTCGCGGGACCCGGCGCGGCCCTCCCCGCACCCGTGCCCGGGTTGGACCGCGCCGCGGCCTGCGTGCTCAGGTCCGGGCCGGTGGGCAGCAGCGACAACAGCGTGGACGGCACCTTCACCGCATCGCCTTCGGAGTACCCGAGGGCGGCCAGCGCCTCCGCGTCCGCGACCCGGTACTTGACCCCGTCGTCGCCCACCAGGAACGTGCTGTTGCCGACCGTCGCCCCGGCCGCGCCCAGCACCCGCACCAGCGTGCCGTGCCCCGGGCGCGTCACCACGTGGTCCACCGCCACACAGGCCGGGACCAGCGCCGCGGAGTCGGCCGCGGCGTAGGGCGACAGCGCCGCCCGGTCGATCCGCACCGAGGTCACCCGCACCTCGCCGCCCTCCGGATCGACCCGCGTGCACGCCGCCTGCCCGGCGGGCAGCCGCAGCGCCGCCGGGGGACTGTCCGGCAGCCCGGCCAACGAGGGGTCGCTGCCCGCCGTGCCCGGCGCCTGGTGCGCGCGCAGATCGGAGACGCCGATCGCGATGGCCTCCGGGGAGGCGCCGTCGTACGCCTTCTCGCGGGTCTCCGGGTCGCCCAGCAGCAGCGCCGCCTGAGTGGCCGTCACGGCGTGCAGGCCGTCCTTCTGGAGCACGTAGTCCTGGCTCACGGAGCCCGCCGTCATCCGGAACACCTGTCCGACCCGGGTCTTCCCGGCCGCCAGCGCCGGACCCTGCGCGCCCCGGTCCGCGACCTTCAGGGTGGCCAGCTTCGGGCCGCTGACCAGGGCGTCCAGGAACGCCGCCGACACCGGGCGGGGCGTCACCGCGCCGTAGCCCAGCGACTCCGCGGCACCCGACTTCCGGTCCAGCTCCAGCCGGCTGCCCTGCCACATCAGGTACGTGCGGTCGTCCGGCCCCCGCACCACCAGCGCCGAACCCGCGCCGACCGGCCGGGTCTCCACCGGCGCGCCCGGCACCAGGGTCGTCTCCTCGCCGTCGCCCGTGGAGCACACCTCCCACGCCGACGTCTCCAGGTCACCCGCGCCCGGTACGCCGTCGGGGGCGCCGGCGATGCCGACCGGTGTGCCCACCGGGGTGCCGCTCAGCGACTTCGTGCCCACCGCGGTCGTGTCCAGGTCCGCGCCGCCGATCAGCAGCGCCGACGCGTAGTTGCGTACGGGACGCAGCCGGCCGTCCGCGTACAGGTAGCGGGCGCCCGTGTCCTTGTTGACGATCAGGGTGTCGCCGCTGCGCCAGGCGTCGTTGCCGCCCGGCCGCAGCAGCCCGTAGACGAAGGCACCGGCGGCGATCAGGATGCCGACGATGATGCCGATCAGCGCACCCCGGGTGGTGCGCCCCAGCGGGCTCTCCGGGGCGTCCGGGTCGGCCAGCAGCATGCCCGAGGTCAGCCGCCCCATCATGAACGTGTGCGCTTGCACCTGGTCGCGCTTGGACCGCACGGTCGCCTCCTGCTCTCAGTGGTTCGTCGTCGTCGCGGTGCCCGGCCGGTCCGTCATCCGTTCCAGCCGCGCAGGGCGCCGAAGACGCCCAGCAGCCAGAGCGTGAGCGGCAGCAGGGAGACCGCCAGAAGGGTGTGCAGGAGCTCCGCGGCCCGGCCCCAGTACGGCACCAGACGACGGCCCGGCACCGTCCACACCGCGATCGTCAGCGCCGTCGCGACCACCAGCAGACCCACCACCAGGAGCACCCGCTCCACACCGGTCAGTGCCAGCCCCCAGCCGAACGCCAGCAGCAGCAGACCCCACGCGCCGGGCAGCACCAGCACCAGCCGCTGCGTGGTGTTCACCAGGCCCCGGCCGTGCAGGAGGAGCAGCAGCGACAGCACCAGCGCGCACAGCAGCGCGGGCAGCGTGGGCCGGTGCGCGAGCGCCACCAGGCAGGCCGACGCCAGCACGCCCGTCGCCCCGTACAGCGCCGTCATCCACTCGCCGGCCAGCTCGGTGCGGAGTGCGACATCGTTGCCGCGGTAGGGCTCGATGCCCTCCTGGAGCTGCTGGGCGTTGGTCGGCAGCGCCGGCATCCGCATCCCCGCGAACCGGAACGACAGCGCCGGCACCAGACCGCCGAGCAGCACCGTCAGCATCGCCACCACGCCCGCCGCGGTGGCCGCCCGCAGGTCGAAGAGGGTCATCACCGCACCGCCCACCGCCGCGGCGAACGCGGTCAGCGCGGAAGCCAGGAAGACCGGCGTGCGCACCGCGGTGGCCGCCAGCGCCAGCACCGCGCCGCCCGCCCAGGCCGCCGCCGCGCCCAACAGCCGCGCGCCCAGCACCTGGTGGGCCTGGGGCCCGCTCAGCTCGCCGCCCGGCACCAGCCAGCCCGCCAGCGCCAGCGCCGGGGAGGCCAGCAGACCGAGGACCGCGCCGGTCGCGCCGTCGTCCACCGCCCGGCTCGCCGAGGCCGCACCGGCCAGCAGCAGCGCACCGGCGGCGACGGCCGCGCCCGCGCGCAGCGCCACCGGTCCACCCGGCCAGGCCAGCAGCGCCAGACCGGCCAGCACGGCCACCGCGACCAGGGCGCGCAGCAGGTGCCGCGCCGCTCCCTCGCTCCAGTCGTGCAGCCGGTCGCGGGTGACCGAGGCGATCCCGTCGACCAGATCGTCCAGGCGCACCTCGGGCAGCGCGTCGGTGCGCGGCCGCAGATGCAGGACGTCCCCGTCGGTCAGCCCCAGGGTCGCCAGCGTCGCCTCGTCGTCCAGCGGCCGTCCGCCGAGGCGCTGGAGTATCCAGCCGTCGTGTTCGAGGCCGGTCTCCTCGATGTCCTCGCCCGCGTACCGCAGCACCGTCGGCAGCAGGTCGGCCACCGGCACGTCGGAGGGCACGGAGAGGTCGATGGTGCGGCCCGGGGCGCGCACGGTCAGGTGGCACAGGTCGGCCACGGAGGTGTCGGTCATACCGGGGCTCACGTCTCCTGAGCGTCGGAACGGAGGGCGTGGCGTGCGGTGTTGCAGGCCACTGAGGGGGAGGTGGCGCGATTGAGAGGGACGACGGCTGGAACGGTGGGGAGCGTGGGGAGGGAGGGGGTGACGTGGACTTACGGAGTTGACGGGGTGCACACTACTGTCACTCCCGGAGGCCGTCGTAACGGGAGCCCCCGGCAACGTGCACGGCACACATACCGGCTGTACGGCCCAGGACTCCGCCGTCCGTACGGCCTGCCCGTACCGTGCCCGCCGGCGTCGGCACCCGGACCGTGAGCCTCCCCCCACGTACCGCCGCGTGCGCGAAGACCACTAAGGAGCCCCAGCGTTGAGCGTGGTCCTGTTCCGTCGTCCGGCCCGTCGCCGCGGACCCGACATGCCGAGCGGCGAGCTGACGCTGCAGGAACCGCCGACCCTGATGGAGACCGTGCCGGACACGTCCGCGGTGTGGACGTACCTGCCGATGGCCATGATGTCGGTCTCGATGATGCTGATGTTCCTGCGCATGGGAGGCCAGGGCTCCGGCATCTTCATGTACATCGCGCTCGGCATGATGGTGCTCGCCGCCGCCGCGATGATGGTCGGTCAGGTCATGCGCAAGGCGGGCGACCGCAAGCAGCGGCTGCGCGGCGAACGCCGTGACTACCTGCGCTACCTGGCGCAGAGCCGGCGCACCGTGCAGCGCACCGTGGTCGAGCAGCAACTCGCCCTCGCCTGGCGCCACCCCGAGCCCGCCGTGCTGCGCTCCATGGTGCGTACCACCCGCCTGTGGGAACGCCGCACCAAGGACGTCGACTTCGCCGAACTGCGCATCGCCGTGGGCGACCAGCAGCTCGCCCTGCGGCTCAACCCCGTCTCCACCAAACCCGTCGAGGACCTCGAACCGCTGTGCGCGCACGCCCTGCGCCGCTTCATCCGCGCCTACAGCACCGTGCCCGGCCAGCCCATCGCGCTCTACCTGCGCTCCTGGTCCCGGGTGCTGCTGCGCGGCGACCAGGACGCCGCGCGGGGCATGCTGCGCGCCGCGCTGAGCCAGCTCGCGCTCTTCCACCCACCGGAGGAGGTGTGGATCGCGGTGTGCGCCGACGACGAGCACCGCGCCGAGTGGGAGTGGGTGAAGTGGCTCCCGCACAACCAGCACCCCCAGGAGACCGACGGCGCCGGACCGCTGCGCATGGTCGCCTCCGCCTTCACCGATCTGGAGAACCAGCTCGGCAGCGAGTTCTCCGAGCGGCCCGCCTTCGACCCCGACGCCGTGCCCGGCCGCGACGAGCCGCTCGTCGTGGTCGTCGTGGACGGAGCCACCGTTCCGGCCGGCCACCGCTTCGACGGCCCCGGCTACCGCAACGCCGTCATCCTCGACCTCTCGGGCACCCTCACCTGGCGCCCCGGCCGCACCACCCTCCGCCTCGACGTCACCCCCGAGTCCGTCGCCCTGGTGCGCACCGACCGCAGCCGCAAGGAGCAGACGACCGTCCTCGGCCGCCCCGACCAGGTCGGCCCGGTCGCCGCCGAGACCCTGGCCCGGCTGATATCCCCGTACCGGATGAGCCTCACCGCCGACGCGGTCGAGCCGCTCTCCGCCGACATGGAGCTCACCACCCTGCTCGGTATCCCCGACCTGCACCGCCTCGACCCCGAGACGCTGTGGCGGCGGCACAACGGCTCCGCACGGCTGCGGGTGCCGGTCGCCGTCGGCGCGGACGGCCGCCCGGTCGAGCTGGACATCAAGGAGTCCGCGCAGGGAGGCATGGGCCCGCACGGCATGCTCATCGGCGCCACCGGGTCCGGCAAGTCCGAACTGCTGCGCACCCTTGTCCTCGGCCTCGCCCTCACCAACTCCTCCGAGACGCTCAACTTCGTCCTGGTCGACTTCAAGGGCGGCGCCACCTTCCTCGGCCTGGACGAACTCCCGCACACCAGCGCCGTGATCACCAACCTCGCCGACGAGGCCGCCCTGGTCGAGCGCATGCAGGACGCCCTCCACGGCGAACTGCTGCGCCGCCAGGAACTGCTGCGCTCGGCCGGCAACTACACCTCCGCCCTGGAGTACGAGCGGGCACGCGCCGGTGGCGCCGACCTGGCCCCGCTGCCCAGCCTGTTCGTCGTCGTCGACGAGTTCAGCGAACTGCTCGCCGCGCACCGGGAGTTCATGGAGCTGTTCGTGATGATCGGCCGCCTCGGCCGGTCCCTGGGCGTGCACCTGCTGCTCGCCTCGCAGCGCCTGGACGAGGGCCGCATGCACCAGCTGGAGTCGCACCTCTCCTACCGGATCGGGCTGCGCACCTTCTCCGCGATGGAGTCCCGCGGCGTTCTCGGCGTCCCCGACGCCTACGAACTGCCTTCCCAGCCGGGCAGCGGCTTCCTGAAGAGCGGTGTCGAGGCGCTGACCCGGTTCCGTGCCGCCTACGTCTCCGGCCCCTACCGCCGTCGCGGCGGCGCCGTCGCCCAGGCCCGCGTCGCCAGCCAGGTCGTGCCCTGGTCCGCCGGATACGTGGTACCCCGCGCGCCCGCTCCGGCGGCCGTCGAACCGGAGGCGGAGGAGGAGGCGGACGACAGCTCCAGCCTGCTGTCGGTCGCCCTGGACCGGCTGCGCGACGCCGGGCCGCCCGCCCACCGCGTGTGGCTGCCGCCGCTGGACACCCCGTCGCCCCTCGACGCCCTGCTGCACGGGCTGACCGTCGACCCGGAGCGCGGCCTGACCGCGCCGCGGTGGAACGGCACCGGCAAGCTGCGGGTCCCCGTCGGCCTCGTGGACAAGCCCTTCGACCAGCGCCGCGACCCCCTCGTCGTGGACCTCGCGGCGGCCGGCGGCCACGTCGCCGTCGCGGGCGGCTCGCAGAGCGGCAAGTCGACCGTGCTGCGCAGTCTCATCATGGGCCTCGCGCTCACCCACACCCCGCGCGAAGCGCAGTTCTACTGCCTCGACTTCGGCGGCGGCACCCTCTCCCAGCTCACCGGGCTGCCGCACGTCGCCGGCGTCGCGGCCCGCCTCGACGCGGACCGGATCGGCCGGACCGTCGCCGAGGTCACCACCGTGCTCACCCGTCGGGAGCAGTTCTTCCTGGAGCACGGCATCGACTCGATGGCCACCTACCGGCGCCGCCGCGCCGCCGGGGAGTTCCCCGACGAGCCGCACGGCGACATCTTCCTGGTGATCGACGGCTGGTCCACGGTCCGGCAGAACTTCGACCAGTTCATCCCGACGTTCAACCAGATCGCCACCGGCGGCCTCAACTACGGTATCCACCTGATCGTCGCGACCTCGCGCTGGCTGGAGCTGACCGCCCCGGTGCGCGACCAGGCCGCGACCCGCCTGGAACTCCGGCTCGGCGACACGATGGACTCCGTGGTCGACATCCGCAAGGCCGCCGGAGTGCCCCGTACGCCCGGCCGGGGGCTCACCGTCGACTCCAAGCTGCACTTCCTCTCCGCGCTGCCCCGGGGCGACGGCTCCAGCGACCCGGAGACGCTGAGCGAGGGCGTCAGCGATCTGGTCGAGCGCATCGCCGCCGCCTGGCAGGGGCCGCGCGCACCCCAGGTGCGGATGCTGCCGCACCGGCTGCCGGCCTCGGAGCTGCCCGCACCGGAGCTCGGCCAGGGGCAGAGCCTCAGACTGCCCCTCGGCCAGGACGAGGAGACGCTGGACACCGTCTGGCACGACTTCTCCCGCACCCCGCACCTCGTCGCCGTCGGCGACACCGAGAGCGGCAAGACCAACCTGCTGCGGGTGGTGGCGGACGCGATCGTCGCCCGCTACGCGCCGACCGAGGCCCGCATCCTCGTGGTCGACTACCGCCGCGACCTGGTGGAGGCGGTGCCCGAGGAGTACCGGCTCGGGCACGCCGTCTCCATCGACGCCCTCAAGCAGCTCGTCGGCGGTTCCGCGAAGGCGTTGCTGACCCGGCTGCCCGGCCAGGAGATCACACCGGCCCGGATGCGCAGCGCCGACTGGTGGACCGGCCCCCGGTTGTTCGTCCTCGTGGACGACTACGACATGGTCGGCGGGGGCACGGTGCTGGACCACCCCTTCGCGCCGCTCTTCGACCACCTCGCGCTCGGCCACGAACTGGGCGTGCACATCGTCGTCGTACGGTCCGCCACCGGCGCCGGACGCGGCCTGAACGACCAGCTGCTGCGACGCCTGGACGAGGTCAACACCCCGGGCGTCCTGATGTCGACACCGCCGTCCGAGGGGTACGTCTTCGGGAACGTGAAGCCGCGCGTGCTGCCGCCGGGGCGCGCGCTGCACATCGTGCGCCGCAAGCCGGTGCTCATCCAGACGGCGCTGGCGGCGGGGACGGAGGAGTAGACGGCCCTGCCGCCCCGCACCCCTGCGAGAGGCGCGGGGCCGTCTCCCTCAGGGGCGCCGGGCGGACGGCCGCCAGCCCGTGCGGCGGCCCCGGGGGATGATCACGGCGAGCCAGACGACGGTGACCACCACGGCCACACCGGCCAGCGTCGGCCACATCGCGCGGCGCAGCGGCCCGGCGGCCCGGTCCTCCGGCATCCGCACCGGAGCGGCCTCTTCCGTGGCCGCGGCCGGGCCCCCCGGCGCCTTCGCGGCGGTGGAGGCGGAGGTGAGGACCGTGGTGACGGCGGCGTACGGGTCGAGCCGGGGCACGGCGTCCGGGTAGGCCGAGGAGCGCAGCAGAGCGGCGGTCTGCGCGGCCGTCAGCTCCGGGTGCACCGATCGCACCAGCGCCGCCGCCCCCGCCACGTACCCGGCGGCCAGTGAGGCCCCCGAACCGATGTAGTGGCCGTGCTTCGACGGACCGATTCCGACCACCCCGTCCCCGGGCGCCGCGAGCTGGGCGCTCCCGGTGGTGTACGAGCCGGTCGGCCGCTCACCCTTGACGTCCACGTCGAGTACGGACAGCACCCCGTCACTGGCGGCCGGGTAGTAGTCCCGGGCCGGAACCTCCTGGCCCACCCCGCCGGTCGGCGAGTCGGGCACGGCGGCGGCGACGAGCAGGACGTCCTTCTTCGCGGCCAGTCGCACCGCGGACCTCAGTGCGGCCGAGTCGTCCGCGAACGCCGCGGACACGGTGACCACCCGGGCCCCGGCCCCGATGGCGGCCTCGATGCCCGAGGCGACCCGCCCGGCCGTGGCGGCGCCGCGCTCGTCGGTTCCGCGTACCGCGACGATGGCCGACTCCCGGGCGACACCCGCGAACTTCACACCCTGGTCCGCTTGCGCGGCGATCAGCCCGGCCACGAAGGTGCCGTGCCCGACGCAGTCCTTCCCGGCCGCGCCGACCGCCGTCACCCGGCCCTTCAGCGCGGGCGCGGAGGCCGAGACGCCGGTGTCGACCACGCCGACCTTGACCCCGGAGCCGGAGGCGAACTGCCAGGCCCGCCCCAGCTGGAGGCTGACCTGCTCCCACGGCACTGCGGTGGCCTGCCGCGCCGAACCCCCGGCGCAGTCGGCGTTGTCCGTCAGCTTCGTCCTGAGCACCGGCAGCTCGACCGTGTTCCCGCCGTCCGCCGCGGCGCTCACGGCACCGGCGCCGCTCAGCGCGGCCGTCAGCAGCAGCGCCAGCGCTCCGGCGGCGGCCCGGGGCAGCGTCCTCCCGCGCATCGCCGTCACGCCCCCGCCCCGCCGGAGGCGGACGCCGACACCGGGTCGGCGAGGTCCTCCGGGAGCAGCAGCCGCAGATCGTCCAGGCTGGGCGCGGCCACGCGGCTGAGCCGTCCGGCCTGCCGGGTCATCATCCGCTCCAGCACCTGGCGCGCGGTGCGCGCGTTGCCGAACGACCGGTCGCGCGGCAGGGTGTCGAAGTGGTGCCGCAGGACCGAGCCGACCCCGGTGCCGCACTCGTACCCGGCCAGCAGCGCGTGCTGGCGGACGATGGTGACGAGCTCGTCGGACGAGTAGTCGGCGAACTCGATCTTCCGCGAGAACCGCGAGTGCAGACCGGGGTTGGAGGCCAGGAAGCCCTCCATCTCGCGGGTGTAACCGGCGACGATGACGACCACCTGGTCGCGGTGGTCCTCCATCAGCTTCAGCAGCGTGTCCACGGCCTCCCGGCCGAAGTCGGCGCCGGACGCCTCCCTCGGCGTGAGCGTGTACGCCTCGTCGATGAAGAGCACACCGCCCAGCGCCCGCTCGAAGACCTCCTTGGTGAGCTGCGCGGTGTGGCCCACGTAGCGCCCGACCATGTCGGCGCGGGACACCTCGACCAGCTGGCCGCGCGGCAGCACGCCCAGGGAGACGAGGAGTTCGCCGTAGAGCCGGGCCACCGTGGTCTTGCCGGTGCCGGGTGGTCCGGTGAAGACGAGGTGGTGGCTGAGGCGCGGCACCGGCAGCCCGGCGGCCGCCCGCTGCCGGGCCGTCGAGACCAGGTTGACCAGGTCGGTGACGTCCCGCTTGACCGCGGAGAGGCCGACCAGGGCGTCCAGGCGGCTGAGCGCGTCGTCCCCGGCGTCGGCACCGTCCGGACCGGCCTCGGAGTGGCGGGCGGCCTCCTCGCTGATGTCCTGCGGCAGCAGCAGCGTGAGGTCCTCCTCGGTGACCTGGGCCAGCGAGGCCAGCCGCACCGCCTGCCGGTCCACCATCTCCTCGAAGACCTGCCGTGCCGCCCGGCCGTTGCCGAAGCCGGCGTCCTTCGGTATCCGGTCGAAGTGTGCCGCGAGCGCCGTGCGGGTCTCGTCGTTCAGCACGTACTGGTGGCGCCCGCACATGCTCTCCACGATCTCCACCAGCTCGGGGACCGAGTAGTTCTCGAACTCCACCGTCCGCGAGAACCGGGAGGCCAGACCCGGGTTGGAGCCGAGGAAGCCGCGCATCTCACCGGAGTAGCCGGCGACCACGACCACCACGTCGTCGCGGTGGTCCTCCATCAGCTTCAGCAGCGTGTCCACGGCCTCCCGGCCGAAGTCGGCGCCCGAGCCGCGCGAGTCGGAGGTGAGCGCGTACGCCTCGTCGATGAACAGCACACCGCCCAGCGCCCGTTCGAAGGTCTCCGTGGTCTTGATGGCGGTACCGCCGATGACCTGCGCGACCAGATCGGCCCGGGAGACCTCGACCAGATGCCCGGAGCGCAGCGTCCCGAGCTCGGCCAGGATCGTGCCGTAGAGCCGCGCGACCGTCGTCTTGCCGGTGCCGGGCGGGCCCGCGAAGACCAGGTGGCGGCTCATCGGCGGCGCGGACATGCCCAGCTGGGCGCGGCGCCGGGCGAGCTGGGTGAGGTTGACCAGCGTGCGGACCTGTTCCTTGACGTTGTCCAGGCCGATCAGGTTCTCCAGCGCGGCCATGGGGCCGTCCGGGCGGCTGGGACCGTCCGACTCGGGGACGGTGCCCGCCGGGTCGGTGCCCTCGGCCTCGCCGTAACCCCAGGCGTCCCGGGCCTCGTTGCCGGTGCTGTTCAGGTTCTCCACCGCGAGCCGGCCACTGGCCCTGGACTGGACGAGCCCGCCGCCCTTGTTCTCGCGCACCGTACAGCCGACCACCGACACCGGCGACTCGGTCTCCACCCGGATGCCGTCCCGGCCGTTGCCCGCCGCCTCGCAGCCGTTGAGGTTGGCCCGGCCGCCCTCGCGGACCAGGAAGCCGTAGTCGGTCGCGGCGGCGGCCCGCACCCGGGTCGCGGTCAGCTCGCCGCCGCTGTCCACGACGACACCGCAGCCGCCCGCCGACACCAGCTCGCCGTCGCGCAGCGCCGCCGTGCCCTCGCCGCCGATCTCCAGACCGGCGCCGCCGGGACCGGTCACCTGCAGGCCCGCCAGATAGACGTTGCCGCCCGAGGCCACCGTCACTCCGGCGCCGCCCGGCGACTCCACCGAGCAGTCCTCCACCCGGCCGCGCCCGCCGTCGGTCACTGAGACGCCGGTGCCGCCCGTGCCGGTGATGCGGGCCCTGCGCACCAGCGGGTTGGCGCCGCCCCTGACCACCACGCCGGTGCCCCTGACGTCCAGGATCTCCACGCGGTCCAGCTCGGCCGCCGAGTCCTCCTCCAGCAGCACGGCCTCGGCCTCGCCGTCCCGGACGGTCAGTGAGGTCAGGGTGGGGGAGGAGGAACCCGCCACGCGCAGCGCCGGTGCCTGGGCGCCGCTCAGCCAGCAGTCCTCGTACGTGCCCCGCGAACGGTCGGTGACGAAGAGGCCGTTGCCCGCCGTGCGGGAGGTGCGGCAGCGGCGCAGCACCGGGTCGGCGCCGTGCGAGACGATGATGCCCTGGCCGGTGGTGCCGTTGACCCGCACGTCGTCCAGCTCGACCCGGGCGGCGCTGGTCAGGTGCGCGCCGATCGCGGTGTCGTGGATCACGGTCCGCAGCACCCGGACCGCGCTGCGCTCCTCCAGCGCCAGCGCGGGCTTGTCGGTCGAGGAGAGGTCGCAGTCCTCGACGGAGACCTGGGCGTCGCCGTTGGCCAGCAGGCCGTTGCCGCGTGCGTCGCGCACGGTGCAACCGCGTACCGTCGCCCTGCCGCGCTCGCCGATCACCACGCCGCTGGTGCCCAGGTGCTCGAAGGTGCACGACTCCAGCGAGCTCTCACTGGCGGAGGTGACGACGACGCCCGCGCCGGTCCGGCTGGAGACCCGGCACTCGCGCATGGCCAGCGAGCCGGAGTTCCGGGCGAGGACGGTCGCCCAGGAAGCGCCGGAGACGTCGCAGCTCTGCATCGCGACCTGCCCGTGCGAGGCGTCCACGACGGGCGCCTCCTCGTCCTGGCCCTGCACCACCAGATCGGTCAGCATCAGCGCGTCGGCGCGCAGCGAGATCACGGTCCCGGTGCGCGGCGCAAGCCGGACGCTGCCGCGTGACTGCTCGGCGACGATGGTCACGCGGGTGGTGACGACGAGGTTCTCCTCGTACGTTCCCGGGCGCACGCTGAGCACCGCCCCGCCGCGCGCCCTCGCCAGAGCCTCTGCGATCGTCCGGGCGTCCCCGGTGCCCTCCGGACAGATCGTCAGTACCTGGCGCACTCCGCTGACCTCCTCGTATCGGCACCCGTGGGTTGCGGTCGGCCCCATCATGCCTTCCTCCCACCTGCGATCCCACCCCGGAGGGCGGCGGACCGCGCATTACGGGATGATCTGTAACACCCGTGCCCGGCCCGGGATTTCCCCGAGACCCATTGTTCATTCCAGAGATATGACGTGTCCCCCACATGTGTGCGTGAATGAGAGCGCTCACGGGGACGTACGACGAACTACGGGACGGATGGGGCCAGATGACGGACCGGACCGGAACGGCAGCGAACGCGACGACGGAAGAGGCTGCGGCGGCTTCCGATCCGGAGACGGCGCCCGGGACCGCCGCTGCCGTTCCCGAGGAGGCCTCCGCCGGTACGCGCCCGGCGCAGGCGCCGGATGAGCGGGCGCCGGACAAGAACGACGGGACCTCGGCCTCCGAGCCCGAGGCGGAAGCGGCTCCCTCCGCCCCGGAGGCGGAGACCTCCGGTTCCGCCCCCGAGGCGGCGGCGGAACCGGGGGTCGCCGAGGCGCTGGCGGCTTCGGCGTCGGAGGACCCGCCGCCCGGTGCGGCGGCCCCCGCGGGGCGCCCGAGCCGCCCCCTGCTGGCGGGCGCCGCGCTGTTGGGCGCCGCCCTGGTCGCCGTGCCGGTCCTCCTCATGAGCCGCCACGGTGAGCCCGAGCGGCACGACACCACGGTCGCCAACCAGGCGGGCACGCTCCTCGGCGGCGGCGAACCGACCAGGGAGGGGGCGCAGGCGTACGCCTCGTCGAGCGCGTCGCCCTCGAAGCCGGCGAAGCCCAAGAAGACACCGACGCCGAAGGAGGTCGTGCCGAAGCAGGCCCCGGTGGCGCCGCCCCCGCCCTCCCCGACGAAGAAGCCCTCGCCGAAGCCGAGCCCGAAGCCGAGCCCGAAGCAGACCGCGAAGCCGAGCCCGAAACCGGTGAAGAAGCCGTCCCGGCCTACGGACATCACGGTCACGGCCACCAGGGTGCTGCGAGCGGGCGAATCCATCGAGGCGAACAGGACGAGGCTGCGGATGCAGCGCGACGGCAACCTCGTCGTCTACGACGAGAATGACAAGCCCCGCTGGGCCACGATGACTTTCGGCCACAACTACCAGGCGGTCTTCCAGGCGGACGGCAACCTGGTCGTCTACACCGCCGACAGCCGCCCGGTCTGGGCCAGCAAGACCCAGGGCCACCGCGGCGCGATCCTGCGCCTCCAGAAGGACGGCAACCTGGTCATCTACTCGGGAGGCGCACCGGTCTGGGCGTCGAAGACACAGCACTGAACGCGCCCGCGAGCTCATCGGCGCCGCGTTTGGTGACTGGCCGTCATCCCGGCTGATCGGCTGCCCTGAAGACGCGAGTCATATGACGCCAGCACTCTCCTGATTGCGAGGGTTGGAAACAAGCCAATCCGTTCGGCGCTTCCCGGACACCGGAACCTGACCTTCTGTCATCAGCGCAGGTAGCGCCCGGTCCCCAGGTGGATCTGGAATCAAGGGATCCGTTCACGAAACCAGCCATTCATGATCGCTGAGCGCGCCGATGCGGCTTGAGGCGCTTATGGTCTGGACCGGCGTACGGGCCGGTACCGCTCTGCGCGCCATCGAACAGGTCACCGACTGTGACGACATGGGAGTCGGTTCGCGGTCAGCTGTCCTCTGGGGAGGGGAATTCTTCATGGCGAGAGTCACGTGTCTGCCGCCTTGACCGTCCGGTCGCTCACCAACATGCCGCGACCCGATGGGCGCGCGCATGGACAAGACCCCGCGCGAACGGCGTGCGAGTTTCACAAGACCTTCAGTTGCAGCATGCAGCTACTCGTTTCATGGGAGTTGAAATGAACAAGATCACGAGAGCCCTCAGTGTCGCGGTCGCAGCCCTCGCATTTACGATGACGAGCGCAGCCACCAGCCACGCGGACGGCAGCCAGGACGGCACGGCGTACGCCAGGCCGGTCGGCGGCGATTTCCCGGCGAAGGCACACTTCAAGGCCTACGGCGAGATATTCACTATCTACGACCTCAAGAAGGACGGCCGTTCCGGTATCGGTGTCCTCAGCTACGGGAGCGCAGCGAGCACCTACTACTACTGGAACCACAGCGGCGCCGGCACCACCCTCACGAAGAACCTGGACATCGCAGAGGGAAGGCCGCTGGTCATCTGGTCGTGCACCGGTAACTACCAGGGCACGCCGACCGGCGGACTCGACTGGACCTCCGGCTGCAACCCGAACACCGATGTCGGCACCGCCGTTTGGGCCTGAGCCCTAAGCAACCAGGACGGGCATGGCGATCGTATGAGGACGCGCCATGCCCGTCGGCCTGCGCGACATCGATCCCTTGATCACGATCGGTACCGAGGGATCGCCGGCGTGGCCGCCGCGCAGCGCACAGGAACGGGAAAGTGGGCCATGAAACTGAAATCGTTCGGCGGGACCATGGCTTCGATCTTGGCCGTTGCCGCCTTGAGCGCAGGCTGCTCGAACCATACGTCCGACGGCACGGCATCGGCCGCACGAAGCAAACCCGCGTCCACGCCCCTGCCTCCGGACAGCCTGCCCATAAAAATGAAAGAAGCCGCCGGGAAGGGCCTGGGCTTCTCCGTCCGAGATGCGACAGACCTCGGCCGGACCGTGGATTTGCAGCACACGGAACTGTGGAGGGCGTGCCTGACGAGAAAGGGAATGGCTCCGGACTCCATTGATTTCGCTGCTGTCCCGCGTGGGGAGAAGTGCCCGGATCATTGGGACGCCCATGTTCCCACCCCCAAGACACCTGACCTCATAGGGAAGGATTTCGAGGAATCCTATGAGCGGCTGCTGAAGAAGGGGTACAACAGCCAGTTCATTGCCGTGTTCTACGGAAGCCGCGGCGCTGTTGGCCCGGAGGGCGTCCCTCAGGTGCACGGAGAGATCTGCAGCCAGAGCCCGAAACCTGGCGCACCGTACAAGGCCTCGGAACACGTCGAACTGCACGTCGCGACAGGAAAGTGCCCCTCGGCCTGAATCCGCGTCTCTGAACCGGCGTCCAGGCACCCCCGCTCGCCCACTCTTCGTCAGCGGTCACCCTCGGTTACTATGCTCACTTCATACCGGAGGGGGCAGCGGGCGACGCGGCGCCCTCGACGGTCCGCTCGGGCAGAAGAGATGGGTGGCCTGGGAAAGTGTTGCAAGAGGTTGTAGCGACCCGCTATGTCACGCCCCTGCGTGAAGGCGGCTCGCTCCCCGGGATCGTCGAGGCCGACGACCTCGGCACGTACGTCATGAAGTTCACCGGAGCCGGGCAGGGCCGCAAGACCCTCGTCGCGGAGGTGATCTGCGGGCAGCTCGGGCGGCGGCTCGGGCTGCGGGTGCCCGAGCTCGTGCAGATTCAGCTCGACCCGGTCATCGGGCTCGCCGAGCCCGACCAGGAGGTGCAGGAGCTGCTGAAGGCCAGCGGCGGACTGAACCTCGGGATGGACTTCCTGCCCGGCTCGCTCGGCTTCGACGCGCTCGCCTACGAGGTCGACCCGCACGAGGCCGGGCGGGTCGTCTGGTTCGACGCGCTGATCAACAACGTCGACCGGTCCTGGCGCAACCCGAACATGCTCGTCTGGCACGGCGACCTCTGGCTCATCGACCACGGCGCCACCATGATCTGGCACCACAACTGGCCCGGCGCCCAGGCGTCCGCCGCCAGGCCGTACAACGCCTCCGACCACGCCCTCGCGCCCTTCGGCCCCGACATCGCGTCGGCCGCCGCCGAGCTCGCCCCGCTGGTGACGCCCGAGCTGCTCGCCGAGGCCGCCGCCGACGTCCCCGACGAGTGGCTGGTGGACGAGCCGGGCTTTGGCTCGACGGACGAGCTGCGGCAGGCGTACGTGGACGCGCTGGCCGCCCGCGCGGCCACCATCCACGAGCGCATCGTCCTGGACGCGCCCACCCCCGACAAGCCGTCCCAGGCCCCGGGCTGGATCACCGAACGGCTCGCCCCGCGCGGCCACGCCGCCGACGGCGAGAAGGGCGGCCGGGCATGAGCGGGCGCGATGTCTTCGAGTACGCGCTGCTGCGCGTCGTCCCCCGCGTCCAGCGCGGGGAGTGCTTCAACGCCGGGGTGGTGGTCTACTGCCGCGCCAAGGGCTTCGTGGCCGCCCGCACCGAGCTGGACGAGACCAAGCTGAAGGCGCTCGACCCCGGCGCCGACGTGACCGGCGTCCGGGCCGCGCTGCACGCCGTCGAGGGCGTCTGCCGCGGCGGTACGGACGCGGGCCAGGCCGCCGGTGACGACGCGGGCCGCCGCTTCCGCTGGCTGATCGCGCCGCGCTCCACCGTCGTCCAGCCCGGTCCCGTGCACAGCGGCCTCACCGCCGACCCCGAGGCCGAGGTGGAGCGGCTGCTCGACCTGCTGGTGCGCTGATTCCCGCCCCGGCCGCCGTCCGCCCTCGCGTGACGGCGGCCCGGCGGAGTGTGACATGCACCGCTGCGCCCGTGGCCCGTTGACACCGGGTGCCAGGGCTTCTAGCGTCTCGTCTGCTGAAGGTACTAAGCGGTTGCTCAGTCATCGGGCGGTTTCTCTCCGGAGCCCCCGACGTCCGCTGAGCGGCTATCCAAGGGCGAGGAGAGCCAAGCATGTCGACCAGCGAGCAGCGCGTAGCCATCGTGACGGGGGCGGCCCGGGGCATCGGTGCCGCCACCGCGGTACGTCTGGCGGCCGAGGGCCGCGCCGTCGCCGTACTCGACCTCGACGAGGCGGCCTGCAAGGACACCGTCGAGAAGATCACGGCCGCCGGGGGCAAGGCCCTCGCCGTCGGCTGCGACGTGTCGGACAGCGCCCAGGTCGAGGCCGCCGTCGCGCGGGTCGCCGCCGAGCTCGGCGCCCCGACCATCCTCGTCAACAACGCGGGCGTGCTCCGCGACAACCTCCTCTTCAAGATGAGCGAGTCCGACTGGGACACCGTGATGAACGTGCACCTCAAGGGCGCGTTCCTGATGGCGAAGGCCGTCCAGAAGCACATGGTGGACGCCAAGTTCGGCCGTATCGTGTCGCTGTCCTCCTCCTCGGCGCTCGGCAACCGCGGCCAGGCCAACTACGCGGCGGTCAAGGCCGGCCTCCAGGGCTTCACCAAGACCCTCGCCAAGGAGCTCGGCAAGTTCGGCATCACCGCCAACGCCGTCGCGCCCGGCTTCATCGTCACCGAGATGACCGCGCAGACCGCGGCCCGCGTCGGCATGGGCTTCGAGGAGTTCCAGGCGGCCGCCGCCACGCAGATCCCGGTCCAGCGCGTCGGCGTCCCCGACGACATCGCCAACGCCATCGCCTTCTTCGCGGGCGACGCGGCCGGCTTCGTCTCCGGCCAGGTCATGTACGTGGCCGGCGGACCGCTCAACTGACCCGAAGGGCTGCGGACATCATGACTGTGCAGGACAGCGGCAAGGTCGCGCTGATCACCGGCGCGAGCCGGGGGATCGGCTACGGCATCGCGCAGGCCCTCGTGGAGCGCGGCGACCGGGTGTGCATCACCGGGCGCAACGAGGACGCCCTGAAGGAGGCCGTCGAGACGCTCGGCGCCGACCGGGTCATCGGCGTCGCCGGCAAGGCGCACGACGAGGCGCACCAGGCGGTGGCCGTCGCGCGCACCATGGAGGCGTTCGGCCGGGTCGACTTCCTGGTCAACAACGCCGGCACCAACCCGGTCTTCGGGCCGATCGCGGAGCTCGACCTGAACGTCGCCCGCAAGGTCTTCGAGACCAACGTGGTCTCGGCGCTCGGCTTCGCCCAGCAGACCTGGAAGGCGTGGCAGAAGGAGAACGGCGGGGCGATCGTCAACATCGCCTCGGTCGCCGGGGTCTCCGCCTCGCCCTTCATCGGCGCGTACGGCATGAGCAAGGCGGCCATGGTCAACCTGACCCTCCAGCTGGCGCACGAGTTCGCGCCGGTGGTCCGGGTCAACACGATCGCCCCGGCGGTCGTCAAGACCCGCTTCGCCCAGGCGCTGTACGAGGGCCGCGAGGAGGAGGCGGCCGCCGCCTACCCGCTCGGCCGGCTGGGCGTTCCGGAGGACATCGGCGGCGCGGCCGCCTTCCTCACCTCCGGCCAGTCCGCGTGGATCACGGGCCAGACCCTGGTGGTCGACGGGGGCATTTTCCTGAATGCCGGAGTCGGCTGATCCGGCCTGGGCCGATATGGCCCCGATTGCCTCAAGTGCCCCGCCAGGCCAGCGGATTGACCCGGTGGGGCGCTGCGGTATGGTCTGCCGACCCATGGCTGATCGAGGAGCGTGCACGTGTTCTACCGGGCCAGTCTGCAAGCCGCTGCAGCCCTTGCGTCCCTGTCCTTGCTGGCCGGCTGCGGGCTGTTGCCCGGCGGCGGCTCGGAGGTGGACCAGAAGCTCGCTGTCGGCACGACCAGTGAGCCTTCGACCCTGGACCCGGCGGCGGCGTGGGACGGCTCCTGGGAGCTGATGCGGAATGTGTTCCAGACCCTGGTGAGCTTCCCCACCGGCAGTACGAAGCCCGAGCCGGACGCGGCCGAGGAGTGCAGGTTCACCGATCGCACCAGCACCGCCTACCGGTGCACGCTCCGCCAGGGGCTGAAGTTCTCCAACGGCGACAAGCTGGACGCGGCGGCCGTGAAGTACTCCATCGACCGGATCTCGGAGATCGGCGTCAAGGGCGGACCCGTCGGCATGCTCGGCTCGCTGGACCGGGTCGAGACCAAGGGCGACGACGTCGTCATCTTCAACCTGAAGAAGCCCGACGCCACCTTCCCCTTCGTACTGGCCACCCCGGCCATGTCCCTGGTCGCGCCGAGCGCGTACGCGAAGCACAAGATCCGGAACGACGGCAAGGTCACCGGCTCCGGCCCCTACCTGCTGGACTCCTACAAGCAGGGCGACCGCTCCGAACTGGTGAAGAACCCCGACTACAAGGGGTTCGCCGACCGCAAGAACGACGCCGTGACCATCCGGTACTTCAAGGAGTCCGGCGCCATGGTGAAGGCGCTCCGGAACAACGAGATCGACGCCACCTACCGCGGCCTGTCCGCCGAGGACGTCGTCAGCATCGAGGACAGCAAGACCAACGGCGGGGGCAGTGACCTCCAGATCGTCGAGTCCACCGGTGCCGACATCCGCTTCCTGGTCTTCAACCCGGCCGACCCCGCCGCCGGGAAGCCGGCCGTCCGGCGGGCGATAGCCCAGCTGGTCGACCGGGACGCGCTGGTCGCCAAGGTCTACCGGGGCACGGCCGAACCGCTGTACTCGATGGTCCCGAAGGGCATCGCCGCGCACACCACCTCCTTCTTCGACACCTTCGGCAACCCCAGCAAGGACAAGGCCCGCCAGATTCTGGCCGACGCGCACATCACCACGCCCGTCCCCATGACCTTCTGGTACACCACCGACCGCTACGGCTCCTCGACGGAGCCCGAGTTCGACGAGCTCAAGCGTCAGCTGGAGTCGTCCGGGCTCTTCCGCATCACCCTGAAGCACCGGCCGTGGAAGACCTTCCAGGAGGGCTTCACCAAGGGCGAGTACCCGGTCTTCGGCCGCGGCTGGTTCCCGGACTTCCCGGACCCGGACAACTTCATCGCCCCCTTCGTGGGCAAGAACAGCGTCACGGGCACGCCCTACGCGCAGGACGAGATCACCAAGCAGCTGCTGCCCCAGTCCCGCAAGCAGAGCGACCGGGGCACGGTCGGCAAGGAGTTCGAGCGGGCCCAGGAGATCCTGGTGGACGACGTGCGGCTGCTGCCGCTGTGGCAGGGCAAGCTGTACGTGGCGGCGGGCGAGGACATCGGCGGCGGCGAGCGCGCCCTGGACCCGCAGACCGTCATGCAGATGTGGGAGCTGTACCGCAAGGCCAGCTGGTAGCACCGCGCGCGGGCGGGCCCCGGTGGCCCGCCCGGACCGCGTTGTCAGTGGCGCCCGGTAGGTTCTGGGAGCAAGAACGGATTGCTTACCGGAGGTTGTTCACGTGACCGACACCGACCTGCTGCCCGAGTCCTGGCGCGGCGTCCTCGGCGAAGAGCTGCAGAAGCCGTACTTCAAGGAGCTCACCGAGTTCGTGGAGGAGGAGCGCTCCGCGGGACCGGTCTACCCGCCCCGGGAGCAGGTGTTCGCGGCCCTGGAAGCGACCCCGTACGACAAGGTGAAGGTGCTCGTCCTCGGCCAGGACCCCTACCACGGCGAGGGCCAGGGCCACGGCCTGTGCTTCTCCGTGCGGCCCGGCGTGAAGACCCCGCCCTCGCTGCGCAACATCTACAAGGAGATGAAGGAGGAGCTGGGCCTGCCCGTCCCGGACAACGGCTATCTGATGCCGTGGGCCGAGCAGGGCGTCCTGCTGCTCAACGCCGTGCTCACCGTCCGCGCGGGCGAGGCCAACTCGCACAAGGGCAAGGGCTGGGAGAAGGTCACCGACGCCGTGATCCGCGCCGTCGCCGCCCGCCCCGACCCGGCGGTCTTCGTCCTCTGGGGCAACTACGCGCAGAAGAAGCTCCCCCTGATCGACACCGAGCGCCATGTGGTGGTGAAGGGCGCGCACCCCTCGCCGCTGTCGGCGAAGAAGTTCTTCGGCTCCCGGCCGTTCAGCCAGATAAACGAGGCCATCGCCCAGCAGGGCCACCAGCCCATCGACTGGCGCATCCCCGACCTGGGCTGATCCGGCCCCGAGCCTCCACGCGTCCGCCCGTCCCGGCGGCTAGCGTCGGAAGCCGGACCGCCGGTTTCGGGCGGACGGGCGCGAGGAGGCCGTGGTGACGGAGCAGCGGGAGGCGTCGGAGGACGTCTTCATGACCAGGATCGGCCAGGCGGTCATGCTGCTGCACGGAGGCGACCGGGAAGAGGCCCGCAACCGCTTCACCGTGCTCTGGACCGAGATCGGCGACGAGGGCGACGCCCTGCACCGGTGCACCCTGGCGCACTACATGGCCGATACGCAGGACGACCCCGCCGACGAACTGGCCTGGGACCTGCGCGCGCTGACCGCCGCCCGGGCCCTGGCCGACGAGGGCGCGGCCGGAGACCGGGACGCGCTGGCGATGCGCGCCTTCTACCCGTCACTGCATCTCAACCTCGCCGCGGACTACATGAAGCTCCAGCGCCCGGGTGCCGCCCGGGACCACCTGGAGCGGGCCCGGGCGGCCTCGGCGGTGCTGGCCGACGACGGCACGGACGACGGTTACGGGGGCGGCGTCCGGGCGGCGATCGGCCGGCTGGAACGGCGGCTGCGCGAGTGGTGATCTGCGCCTCCGGAGCGCCGCCGCCTCACCGCCCGTACGTGCGGTCGCAGATCCGGGACTGCGGGCTGCCCGCCGGCCAGTGGCCGTAGCCCCTGCCGAGATCGCAGACCCCGGCCCCGCTGCCGGGCGCGGGCAGGACGGGTGCGGGCGGGGGCGGGGCGATCCGGCGCGGCAGCGGCATGTCCGGGGCGGGCGCGGGCCGCTGCGGCAGCGCGAGGCGCGGTTCGCCGAGGGGAGCGGCCGGGCGCTCCGGCGACGGTTTGTGCGCGGCGGACGGCGAGGCCGTGCGGGACGGCTTCGCCTTCGGTACGGCCTCCAGCGTGTCGTGGACCGGCGGCCCGGCGGTCTGCGGGGCCAGGTCGTGGGCCGGCCGGCCGGCCCCGGGGCGCGGCGGCGCGGCCGGATGCGGCTGGACGGACACGCACCCGGTCAGGGTCGCGACCGCGAGGCAGACCAGGAGTTTCACGGCGGTTCTCGTTCGTTGCACGTGATCAACTCTGCGGGCCCGGTGGCCGGTCCATGCCTCCGTCGCCCCCGATCCGCCCGCACGAGTGACGCCGGTCAGCACGGCGCCGCCGCAACGGCGTGTCAGGGCCCCAGCATTCCGCGCAGCAGCTCGCCGAAGCCGGTGCGCAGCTCCGCCTCGCTCGGTACGGAGCGGTGGTAGGAGCCGGCCGCGCACGAGAACATCAGCCCCTCGCACCAGGCCACCAGGGACAGCGTGTGCCGCTCCGGTTCCGGCGACCCGGCCGCGGTCATCAGCGCCACCAGGGGCGCTCGGAACTGCATGCCCGTCGCGTCGAAGAACTCCCGCAGCTCGGGGCGGCGGGTGGCCTCCAGCGCCAGTTCGTACCGGCAGACCAGCAGCTCCGGGTGGTGCGTCAGATAGCGGTGCAGCGCCCGGGCCAGCCCCGCTACCAGCTCGCCGGTGTCCGTGCCCGCCCCGAGTCCGCCGGGCGCGAGGACCCGCGCCTCGCGCTCCGCAAGGCGTCGCACCGCCGTTTCGAGGAGGGCCTGCCGGGTCCGGGCGTGGTTCGACGTCGAGCCCTGGGGCAGTCCGGCCCGCTCGTCCACCGCCCGGTGCGTCAGCCCCCGCATGCCGCGCTCCGCGAGGAGGGCGAGCGCGGCGTCGGCGATCAGTTCGGCCCGGTCGGAGCCGGTGGGGCGTGCGGTCATGGGGTCAACCTACCGCCGGAACTACAGCTGTAGTACGTTGGGCGGTGGTACTACAGATGTAGTTTCCGCGCACCTCGAACCGGAGGGAAAGCCATGGACAAGCGCCGTGCGGTCGTCATCGGCAGCGGGATCGGCGGACTCACCGCCGCCCTCGCCCTGCACCGGTCCGGCTGGCAGGTCACCGTGCTGGAACGCGCCGGGTCCCTGGAGCCCGTCGGCGCCGGTATCGGCCTCGCCCCCAACGCCCAGCGCGCGCTCGACGTCGTCGGGCTCGGCGACGAGATCAGGTCCCTGGCCGCCTGGCAGGGCGAGGGCGGAATGCGCGCACCGTCCGGCCGCTGGCTCGCGCGCACCGACGCCTCCGCGGCGGCCGAGCGCTTCGGCGGCCCGCTCGTCCTCGTGCACCGCTCCCTCCTCATCGACCGCATCGCCGCCCGGCTCCCCGCCGCCGCCCTCCGCACCGGCTGCCCGGCCCGCCTGGCCGACCCCGGCACCGCGGGCGGCGCCCCCGCCGTCGTCGGTACGCCGACGGGGACGATCGAGGCCGAACTGGTCGTCGGCGCCGACGGCATCCACTCCGGCGTCCGGAGCGCCCTCTTCCCGGACGCCCCCGGCCCCTCCTACGCGGGCTTCACCACCTGGCGCGTCGTCGCCCCGGCCCCGGACCGCCCCTTCCCGCCGCACGAGACCTGGGGGCGCGGCGCGCTGTGGGGCACCCAGCCGCTCAAGGACGGCAGGATCTACGCCTACGCGGCGGCGACCGCCCCCGCCGGGGCCCGGGCGGCCGACGACGAGAAGGCCGAACTCCTGCGCCGCTTCGGCGACTGGCACGACCCGGTCCCCGGGATCATCGCCGCCACCGCACCGGAGGAGATCCTCCGCAACGACGTGTACCGCATGGCCGACCCGCTCCCCGCCTTCCACCGGGGCCGTACCGCGCTGCTCGGGGACGCCGCCCACGCCATGGCCCCCACCCTCGGCCAGGGCGGCAACCAGGCCATCGAGGACGGCATCGTCCTCGCCCACCACGTGACCCCCGGCCGGGACCTGGGCGCCGGCCTCGCCGCATACACCGCCGACCGGCTGCCGCGTACCGCCGCCGTCGTCCGCAAGGCCGACCGGGTCTCCCGGCTCATGAGCCTCACCGGCGCGCCGGCCGTCGCCGCCCGCGACTTCCTCATGGCCACCGTCTCGCGGCTCGGCCCCGGGCTCGTCCTGCGCACCTTCGACGGGATCGCCGACTGGCGGCCCCCGGGCGCCACGTATGCTGCCGGGACGACGGAGGAGGCGCCCGGCACACGGCGCTGACCAGCGAGAGGAACACCCTGTGAAGGTCGGCTGCATCGGGCTCGGGGACATCGCGCGGAAGGCGTACCTGCCGGTGCTCGGCAGCCTGCCGGGCATCGAACTCCACCTCCAGACCCGCAACCCGGCCACCCTGGCCGAGGTCGCCGCCGCCCACCGCGTCCCGGCGGACCGGTGCCACCAGGACCTGGACACGCTGCTCGCCCAGGGGCTCGATGCCGCGTTCGTGCACGCCGCGACGGCCGCCCACCCCGAGATCGTGGGCCGGCTGCTCGAAGCGGGCGTCCCCACGTACGTCGACAAGCCGCTCGCGTACACGCTGGAGGAGTCCACCCGCCTGGTGGAGCTCGCCGAGGCGCGCTCCACCGGCCTCGCCGTCGGCTTCAACCGCCGGCTGGCCCCGGGTTACGCCCAGTGCGCGGAGCACCCGCGCGAGCTGATCCTCCTGCAGAAGAACCGGGTCGGGCTCCCCGAGGTGCCCCGGACCATGGTCTACGACGACTTCATCCACGTCGTGGACACCCTGCGCTTCCTGGCGCCCGGCCCCGTCGAGCGCACCGTGGTGAGCGGCCGGCTCGTGGACGGGCTGCTGCACCACGTGGTGCTCCAGCTGTCCGGCGACGGCTTCACCGCGATCGGCGCGATGAACCGGCTCAGCGGCTCGACCGAGGAGCGGCTCGAAGTGTCGGGCCAGGACTCCAAACGCGAGGTGCTCAACCTCGCGGAGGTCATCGACCACAAGGGCCAGCCGAGCGTGCGCCGCCGCGGCGACTGGGTCCCGGTGGCCCGTCAGCGCGGCATCGAGCAGGCCGTCCTGGCGTTCCTGGACGCCGTCCGCGACGGCCGCCGGCTGAGCGCCCGGGACGCCCTGGAAACCCACGAACTGTGCGAACGCGTCCTCAGGGAGCTCGACGCGGCCTAAACGGCCTGCGCCGCCGCCCGCGTACGCCTCCGCGCCCGCACCCCCCGCACGCCCTCCGCCGCGCAGAAGACCGCCAGCACTGCCAGCGCCCCGTACACCGGCCAGTCGCCCAGGCGCACGTACAGCGTCGTGCCCTTGGCCAGCGGCACCCCGTAGACGGCGGTGCCGCTGGTGTCCGTGCCGAGGCGCGGCCCGACCGCCTCGCCGTGCGGGCCGTACACCGCGCTCACGCCCGTGAGGGTGGCGTGCACCATCGGGCGGCCGCTCTCCGCCGCGCGCAGCGCGCCCAGCGAGGCGTGCTGGCCCGGCGCCCAGCCGTGCTGGAAGGAGGAGGTGGAGGACTGGGCGACCAGGAGCCCCGCCCCGTCCCGGACCAGACGCCGGCTCATGTCCGGGAACGCGGACTCGAAGCAGACCAGCGGGCCGAGACGCAGCCCGTCCGCGCCGGACACCCGCATCGTGACCGGGCCCGTGCCGCGCAGCCGGTCCTCGCCCGCCGCCCGGCCCATCGAGGTCGCCCAGCCGAGCGCCGAGCGGGCCGGGATGTACTCACCGAACGGCACCAGCCGCATCTTGTCGTACCGGTCACCGGTGAGCCCGTCCGGCCCGACCAGCACGGCGCTCTTGAAGATCCCGGTGCGCCCCGCCGCGTCGGTCTGCCGGGCGTCCACGTTCACCAGGACGTCCGCGCCCACCGCCCGCGACAGCGCCGCCAGCCGGGCCGCGATCTCCGGCCGCCGGACCGGATCGACACCGACGCTGCTCTCGCCCCACACCACCAGGTCGACGCCCTTGCCGGCGAGCGACCGCGTCAGTTCCTCGCTGAGGGCGAACCTGCGCTGAATGCTCCCCGGACCCTCCACGATCCCCGGCTGCACGACGGCCACCCGGGCCGTGCCCGTCCGCTCGGGCTGCGGCGCCCACATCCAGGCCGCACCGGCCACCAGCGCGCCCACCAGGAGCGACACGGCGGCGACGGCCCGGGCGGCGGAGTGCACCAGCAGCACGGTCACCGCCGTGTTCACCGCCACCACCAGCAGGCTCACCAGCCACACCCCGCCCACCGAGGCCAGCCGGAGCGCCGGTTCCACCTGCCACTGGCTCGCCCCGAGCAGCCCCCACGGCCCGCCCAGCGCCTCCCACGACCGCACCAGCTCGATCATCAGCCAGCCGCACGGCACCACGACCACCGCCGCGGCCGCCGCCCAGCCGCTCACCGGACCCCGCAGCAGCCGGTGCGCCAGCAGCCCCCACGGCGCCCACAGCAGACCGAGCAGCGCCGCGAGGATCACGATGAACACATGCAGGCTGGGCATCAGCCAGTGGTGCACGGCGATCATGTAACCCGTGCCGCCCAGCCACGCGTCGCGCGCGGCCCCGCGCCCCGTCCCGGCGGACCGGACCAGCAACAGCAGCGGGACCAGGCAGACATAGGCGAACCACCACAGCGAGGGCGCGGGGAAGGCCAGGGCCGGCAGCGCACCGGCCACCAGCGCCGCGGCCACGCGCCACGGAGTCCGGTCCAGCACGCGCGCGCCCCGCTCGCGCCACCCGGTCCACGCATCCATGCCGCACCTCCTCACCCCGCCCGCCGGCAGGGCCGTCCGCCGTCCGGTCCCGGTCTTCTGCCCAGTGTGCGGCAGCGGACGCGGCCCGGCTCTCAACAGGGGACGACGGCCACCGGGCCCATCGCGTGCGTGAGGGTCGTGTGCGCGACCGGCGAAAGCCCGAGGCCCAGCGACTCACCGCCCCGCCGCCGCCCGATGACGGTCAGCGAGGCCGTCGCGGACGCGGTGACCAGCGTGCGTGTCGCGGAACCGTTGACCGGCTCCTTCATGACCTCGACCTGCGGAAACCGGGCACGCCAGCCCGCGGTGAGCTCGGCCAGCGACCGCTCGGCCGCGTCCGCCGCCGCGTCCCGGTCGAAGACCGGCCCGCCCGACAGCATGGATGAGAACATCGTCCAGCCGTGCACGATCCGCAACCGGGCGCCCCGGTGCGCCGCCGCCGTCTCGAAGGCGAAGTCCAGCACCCCTTCGCTGCTCTCGTCGGCGGCCACCCCGGCGACGATGTCCGCGAAGACCTCGCCCGCCCCCGCACCGGCCGGCTCCTCGTCGTCCCGGCCGCCGTGCACGATCACCACGGGACACTTCGCCATGGACGCCGTCGCCAGGCTGTTGGACCCCAGCATCAGGGACCGGAACCCGCCGAGCCCGCGCGAGCCGAGCACCAGCAGGGAGGCGTCCCGGCTCAGCGAGACCAGCGCCGCCGACGGGAAGTCGAGCGGTGCCAGCGTGGTGGGCCGCAGCCCCGGAGCGACCTGTGCCACCCGGCGCACGGCCGACGCCAGCAGTTCGCCCGCCTCCCGCTCCTGCACTTCCTGGTCGGTGCGCCGGGCCAGCTGCCGGACATGCACGATGAGCAGCGGCCGGTCCCGTACGACCGCCTCACGGGCTGCCCAGTCCAGTGCGTCGAAGCTGTGCGAGGAGCCGTCGACCGCCGCGATCACGGGAAGCTCGGTGCCGCTCATGGGTTCCTCTCCGCCGTCCGGTCCTGCTTCGTACGCTACGGCGGCGCGGGCGCCGGTGCCGAGGCGGAGGCGGCCGTCCGGGCCCCGGCACGGCATACCGTCGCACGTCGTAGTGCGGGTGGGCCGGGCCGCCTATGCTCGCGGGATGGAGCAGAGCGAAGTGGTGAAGCGTGTGGTCGGCATCCTCACCGAGGCGGGGGAGATGCGCCGGTTGCTGGAGGAGAACCCGGACCGCGAAGACGCCGACACCGACTCGACCGTGGTGACCGCCCTACTCAACGAGACCATGCCCCGGATCGCCATCCCGGAGGACGCCACCGTCGAGGACGTGGTGGTGGTCGTCGGACGCGAGGTCGGGGGAGCGGTGGAACAGCTCGTCGGGGCGTTCACCCTGGCGTTCGCCATGCTGGCCCAGATCCACGACTCCGGGCAGACGGACGTCACCTCGGCGGACGTGCTCCAGGACCTCGCCCTGCGCGCCGAGCAGTTCGGCGCCGAGGGACCCGACGACACGGAGCTCTGACAAGAACGCCGCCGCCCCCGGCCGAAGCCGGGGGCGGCGGCGTTCTGCGGAGGTCAGCCCGCCGACTCACCCGCGTGCGGGCTCAGCGCATCGGCGCCGACGAGGATGAAGAGCAGCACGCCCAGGACGATCCGGTAGATCACGAACGGCATGAAGCTCTTCGTCGTGATGAACTTCATGAACCACGCGATGACCGCGTACCCCACCCCGAACGCGATGACCGTGGCGAAGAGCGTCGGGCCCCAGGAGACGTGCCCCTCGCCCGCGTCCTTCAGCTCGAAGACGCCCGAGGCGAGCACCGCCGGGACCGCCAGCAGGAACGAGTAACGCGCCGCCGCCTCCCGGGTGTAGCCCATCAGCAGACCGCCGCTGATCGTGGCGCCGGACCGCGAGACGCCGGGGACGAGGGCCATCGCCTGGCAGCAGCCGTAGATGAGGCCGTCCTTGACGCCCAGTTCGCGCAGGGTCTTGCGCTGCTTGCCGGCCCGGTGCCTGCCGCCCTTCTCGTCGCGGGCGGCCATCCGGTCCGCGATGCCCAGCACGATGCCCATCACGATCAGGGTGGTGGCGATCAGCCGCAGATCGCGGAACGGGCCCTCGATCTGGTCCTGGAACGCCAGGCCGAGCACGCCGATCGGGATGGAGCCGACGATGACCAGCCAGCCCATCTTGGCGTCGTGGTCACCGCGCATCGAACGGTTCGTCAGCGACCTGAACCACGCCGAGACGATCCGCGCGATGTCCTTGCGGAAGTAGATGAGGACCGCGGCCTCCGTGCCGATCTGGGTGATCGCGGTGAAGGCCGCGCCCGGGTCCTGCCAGTCGGCGAACGCCGCGGTGAGCCGCAGATGCGCGCTGGAGGAGATCGGCAGGAACTCGGTCAGTCCCTGGACGAGGCCGAGGACGAACGATTCGAACCAGCTCATGGGGCTTGGGCCATCCCGGGGTACTCGTGCACCGGCCACCGGCGTCGGGCGCAGGCGTCGGGCGGTTTGCGGTCACGCGAGGACAGGGCCCGGCCGGGGCCCTGTCTCGTCTGTCGGTCGCGGGCAGCGTATCGCCCCCGGGTGAACAGCCGGTCACACCCCCCGCGCGGCCGGGCAGGTCGCGGTCCTCAGGCGCCCAGGCGGTGGCGCCGACGCCAGGCGACCACGGCCGCCCCGGCCCCCGTCAGCACGATGAAGCCCATCGCCGCCAGGAACGCGGGCGAGGTCGGCGACGACGCCTCGCTGCCCGCCACCACATAGGCGGCGGTGTTCGGGACCGAGCCCAGGCCCGTCGCCACGAGGAACGGCGGATAGCCCATGCGCGAGACGGCCGCGCAGTAGTTGGCGGCGGCGAACGGCACCCCGGGGAAGAGCCGCAGCGCCAGCATCGAGCGGAAGCCGTGCCGGCTCAGCTGCCCGTCCGCCGCCCGCAGCCAGCGCCCCCGCACCAGGGTGCGCAGCGCGTCCTGGCCCAGCACCCGGCCCAGCATGAAGGAGACCCCCGCGCCCAGCACCGTGCCGCCGATCGCCGCCGCGAGCCCCGCCTGCGCCCCGAACAGAGCGCCCGCCGCGAGGTTCAGCAGCGGACGCGGCACGAACGCCACCGTGCAGACGCCGTACACGAGCCCGAAGAGCACCACCGCGGTGGAACCGCCGCTCAGCTCCCCGAGCCGGCCCGAGGTCAGCAGCCGCTGCGGATCCAGGAGCAGCATGGCCGTCGCGGCGGCCACCAGCACGGCGACGAGCAGCGAGAGCCGGGACCACGGCGACAGCAGCACCCGCGTGCAGCGCACGGCGAGGCCGGGGGCCGGGGCGGGCCGGGCGGCGGCGACGGTGTCGAGCATTCGGGGAGACTAACCGACAAAGGTGTGTGATCGCCGTAATGCGTCCCCGCCGGACCACGGCCGCCCGCGCCCAATCCCCGTACGGCCCGCCGTAATTCGCTCGACGGGCGGGCGGCCCCTCGGAGATGATCGGCGCATGTCCCGGTACGCCTTCCCCGCAGCGCCGTCCGCAGTCGCGGACGCGCCGAAGGCTGCCGTGTGCACCCTCGCGGCAGGTGGCGCCGCAGCGGTCACCGCTGCCGCAGCGCCCCTCGGCGGCGCCCGAAGCTGACCCTCCCCCGGCCGTCCGGCGGACCCCGCGAGGGGAGGGTCGGCCGGCCCCGGGGTCCTCACGTCACGCTTCGCATCCCAAGGAATGAACCCATGCCCAAGACGGCATACGTGCGCACCAAGCCGCACCTCAACATCGGCACCATGGGCCACGTCGACCACGGCAAGACGACCCTGACCGCCGCCATCACCAAGGTGCTCAGCGACCGCGGCACCGGCACCTTCGTCCCCTTCGACCGCATCGACCGCGCGCCCGAGGAGGCGCAGCGCGGCATCACCATCAACATCGCGCACGTCGAGTACGAGACCGGCACCCGGCACTACGCGCACATCGACATGCCCGGTCACGCCGACTACATCAAGAACATGGTCACCGGGGCCGCCCAGCTCGACGGGGCGATCCTCGTCGTCTCCGCGGTCGACGGGATCATGCCGCAGACCGCCGAGCACGTCCTGCTCGCCCGCCAGGTGGGCGTCGACCACATCGTGGTCGCGCTGAACAAGGCGGACGCGGGTGACCCCGAACTGACCGACCTGGTGGAGCTGGAGGTCCGCGAGCTGCTGTCCGCGCACGGCTACGGCGGCGACACGGTGCCCGTCGTACGGGTGTCGGGGCTGCGCGCGCTGGAGGGCGACCCACGCTGGACGGGGGCCGTGGAGGCGCTGCTCGACGCCGTCGACACCTATGTGCCGATGCCGGTGCGCTACACCGACGCGCCGTTCCTGCTGCCGGTGGAGAACGTCCTGACCATCACCGGCCGGGGCACGGTCGTCACCGGCGCCGTGGAGCGCGGCACGGTCCGCGTCGGCGACCGGGTGTCGGTGCTCGGCCCGGACATCGAGACGGTCGTCACCGGCCTGGAGACCTTCGGCAAGCCGATGGAGTCCGCCGAGGCCGGCGACAACGTCGCGCTGCTCCTGCGCGGCGTCGAGCGCGACCGGGTGCGCCGCGGCCATGTCGTCGCGGCGCCGGGCAGCGTCACCCCGAGCCGGCGCTTCACCGCGCGGGTGTACGTCCTGTCGGGGCGCGAGGGCGGCCGCACCACCCCGGTCACCACCGGATACCGGCCGCAGTTCTACATCCGCACGGCCGACGTGGTCGGCGACGTGGACCTCGGCGAGGCGGCGGTCGCGCGACCCGGCGACACGGTCACCCTGACCGTCGAGCTGGGCCGGGACGTCCCGCTGGAGCCGGGCCTCGGCTTCGCGATCCGCGAGGGCGGCCGCACGGTCGGCGCGGGCACCGTCACGGAGCTGCTCTGAGCCGTACGGGCCCTGGGGCCCGCCTTCCCCGATCCCGGGGGAGGCGGGCCCCCTTCGCGTCAGCCCGCACAATGGGGGAGTGAACGAGTCGATACCCGTCATCCGGGACGTGGACCACGGCACCGCACGCCTCCTCCCGGACGTGGACCGGGAACGGGCCTGGCTGCTCACGGTCGACGGCGCCCCGCAGTCCTACGTGGACCTCGACGCGCCCGAGCACCTGGAGTTCGAGTACGCCCGTCGGCTCGGCCATGTCGTGGACTGCGCGGCGGACCCGGGCGAGCCGCTGGACGTCCTGCACCTGGGCGGCGGCGGCCTCACCCTGCCCCGCTACGTCGCGGCCACCCGCCCCGGCTCCCGGCAGGAGGTGGCGGACGCGGACCGCGGTCTCGTCGGACTCGTCGCGGAGCACCTGCCGCTGCCCGCGGACTGCGGGATCGCCGTGCACGCGGCGGACGCCCGCGCCAGGCTGGAGGCGACCGCTCCCGGCTCGGTGGACCTGCTGATCGCGGACGTCTTCGGCGGGTCCCGGGTCCCCGCCCACCTCACCTCGGTCCCGTACGCCCGGGCGGCGGCGCGGGCGCTGCGGGCGGACGGGATCTACGCCGCGAACCTGGCCGACGGGCCGCCGTTCGGCTTCCTGCGCTCGCAGCTGGCCACGTTCGCCGCGGTCTTCGAGGAGCTGGCGCTGATCGCGGAGCCGGGCGTGCTGCGCGGCCGCCGCTTCGGCAACGTGGTCCTGGTCGCCTCCCGTGTCCCGTTCGACGTACCGGCCCTGGCCCGCCGGTGCGCGGCGGACGCGTTCGCGGCGCGGGTGGAGCACGGCGCGTCGCTGGCCGCGTTCGTCAACGGGGCGCGGCCGGTCGGGGACGAGGACGCGGTGGCGTCACCCGAGCCGCCCGACGGCGCCTTCAGCCTCGGCTGAGGTGGGTGGCATGAGCGGGGCGGTGGCCACCTCGACCGTCTCGGACCTGCGGGTCAGGTTGCGTACATCCGGAACGAACAGCACCGCACCCGTGACGAGCACGACCAGGCCCGCGCACCCCCAGAGCGCCTGGGAGCGCCCGACCAGCGACTCGACCGGTCCGGCGAGAGCCGTGGCGACCGGCACCATGGCCACCGAGCCGAACCAGTCGTAGGCCGAGACGCGCGACAGCTTCTCCTCCGGGATCTCCTGGTGCATGGCCGTCATCCAGGAGACGCCGAACACCTCGATCGCCGTACCGGTGACGAACATCACCAGGCAGAGCCAGTACGCCGACAGCGGCACCGCGAGCCCGGCCGACGGCAGGGCCAGCGGGAAGACGCAGAGCGTTCCGGCCAGCAGTAGCCGGCGCGGTTTCCACCGCATCATCAGCAGTGCCCCGGCCAGGTTGCCGACGCCGAACGCGGCGAGTGCGAAGCCCCAGGGCCGGGCGCCGCCGAGTGAGTCGCGGGCGACCAGCGGGCCGTAGACCGCCTCGGCCGCCCCGACGGCGGCGACCACCACGGAGAACTGGGCGACGATGGCCCACAGCCACGGGCGGCCCGTGAACTCCTGCCAGCCGTCCCGCAGGTCCGCGAGCAGCCCGCCCCCGGGCTCGCGGGCCGGGATGTGGCTGACGTCGAGGAAGGCGCGCAGGGCCCCGGCGACCGCGAAGGCGGCCGCGTCGACGGCGAGCACCCAGCCGGGGTCCATGGCCGCGATCATGGCGCCGCCGAGGGCCGCGCCGCCGATCGCGGCGCCCTGCGTGGACATCCGGAAGAGCGCGAAGGCGCGGCTCGCCTGCTCGCCGCTGACGCTCGACATCAGCATGCCCTCGGCCGCCGGGCCGAAGAACGCCTGCCCGGTGCCGCAGAGCGCGGTGAGCAGCATCATCTGCCACAGCTGCGGGTCGCCGGCCAGGACCAGCAGGGCGAAGAGCGCCTGCGAGACGCAGTTGAGGGTGTTGGCCGCGACCATCACCCGGTGGCGCGGTATCCGGTCGGCTATCGCCCCGCCGATGAGCAGGAACAGCACCAGCGGCACGGTCTTGGCGGCGGCGACGAGACCGACGTCACCGGCGTCGCCGCCCGACTGGAGAACCGCGAACGCCGCCGCGATCAGCGCGCCGTGGGTGCCCAGGGCGGTGATGATCGAGGCGGCGGTCAGCAGCCGGTAGTTGCGGCCCGCCGGAACGGGTCGGGTGGTGCGGGGGGCGGGGGCGGCTGCGTCGGTCACTCAGGGACTATCGCGGCCGCCGCCCGGTTGTGCAAATGGGTTCCCGGACCGGGGTCAGGAATCGCCGTCGGTGTCAACGACCGGCACCAGACGGACGGTGCTGAGGATCTTCTCGATCGTCGCGTTCGGCAGCTCGTCGTCCACGCCCGCGGCCGCGTACAGCACCCACGAGGCGAACTCGTTCTTCTTGTTCTTGAACGTGAAGGCGTACGTCTTGCCGTCGCTGCTGCACTTGGAGCGCTTGGTGACGTTGGGCGCGGTCGCCGTGACCAGGCTCCCGGTCAGCCCCGACTTGGTGGTGTACTGCTTGGCCTTGCTGATCTTGATGGTCTTCTTCGGCATGTGCTGCGCGAACGCGGCCCAGGCCCAGGTGCCCGCCTCGTTACGGGCGTTCACGTCGGCGTCCGTGGCGCCCTGCGCCCCCCGGGTGCCGGTGCCGGCCAGGCTGTACTTGTCCTTGGTGCCGTCCTTGTCGGCGTCGTCGGTGCACCACTCCTGCTTGAGGTCCGCGGGCGCGCTGAAGCCGATGAGCGGCATGCCGTCGTTCTTCTTCTCGTCCTCGAAGAAGGACTGCACGCTGGGAGGGGACACCTCCCAGTCGCCGGGCACGTCGAACTGGGTGCCCCACTTGGGGTTCGTCACGACCTTCCAGCCCGCGATCTGCGGCTTGGCGTCCTCGCCGCCGCGCGGGTTGGCCTCCGGCGAGGAGGGGGAGCCGGACGGCTTGGCGGGCGCGGACGACTTCTTGTCGTCGGCGACGTTCTTGCCGTCCTTGTCGTCGTCCTTGTTCAGCACGATGACACCGGTGACCGCGGCGGCCACCACGACCGCGGTCGCGGCGACGATGGCGATGACCGTCGTCTTCTTCTTGTCGTTGCCCGGCTGCGGGTCGCCGGGAGGGCCGGGCACCGCGTACTGCGGAACGGTCGGCTGCTGGTACGGGTTGGGCTGTCCGTACCCGCCCTGCCCGCCCTGCTGCGGGTAGCCGTAACCGGGCTGCTGGCCCGGCTGCTGGTTCGGCTGCTGACCCTGCTGCCGATATCCCGGCTGCTGATAGGGATTCGGCTGCTGGTACCCCGGCTGCTGGTACGGGTTCTGGTTCTGGTCCTGCGGGTTCTGCTCGCCCCCGGGCGGCTGCTGTCCTGGCCACATGGCGAGTAACGATAGAGGGGCCCCGCCCCGCGTGCTACGTCCGCCCCCGTGTGCGAACGGTGAAGGAGCGGCGGCGGCCCGCCCCGTGCGTGTCCGCAGGGGCATGGCCAAAGCTGTCTACCCATGAGTAACATCCCGTCCATGAGCGCTGAACAGATGACCGCGGGCGAGATGCTCGCCGCAACGGTTCCCATGGTCCGGACCCTCAACCTCGAATTCCTGGAGTCCACCGCCGAGCGCGCGGTGATCCGCATGCCGGACCAGCCCGACTACCACAATCACGTGGGCGGACCGCATGCCGGAGCGATGTTCACGCTGGCCGAGTCGGCGAGCGGCGCCATCGTCATCGCCGCCTTCGGCGACCAGCTCTCCCGGGCCGTGCCGCTCGCGGTCAGCGCCGAGATCGGCTACAAGAAGCTGGCCATGGGCGAGGTCACCGCGACCGCCGTCCTCGGCCGTCCCGCCGCCGAGGTCGTCGCCGAACTCGACGCGGGCGAGCGCCCCGAGTTCCCGGTGACCGTGGAGATCCGGCGCGGCGACGGCGCCGTGACCGGTGAGATGACCGTGATCTGGACGCTGCGCCCGAACTCCTGAGCCGCGGAACCGCATCCGTACGAGAAGGGCCGCCCCGTACCGGCGGCCCTTCTCGCTGTCCGCCTCCGTGAAGCTGAGGGTAGGCTTCCCGCGGTGCGCCGATGAGTGTCCGGCGGGCGACAGGACATCACTACGGAGGAACCGGCGTTGCACATCCAGGAATGGCTGGAGACCGTCCCCGCGATCAGCGTCTACATCCTGGTGGGCGCCGTCATCGGGCTGGAGAGCCTGGGCATCCCGCTGCCCGGCGAGATCGTCCTGATCAGCGCCGCGCTGCTGGCCGCGAGCCACGACGGCATCAACCCCTGGATCCTCGGCGCCTGCGCCACCGCCGGAGCCGTGATCGGGGACTCGATCGGCTACGCCATCGGCCGCAAGGGCGGACGGCCCCTGCTGGCCTGGCTCGGCGGGAAGTTCCCCAAGCACTTCGGCGAGAGCCAGATCGGCATGGCCGAGCGCTCCTTCCAGAAGTGGGGCATGTGGGCCGTGTTCTTCGGCCGCTTCGTCGCCCTGCTGCGCATCTTCGCCGGTCCGCTGGCCGGTGTGCTGCACATGCCGTACTGGAAGTTCCTCATCGCCAATGTGCTCGGCGGGATCGCCTGGGCGGGCGGCACCACGGCCGTCATCTACTCGGTGGGCGTCGTCGCCGAGGCGTGGCTCAAGCGGTTCTCCTACCTGGGCCTGGCCATCGCGGTCCTGATCGGCCTCGCCTCCATGCTGGTCCTCAAGAACCGCGCGAAGAAGGCCGCCGCCGCGCACTCCGCCGCGGCCGCCGAGCCGGAACCGGACAACGTGCCGGTCGCGGACTGAGCCGGTCTCAGCCCTCGCAGGCTTCGCGGTGGGCCTTGGCCAGCTCCACGTAACCCACCGCGTTGAAGCGGACGCCCGCCAGCTCCTCCTCGGTCAGCTCCCGCTTCACCTTCGCCGGGACGCCCGCGACCAACGACCCCGGCGGCACGCGCATCCCCTGCGGTACGAGGGCCTGCGCGGCGACCAGCGAGCCCGCGCCGATGTGGGCGCCGTTGAGCACGGTGGCCCCCATGCCGATGAGGACGTCGTCCTCGATGGTGCAGCCGTGCAGGACCGCGTTGTGGCCGACCGAGACCCGCTCGCCGACCGTCACCGTGAAGCCGGGGTCGACGTGGACGCTGCAGTTGTCCTGGATGTTGGAGTCCGCGCCGATCACGATCGGCCCGCAGTCCGCGCGCAGCACCGCCTGGTACCAGAGGCTGGAGCCCGCCGCCATGGTGATGTCGCCGATCGCCACCGACGTCGGGGCGGTGAACGCCTCCGCGTCGATGACCGGCTCCTTGCCGCCGATGCCCATGATCATCGCCTGCTCCGCCATCGCCCGTTCCTCCGTGCTCCGGTGCCGTCGGTCGCCGCCGGGGAAACCGTATGCGACGCGACGGCACGGCCCCCTGTTGGGGTGAAGATCACAGGCCGGTCCCGCCGCCCGCCCGGTGGACGCGGCTTACGGTGAGCGCGTGCCGAAGAACCGGAATTCGCTCGCCCCCCTGACCGCCTGGCGGCGGCGCGCCCTGTCCGGCGCCGTCCACCGCTGCTGGCGCTGGGCGCGCGAGGCGGGCGCGGTCACCGCCGAGCACCCCGGAGGGCTGCGGTTCGCCCGGATCGGCGCGGGCACCCGGCTGGCCTTCCCGCAGGGCACGGTCTTCGGGGAGCCGTGGATCCGGCTGGGCGACCACTGCATCATCGGCGAACAGGTCACGCTCACCGCGGGCCTCATGCCCGGCCTGGACCTCGGGCCCGACCCCATTCTCACCCTGGGCGACGGTGTCGTGCTGGGCCGGGGCAGCCATGTCGTCGCCGACACGACGGTGACCATCGGCTCGGACACGTACTGCGGTCCGTACGTCTACATCACCTCGACCAACCACAGCTACGACGACCCGCACCAGCCGATCGGCAAGCAGTGGCCCCGGATGGAGCCGGTCTCCATCGGCCCGGGCTGCTGGATCGGCACCGGCGCGGTGATCCTGCCCGGCGCCCGCCTCGGCCGCAACGTCGTCGTGGCCGCCGGAGCGGTGGTCCGCGGCGAGGTGCCCGACCGGGCGGTGGTGGCCGGAGCGCCCGCCCGTGTCGTACGCGGCTGGGACCCGGAGAAGGGCTGGCAGCCGCCCCTGCGGACACCGGCCCCGGTTCCGATCCCCGAGGGCGTCACCCCGGAACAACTCCTCGCCGTGGCCCAGCTCGAAGAGGGCTGAGGACAGGCCCTACCCCGTCGCGAGCAGCACCGTGCCGACCAGGGCCAGCCCCGCGCCCGCCGCCTGCACGCCCCGCAGCCGCTCCTTCAGGAACCCGCGCGCGGCCAGGGCGGTCACCACGGGGTACAGCGAGGCCAGCACCGCGGCGACGGTGACCGGGCCGTGCTGGGCGGCCATGGAGTACGTGCCGTTGGCCGCGACGTCCGCGAGGCCGACGAACGCCAGCGCCGGAAGCGCCGCCCGGACCGCCGCGGCGCCCCCGTCCTCCGGCAGTGCCCGGCCGCCGCGCCGCACGGAGACGTACAGCGCCCCGCCGCCCACCGCCACGTTGGTGACGCGCTGCACGAACAGGGCGAGGAACAGCCCGGTCACCGTGGTCGACGCCTGGGAGATCAGTGACATCACGGCCCCGAAGCCGAAGGCCGCCACCAGGGTCAGCAGGACCGCCCGCCGCTGCACCGGCGCCCCGCGCAGCTGCGGACCGCCCGCCAGCACGACACCCACGACGGCCACCGCGACCCCGGCGCCCTGGAGGAGGTCCGGGCGCTCCCCGGCGATCAGCCCGATGCCCACCGGCACGGCGACGCCGAGCGAGCCGAGCGGGGAGACCACGCCCATCGGGCCGAGCGCGAGCGCCTGGTAGAAGCAGAGCATCGCCACCGGTCCGACGACGCCCGCCGCGACCGCGTACCAGAGCCGGGGCCCCGCCTCGCTCCAGCCGCCCGTGGCGATCACGATCACGCCCAGCACCGTCGCCGTGATGATCTGCGAGACCACGACCACGGTCAGCGCGGGTGTGCGCCGGGTCAGCAGGCCGCCCCCGAAGTCGGCCAGCCCCCACAGGAGGCTGGTGGCCAGGGCGAACAACGCGGTCATGGGGGCCTCGCAGTACAGTGCGGCGAACGAACGGGTACACCGCACCGTAGTGCAGGATGCTGGACCGTGTCATACAGAATATTGGACGGAATGTGACGGACCTCGATCAGCTGACCCAGTCCCTCGCGCGCAATCTCAAGCGCTGGCGCGGTGAACGCGGCTTCACCTTGGACCAGTTGGCCGCGCGCGCCGGGGTCAGCCGCGGCATGATCATCCAGATCGAGCAGGCCCGCACCAATCCGAGCGTCGGCACCACGGTCAAGCTGGCCGACGCGCTCGGCGTCAGCATCACCACCCTGCTCGACTACGAACAGGGCTCCCCGGTCCGCCTGGTCCCCGCCGACCAGACCGTCCGCCTCTGGTCCACCGAGGCGGGCAGCTCGACCACGCTCCTGGTCGGCACGGACGCCCGGGGCCCGCTCGAACTCTGTGCGTGGCGGCTGATGCCCGGCGAGGGCAGCCGCTCCGACCCGCACCCCGAGGGCACGGTCGAACTCCTCCACGTCACCGCCGGAACGCTCACGCTCGTCGTCGCCGACACCCCCTACGAGATGGGCGCCGGAACCTCCGCCACCTTCGAGGCGCACCATCCGCACGCCTACCGCAACGAGGGCACCGAACCGGTCGAACTCACCATGGCCGTAAGCGTTCCGCCCGTCAGGTGAGACGGCGCAGACCCCCGTCCGCGGCGCTGTTAGCGTGACGCGTATGCGCGCACCCATCGGCTCCTTCGAGGACGCCAGCCCCGCCGTCGACCGTCAGGACCTGCTCACCGCCCCGGTGGCCGAGGCAGTGCGCACCGGCTGGGGCGGCATCGCCCCCGACCAGGTCCTGCACGTCGACACCGACCCGGAGATCGCCGACACGGCGGCCTTCGTCGCCCACCACGGCCCCGGCCTGCTCGACCACTCGGCGAACTGCGTCGTCCTCTCCGGCAAGCGCGGCACCGACGTCACCCTCGCCGCCTGCCTGGTCCTGTCGCACTCGCGCGTCGATGTGAACGGCGTCGCCCGCAAGCACCTCGGCCTCCGCAAGGCGCGCTTCGCCTCGATGGACACCGCGGTCGGCGAGACCGGCATGGAGTACGGCGGCATCACGCCCATCGGGCTCCCCGCCGCCTGGCCGCTGCTGATCGACTCCGCCGTGGTGGACGAGGAGTGGGTCCTCATCGGCAGCGGTTCGCGCCGGGGCAAGCTGATCGTGACCGGCAAGGCGCTGGGCGCCCTGCCGGGCGCGGTGATCCTCGACGGACTGGGGATGCGGGCCCCCGAAGCGCCCTAACCGAGGCGCGGGATCTCGATGGCGGGGCAGCGATCCATGACCATGTCGAGCCCGGCCGCACGGGTGCGTTCGTACGCCTGCTCGTCCACCACGCCGAGCTGGAACCAGACGGCCCGGGCGCCCTTGGCGACCGCCTCGTCGGCCACCGCGCCCGCCAGCTCGCTGTTGACGAAGACGTCGACCACGTCCACCGGGAACGGGATGTCCGCCAGCGAGGCGTACCCGTCCTCGCCGTGCACCCGCTCGGCCTTCGGGTGCACCGGCACCACGCGCTTGCCGAAGCGCTGAAGCACCTCGGCGACCCCGTAGGCCGCGCGCGAGCGGTTGTTGGACAGGCCCACCACCGCCCAGGTGTCGCCGGTGTCTTCCAGGATCCTGCGGATCGTCTCCGTGTCTGCGTACATGATCCGCACAACCGGCGGCCCGCTCCGGCCATTCCCGCAGGTGCGCATAGGGTGGCGGGATGCAGGAGGAGTACCGGACCGTCGCCCGCGCGGGCGTGCACGAGAGCGAGATCAACCGGTCCCGCTTCCTCTGCGCGCTCGCCCCCGCGGCCACCGAGGAGGAGGCGCAGGAGTTCATCGCCCGCGTCCGCAGGGAGCACCCGACCGCCACGCACAACTGCTACGCGTACGTGATCGGCGCCGACGCCTCCGTACAGAAGGCGAGTGATGACGGCGAGCCCGGCGGCACCGCCGGAGTCCCCATGCTCCAGATGCTCACGCGCCGCGAGGTCTGCTACGCCGTCGCCGTCGTCACCCGCTACTACGGCGGAGTGAAGCTGGGCGCGGGCGGGCTGATCCGGGCGTACGGGGGAGTGGTCGGTGAAGCCCTCGACGCACTCGGCACCCGCACCCGCCGCCGCTTCCGGCTCGCCACCGTCACCGTCGGGCACCAGCGGGCGGGCCGGCTGGAGAACGAACTGCGCGCCACCGGACGCACCGTGCGCGAGGTCCGGTACGCGGCCGACGTGGCCATCGAGATCGCGCTGCCGGACGCCGACGTCGAGGCGTTCCGCCGCTGGCTGGCCGACGCGACGGCGGGCGAGGCGTCGGTGGAACTGGGCGGCGAGGCGTACGACGACGCGTGACGCGGGCCCGGACCGGCGGGACCACCCGGACGCGCCCCCGGGCCCCCGGCGGGATGGGACACTGTGGGACGTGAGGGCACAGGGGCGGAGGAAGCGCATGCGGACCGGAGCCGGGTCTTGAGGATTCTGCACACATCGGACTGGCACCTCGGCCGGTCGTTCCACCGGGTCCCCCTGCTCGACGCCCAGGCCGCCTATCTCGACCACCTGGTCGCCACCGTCGCCGCGCACGAGGCCGACGTCGTCGTGGTGGCGGGTGACGTGTACGACAGGGCGGTGCCCCCGCTCAGCGCGGTGCAGCTCTTCGACGACGCCCTGCACCGGCTCGCCGCCGCCGGGGTGCCCACGGTGATGATCTCCGGCAACCACGACTCCGCCCGCCGCCTCGGCGTCGGCGCCGGACTGATCGGCCGGGCCGGCATCCACCTGCGCACCGACCCCGCGCACTGCGGCACCCCCGTCGTCATCCCCGACGCGCACGGCGACGTGGCGTTCTACGGGTTGCCGTACTTGGAACCCGCCCTGGTCAAGGACGTCTTCAAGGCCGAGCGCGCCGGGCACGAGGCCGTGCTGACCGCCGCCATGGACCGCGTCCGCGCCGACCTCGCCGCACGCCCCGACTCCACCCGCTCCGTCGTCCTCGCCCACGCATTCGTCGCCGGCGGCGAGCCCAGCGACAGCGAGCGCGACATCACCGTGGGCGGCGTCGCGGCGGTCCCGGCCGGGGTCTTCGACGGCGTCGACTACGCGGCCCTCGGCCACCTCCACGGCTGCCAGGCCGTCACCGACCGCGTCCGGTACTCCGGCTCCCCGCTCGCCTACTCGTTCTCCGAGGCCACCCACCGCAAGACCATGTGGCTCATCGACCTGGACGCCTCCGGGGCGGTCACCGGCGAACGCATCGACTGCCCGGTGCCCCGCCGCCTCGCCCGTCTGCACGGCCGCCTGGACGACCTCCTCGACGACCCCGCGCTCGACCGCCACGAGGACGCCTGGGTCGAGGCCACCCTCACCGACCCGGTCCGCCCCGCCGACCCGATGGCCCGCCTCACCGAGCGCTTCCCGCACACCCTCGCCCTCGTCTTCGAACCGGACCGGGCACCCGACGACCCGGACCTGTCGTACGCCCGCCGCCTGCGCGGCCGCGACGACCAGACCATCGCGGAGGACTTCGTGGCCCACGTGCGCGGCGGCTGGGGGACCGACGAGCAGGAGCGGGCGGTGCTGCGGGGCGCCTTCGACCACGTCCGGGTGGACGACGGCGTGCGCGAGGTGAACCGGTGAGGCTCCACACCCTCCGCGTCACCGCGTTCGGCCCCTTCGGCGCCACCCAGGAGATCGACTTCGACGCGCTCTCCGCCGCCGGTCTCTTCCTGCTCCACGGGCCGACCGGGGCCGGCAAGACCTCCGTCCTGGACGCCGTCTGCTACGCCCTGTACGGGGCCGTGCCCGGCGCCCGGCAGAGCCCCGGCACCTCGCTGCGCAGCGACCACGCCCCGGCGGACCTGCCGACCGAGGTCCTGCTCGACCTCACCGTCGGCGGGCGCCGCCTGGAGATCACCCGGCGCCCGGCCCAGCCCCGCCCCAAGAAGCGGGGCGGCGGCCACACCACGGAGAAGGCGCAGAGCTGGCTGCGCGAGTACGACCCCGAGGACGGCTGGCGGGCGCTCAGCCGGTCGCACCAGGAGATCGGGGAGGAGATCACCCAGCTCGTCGGCATGAGCCGCGAACAGTTCTGCCAGGTGGTCCTGCTGCCTCAGGGCGAGTTCGCCCGCTTCCTGCGCGCCGACGCCGAGGCGCGCGGCCGGCTCCTCGGGAGGTTGTTCGACACCCGGCGCTTCGCGGCTGTCGAGGACCGCCTCGCCGAGCTGCGCCGGGTGGCCGAGGCCCAGGTCAAGGCCGGTGATGACCAGATCCTCGCGCTCGCCCAGCGCATCGCCCAGGCCGCCGGACCCGCCGCCCGCGAGTGCCCGCTGCCGGACCTCCAGCCCGGCGACCCCGGGCTCGCGGACGCGGTCCTCGGCTGGGCCGCGAACGCCCGCAGCGGCGCCGCCGAACGCCACGACATCGCCGCTTCGGTCCTGGCCACGGCGGAGCGACGGCACGCCGCCGCCCGTATCGCCCTGGACGCCGAACGGGAACTCGCCGCGCTCCAGCAGCGGTACGCCGAGACCCGGCACCGCGCCGACGCCGTGGAGACCGGCCGCGCCGCCTGCGAGGAGGCGCGGGACCGCCTCGCCCGCGCCCGCAAGGCGGACCTCGTCGCTCCGGCCCTTGAGCTGCGCGAGGCGGCGGAGCGGGCGTACCGGCGGGCGCGTGAGGAGCGGGACCGCGCCCGGGGCCGGCTGCCCGAGACCCTGGCCGAGGCGGGCGCCGAACAACTGGCGGCCCTGGAGCACCGGCTCCGCGAGGACCTGGGCGGACTCGAATCGGCCCGGCGCGCCGAGCAGCGGGCCGGGCAGATCGCCGACGAGCGGGCCGCCCTGGACCGGCAGGCCCGGGCCGACGAGGAGCTGGTCCGCGAGGCCGAGGACTGGCTCGCCGGCTGGGAGACCACCCGGCAGGACCTCCAGGCCCGCCTGGACGCCGCCCTCGAAGCCGCCACCCGCACCGAACTCCTGGCACGCCGCCTGGACCCGGCCCGCCGCCGCCTGGACGCGGCCCGCCGCCGCGACGCGCTGGCCGCCGAGGTGGCCACGGCCGGGCAGGCGCTGACCGCTGCCCGTGAACACGCCGCCGCCGCCCATGAGTTCTGGCTCGACCTGCGCGAACGCCGCCTCCGGGACATCGCGGCCGAACTCGCCGCCCAGCTGGCCGACGGCACCCCCTGCGCGGTCTGCGGCGCGACGGACCACCCGGCCCCGGCCCGCCCCGCCGACGGTCACGTGGACCGCGCGACGGAGGAATCCGCCGAACGCGCCCACCGTCAAGCGGAACAGGCCCGGGCCACGGTGGAGCAGGAACTGGCGCTGGTCCGCGAACGCCACGCGACGGCCCGCGCGGCGGCGGGGGCCGCCGACACCGAGCCGACCGGGGGCGCGGCGGCCGACGACGATCCCACCGTCGCCGAACTCGCCGCCCTCGTGGACGGCCTCGCCGTCGAGCACGCCGAGGCGTACCGCCTTGCCGCCGGGGCGCACTCCGCGCGGGAGGCGCTCGCCGGGGCCGAGCGGGAGCAGCGGCGGCGGGCCGAGGAGCGGCAGCGCGTCGGACAGCGTGGCGCCGCGCGGACCTCGCGGCGCGAGTCGCTGGACCGGGAGCAGACGGACATCGATACCGTGCTGGACCGGGCGCGCGGGGGCCACCCGAGCGTCGCCGAGCACGCCGCCGTGCTCCAGCGGCGGGTCGCCCTGCTCGCCGGGGCGGGCGGGGCGGTGCGCGAGGAGGAGAGCGCGGCGGCCCGGCTGAAGGAGGCCGACGACCGGCTCGCGGACGCCGCGTTCCGGGCCGGGTTCGACACGCCGGAGGCCGCCGCGGCGACGCTGCTGGACGAGGCGGCGCAGCGTACGCTCCAGCACCGCATCGACGCCTGGCAGGCCGAGGCCGCCGCAGTCGCCGACCGGCTCGCCGAGACCGGTGCCCGGGACGCCGCGGACCGCCCGCCCGCCGCCCCGGAAGCCGCCCGGGAACGCTTCGACCGGGCCGAGCGCGCGCTGCGCGAAGCAGTGGCCGGGCTCGACGCGGCGCGGGAACGCCGTACCGAACTCGCCAGGCTCTCGCGCCGCGTGGCGGACGAGGTGCGCGGCCTGGGTCCGGTGCGCGAGGAGTACGAACGCGTCGCCCGGCTCGCCGGGCTCACCGCCGGCACCTCGGCGGACAACGCGCGCAAGATGCGGCTGGAGTCGTACGTGCTCGCGGCCCGTCTCGAACAGGTCGCGGCGGCGGCCACCGCCCGCTTGCAGCGGATGTCCTCGGGCCGCTACCAGCTCGTCCACTCCGACGCCCGTACCGGCGGCCGCCGGGCCGGGCTCGGCCTGCACGTCATCGACGCCTGGACCGGCCGCGAGCGCGACACCGCCACGCTCTCCGGCGGTGAGACGTTCTTCGCCTCGCTGGCCCTGGCGCTCGGCCTCGCCGACGTCGTGACCGACGAGGCCGGAGGCGTACGGCTCGACACGCTGTTCATCGACGAGGGGTTCGGCAGCCTGGACGACCAGACGCTGGACGAGGTGCTCGACGTGCTGGACTCGCTGCGCGAACGGGACCGCAGCGTCGGCATCGTCAGCCATGTCGCGGACCTGCGCCGCCGCATCCCCGCCCAGCTGGAGGTGGTGAAGGAGCGGCACGGGTCGGCCGTGCGGCTCCGGTCCGGGGCGGACGGGCTCAGCGACTGATCGGGCGCCCCGGCAGCGGCGAGGAGTAGACGACGCTGGTGGTGACGGAGCCGAGTGCGCCGATCTTTCCGGAGACGGTCTCCAGATGGCTCATCGAGCGGGCCGTCACCTTGAGCACGAAGCAGTCGTCGCCGGTGACGTGATGGGCCTCCACGATCTCCGATGTGGTCTCCAGGAGATCGTGGAACGGCTTGTAGTTGCCGTTCGGATACCGCAGCCGTACGAAGGCGAGGATCGGCAGCCCGAGCCGTTCCGGATCGACCACGGCCGCGTAACCGCTGATGACCCCGGCCTCCTCCAGGCGGCGGACCCGCTCGGTCACGGCGCTCGGCGACATGGCCACCGCCCGCGCCAGCTCCGCGAACGAGGCACGGCCCTCGCGTTGCAGCACGTCGAGAATGCGCCAGTCGGTGGCGTCCGGGGAATAGTCGCTCATCCGCACAGAGAACCGTGGAATCCCCGGCGGATCAAGGCAGCTGCCGGGAATCCCACCTTCCGGACCGAGGCCGCCGCTCATAGATTTTCAGGCATGACCCCCCAGCCCGGCGGCCTCGCCGCCCACCCCGTCCTGAGCGTCCCGCCCGCCGAACCGGCCGACGCGGTCGCCTACTTCGGAGCCTCGCTCGCCTTCCACGCCGACGTCTCGGACGTCGCCGCGGCCCTCGCGGGCGCAGGCGACCCCGGCTTCGTCCTGCTCGACTCCCGGTCCACCGAGTCCTGGGACCAGGGGCACATCCCGGGCGCCCTGCACCTGCCGACGGCGCTCATCGCCGCGCAGGCGCCCCGGCTCCTCGACCCGGCCGTGCCGGTCGTCACGTACTGCTGGGGCCCCGGCTGCAACGGCGCCACCCGCGCCGCCCTCGCCCTGGCCGGGCTCGGCTACCGGGTGAAGGAGATGCTCGGCGGCTTCGAGTACTGGGCGCGCGAGGGATTCCCGTACGAGACCTGGGAGGGCGAGGGGAAGCGGGCCGCCGATCCGCTGACCGCACCGGCCGGGACGGACGACTGCGGCTGCTGACGGCGGCGGGCCCCGGGGACGGCGCCCCGGGGCCCGCCGCACCGGGTCAGAGCTTCGACAGCTCGTCCACCAGGTCGTCCAGGCCCAGCGGACCCTGGGACAGGGCCGCCATGTGCCACGCCTTCAGGTCGAAGGCGTCTCCGTGCGCCGCCCGGGCGTTCTCCCGGCCCAGCAGCCAGGCGCGCTCGCCCAGCTTGTAGCCGATGGCCTGGCCCGGCATCGAGAGATAGCGGGTCAGCTCGCTCTCCACGAAGTCCGCGGGCCGGCCGCTGTGGTTGCCGAAGAACTCCTGCGCCAGCTCCGGCGTCCACCGCTCACCCGGGTGGAACGGCGAGTCGGCCGGGATCTCCAGACCCACGTGCATGCCGATGTCCACGATCACCCGGCAGGCGCGCATCATCTGCGCGTCCAGGTAGCCGAGCCGGCGCTCCGCGTCGGGCAGGAAGCCCAGCTCGTCCATCAGCCGCTCCGCGTAGAGCGCCCAGCCCTCGGCGTTGGCGCTGACGATGCCGATCGACGCCTGGTAGCGCGACAGGCTCTCCGCCACGTGCGCCCACTGGGCGAGCTGGAGGTGGTGGCCGGGAACGCCCTCGTGGTACCAGGTGGACACCAGGTCGTACACCGGGAAGCGGGTCTCGCCCATGGTCGGCAGCCAGGTGCGGCCGGGCCGCGAGAAGTCCTCGGAGGGGCCCGTGTAGTACGGCGCGGCGGCGCCGCCGGGCGGGGCGATCCGCGACTCCACCCGGCGCACCCGCTCGGCCAGCTCGAAGTGCGTGCCGTCCAGCGCGTCGATCGCCTCGTCCATGAGGTTCTGGAGCCACGCCTGGACCTCGTCCACGCCCTCGATGTGCTTGCCGTGCACGTCGAGATGGGCCAGCGCCTCCCAGGGGCCCGCGCCCGGCAGCACCTTCTCCGCCTCGGTCTTCATCTCGGCGAGCAGCCGGTGGTATTCGGACCAGCCGTACGCGTACGCCTCGTCCAGATCCAGGTCGGTGCCGTTGAAGTAGCGCGACCAGCGGGCGTAGCGCTCCCGGCCCACCGTGTCGGGCTCGCCCTCGATCCCGGGGGCGTACACCTCGCGCATCCACCTCCGCAGCTCGTCCAGCGCGCCGGTGGCCTGCGCGGCGGCCTCGTCCAGCTCCGCGCGCAGGCTGTCCGGGCCACCGGCCGCGAAGTCCTGGAAGAAGCCCTTCGTACCGTCGCCGACCCACTCGTCCAGCTGGCCGACGAACGTGGCGGTGGCGCGCGGACCGCCGTACAGCTTGCGCTCCAGACCGAGCGCCAGGGACTCCTGGTAGCCGCCGAGCGCCGCCGGGGCCGCCCGCAGCCGCTCCACGACGGCCGCCCAGTCCTCGTCGGTCTCGGTCGGCATCACCGTGAACACCTCACGGATCGAGTGCGCGGGGGAGTGCAGGTTGGAGACGGCCCGCAGCGCCTCGTCCGCCTCGTGGACGGCGAGTTCGGCCGTCAGCCGCTCCCGCAGCAGCCGGCCGCAGCGGCGCTCGGCGTCATCGGCGGCCCCGGGCAGCTGCTCCGCGCGGTCCAGCCGGGCGAGCGTGTCCCGCGCCAGCGCGGCCAGCTGTTCCTGGCCGGCCGGGGAGAAGTCGGGAAGGCGGCGCGAGCTTGCCGCGACACCGAGGTAGGTGCCGGAGATCGGGTCGAGTTCGATGAAGGCGTCGACGTAGGCGTCGGCGATCTGGCGCGGCAGTGCGCTGCTGGAAGATTCTGACATGTGTACATCCTCGTACGGGGAGGGCCTCCGCGTCACCATCAATCGCCAGGACGGACCTGACCCGGGACCGGTCCCGCCGCCCCCGGCACCGGCGGGAGCAGCGGCCCGCACTCCCACTGCTGGAAGATCAGCCGCGTCTCCACCCGGGCCACTTCGCGCCGCGAGGTGAACTCGTCCAGCACCAGCCGTTGCAGATCCGCCGTGTCCGCCACGGCCACATGCACCAGATAGTCGTCGGGGCCGGTCAGATGGAACAGCGCCCGGGACTCCGGCAGCGACCTGATCCGCTCCACGAACGGCCCGATCAGCTCCCGCCGGTGCGGCCGCACCTGTACGGAGAGCAGGGCCTCCAGGCCCCGGCCGAGCCTGGCCGGATCCAGCCGCAGCTGGTGCCCGAGGATGACCCCGGTGCGGCGCAGCCGGGTCACCCGGTCCAGACACGTCGAGGGAGCCACACCGACCTCGGCCGCCAGCTCCCGGTACGTGGTCCGGGCGTCGTTCTGCAACAGCCGCAGAATGTGCAGATCCACCGTGTCGAGAGCGACGGAATCAGTCATTCGGCGAACGTAGCACGGCCCTTGGGGCTGAACTTCCGGTGAGCGTTCAGAGTGCGCGCATGGACAACGAATCCGTGCTGCCGCCCTCGACCACCCCGTCCCGGGCGCTCGCCACCGAAGCCGTGCACGCCGGACGCGACGACCTCGCGGCCCTCGGCCTGCACGCCGCACCGATCGACCTGTCGACCACCTACCCCTCGTACGACTCCCGCGCCGAGGCCGAGCGGATCGACGCCTTCGCCACCACCGGGGCCCGCCCGGACGGCCCGCCGGTCTACGCGCGGCTCGACAACCCCACCACCGGCCGCTTCGAAACGGCGCTGGCCCGGCTCGAATCCACCGCGAGCGCGGTGGCGTTCGCCAGCGGTATGGCCGCGCTGACCGCCGTCCTGCTGGCGCGCGCGAGCGTGGGGCTGCGCCATGTGGTGGCCGTGCGGCCGCTGTACGGATGCAGCGACCACCTGCTGGGCGCCGGGCTGCTGGGCACCGAGGTGACATGGACGGACCCGGCGGGCATCGCCGAGGCGATCCGGCCCGACACGGGTCTGGTGATCGTGGAGACCCCGGCCAACCCGACCCTGGCCGAGGTGGACATCCGGGCCGTCGCCCACTCCTGCGGTGCGGTGCCGCTCCTGGTCGACAACACCTTCGCGACGCCCGTCCTCCAGCGTCCCGTGGAGCTCGGGGCCCGGATCGTGCTGCACAGCGCGACGAAGTACCTGGGCGGTCACGGCGACGTGATGGGCGGGGTCGTCGCGTGCGACGAGGAGTTCGCCTCCCTGCTGCGCCGGGTCCGCTTCGCCACCGGCGGGGTCCTGCACCCGATGGCCGGCTATCTGCTGTTGCGCGGCCTGTCCACCCTGCCGGTGCGGGTCCGGGCCGCCTCCGCGAGCGCCGCCGAACTCGCCCGCCGGCTCTCCGCCGACCCCCGGGTGGCCCGGGTGCACTACCCGGAGATCGGCGGCGCCATGGTCTCGTTCGAGGTGTACGGGGACCCGCACCAGGTGATCGCCGGGGTGCGGCTGATCACCCCCGCCGTCAGCCTCGGCAGCGTCGACACCCTCATCCAGCACCCGGCCTCCATCAGCCACCGCATCGTGGACGAGGGAGACCGGCACGCCTCCGGCGTCGGTGACCGGCTGCTGCGGATGTCGGTGGGTCTGGAGGACGTCGAGGACCTGTGGGCCGACCTGTGCCAGGCGCTGGGCGGCGGGGAGCCCGTACGCGGTGGGGTCAGCGCTCGGCCTGCTCGTACGGCGGCAGCTGCGGCAGGGGGCGTGCCGGGGTCGCCGCGAGGCGTGCGGTGATCACGAGGGTGCCCTCCTCGATCTGGTAGTCGAGCGGCAGCGAGAGCGCGCGCATGGCGGCGACCATGCCGGTGTTGGACGCCTGGGTGACGGCGTAGACGTTCTCGCAGCCGGCCTCCTCGGCCAGCGCCACCAGGCGGGCCAGGAGCTCGGAGCCGATGCCGCGCCGCTGCCAGTCGTCCTCGACCAGGAGGGCCACCTCGGTCTCGTCGCCGTCCCAGAGCAGATGGCCGAGGGCGACCATCCGCCCGGACGCCGTCTGCACGGCGAGGGTGCGGCCGAAGCGGGGGCTCAGGAGGTGGTCCAGATAGCGGTCGGCGTCCCGGACCGGGCCGTGGTAGCGCAGCCGCAGGGTCTGCTCGGAGCACCGCCCGTGCATCGCCACGGCCGCGTCGAGGTCGGCCCGGTCCGCCCGGCGCACGGTGATCTCGTTGCCCTCGGGCAGCGTGAGCACGTGCTCGCCGCGCGGGACCCGGGGGCCGAGCCGGGCGTCCAGCTCCACCAGGGCACGGGCCCGCGCGAACTCCGTCGGCGTGAACGGCAGATGGGGCCGCTCCACCGTGATGACCCCGCCCGACGGGTCGCGCAGCCGCATCACCGTCTCCTCCAGCACCCCTTCGACCGGGGCGGTCTCGCCGGTGGCGCGCCCGGTGACCGAGACGGCGGGCAGCGAGTGGATCGTGCACCGGCCGAGCAGCTGGCGCAGGGCGAGCGGGAGTTCGGCCGCGTCGAGTGCGGTACGGGTGGCGAGGCCGAGCACCCGGGTCGGCGCGTCCACCAGGTCGTGGGTGTCGGCCCGCTCCGTCCAGGTGGAGCTGCCCCCGGCGGCGGCCACCGCACGGGACAGCTCCCGGGCCGGCAGGGAGGCCGGGACCCTCAGCAGGAACTCGTCCACGGTGCCCTGCGCCAGCGGGTGCGTCTGGAGCGTGAGGATGTCGATGCCGTGCCGGGCCAGCACGGTGCACAGCGCGGCCAGGCTCCCCGGCACGTCCCGCACCGTGGTCCGCATCCGCCACAGCACGGTCTCGACGGGGGCGGCGGAGGTGTCGTCGGGGGCATCGGATGCGGCGGTGGTATCGGCGGCCGGTGCGGGGGGCGGGGCGTGGCTGTGGCGCCGGGCCCACCAGGTGTGGAACGCGGCCGTGGCGGTCAGCGCCACGGCCGAGGCCACGAGCAGGTAGGGGCCGTCCGGCTGGTGCCCGATCAGGTTGGCGATCGCGTCGGCGACCGCCACCGCCGTGAACAGCGCGGCGAGTTCGATCACGTCCCGCCGCCAGTGGTGGGGGCGGCGGGCACTCTTCGCGGATGTCACATCAGTCATGAATCCACTGTGACCGTACGGTGTTGCCTGATCACGAACGCTTTGTGACCGATGGGTTAAAGGGCAACCGGCCTTCCTGTCGTCGATTTCGAAGGCGTTGGGGATCTGTTTCGAAGGGTGCCCGGGGAGCGGGCGCGTGGGGCTCAGTCGGCCGCCGCCCGGCAGGCGGTCTCCAGGCGTATCGCCTGCCGCACCAGCTGGGTCGTCCCGCCGCGCGCGGCCGTCTCCGCGAGCCCCGGGACCGGCCCGGTTTCCGGCGGCCCGCTGCGCTCCGCGCACTCCGCCGCCACCGCGAGCAGATCGCTCAGCCCCCGGGGCGCCTTCTCCCGGGCCAGCAGCGCGGGCAGCACCGGCACCAGGAAGGACAGGACCGTCCCGTACGCCCCGGTCTCCGCCGCCGTCCGCGCCGCGTCCGCCAGCCGGTTCGGCTTGACCGAGCCCTGTTCGATCAGCACGGCCAGCTCGCCGCCGAGCCGCCCGGTGTCCAGCCGCCCCCGCGCCGCCAGCACCAGGAGCGCGTCCACCGCCGCGAGCCGGTCCTCCGCACGGCGGGCGCCGAGCCCGTAGGCCAGGGCGAGGTGGATCGCCCCGGCGGCGGGTCCGCCGGTCTCGGCGAGAGCGGGCAGCAGCCAGGTGGTGCCGCGCTCCTCGTGCACGGACGCGGCGACGGAGGGCAGCAGCCAGGCCGCGAGCGCCTCGCCGTCCTCGGGGAGGGTGGCCACCCACTGCGGGGACTCCGCTATCCAGCAGTAGCAGCTCTGGTTCCGGGGGGAGTGCGCGCTCCCGAGCCAGTGGAAGGGGCGCGGGAACTTCTGCCGGACGAGCGGGTTCTCCCGGGTGGTGAGCAGCGCGCGCCGCGCCTTGACCACCGTCTGCCGCACCCAGTCGCGGCCGATCTGCACGTCCGTGTCCACATGACGGGGGACCACGGCCGCCACCGGTTCGTCGGCCCGGAGCCATTCCGCCAGGCGGTCGCCCTCCTCGGTGCCCAGCGCGGACGCCTCCTGCGCGGCCTGGCTCGCGTCCGTGCGCCGGACCCTCAGGAGCGCCTGGGCGAAGTCCACCGGCCCGGCCGCCACACCCAGCGCGCGGTAGCCGCGCAACCGCTCGACCAGTTCCCCCGCGTCGATGGTCCCCGTGTGCCACGTGGGGGTGGCCAGCAGATACGGCAGTCTGCCCGACCACATCTCGGCGGCCGCCTCCCACAGCCGGGCGTACAGAATGCCGTTGAGGGCGCTGTGGCAGCAGCGGCCCTCACCCGTCCGGCGGGCCTGGCCGTCGTGCACGCTCCGCCGCGAGACCCGCCCGAGCAGGGCCGCCACGACGACACTCATGCCGTCGTGGTTGCGGGACATCCGCCACTCGACCTCGTCCTCGCCCTCGGAGGCCCACCACTGCCCGGCGAGCGCGGACTCCAGGGCCCCGACCAGTTCCTCCCGGTCCGTGCGGGCGTACCGGACGAGCCCGTCCAGGGCCCGTTCGAACGCGGGGACGTCCTCCTCCCGGTCCGACCGGAGCAGGACCGCCGTCACCTCCTCGGTCAGCTCGGCCACCGAGCCGGGCGGTGCACCTAGGGGGCGCGGGGCGGGCGGCGGCGGCAGAACCTCCTCGTACGCCGCCTCCGGCTCGTCCTCCAGCAAGTCACCGAACACCGCGCGCGCCGCCTCCCGGTGCACCGGCGCCAGCAGCGAGGCCGACCGGGCCGCCTCCTCGCGGGCCTCCGGCGACACGGCGGGCAGGGCGCGGGCGGCCAGCTTGAGCGCGCGCTCCTGCGCGTCGGTGTCCGGATGCCCGAAGACGTCCGCGAGCACCGGCAGCAGCTCCTCGGCCGCCGAGGAGTCCCGGCGGAGCACCTTCCCCAAGTGGATCAACTGGGCGCGCACCAGCTTCTTCTCCGTGCGGAAGAGCACCGCGCCGGACACCTCGGCCAGCTGCCGCACCGACAGCGCACCCCGCGCGTCGAGCCGGGCCAGCACCTCCTGGGCGTGGCCGGCCACCGGGGAGGGCCCGTCGGCCGCCATCGCCATCCAGTCGGCGACCCGCGCCGCCTCCTCCTCCGAGGTCGGCTCAAGTCCCCGCACGACGAGCAGACAGAAGCGGAGATCGGTGGGCTTCCCGCCGCGGAGCAGCCGCGCGGTACAACTGTCGAGCAGGGCCGCGCGGTCGAGCAGGCCCTCCGCCACCAGGGTGGTCAGCGCGGCCGGCCAGGAACCGGCGGGGGAGCGGGTGTCCACCCAGGCCACCACCGAAGGCAGCTCCGGCAACGTCAGGAGATGCGGCACGAGGACGTCGAGCCGCGCGTCCGCCCGCAACAGGTCGATCAAGGGCTTCTCGGCCCCGCGCTGCCACCGCGCACTGTCGACCCGCTCCGCCCACGTCCGGACCATGCCGTCCGAGACGGGCAGCGGACAGCCCGCCCGCCGGGCCAGCTCCTCGACCAGCCGGTACTCCGCGTCGGACTCCACGGCCCGGGCGGCCAGCCGGCGGGCGACATCGGCGAGCCATTCCGGCTCGCGGTCACCCAGCACCTCGAGCACCCACGGGTACGGCGAGTGCACCCAGTCCCGCATGTCCCGGGCGCCGAGCCACGTCGCGCAGCCCGCCGCCCCGGTGTGGCAGCCCGCACCGGCCACCAGGATCGCCTTGCGGACCCGGGTGCGCTCGCCCCAGCTCCAGCCACGGGCCTCCTTGCGCAGGGCCTTCAACTCATCGAGGGCGGCCTTGCGTCCGCCCCGGTCGAGCCGGGCCAGCAGGGAGCGGATGTCGTCCATGCGGCCCTCGCGGACCGCGTCCAGCAGGGTGGTCATCGCGCACCCCCGGCGACCGCCGCGCCACGGCGGACCATCCGGACCGCGAGGGCGTGCTTGCACGGGCCCCGGCGGCCCCGGTAGTCCGCCCACCACTGGCAGGTGCAGCTCAGCGCCCCCGCCTGCTCACGGACCTGGTAGCTCCGGTCGCCCGAGCGCACCGCGGCCAGCTCGCCGTCCAGGACCACGGCCCCCTCCCGGGCCAGCCGCCGGGCCGCGACCAGCCGGGGGTTGTGGCGCTCGGCCCGGTCCGCGTCGTACGGCAGCTCGCGGTGGAAGTACGCGGCGTCCGCGAGGTCGTAGCCCACCCGGCCCGCCGTGCCCAGCCGGACCAGCGCGGCCCGGACCCGCGCCACCGGAAGGCCCGCCTGCTCCGCCAGCCGGTCCGGCTCGATCCGGGGCTCCCACGCCAGCAGCACCGACACCAGCTCCGCGTCCGCCGCGGCGTCGTCCGTGGCCAGCGCCTCCAGGACCCCGCCCTCGCCGGAGAAGCCGCGCGAGGCGTCGGGCGACAGGGTCAGCGTGAGCCGCATCCCGGGCAGCACGACCTCCCAGGCGCTCGCGGCGGCCGCGCCGTCGGCCACCGGCCCGTACACGCGGAGCGCCGACGCGTACCGCAGGACCCGCTGGAGCGTGGTCAGCCGCTGGGGGCCGGGAAGGCAGACGGCACCGGGCACCGGCCGGGTCGTGGGCCGGAGCGTCCGCCCGGCCGGCACCACCCACCGCGCGCCGCGCGCGGCCGCCCCCGAGGACGTGGGCAGCGACCTCAGGAACCGTACGGCGTCCGCCGCCGGGAGCTCCGCCCGCAGATCGAAGGCGGCGGAGGCCACCTGCGCCTCCGCGAAGCCCCGCAGCCAGCGGTCCGGCAGCGGCACCTTCTTCTCCACGACGGAGCCGGCCGTCGTGGTCACCGCCATCTCCTGCGGGCCCACCCGCAGATGCAGCGGTTCGTCGCCGCCCATCCGCGAAAGCGCCTCCCGCAGCGGATGGTTCACGTCCACATTGGTCGTGCCGTGGCCCGTCTCCATCCCCTCCAGCCCCTCGCTGAGCACATCGAGCCGCGCGTACACGCCGCAGCAGCCGGAGAACGACTCAAAGCGCAACCGGTCGCCGTTGCCCGTCACCACCGGGTCCAGGGACGACAGCAGGGTCCGCTGGTAATAGCGCGCGGCGGCGACGTCGGCGACGGCGAGCAGCCCCCGCGCCGCTATCTGCGGCGAGGCCAGGAACCCCGAGAAGAACCGGGGATGCGCCTCGGCGCCATGCGGTGTGGAGCCGCCGGCCGTCTCCAGGCCGAGCGACCGCCCGGCCTGTGAGGAGGCCAGGGCGGAGGGACGTGAGTAGGCGAGCGCCTGCAACGTTCGGGTCATGGAAAAACCGTAGAACCCGCCACTGACAATCGGTCATCACCGCAGGTCAACAGGGCTATTGAACAAGACCGGCCAGCGCCCTCACCCCGCGCACGATGTCGGCCGGTGCCAGATGGGCGTAACCGAGAACGAGGCGTACGCAGTCGTCCTCCGGCCGCTCCGTCCCGTACTCGCGCAGCAGCCGCACGGCCACCCCGGCGGCCGCCGCGCGCTCCGCGAACTCCTCCTCCGGGCCCCGGCGTCCGGGGAGCCGTGCGATGGCGTGCAGTCCCGCCGCGACCCCGCTCACCTCCGTGCCCGGGATGTGCTCGGCCAGGGCCCGCGTGAGCACGTCCCGGCGCTCCCGGTACGCGCGCTGACAGCGCCTCAGCTGGCGGTCGTAGCCCCCGCGGGTCACGAAGTCGGCGAGCACCGCCTGTTCCAGGGACGGGTTGCCGAGGTCCATCATCCGCTTCCGCTCCACGAGCTCGGCGGTCATCGAAGCGGGCGCGATGAGCCAGCCCAGACGCAGCCCGGGAGCCAGTGACTTGCTCACCGAACCGGTGTAGGCGACGCGTTCCGGATCGAGGCCCTGGAGGGCGCCGACCGGGGCGCGGTCGTACCGGAAGTCACCGTCGTAGTCGTCCTCGATCAGGAGCCCGTCCGTCTCCCGCGCCCACTCCAGGAGCCGGCTGCGACGGGCCGCGGAGTACGCCACTCCGGTCGGGAACTGGTGGGCCGGAGTCGTCACCACGGCCCGCACCCCGGATCGTTTCAGCGGCTCCAGCGCCAGGCCCTCCTCGTCCAGCGGAACCATCGAGGTCGCCACCCCGGCGGAGGCGAAGAGTGCCGTGTGCTCCGGGCTTCCCGGATCCTCCACACCGACCGTGCGCACCCCGCGCCCGTGCAGGACGAACCCGAGCAGCGTCGTCGCCTGCGCGACCCCCGAACACACCAGGAGCCGTTCCGGATCGGCCACCACCCCGCGCCGCCGCGTCAGCAGCGCGGCCAGGGCCACGCGCAGTTCCGGCAGACCGCGCGGATCCGGATAGCCGAGCGCCCCGTGCGGCAGCCGCCCGAGCACCGAGCGATGGGCGGCGGCCCAGGCACTGCGCGGGAAGAGGGACAGATCGGGCGTCCCGGGCCGGAAGTCCACCCGCACCCCCAGGGCGCGCGGCGCCAGGTCCCGCGCACCGCCCGCCGCCGCCCGCGCCGAGCCGCTCACCCACGTCCCCGCACCGCGCCCGCTGCGCAGATAGCTCTCCGCCGTCAGCTGCTCGTACGCCTCGGTCACCAGGCCGCGCGAAACGCCCAGATCGGCGGCCAGCTCACGGCTGGACGGCAGCCGCGTCCCCGGCGCCAGACGGCCGGAGCGGACCGCCTCCCGCAGCGCCGACTGAAGCGCCCGGCCACGCCCACGCGCCGGAGCCGACGCCACCGGAAGCAGCAACTCCCAGGCCGCCGAGACGGATGCGCGGTCCGGACCGCCGCCACCGGAAGGCGAATTGGTCCCCGAAGCTGTCATGGAAGTGGACCTTAAACCGAGCCACCCCGCTCCCTAGCGTCGGTCCCATGAACGCGACCTCCCTGCGCGGCGCCCTGCTCGCCGCCTTCGCCTGCGTCCTCGTCGGCGCCTCCTTCACCGCCAACAGCGTCCTCGGCGACTACCCCTACGCGGGCGGCCAGGCGCTCCGCTACGGCCTCGCGGCGCTCCTCCTGCTGCCCCTCATCCACCGCCCCGGCGAACCCCGCCCCGCCGCCACGCTGCGCCTGCTCACCGGGCGCCAGTGGGGGCGGCTCGCCCTGCTCGCCGCCGTCGGCATGGTCGGCTTCAACCTCGCGGTCCTGGCCGCCGAACGCTCCGCGGAACCCGCAGTTCCGGGCGTCTTCGTCGGCTGCGCCCCGATCCTCGTCGCCGTCCTCGTCCCCCTGCTGGAAGGGCGCAGGCCCGCACGGCCCGTGCTGTACGCGGCGGCGCTGGTGGCCGCCGGAGCGTTCACGGTCCAGGGCTGGGGGCGCACCGACCTGAGCGGCCTCCTGTGCTCCGTCGGCGCGCTGGCCGGCGAGGTGGGCTTCGCCGTGATCGCGGTACCGGTGCTGCGCCCGCTGGGTCCGAAGCTGCTGTCCGCGACCGTGTGCGCGATCGCGGCGGCCGAGTCGGCGGTCCTGGGCCTGGTGCTCGACGGCGGCGGCTTCCTGCGCGTGCCGACCGGGGCCGAGGCGCTGGCCCTGATCTGGCAGGCGGCCGTGGTGACGGTCATCGGATTCGTCTGCTGGTACATGGGCATGCAGCGCATCGGCGCCGAGCGCGCCACCCTGTTCTCCGGCCTCATCCCCGTCTCCGCCGCGCTCACCGCCCCGCTCGTCGGCACCGGTTCGTACGGTCTCGCCCAGGCCGCCGGATCCTGCCTCGTCGGCCTGGGGGTGGCGATCGGCTCGGGCGTGCTGGGGAGGCGCGCCGCTACGGTCCCGCAGGTGGAAGCCCCAGCTCCGAAGGCGGACACCGGGCCGCGCGCGGTGCGCCGGTCCGCGAACGTCCTGTGAACGCTGTGCGGCACACCGTCCATTCACAGGGTCTTCGACGCAGGATTGGTCTTGACCAAGGGGTTGCGCCGTCCTATGGTCTCAACGTTAAGACAGGAACCTTTAATAAATAACGTCGCGGAATAAGCCGCTGGGTGATTGCGGAGGACAGGGTGGGGACCACGCAGCTGGAAACGGTGCAGGAGCCGAAGTACTGGCACCTCAAGACCGTGCTCAGTGAGGCACTCGACTCGGACTTTGCGGTGGGGGAGATCCTTCCCAACGAGCGCGAGCTCGCCGCCCGGTTCGGCGTCGCCCGGGCCACGCTCCGGCAGGCTCTGGAGCAGCTCGAACTCGAAGGCAGGCTGCACCGCCGCCGGGGCGTCGGGACCACGGTCGCCCCGCCCCGCGTCGGCGTGGCCGTCTCCACCGCCCGCAACGACTGGACCGACGGCGGGGCCGACACGGCCTGGCAGCCGGTGGACTGCGAGAGCGCTCCCGCCCCGGCCGCCGTCGCCGCCACGCTGAACGCCGGCGCCGAGGAGCCCGTGCACATCGTGCGCCGCATCCGCACGAGCCACGGCCAGGTGGTCGCCGCCGAGCTGCTCTACGTGCCGTCCTCCTCGGTGCCCGAGCTGTCCGGGATAGCCGCCCCGTCCGGCGCGGCCCGCGCCCGCAACGTCGTCCGCGAACTGCACCGGCTCGGCCTCGACGGCCAGGACCGCTCCGTCGAGCTGGGCTCCGCCCGCGCCGACGACGCCAGGGAGCTGGACCGGCTCCCCGGTGCCCCCGTCCTCGTGGTCACCACCCGCTACCTCGCCGCGGGCGGCACGGCGGCGGTCTCGGTCGCCACCTACCGGGCCGACACCTGCCGGCTCACCTTCGGCGACTCGGGCGACCTGGAGATCAGCCACCCGGCCCAGGAGGAGCGCCAGGCGTCCTGACGCCAGGCGCATCGAGCACCCCACGGCCCGTCGCGTTCAGCGGCGGGCCGTCACCGTTCCCTCGACCGCGAACAGCTCCTCCTCGACGTGGTCGAGCGCGAGCCGCAGCGCACCGGTCGCCACCGCCGCCTCCCCGAGGAGCGACAGGCACACCCTGGGCGGGCGCAGGCAGTAGCGGGCCAGCTCGCTCCGCAGCGGGTCCAGCACCCCGTCCAGACCGGCGGCCCAGCCCCCGACCACCACCAGCTCGGGGTCGAGCGCCAGCACCAGCGCCGCCACGTCGTGCACCAGACGCTGGATGAACCGCTCCACCGCGGCCTGCGCCTGCTCGTCCCCGTGCCGCGCCTTCGCGAACACCGCGGCCACCGCGTGCTCGTCCAGCGGGTCCAGCGGGGTGTCCGTCGTGGACAGCAGGTGCTCCGGCGTCACATCCCGGCCGAGCAGGTGCAGCGCGCCGATCTCCCCGGCCGCGCCGCCGAACCCGCGGTGCAGCCGCCCGCCGATCAGGGAACCGGCGCCCGGGCTCAGCCCCGCCAGCACGAACACGATGTCGTCGGACTCCGTCGCCGCGCCCTTCCAGTGCTCCGCGACGGCGGCGGCGTTGGCGTCGTTCTCCACGAGCACCGGGCAGCGGAAGGAGCGCCGCAGCCGTTCGCCCAGGGGCAGGCCTGTCCAGTCCGGCAGCGCGGTGCCCAGCCGCACGGTCCCGTCGGCCTCCACGATGCCCGGGCTGCCCACCCCGACCGCGCGCAGGCTGCTGCGGGCCACTCCGGTGCAGCGCAGGACGTCGGCGACCACGGCCCGTACCCGGTCGAGGCGGTCGTCGGCACCGGCGGTCTCCGACACCTCGCGGGAGCCGGCGCCGATGATCCGGCCGTCCAGCCCCGACAGCAGGGCGGAGACGCGGTGCGGGCCGATCTCGATGCCCAGCAGGTGCCCGGCCTCGGCGCGGAAGCGGAAGCGGCGGGCCGGACGGCCCTGACGGCGGGTTTCGGCCCCCTCCGGAGCGCACTCCACGACCAGGCCCGCCTCGAAGAGCCCTTCCACGACGCCCTCGACCGTCGGACGGGACAGGCCCGTGATCCGGGTCAGGTCCGTGAGGGTCGAGGAGGCCGTGCCCCTGAGGGCATGAAGCACCACCGCGGAATTGATCCGCCGCAGCAGCGAGGGGTCCCCGCCGGTCAGCCGGCCCACGGTGTGTCCTCCCAGCTAGTGCGCATGTCAGGCGGATCGTACTCGCTGCTCAGGGGGTAGGCGACCGAGGGATGCGAAGCCGTTAGGAAGGGGTGGGGCACGCCGGGCGCGGCTGCCGCGGAGCCGGATGCGACGACCCGTGCCATCTGCTGCCGGGCTCCGGTCAGTTGGTCCCCGGGCGGTGCCAACTGGGGGCGCGGCAGGCGGAACGAGGTGGCCGAAATCATCTCAAAGTACGGAGCGGAGTCCCGATTGTCAGTGGGGGAAGGTTTACTGACGGCATGACCACCGCACATCACCTCCGCCTCATCGACGGGATGCGCGCCCGGGAGTTCCCCGCGGAGCGCGTCCGGTCGGGTTCGGGAGTCAGCGGTCCCGGTTATCACACGGCGTTCCTGTACGCGGACGAGGTCTGGGAGGACGACGAGGCGGCTCGGCTGGAGCGCCGCGCCCAGTGCGTCGCGGACCACGAGGCATTGGTCACCCTGCTCGGCAGCCGCTGGGGCGAGCCGCAGCTGGTCAGTCTGTTCAGCGCCCAGGAGCGGATGCTCGCCGGTGAGGAGATACCGCAGCCGTGGGCCGACACGGTCGCGGGCTGCGCGTACCTGCGTCTCTGGTACATCGAGGAGCGCTGGATAGCGCTGGCCCTCGCTCTGGAGGAGGGCGGCTCCGGCTGCGAGCTGAGCGTGGTCGTCACGGAGACCGATCCGCCCTAGCCGGACTCTTCCTGCACCGCCGCGCGCAGCCGGGCGTACTCCTCGGCCATCGTGGCGGCCGTCCAGTGCGCGTTGAGGCCGCTGGGGTTGGGCAGCGCCCAGACCCGGGCCCCGCCGACCGTCCGGTCCTGCGGCCCGATCCGGGCCCCGCGCTCGCCGAACGCCGTGCGGTAGGCCGTGATGCCCACGACGGCGAGCCAGCGCGGGCGCAGTTGCCCGACCTTGGCGGTCAGGATCCGCCCGCCCTCCCGGTACTCCTCGGCGGACAGCTCGTCGGCCCGGGCGGTGGCCCTGGCGACGACGTTGGTGATGCCGAGCCCGTGGTCGAGCAGTTCGGCCTGCTCGGCGGGGGCCAGCCGGCGCGGGGTGAAGCCCGACAGATGGAGCACCGGCCAGAAGCGGTTGCCGGGGAAGGCGAAGTGGTGCCCCGTCGCCGCCGTCGTCAGGCTCGGGTTGATCCCGCAGAACAGGACGCGCAGGCCGCCCGCGACCACGTCGGGTACGACGCGGTCGCGGGCGGCCTGGAGCTCTTCGGGCGTCATCTGCGCGAGGCGGAGGCGGTGGCCGTGGCCGTCAGAGGATCGAGCCGGGCGCGTAGCCGGCGGCCTCGGGGTGCTGCTTGGTGATCTCCTCGATCCGCGCGACGAGCGCGGTGACCTGGTCGCCGGCCGCCCCGGTGAAGGACAGCTTGTCCGCCATCAGCTCGTCCAGCTGGGCGCGGTCCAGCGGGATGCGCTCGTCGGCGGCGAGCTTGTCCAGCAGCTCGTTGCGCTCGGTGCCCTGCTCGCGCATGGCGAGGGCGGAGGCGACGGCGTTCTCCTTGATCGCCTCGTGGGCGACCTCGCGGCCGACGCCCGCGCGCACCGCGCCCATCAGGACCTTGGTCGTGGCGAGGAACGGCAGGTAGCGGTCCAGCTCGCGGGCCACGACGGCCGGGAACGCGCCGAACTCGTCCAGCACCGTCAGGAACGTCTCGACCAGCCCGTCGAACGCGAAGAACGCGTCCGGCAGGGCCACCCGGCGTACCACCGAGCAGGAGACGTCGCCCTCGTTCCACTGGTCGCCCGCCAGCTCGCCGGTCATCGACGCGTAGCCGCGCAGGATGACCATCAGGCCGTTGACGCGCTCGCAGGAGCGGGTGTTCATCTTGTGCGGCATCGCGGAGGAGCCGACCTGGCCGGGCTTGAAGCCCTCGGTGACCAGCTCGTGGCCGGCCATCAGCCGGATGGTCTTCGCCACCGAGGAGGGCGCCGCCGCCAGCTGCACCAGCGCGGTCACCACGTCGTAGTCGAGCGACCGGGGGTAGACCTGGCCGACCGAGGTGAAGGCGTGCGCGAAGCCGAGGTGCGTGGCGATGCGCTCTTCGAGCTCCGCCAGCTTCCCGGCGTCGCCGCCGAGCAGGTCCAGCATGTCCTGCGCGGTGCCGACCGGGCCCTTGATGCCGCGCAGCGGGTAGCGGCCGAGCAGGTCCTCGAGGCGGCCGTACGCCACCAGCAGCTCGTCGGCCGCGGTCGCCAAGCGCTTGCCGAGGGTGGTGGCCTGCGCGGCCACGTTGTGGGAGCGCCCGGCGACGACCAGCTCTCGGTACTCGGCGGCCAGCTTGCCCAGGCGGGCCAGAACGGCCACCGTGCGATCCCGCATCAGCTCCAGGGAGAGCCGGATCTGCAGCTGCTCGACGTTCTCGGTGAGGTCGCGCGAGGTCATGCCCTTGTGGACGTGCTCATGGCCGGCGAGGGCGTTGAACTCCTCGATCCGGGCCTTCACGTCGTGCCGGGTGACCTTCTCGCGCTCGGCGATCGAGGCCAGGTCGACCTGGTCGAGGACGCGCTCGTAATCGGCGAGGGCGGCGTCGGGCACCTCGATCCCGAGGTCCTTCTGGGCGCGCAGCACCGCCAGCCACAGCCGGCGTTCCAGCTTCACCTTCTGCTCGGGGGACCAGAGGACGGCCAGCTCCGTGGAGGCGTAGCGGCCGGCCAGGACATTGGGGATGCGAGGCTTCGCAGACACAGCAGTCACGTGTACGGATTCTACTGGCGGTTTGTGCAGCTCAGCGCCGAGGTCCGGTTTGTGCGTTGCTACGAACCGGACGCGTCCCGCGCCCCCCGCTCACCGGACTCCACCTGACGCCACGTCGCTACCGGAGCCGCCCAGCCGTCCTCCTCCGGGGTCACCCAGAAGGCCCGCCCGAGTGCGGCGTCGAACTGTGCCCCGGCCCGCCCGTCGCCCGAGGAGCGCCCCGTGAGCCGCCGGCCGATCCAGGGCAGCAGGTGCTGCCGGGCGAACCGCACGTCCTCCACCCGCCGGGCGCCCCAGCGCGCCGGGGCCGAGACGGGCAGCGGGGCCTTCCAGTCGCTCTCCGGCGGCAGCCCCAGCGCCTGCCAGACCGCCTCGGCGACCCGGCGGTGCCCCTCGGCGGTCAGGTGCAGCCGGTCGACGTCCCACATGCGCTGGTCGGCCAGGGCCGGAGCGCCGTACAGGTCGACCACCACCGCGTCGTGCCGGGCGGCCAGCTCGTCCACCAGCGCGAACAGCTCCTCCATGCGCGGCCGGAACCGGTCGAGGACGGGTCCGTTGCGGCCGGGGCTGCGCATCAGCACCAACTGCTTGCACGAAGGCGCCAGGCGCTCGACCGCCTCCTCGAGGCGTCCGCGGACCATGCCCATGTCGCACTTGGGGCGCAAGGTGTCGTTGAGGCCGCCGACCAGCGTCACCACGTCCGCCCGCATGGCGGCCGCCACCTCCACCTGCTCGTCCACGATCTGCGCGATGAGCTTCCCGCGTACCGCGAGATTGGCGTACCGGAAGCCCGGCGTACGGGCGGCGAGGCGGGAGGCGAGCACATCGGCCCAGCCCCGGTACGAGCCGTCGGGCAGCAGGTCCGACATGCCCTCGGTGAACGAGTCGCCGACCGCGACCAGACTGGTGTATGAGGCATTCATTTCCATGGCGATGCGATCGTATCGCGGTGCCCCGAGACCCCGGCGGGCGAAGGGCGGCTCCGGACCGGGGTCCGGAACCGCCCCTGGTCAGCGGCTCTGCGGCCGCCCCACCAGCTCCCGGAGCACGTCCTCCATCGTGACCATGCCCGCGAGCCTGTCGTCCTCGTCCAGGACCGCCGCCAGATGCGTACGGCTGCGCCGCAGCGCCGTCAGCGCGTCGTCCAGCGGTGTCGCCGCCCGGACCCGGGCGATCGGCCGCATCGAGGACACCGGGAACGGCATGTCGCGCGGGGTGACGTCCAGGGCGTCCTTCACATGGAGGTACCCGAGGATGCGCTGCTCCGCGTCCATCACCGGGAAGCGCGAGAAGCCCGTCTCGTACGACAGCCGCTCCAGCTCCTCCGGTGTCGCCCCGACCCGGATGTACATCACCCGGTCGACCGGAAGGACCACGTCCCGTACCGGCCGGCGGCCCAGCTCCAGGGCGTGGTGCAGGCGCTCGGCCGCCCGGTCGTCCACCAGGCCGGCGTCACCGGCGTCCTTCACCAGGCGCGCCAGCTCGTCGTTCGAGAACGTCGCCTCCACCTCGTCCTTCGTCTCCACCCGCAACAGCTTCAGCAGGGCGTTGGCGAAGGCGTTGATCGCGAAGATCACCGGGCGCAGCGCCCGGGCCAGCGTCACCAGCGGCGGACCGAGCAGCAGCGCGGACCGCACCGGCTCGGCCAGCGCGATGTTCTTGGGGACCATCTCGCCCAGCAGCATGTGCAGATAGGTGGCCACCGTCAGCGCGATCACGAACGAGGCCGGGTGGACCAGGCCGTGCGGCACGCCCACCGCGTCGAAGACGGGTTCCAGCAGATGCGCGATCGCGGGCTCGGCGACGATGCCGAGCACCAGGGTGCACAGCGTGATGCCCAGCTGCGCCGCCGCGAGCAGCGCCGAGACGTGTTCGAGGCCCCAGATGACGCTGCGCGCCCGCCGGTTCCCCTGCTCGGCCTGCGGCTCGATCTGGCTGCGGCGCACCGAGATGAGGGCGAACTCCGCCCCGACGAAGAAGGCGTTCACGACCAGCGTCAGCAGACCGATGAAGAGCTGTACGGCGGTCATCGCTCGTCCTCCGACGGCAGGTGGGCACCGGTCAGCGGTGCGTGCAGCAGGGCCCGGGCGGCGCGGCGCCCGGAGGCGTCCACCACGTCGAGCCGCCAGCCGGCCAGCTCGATCGAGTCGCCCACGGCCGGGATGCGGCCGATCTCCGAGGCGATCAGGCCCGCCAGGGTCTCGTACGGGCCGTCCGGCACACGCAGCCCGATCGTCGCCAGCTGGTCCGTACGGGCGGCGCCGTCCGCCGACCACAGGACGCGCCCGTCGGCGTCCTCGCCGGCCGGGGCCAGGTCCGGCGTCTCGTGCGGGTCGTGCTCGTCGCGGACCTCGCCGACGACCTCCTCCACGATGTCCTCCAGCGTCACGACGCCCGCCGTGCCGCCGTACTCATCGATCACGACCGCCATGGCGAGTTTGCCGGACAGCCGGTCGAGCAGCCGGTCCACGGTCAGCGTCTCGGGGACGAGCACGGGCTCGCGCAGCATCTCGGACACCCGCTTGCGGGGCCTTTCCTCGGCCGGGACCGCCAGGACGTCCTTGATGTGGGCGACGCCCACGACGGTGTCGAGGCTGCCCCGGTAGACGGGGAAGCGGGAGAGGCCGGTGGCCCGGGTCGCGTTGGCGACGTCCTCGGCGGTCGCGCTGACCTCCAGGGCGGTGACCTGCACGCGCGGGGTCATCACGTTCTCCGCGGTGAGCTCCGGGAGATTGAGGGTGCGGACGAACAGCTCGGCGGTGTCCGCCTCCAGCGCGCCCTCCTTGGCGGAGTGCCTGGCCAGCGCCACCAGCTCCTGCGGGCTGCGCGCGGTGGCCAGCTCCTCGGCCGGTTCGAGCCCGAAGCGGCGCACGATCCGGTTGGCGGTGTTGTTGAGGTGGCTGATGAAGGGGCGGAAGACGGCCGTGAAGGCCCGCTGCGGGGTGGCGACCGTCTTCGCCACCGCGAGCGGCGAGGAGATGGCCCAGTTCTTCGGGACCAGCTCACCGACGACCATCAGGAACACCGTGGACAGGGCCGTACCGATGACGAGCGCCACGGACGAGGCCACACCCGGCGACAGGCCGACGGCCTCCACCGGACCCCGGATCATCTTGGCGATCGACGGCTCGGAGAGCATGCCGACCACCAGGTTGGTGACCGTGATGCCGAGCTGGGCCCCGGACAGCTGGAAGGTGAGGCTGCGGACCGCCTTCATGGCGCTCTCGGCGCCGCGCTCGCCCCGTTCGACGGCCCGCTCCAGCTGGCCGCGCTCCACCGTGGTCAGGGAGAACTCCGCGGCGACGAAGGCGCCGCAGGCGAGCGAGAGCAGTACCGCAACGAGCAGCAGAAGCACTTCGGTCATCGGTTCACCTCCGTCCCATGATCGGACAGGGACCGGCGGACCGCGCGATGTCGGTGGCTTCTGGTACTGGGAGGCTCGCCCATGGGCGGACGCTCACACCTTTCGTCGGAAGGGGAAAGACTGCCTCCCCATAGTAAAGGATCGGCAAAGTCGCGAGTGCGGCCGGTCACCTGCCTCCTGTTCCCGGCCCCAGCGGCTTCACCCACCGCCGCCAGTGGTTCTCGCGGTGGTAGCCGGCTGCCTGCCAGGTGTGGTGCGCGCGCTGGTTCTCCTCCAGGACCATGGCGTCCACCCGCCGCCCGCCGAGTTCCGCGAAGCGCTGCTCCGCCGCCTCCAGCAGTGCGGTCGCGATGCCCTGCCGACGGTGGTCCGGATGGACGGCGAGCCGGTAGGCCGAGCACCGCCAGCCGTCGAAGCCCGCGATCACGGTCCCCACGAGCACGCCTTCCCGCTCCGCGAGGAGCAGCGCCCCCGGGTCGCGGTCGATGAGCCGGGCCACCCCGTCGTGGTCGTCGCTGATGCTGGTGCCTTCCGCCGCCGTCCGCCAGAACCGCAGCACGGCGTCGATGTCGGAAGGGGCGGCGGGGTGTATCGAGAGATCACTCATGGCGCGAGCCAATCAGAGGTGCGCGCGGCGGGGCGAGTGCTTTCCCCGCCGGTACGGGGACGGCTCAGCCCAGTCGCGCGGGCAGCGACTCGACGCCGTACACGATCGACAGCTTGCGGAAGGCCAGGTCCTGCGGCGGTACGGCGAGCCGCATCGCGGGAAAGCGCCGGACCAGGGCCGGGAAGGCGGAGCGCAGTTCCATCCGGGCGAGCTCCGCGCCGATGCAGCGGTGGATGCCGTACCCGAAGGCGAGGTGGCCGGCCGGAGTGACCCGGTCCACGTCGAACCGCCCGTCGTCCGTGACGTACGCCGGGTCGCGGTTGGCGCCGCTCAGCGAGCAGAGCACCATGTCGCCGCGCGGGATCACCACCCCCGCGACCTCGATGTCCTCGCGGGCGAACCGGGGGAAGGCCATCTGCACGGCCGACAGATAGCGCAGCACCTCCTCCACGAAAGGCGCCGTCACGGCGTCGTCCTCGCGCAGCCGGTCCGCCACCTCGGGGTTCCGCAGCAGGACGAGGGCGCCGAGCGCGATCGTGCTGGCGGTCGTCTCGAAGCCCCCGGTGAGCACCCCGTCGGCCAGGCCCGCCAGTTCCTCGTCGTCCACGCTGTCCCCGTGCTCCCGCACGATCATCCCGAGCAGGCCGTCGCCCGGCGCGCGCCGCTGGTCCCGGACCACGCCCCGGAAGTAGTCGAGCGACTCGGACATGGCGCCGAACGGCGCGGTGGCCCCCTGGAACAGGTCGAAGCGGTCCATGGCGAGCTTCTGGAAGTCTTCGCGGTCCTCGTAGGGCACCCCGAGCAGTTCGCAGATGGTCAGCGACGGCACCGGCAGCGCGAACGCGTGCACCAGATCGACCGGCCCCGGCGCGGCAGCCATCGCGTCCAGCCGCTCCGCGACGATCGCGTCGATCCTGGGCGTCAGCCGGCGCAGCCGGCGCATCGTGAACTCCGGGGTCAGGATGCGGCGCAGCCGCGTGTGCACCGGCGGATCGCTGAACCCCAGGCCGCCCGGGCTGTGCTCGGCGGCTATGCCCGCGTTGCCCGCCAGGTGCGCGAAGTCTGTGCTGAAGCCCTCGGCGGAGCCGAGCACGGCCTTCGACTCCTCGTAACCGGTGACCACCCAGGCGTCCATGCCGAACGGCAGCGCCACCCTGGACACCGGTGCGCCCGCACGGGTCTCGGCCAGCCGCCGGACCGGGTCGAGCCCGTCCCTGCGCAGCGGCATCAGGAGCTGTTCCGGGAGCAGTTTCATCGTGGTCGACCCGAATCCGTGCTTCTGGATCCTGGCCAGGTAGCCGCGCCCGAGCCGGGCCGTGATGCGGGAACGGAACGTCGTCGTACTCAATGTCACTCCATGAGTCGTCGCGAGAACTGGTCGGTTGGCGCGCCTGCGGCGCCAGGACGTGGCCGACCGCGGTGACTTCGGCTACCTGAGCCCTGAGCAGGAATTATGACCAGGTGTTCGACCCATGGGGGGCCGGGGTACGGAATCCGTCCGAATACGCCGGTGAACGGACGCGCGGGCGGCTCCGGCGGGCTGCCGGCCCGCCGCTGCCGCCCGCTCCGCTCAGCCCAGCGGCCGGTCGCCGCCCAGCGGCGCGGCCAGCCAACCCGTCGCCCGCGCCCGGAAGTCCGCCGGGGCGAGCGAACCGGCGCCCTCCGGCACGACGCCCAGCAGCGGAGCCCCGGCGGCCACCGGGAGGTCCGCCACATTGCAGCGCTCCGCCAGACCGGGCGCGGCCGGCATGCTGCCGATGACCACGCCCAGGCAGTCGAGCTCGCGCGCCCGCAGCGCCTCCGCCGTCAGGGCCGTGGAGTTCAGCGTGCCCAGACCGGCCGGGGCGACCACCAGGACCGGGGCCGCGAGCAGCCGCGCCGCGTCCGCCAGGGTCGCGCCCTCGTCGTCGAACCGTACGAGCAGCCCGCCGGCGCCCTCGACCAGGACCAGGTCGTGATCGGCGGCCAGCTTCCCGGCGGCCTCGGCGACCTCGTACGGGCGCACCGGGTCCATCCCGGCCCGCCGGGCGGCCGTCGCGGGCGCCAGCGGCTCGGGGAAGCGGGCGAGTTCGACCGCGGTGACGTGGGCGCCCGCCAGTCGCGCCACCTCGGCCACGTCGCCGGGTTCGCCCGGCGCCAGGCCGGTCTGGGCCGGTTTGAGGACGGCGACGCGGCGGTGCGCGGCGGCCGCCGCCACGGCCGCCGTCACGATCGTCTTGCCGATCTCCGTACCGGTACCGGTCACCACCAGAACGCTCATGCCTCAGCCCTCCCGCGCCGCCGCGCACACCGCGCGGCAGATGCGCGCCACATCGTCGTCACCCGTCACATACGGCGGCATGGTGTAGACGAGGTCCCGGAACGGCCGCAGCCACACCCCCTCGCGCACCGCGGCCGCGGTCGCCGCCGCCATGTCCACCTCGTGGTCCAGCTGGACGACCCCGATGGCGCCGAGCACCCGTACGTCGCGGACCCCGGGCAGTTCCCGCGCCGCCGCCAGGCCCTCGTTCAGCCCGGCCTCGATCCGCTTGACCTCCTGCTGCCAGTCCTGGCCGAGCAGCAGGTCGATGGAGGCGCAGGCCACCGACGCGGCCAGCGGGTTGCCCATGAACGTCGGTCCGTGGGCGAGCACCGGCACCTCGCCGCGCGAGATGCCGTCGGCCACCTCGCTCGTGCACAGCGTCGCCGCCATCGTCAGATACCCGCCGGTCAGCGCCTTGCCCACGCACATCACATCGGGGGAGACCCCCGCGTGCTCGGCCGCGAACAGCTTTCCCGTACGGCCGAAGCCCGTGGCGATCTCGTCGAACACGAGCAGCACGCCGTACGCGTCGCACGCCTCGCGCAGCACGCGCAGATAGCCGGGGGAGTGGAAGCGCATGCCGCCCGCCCCCTGGACCACCGGCTCCACGATCACGGCCGCCAGCTCGTCCGCGTGCAGCCCGATCAGCTCGCGCAGCTGCGCCGCGTACGCCGGGTCGGGCTCGGAGTCGTAACCGGCGGGCGGTTCACCGGCGAAGACCTGGCGGGGCAGCGCGCCGGACCACAGCTCGTGCATCCCGCCCTCGGGGTCGCACACCGACATCGGCTGCCAGGTGTCCCCGTGGTAGCCGCCGCGCCAGGTCAGCAGCCGCTGCTTGGCCGGCCGCCCGGCCGAGCGCCAGTACTGCAGGCACATCTTCACGGCCACCTCGACCGACACGGAGCCCGAGTCGGCGAGGAAGACGTGGCGCAGCGGCTCCGGGGTGATCTCCACCAGCCGGGCCGCAAGGCGGACGGCGGGCTCGTGCGTGAGCCCGCCGAACATCACATGGCTCATCCGGTCCAGCTGGCCGCGCGCCGCCTCGTTCAGCACGGGGTGGTTGTAGCCGTGCACGGCCGACCACCACGAGGACATCCCGTCGACCAACTCGTGCTGTCCGTGGGCGGGTTCGGCGAGCCGCAGCCGGACCCCGGACGCGGACTCCACGACCAGCGGCTCCTGCCGGCCCGGCATCGGGCCGTAGGGGTGCCAGACGTGCGCCCGGTCCAGGTCCCGGAGTACGGCGGGGGAGAGCGGCTCAGGCATTGGGAGCGAGGTCCGTGCCCGCGCCGCGGCGGCGTACCGCCACCAGGTCCGTCCGGGCACCCGGGGTCTCCGGCACCTCGGCGGCGGGTACGGCCGCCTCCTCCACGCCGCCGCACGGCCCGCAGCCGCCGCCCGCGTGCGAAGCGCAGCCCTCGGCCTCGGAGGCGCAACCGCCGTCCGCGTGCGAGCCGCAGCCCGCCGCCGCGTCCGCGCGGTGCCGGGGGAGCGTCGTCGTACCCGCCCCCTCCACCTCGAAACCGGCGTCCGCGATCATGTCCAGATCCGCCTGCCCGGCCTGGCCCTCACTGGTCAGGTAGTCGCCCAGGAAGATGGAGTTGACCAGGTGCAGGGCGAGCGGCTGCATCGAGCGCAGATGGACCTCGCGCCCGCCCGCGAGCCGCACCTCCACGTCCGGGCAGACGAACCGCACCATTGCCAGGATGCGCAGACACCGCTGCGGCGTCAGGTTCCACTCCTTGGCGAGCGGGGTCCCCTCGAACGGGATCAGGAAGTTGACCGGCACCGAGTCCGGGTCCAGCTCGCGCAGCGAGAAGACCACGTCGACCAGGTCGGCGTCGCTCTCGCCCATGCCCGCGATCAGCCCCGAGCACGCGGAGAGCCCGGCGGCCTGCGCCTGGTGCACCGTGTCCACACGGTCGGCGTAGGTGTGGGTGGTCGTGATCTCCCCGTACGTCCCCTCGGACGTGTTGAGGTTGTGGTTGTACGCGTCGGCGCCCGCCGAACGCAGCCGGTCGGCCTGGCCCTCGGAGAGCAGACCGAGGCAGGCGCACACCTCGACGCCCTCGTGTCGCTCCTTGATGGCCTCGATGGTCTGCGAGACCCGGTCGACGTCCCGGTCCGTCGGGCCCCGGCCGCTGGCCACCAGGCAGACGCGCTTGGCGCCGCCGGCCACCCCCGCCGCGGCCGCCTTCGACGCCTCGTCCGGCTTCAGCCAGGTGTACTTGAGGATCTCCGCCTTGGAACCGAGCCGCTGCGAACAGTACGAGCAGTCCTCGGGGCAGAGCCCGGACTTCAGATTGACCAGATAGTTCAGTTTCACCCGCCGCCCGAACCACTGACGGCGCACCTTGCCGGCGGCGGCCACCACGTCGAGCAGTTGGTCGTCCGGGGTCGCCAGTACGGCGAGCGCTTCTTCACGGGTCGGCAGCTCGCGCCGCAGCCCCTTGTCCACCAGCGTGTTCAGGAGGTCCATGGCGATGATCCTGACGCACCGCACCGCCCGGAGCCAAGGAGGAACCGGACAACAGAGCTCACACGGGGTGTGTGCATTGCCACACCGTGTCTCGGCATGAGCCCGGTTAGGGTCTGTGAGCTGCCTACAAAAGGGACGTCCCATGCCCGCCACCCCGTTCGAGTGGATCGACGACGAGGCCCGCCGTCGCGCGGACGCGGGCCTGGTCCGCCGGCTGCGGCCCCGCGAGGCCGAGGCGGAACTGCTGGACCTCGCGAGCAACGACTACCTGGGCCTCACCCGGCACCCGGAGGTGACCTCCGCGGCGGCGGACGCGGCGCGCCGCTGGGGCGGCGGGGCGACCGGATCCCGCCTGGTCACCGGCTCGACCGCGCTCCACGCCGAGCTGGAACGCGAACTCGCCGCGTTCTGCGGCTTCGAGGCCGCGCTCGTCCTCTCCTCCGGTTACGCCGCCAACCTCGCGGCCCTCACCGCGCTCACCGGACGCGGCGCCCTCATCGCGTCGGACGCGGGCAACCACGCCTCCATCGTGGACGGCTGCCGGCTCTCCCGGGCCGAGACCGCCGTCGTCCCGCACGCCGACCCGGAGGCCGTCCGCAAGACGCTGCGCGGGCACGAGGGCCGGAAGCTGGCCGTCACCGACTCGGTGTTCTCGGTGGACGGCGACGCCGCGCCGCTGGCCGCACTGGCCGCCGTCTGCCGGGCGGAGGGCGCCGCGCTCCTGGTGGACGACGCGCACGGGCTCGGGGTGCTCGGCGCGGGCGGGCGGGGCGCGCTCGACGCGGCGGGACTCGCGGGGGACGCGGACGTCGTCGCCACGCTCACCCTGTCCAAGTCCCTGGGCAGCCAGGGCGGCGCGGTCCTCGGGCCGGCCCGGGTCATCGACCACCTGGTCAACACCGCCCGGACGTTCATCTTCGACACCGGACTCGCCCCGGCCGCCGTCGGCGCCGCCCTGGGCGGACTGCGGCTGCTGCGCCGCGAACCTGAGCGCGCGCTCAGGGCCCGTACGGTCGCCACCGCGCTGTACGAGGGGCTGACGGCGGCCGGTCTGACCGCGGCGCGGCCCGACGCGGCGGTCGTCTCGGTCCGGGCGCCCTCGGCCGACGCCGCCGTGCGCTGGGCCGCCGACTGCCGGACGGCCGGGATGGCGGTGGGCTGCTTCCGGCCGCCGTCCGTGCCCGACGGCATCTCACGGCTCCGGCTGACCGCCCGCGCGGACCTGACGGACGAACAGGTCGCGCGGGCGGTGGAGACGGTGCGGCGGACCGCACCGCGGAGCTGAGGCGGTGGTCCGCCTCAGCGTTTCAGGCCGGAGACGAAGGACGTCCATGCCGTCGGCGAGAACGCCAGGTGTGTCAGGCCCACGTCCTTCGAGTCGCGGACGGCCAGCAGCCGTCCGCTGACGGACGGCGCGGTCTCCACGCAGTTGTTCATTCCCGTGCTGTAGCTGCTGCTTCGCCAGCGCGACGCGGGCCGGGCGGGGTGTTCGGACATGACGCTTCCTCCGGGCGGTGGGGGGGTCACCGGTCGCCGCGGTCGATCGCGGCGATCAGGTCCAGCGTGTGCTCCGGCGACAGCGCGTGCGTCTGAAGGGTCTCGAAGGCCGAGCTGTACGCCGCAAGGTCTTCTTTCCGTTCCAGATAGAGGCTACTCGTCAAGTGGTCAAGAACGACCACGTCAAGGTCGGAAGCGGTCGGAAAGGAGAAGATAACGAAAGGGCTCGTGAGGCTGACATAGCCGCCGACCGAGAACGGAAGTAACTGGAGTTGCACATGGGGAAGTTGTGCCACCCGGGCGAGATGGCGCAGCTGCTCCCGCATCACCCGTCGGCCGCCGACCTCCCGGCGCAGCACCGCCTCGTCCAGGACCGCGCTCAGCCGCAGCGGCGGATCGCTCCGCAGCACCCCCTGCCGGGTCAGCCGCACCTCCACCAGCGAGTCCAGCTGACCGGACGGCAGCCCGTCCAGCGAGGCCCGGGTCACCGCGCGGGCGTAGTCGGCCGTCTGCAACAGGCCCGGCACCACCGTGGTCTCCAGCGTGCGGGCGGTGCGCGCCTGCGACTCCAGGCTGATGAAGTCGCGGTACTGGGGCGGGATGAGCCCCCGGTAGGCGTGCCACCAGCCGGCGCCGCCCCCGCCCGCCGAACCGGCCAGCGCGCCCAGGACCTCGCGGAGCTTCGGATCGTCCATGCCGTACGCGTCGAGGAGCCGGTTCACGTCGTCCGGCCGCACCCCGCTGACACCTGTCTCGATCCTGCTCACCTTCGACTGGTGCCAGCCGAGCAGCGCCGCCGCCTCCCGGCTCGTGAGCCCCGACGCCTGGCGCAGGCTCCGCAGCTCCTCTCCCAGCTTGCGGCGCCGCACCGCAGGGCCGTGCTGCATCCGATGACTCCCTCCGCTGCCCGACGAGCAGACAGTGTGGCGCCGGAGGGGGCTCGCGTGGGGAGAGTTCACCGGTTTGAGCGACAGATATATGCATATCTTGGTGGATCGCCGCCACGGAGGGCAGCATCGGTGGCACTCTGGCGCGAAGCACAACCGGACCGCTCGACGGGCCGGTACCGGGTGGGAAAGGGACGGCTCGCCATGGCAGACCATCAGGAAGCACGTGTCACCCTGCCGAGCGAGCCGGTCTCGGTCTCCGCGGCCCGCGGGTTCGTCGCCCGGGTGCTGACGGAGTGGGGCCTGCCCGAGGACGCGGAGATGGCCGACACCGTCCGCCTCATCCTCTCGGAGCTGGCCACCAATGCCGTCCTGCACACCTTCGGGCAGTCACCCACCTTCACCGTCGACCTGCGTCTTGAACGGGACGAGGAGCTGCGCCTCGGGGTGACGGACAGTCACCCGCGTCGGCCGCAGCGGCTGCCCGCCGCCGTCCAGCAGGACAACGGACGCGGCATGGTGATCATCCGCTCGCTGGCCAAGGAGTACGGCGGCCGGCTGGCCGTCACCCCCACCGCCGACGGCGGCAAGACCGTCTGGGTGGCGCTCCCGTGGCAGGTCCCCGCCCAGCCCTGAGGCGGCCGGATCAGGCGACCCGGCCGTAGTAGACGCTCCTGGTCCAGATCTTCTCCAGGCGGACCACGGCGCCGGTCTTCGGAGAGTGCCAGATCTTCCCGCTGCCGGCGTAGATGCCCACGTGGTAGACGCTGCGCCCCGAATGGAAGAAGACCAGGTCACCTCGTTGGCGCTGGGAAGCCGAGATGTGCCTGGTCCTGTTGTACTGCTGCTGGGCCGTCCGGGGGAGTCTCTTGCCGGCCTTCTTGAACGAGTAGAGCGTCAGCCCCGAACAGTCGAAGCTGCCGGGCCCGGTGGCGCCCCAGCGGTAGGGCGCCCCCTTCTTCGACGCGGCGATCTTCAGGGCTTTCATCGCGTGGCCGGCCGCCTGCGCCTCGGGCGCGGCTCCTGGGACGCACAACGTGCCGCCGACGGCGGCGAGAGTCATGACCGAGGCCGTGGTGGCCCGGGCGAGCAGAGACGGGACATGAACCTGCGCACTCATGCGCAACCCTTCGTCAGCCGCCTGTGAAGGATGACCTGTCGGGTTCGGGCTGGCGAAGTTGCCCGGCCGCGCGAGGCGGCTTCACCCCGAGGGACAACCGGAGATCCGGCGGTCCCGTAGTGCTCGGGTCCTCCACTCCTGCCGATCCACTCCTGTCGACCAGTCATCCGGGCGGCGGCAGGACTCGGCGTCCGCCCGGACCGCCCCGCCGCGGTGGCGGGGGCTTGTCGTCCCAGGGATCTTGACTCACCTCGTGCCGGATTTCCGAGCCGGAACAGCCATCGGTGAAGACCGCCGCGGATGGCCCGTTCAGGTGGAGGGAAACCCGGACGGCGGTCCGCCGGCCGCCCGCGGCCACGGCCGTACCAGCGGTGTCGCGAGGGAACGCGCCTCACGCGCATCAGGAAAAGGCAAATCGGACCGTCGCTCGTGAGAGGGAACGCCTACGCCGAACGAGCGAGGAAATTCCGCGCGCCCACCGGGCGTGTCGGTGACCTGCGGGGGCGTCAGTCCGGCGGGGCGGGCGGCAGGGCGACCCGGGCCGCCCTCCGCTCGCCGTCCAGCTCCCGCAGTGCGCGGGTCAAAGTGCCGCTGTGGATACGTGTTTCGCCGCGCCGGTGCATCAGCGCGAGCGCGTCCCGTAAGGCCGCCGCGTGCGAGGCGAGGGCCTGGGCGGCGCGCAGGGCCGTGTAGGTGTCGTCCCCGTGCGCCGGGTTGATCCGGCCCACCTGGTCGACCACCCGCAGCTAGCCGTCGATGAACTCGGACTCGGCCCGGGTCAGGGCGGGCAGCGGCGGGAAGTCCGGTGGCTGCATCCCCGGTTCACCACCCGGAGCGCGGCGGCGCCGGGACCCGGTTCCGCACGATGTGGTCGACCAGCCCGTACGCCAGGGCGCCCTCCGCGTCGAGGACGAGGTCGCGCTCGGTGTCCTCGGTGACCTGCTCGGCGGAGCGCCCGGTGTGCCGGGCCAGCATGCCGGTCATCGTCTCGCGCATCCGGGCCAGTTCCCGCGCCTCGATCTCCAGGTCGGACGGCTGCCCCTGAAGCGGCTCGTCCAGCGCGGGCTGGCTGACGACCACCTTGGCGCCGGGCAGCATGTGCCGCCGCCCCGGGGCGCCTGCGGCGAGCAGCACCGCCGCCCCGGCCCCCGCCCGGCCCAGGCAGTAGGTCTCCACCTCGCAGCCGAGGAAGTGCATCGTGTCGTACAGGGTCGTCATCGCGCCGAAGGAGCCGCCCGGCGAGTTGATGTAGAGCGAGACGGGCCGGTCCGGCGCGTCGTGCTCCAGGTACATCAGCTGGGCGACCAGGTCGTTGGCGGCCGTCTCGTCCAGGGCCGTGCCCAGGAAGACGACGCGCTCCGCGAGCAGCTTGGAGTACGGGTCGAGGGTCCGGGACCCCTGAGAGGTGCGCTCGGTGAACTCGGGCAGGACGTGACGGGCGGCGGGACGGTACACGGCTGTGCCTCTCCTCCGGTCGCGCGGGCACAGCGGGGCGCCCGCGCACGCTTCCGTAAAAAATGTACAGGACGTACAGAAGGTTATGATGGGAGCATGGCCTACGAGATTCCGGTGACGCAAGCCCGGGCTGAACTCGCCGAACTGATCAACCGCGTCGTCTACGGCGGCGAGCGCGTGGTCGTCACGCGGCACGGCAAGCCGCTCGTCGCCCTCGTATCGGCCGCTGACCTCGAGCGACTCGAGAAGGAGGAGGCGGCGGAGCAGGAGCACGTGATCAGCTCGGTCTCCTCGATCGGCTCCGCCCCGTCCGCTCCCGGCGAAGGGCAGCGCTTCGGCATCGCGGCGGAGCACCGCGGCCACCACGGCCGGGACGACTGACCCCGTACACGGCGAAGCGCCCCCGTCCGGTCGGACGGGGGCGCAGTTCCGGGCGTGGTCAGCCCGCCAGCGCGGGCTCCCGCGCCGAGGCCGGGGCCGTCGTGTCGGCCGCCGTCCTGCGGCGCCCGCCGACGAGCACCGCGCCCAGTCCCAGCACCGCCCACACGCCGAGCGTCAGGGCGGGGACGGCCGCCGCCGCGCCGTCGAAGAACGCCACCGAGCGCAGCGCGGACCCCGCTGCCCCGGGCGGCAGCAGCTGACCGATCACGGCGATCGGGCGGGGGAGCAGTTCGGGTGCGCTGGTCACTCCCGAGAAGGGGTTGCCCAGCAGCACCATGAGCAGGGCGCCGAGCCCGATGCCCGGAGTCCCGAGCAGGGCGGCCAGGCCCGCGACCGGCGCGCCGATGGCGAGCACGGTCAGGGCGATGGTCCCGGCCTCGCTCCACCAGTCGCCGGGGAGGGCGCCGAGCCAGCTGTCCGTCACCGCGGTGGCCAGGAGCCCCACCATGACGGCCACGCCGAGCAGGGCGACCGCGGCCCGCGCCCCCCGCAGCCTCAGCACGGTCACGGCCGCCCCGGCGGCGACCCCCGCGATGGCGAGCGGCAGGATGCTCGAACCGAGGACGGCGCCCCGGGGGTCGGCGGCGGGCGCGGCCACCACGTCGGTGACCGGTACGGCCGTGCCGGCCGGTGCCCCGGCGGTCACCGCCTCGCGCAGCAGCTGGGCGACCACCGTGCTGCCCGCGCTCGCCGTCAGCAGCTCGGGGCCCTTGGCGGTCACGACGACCGCGCCGTAGACGGTCCGGTCCTCGATCGCGTCCCGGGCCGCGGCCTCGGAGTCGTAGCGGTGCACGTCGAAGGCCCCGTCGCGCTCCTCGAACCGCTGCTGGAGCCGGTCGGCGGCCGGTGCGGTACCGGCGATCCCGACCGGCAGGTCGCGCGGTGCGGTCCGGGCGGCGGGCCAGGCGAAGGCCCACAGGGCGAGAGTCACCACCAGCGGAACCAGCAGGACCACCACCACCAGGCGGCGGTTCGGGGTGAGGGACATGGGACGGGCCTCGATTCAGGGAGAACGATCCTTCAAAGAGAAGGATCGTTCGTTTTATAAGACACGGCCACTGTCGCCCCGGCTGTCGGCGGTTGTCAAGAATGAATGTTCGTTTTAGGTTGGCCGCATGGCCCGTGTATCCCAGGCGCACCTCGACGCCCGCCGCAGACAGATCCTGGACGGCGCCGCGCGCTGCTTCGCCCGTGACGGCTTCCACGGCACCTCCATGCAGGACGTGCTGAAGGAGGCCGGTCTCTCGGCGGGGGCGGTCTACCGCTACTTCAGCGGCAAGGAGGACCTGATCGCGGCCATCGCGACCGAGGCCGTGAACGGGGTGCGCAGGGCCTTCGAGGGGGCGGCCCGGGACACCCCCGTCCCCGCCCCGGACGTGCTGATCGGCCGGGTGTCGCGGAGCCTGTTCGCGGACGGCCTCGAATCGGGGCGGGGGCTCGAACCCCGGGCGTACGCGGGGCTGATCATCCAGGTGTGGTCGGAGACCCTGCGCAGCGAGCGGCTGGCGGCCACCCTCGCCGAGGCGTTCGGCGGGCTGCGCGGGGCCTGGACCGAGCTGGTCGGGCTGTACCGGGAGGCGGGGGTGCTCCGGGCGGACGTGCCGGACGAGCACGTCGCCCGGGCCCTCATCGCGACCGCCCAGGGGTTCATCGCCCAGCTCGCCATGTTCGGCGACACCGGCCCGGAGGTCCTGGAGAACGGGCTGCGCGGGCTGATGTCGATGGACGTGGCGCGGACGGGCTGACGCGCCCGCCCGGGCTCACCCCCGCCGGTCGTGCTCCGCCAGCCAGGCGTCCTCCGCCGCGTAGTCGAACAGGCCCGTGCCGTACGACCGGAGCATGGCCGGGTACGCGTCCCGCCAGTCCCGTCCGGCGAGCTGCCCGGCGATCCACTCGACGGTCTCCGGCAGCGACTCGGCGTACCCCGTCACCGGCCGGTAGCCCAGCTCCCGCCCGGCCGCCGACATGTCGTACACGATGGAGTGCGGCGCGCTCCACGGCGTCGAGCCGACGCCCTCCGGAGTCGGGTCGCCCGGCATCAGCACCGTCTCCGTGCTCAGGCCCAGCACCGCGTCCACCGCCTCGCCGATCTCCGCGACCGTCGGCGCCTGCGGATCGGCGGCGTTCAGCACCCGCGACCCGGGCCGGGCGGCGGCCAGCCGGATCAGCTCCGCCACGTTCGCCGAGTGGACCGGGTGGAAGCGCGACGCCCCGCCGTACGCCAGCACGCGCCGGGTGCGGCCGTCCAGCGCCCGCTTGACGAAGTACAGCTCACGCGGTGAGCGGCAGTGCGGGCCGTGCACCGCGCCCGCCCGCAGCAGCGTGGCGGGCAGCGCGTCACCGGCCGCCAGGAGATCGCGCTCCAGCCGGATCTTGCGCGCCGCGTACGTGTCCTCGCCCGGCGCCACGGTGGCCAGCGACTCGGGGATCGGCACCGGATAGCAGGGCGCCCCGCCCGGTTCGGCCTGGGTGTCGAAGCTGTGGCCCTTCTCGTCCTCGTACACCGCGCCGCTGGAGACGACGACCGCCGAGCCGATCCGGTCGGCGAGCCCGGTCAGCTGCGCGGCGTGCTGCCGCCCGTACGCCACCATGTCGACCAGGACGTCGCAGCCCGGTCCGAGCGCCGCCGCGAGTGCGCCCTCCTCGTCGCGGTCCAGGGCGACCGCCCGGACCCCCTCGTCCCACCGCTCGTCACGGCCCCCGCCGCGCGAGGCCGCCGTCACCTCCCAGCCGTCCTGCGACAGCGCGCGCACAGCGGCCCGCCCTATCTGTCCCGTAGCTCCCAGCACCCATGCGTGTCCCTTGCTCATGGCCCGCACGCTAGACCCGGCCCACGCCCCCGACCAGCGCCGTTCACTGTTCGCGAATCCGCTGTCGGCATCGCCGTTTCGGGAACCGGCCCGGCTGCTTCTCCCCGGCCGCCTGCTTGGCCTTCACCGCGTACTCGTCCACGTACTCCTGCTCGGAGAGCCGCAGGATCGCGTACATGATCTCGTCGGTCACCGCCCGGATGGCCGCCTTCTCGTCCTCCAGGCCCGCGTAGCGGGAGAAGTCCAGCGGTTCGCCGAAGCGGATGGTGACGGGCTTGAGGCGGGGGAGGCGCCGGCCGGGCGGCTGGATCTCGAAGGTGCCGACCATCGCGCACGGCACCACCGGCACCCGCGCCCGGATGGCCATGACCGCCACCCCGACCTTGCCCTTGTAGAGCCGTCCGTCGTGCGAGCGGGTGCCCTCCGGATAGATGCCCAGCAGCTCGCCCCGCTCCAGCACCCCGATGCCCTCGCGGATCGCGGCCTGTCCCGCCTCCTTGCCCGACCGGTCCACCGGGATCTGGCCCGCGCTACGGAAGAAGGCGGCCGTCAGCCGGCCCTTCACGCCCGGGCCCGTGAAGTACTCGGCCTTGGCCAGGAAGGTGATCCGCCGCTTGAGGATCGCGGGCATCAGGAAGTGGTCGGAGAACGACAGGTGGTTGCCCGCGACGATCGCGGCGCCGTCGTCCGGAATGTGCTCCGCGCCCTCGATGACCGGCCGGAACAGCAGCCGCAGCACCGGGCCGAGAACGACGTACTTGAGGACGTAGTAGAACACGGTCTCTCCCCGGTCCGAGTCCATCAGCGGGTCGATGATGGAGACGTATACCCCGTGCCCGCCCGGCGACGCCGCGGCCTCACATCTGCGCGCCGAAGTCCTGCGTCCAGACGATGCCGCCGGGGCTGTCCTGGATGCCCACGCCCAGCTCCTTGAACGAGCAGTTCAGTATGTTCGCGCGGTGGCCGGGGCTGTTCATCCAGGAGTTCATCACGTCCGCGGGCGTTCGCTGCCCCTTCGCTATGTTCTCCCCGTACGTGCTCCACCGGTAGCCGGCCGCGGTGATCCGCTCGCCGGGGCCCGAGCCGTCCTGCGAGGTGTGCGAGAAGTAGTCGTGCGCGGCCATGTCCTCGGAGTGCCGCTGTGCGGCGGCCGTCAGCTCGTCGTTGCCGGTCACCGGCGAGCAGCCCTCCTTCGCCCGCTCGGTGTTGACCAGGGCCAGCACCTGTTCCGCGTCCGAGGGCGGGCTCGGCGCGGGCTCGGCCGCGACCGGGCGGGTCGCGGAGGGGGGCTTCGTCGCCGGGGGACGTGTGGTCGCGGGCGCCGTCTTCTTCGGCTTCGCCCGGTCCTTCTTCTTCGTGGCGCTCGGGCTCGGGCTCCCCGCGGAGTGCGAGGGCGAGGCGGACGACGTCGCGGAGGCGGACGCCCCGGCCGAAGCGGTCGCGGTGACGGAGCCGTCGGCCTCGGGGGCCGTCGCGACGGAGACCTCGTCGCCGCCGTCGTCCTCCGTCGACAGATGGACGGCGGCGCCCCCGGCCCCCAGCACGCCCACCGCGAGGACGGACGCCACCACGGCGTTGCGCCGGCGGCGGCGCGCCTGGTTCCGCCGCAGCGCCGCCCGGCCCGGCCGCACGGGCGCGTCCAGGGGTGTGCCGGCCGCGACCTCGGTCAGCCGGGGGGCCCGGCCCGCCCCGGCCACCGCGAGCGGGACCAGCGCGAGGCCCACGAGCAGCCCCTCGGCCGGCACCAGGCCCGAGCCGAAGCCCGAGCAGACCGTGCAGCCGCGCGCGTGCCGTGCGATGCGCTTGCGCCACAGCGGCGAGGGCGCCCCGTCCCAGCCGGTCAGGATGTCGTCCAGCAGGATGCACCGGGGCTGCGCCGCCAGCGCGCCCACCACCACGCGGGCGGTGTCCAGCTGCGCCTTCATCCGCTGCACGCGTACGGCGGTGTGCTCGGGCGACAGGTTCATCGCGGCGGCCACCTCGGCCCGGGTCAGCTGCCCCGCCGCCTCCAGCCACCACAGCGAGAGCAGCGCCCGGTCGTCCTCGTCCACCCACCGGGTCGCCTCGGCGACCTGGCGGCGCTGCCCGGACAGGCCGAGCCGCAGGATCGTCACGTCCACGAAGTCCGCCGCCGGATCGACCCGGTCGTGGCCGGTGGCCAGCGGTTCCACGGGGATCGCGGCGGACTGCCGGTCGCGCCAGTGCCCGCGTATCTCGTTCATCGCGATGGCCACCAGCCAGGAGCGGAAGCTCTCCGGACTCCGCAGGCCGGGCAGAGCGCGCAGCATGCGCAGGACCGTCTCCTGCACGACGTCGTCCACGTCCGCGTGGCCGTTCAGCGCGCGTCCGACGATGTTGTAGAGCAGCGGAAGACAGGACGCGACGAGTTGGTCCTTGGCGTCGGCGTCACCGGCTCGTGCCGCCTTGATCAACGCCCGTTCGCGGTCCTGGCCCATGCTGTGCTCACTCTTCCGGAGTCCTGTTCTGGCTTCACGCACACCTGGGAGATGCGGCCCGGCCGGTGACCATAACAAAAACCCGTCGCTCACTTGTGCGTAAAGATGTCCGGCCCCGTGTGCGCAAAGAAGTCCGGCCCCGCCACACAGGTGGCGGGGCCGGACGGAGTCACCGGGTCATCCGGTCACCGATCAGGGCGCGGTGCCCCAGGAGAGCGCACCGGCCGTGTACACGCCGACCTTCGAAGCGTCGGCGAACGAGGTGCCCGTGCCGTGGCTGTAGTCGTCCGCCTCGTTGAAGTTGGACCAGTCGCTCTTGTTCAGCCGCAGCTGCATCTCACCGGTGGAGGCGCCGGCCGCGAGGCTTCCGCTGCCGAAGGAGACCTCCAGGTAGTGGCTGGCCCCGGCCGCCGAACCGCCCGACTTCACCGCCAGGCTCAGCTTCCCGCAGCCCAGGACCGCGTAGTCGCACGCGGTGCCGAAGGTGGAGGAGCCGGACTCGGGGGTGAACCAGTAGCGCAGCTTCACCGTGGACAGGTCCACCGCCGAGCTGCCGGTGTTCACCAGCTGGAGACCGAACCGGATCTGGTTGTCGGTCGCGGAGTTGTCGTTGTTCTTGTACTGGACCTTCAGCGAGCCCGTTCCGGTGCCGCCTCCGGCGGAGGTGGTGACGGAGAGGGCCGAGGAGGCCGCCGAGACGTTACCGGCCGCGTCCTTCGCCTTCACGGTGTAGCTGTAGGCGGTCGAGGCCGACAGGCCCGAGTCGGTGTACGAGGTGGTGGTGGTCGAACCCACCTTGGTGCCGCCCCGGTACACGTCGTAGCCGGTCACCGCCTTGTTGTCGCTCGACGCGGTCCAGGACAGCGAGACGCTGCTGCTGGTCTTCGCCGAGGACGTCAGACCCGTCGGCGCGGTCGGCGCCTGGGTGTCGTCGTCGCCACCGCCGGGGTTCTCGCCGCTGCCGTCGATCGGCGGGTAGGCGTTGCGGACCAGCTCCTGGAACTGCGCGGAGAACCAGTGACCCGCGACCGGGGAGTTCGGCAGCGCGCCCGTCATGCTGTTGCCGTTGCGCCCGTTGCCCTCATAGGTCGGGTCGCACATCCGGTCCCAGCCCTTGCCCTCGTCGTTCTCCTCGGGCTCGCTGTTTCCGTCCGACTCCCCCGGGGGCTTCGCCCACACATAGGCGTCGATCCCGGGCTCGGGGGCGGCGGTGGGCCGCTCACCGATGCCGGCACCGCTCTGGTTGCACCAGTTGCCGGCGTGGATGCGCCGGTCGACGCGGCCGCCGTTGACGTAGTCGTCCACGCTGGTCAGCGGGCCCGCCGAGGTGGGCCGGTCGTCGCCGCCCCAGCCGTTGCGGGCGGTGTCGATCAGCATGCCGATGTTCGAGTTGAAGCCCTGGCCCACCAGCTGGGTGCGCAGCGCCTGGGCGAACGTCAGCTCATCGGTGTAGTAGTTCCAGTCGATCCACTTGGACTGACGCACCGTGGTGCCGTTCACCGAGTCGGTGATCTTGAAGTTCGGCTCCTTGAGAGCCGAGTAGTTGGCCGTGTTGACGATGAATCCGGAAACATCGTTGACGGTGGCGCCCTCGGAGGTGGCGGCCTTCTTGAACTCCAGTCCGGCCGGGGCCATGTTGCTGTCCCAGCCGAGCCAGCCGTGGTGGGCGGCGTCGATGTAGTTGTAGACGTTGGGGATGGCACCCAGGGTGTGAAGGGCGTAGCCGATGCCCTTCTCGTAGTTGCCGTTCGCCTTCATCGTCGCGCAGTCTTCGGTCGAACCGGCGGTACCGCCCGCGTTGGTGACGATGTTGGGCAGCGAGTCGGGCTCGATGATCGTGACGATGCGCAGGTTCGCGTACGCCGGGTCGGCGAGGATGTCGGCGATCGGGTCGATGTATTCGTCCTTGTACCGGTCGATCTCCGTGGCGCCGAGCTCGCCGTGGGAGGCCAGCGCCGCACAGTCGCGCCCCGGCAGGTCGTAGATGACGACCTGGAACAGGTCCGCACCCTGAGCGAGGGCGGTGTCCAAGTGGTCGCGCAGGCTCCGCTTGCCTTCCGTGCCCTCGATAGCCGCGATGCGGTCCATCCAGACGAAGGCGGGCGTGTTCGCGATGGCCGCGCCGCCCGGCTCGGCCGCCGCCAGGGCGGACCAGTCCGGGTTCACGTATGCCTTGGCGCCCACGTAGGGGTTGTCGACCCGGGCCGCCGCCGCGTCGGCGGTGGTGGGGATCGCCACCGCCAGTGCCGCGCCCATGGCCAGGGCGGAGGCTGCGGCCAGCCTCCGGCGCAGACCTTGCTTGATGGTGCCTCTGGTACTCATTGCGGCTCCGTGCTCCTCTCGTACGCCTGCGGAAACTCCCCGCAGACGGGTTCATGGGGGGTGCTGCCCGATGGCGGGCTCAGCGGGGTGAGTGTGTGACCCGCCATCGGGAGTGGTGGGGTGACCGGCGGTTCAGCCGGTCAGGGGGCGGTGCCCGAGGACAGGGCACCGTTGACGTACACCCCGGTCTTCGAGGTGTCGGTGAAGGCCGTGTTGGCGCCCCGGCTGTAGTCGTCGGACTCGTCGAACGCCGACCAGTCGGACTTGTTGACCCGGAGCTGGATCTCTCCGGTGGAGGCCCCGGGGGCGAGGCTGCCCCCGGTGAAGCCGACCTCCAGGTAGTGGCTTGCACCGGCGGCGGTACCGGCCTGCTTCACCGTGTGGGTCACGTTTCCGCACCCGACGACCGCGTAGTCGCACGCGGTGCCGAAGCCGGCGGCGCCGGACTCGGGGGTGAACCAGTAGCGCAGCTTCACCGTGGACAGGTCCACCGCCGTGCTGCCCGTGTTGACCAGCTGGAGGCCGGGACGGATCTGGTTGTCGGTCGCGGAGGAGTCGTTGTTCTTGTACTGGGCCTTGAGGGCGCCGGTCGTGCCGCCCCCGCCCGGATCGCCGTCGCCGTCGTCGTCGCCGCCGTCCGGACCGGCGCTCGCCTCGAAGGAGAACTCCTTCATGCCGAGCCCCTGACCGCCCTGCCAGATCTCGAACCCCGCCTCGGCGTCGATCAGGTAGTGCGCCGGATCGATCTGGCCCCGGCCGACCCCGTCGTCGATCAGGCTCTTCACGTCGAAGCCGGTCAGCTCGGTCGCGCCGCCCTGGAGGACGTACGAGATCACCTTCCAGCCCGACGCGCCGGGGCCGGTCCACACGTCCCAGGTCCGGCCGTCGAGCTGGACCGTCGCAGTGCGGGAGCCGATGGGCTGGACCCCGCCCCGGTGGTTCATCCAGATCATCAGCTCGGTGCCGTCCGGCTGGTCGTCGGTGACCGGCGCCGAGTTGAACCAGACGTCCATCGAGACGTTGTACGCGCCGGAACCGACCTGGGTGGTCGACCAGTCGGTGCGTACGCTGCCCAGCTCGTCCACGCGCAGCGGCAGCCCGCTGTCCGACGTGCAGGCCCCCCAGTGGCAGCCCTTGTAACTGGAGGGGTACGTCGCCGGGGCGCCGTTCGTCGGCAGGTTGAACGAGGACGTGGTGACGGACCAGGCACCGGTGTCCGGGTCGACGCCGACGCACTGCTCGCTGTCGGAGTTCCACTCGTTCTGCTGGTAGAGGTATTCCCCGCCGCGCAGTTCGGTGGTGCCCCAGGGCGTGCAGTCGGTGACCGGCGACGCCGAGGCCGAGGAGGCGCCGGTCAGCATCGACGCCGCGGCCAGGACCAGGGCGGCGGCCGCCCCGGCCAGCGCCGGCAGCGGTCGGCCTGTCACGGCTCGACCCCCCAGGCGAGGGCGCCGGCGACATAGGCGCCGACCTTCGAGGAGTCCGCGTACGCGGTGTTGGTGGCCCGGCTGTAGTCGTCCGCCTCGTTGAAGTTGGACCAGTCGCTCTTGTTGAGCCGCAGCTGGATCTCACCGGTGGAGGCGCCCGCGGCCAGCGTGCCCGCGCCGCCGGTGAACCCGACCTCCAGGTAGCGGTCGGCACCGGTCTTCGGGCTGGAGACGGCGACCACCGTGTGCGTGATGGTGGACGAGCCGAGCGCCGCGTAGTCGCAGTAGGTGCCGAAGGTGCTCGGGCCGCCGTCCGCGGTGAACCAGTACCGGACCTTCACCGTCGACAGGTCGACGGGCGCGCTGCCCGTGTTCACCACTTGCAGGCCCATCCGGATCTGGTTGTCCGTCGCGGAGGAGTCGGTGCTCTTGTACTGCACCTTCACCGCGCCGGTCCCGGTCGAGCCGCCGGTCTTCGTCTTGGCGAGGACCGCGTCCGACAGCGCCGAGGTGTTGCCGCCCGCGTCCCGCGCCGCCACCGCGTAGGTGTACTCGGTGTTGGCGGCGAGCCCGGAGTCGGTGAACGTCCGCCCCGTCGCGTTGCCCGCCAGCACACCGTTGCGGTACACGTCGTAGCCGGTCACCGCGGTGTTGTCGGTGGACGCGGACCAGGAGAGCGAGACGCTGTCCTTGGTCGTCGCGGTCACCGTGAGGCCGCCCGGCGCGGTCGGCGGCTCGGTGTCGCCGCCCGGCTCACCGCCGCCGCCCTCCACCAGCAGCTCCGCGTAGATCGCGAAGGCCAGGGCGAGCGCGGCCTGCGCCCAGAAGCGGTGGTACGTGAAGACGGGCGCGTCCCCGCCGTCCAGGTACGCCTGCACCTTCGGCCAGTCCGGGTCGTCCTTGTACCAGCTGCGGATGGAGATGAAGGTCGAGCCGGGCCGGACCGGGTCGCCGTTGGGCATGGTGCCCGACCAGCCGGACGGGATGTACACCTCGTCGTCGAACCGGTTGTAGTCCAGCCGGGTCTCCGGCACCGAGATGCCCTTGTCCGTGGTGTTCAGCGCCATCGCGTCCAGCAGGGCCTTGGCGAGCGCCGCCGCGTCCTCGTCGCCCGACTTGGCGGCGTAGTAGGTGAGCGTCTTGACGTACGCGGCGCCCACGCCGACGTCGTTGGCGTAGTCCACCACGGACACGTGCAGACCGGCGTTGTCACCGGGCGAGGCGGCGTTCCAGGTGTCGGGCTCCCCGGTCCAGTTGAGGGTCGAGGGGAAGCGGAAGCTGCCGTCGGAGCCGATGGTCGTCTCGCTCGACGCCCAGGCGACCCACTTCGACAGGACGGCCTCGGCGGTCGCGTTGCCGGTCACGTAGTAGTAGGCGGCGACGCGCTCCATGCCCCACGCCTGGAAGCCGAACCAGTTGTTGCTCGCCGGGTCGTGGTACACCGGCTGCCAGTCGTACGCCATCCCGTAGAAGGTGGGGGTGCCGGCCGGGGGCGCGCTGTAGCTGCCCTCCCAGCTGTTGGTGCAGCCGCCCGCGAGGGCGCCCTCGCTGGACTGGAGCCAGGTGAGGAACTCCAGCTGCCGTGTCAGGCTCTTGGACCAGTCCGACCTGGCCGTCGCCGACTTGGGGGTGAGCGAGGGCACGTTGGACAGCGCCCAGGCGGCCAGCGGGTTCTGGTAGCCCTGGTGGGAGGCGCTGTCACCGATGCGCCAGGCCCAGCCACCGCCGCTGCCCGCGGACCCGCCCCAGGCGTAGTACCACGACAGCAGGTAGTGCTGGGAGTCTCTGCCGGAGGCGGCCGGGCAGGAGTTGGGATCGGTGCAGTCGCCGATACGCTTGAAGTACTTGTCGAACATGGCGTAGCGGAGGTAGTCGCCCATCTTGGCGGCCTTCGCCACCGAGGCCGCGACCTGGCCTTCCTTGCCCTGCTCGGAGGCCCAGCGGTACGCCCAGTAGGCCGCCTGCACCGCGCGGGCGTCGGCGTCCGGCGCGTTGGTGTACTTCCACTGCTTGGCGTAGCTGGAGTCCCCGACGAAAAGGTCGAGATACCCGTTGGGGCCTCCGTACTCGAAAAGATCGGTGGTCGGCTGCGGCACCGTCTCCCACACCGACTCCTGCGCGCCGCGCTGGTAGGTGTTGATGAAGGAGGCCCCGGCCCCCGGCCCGGACTCGCCGCCGGTGCCCGGCTTGTTGCCGTAGCCGTATACGTTGTCCAGGTCCATCAGCCAGTGCATGCCGTAGACGTCCATCGTCCCGTAGGACGAGGCGAGTTCGGCCGACAGCGGGTCGGTGCCCACCGGCACGGAGCCGTTCATCGCGGAGGGGTAGCCGCTGGGCAGCGGGTGCTCGGCCGCGAAGGTCGCGGGTGCGGAAGGGTTGTACGAGTCACTGGTCGGCTGGTCGGCGTGCTGCGGGATGATCGTCTTCTCCGCCACCGCCCAGGCCGCGTTGAACGGCGCCCAGTCACCGGTCACCCTGCCGTACGCCGCCTCCAGCCACATCCAGAAGCTGACGGCCTCCGACGTCGTCTGGTGACCGTGGTCCGGCGCCTCGACCATCAGGGTCTCGACCGAGTGGTACGGGAGACCGTCGGGGCTGAAGTAGCCGTTCGCGGCGTCCTTGAGCTTGCCGTACTGGGTGAGGAACGCCTGCGTGTACGGGTCGTCGCCGGCGGCGGCCGCGCGGGCTCCGTTGCCGGCCTGCGCCGAGGCCGGCCGGGCGATCGCGGTGCCCTGGGCCAGACCGACGGCCAGCATGCTGCCGCCGAGGGCGCTGCTGAACGTTCTACGTGATATCGACACAAATCCTCCAGTGGCGGGTGTCGTCGAGGGGGAGGGGAGGAGGGGAAGCGGTGGGGACGGGGTGCGGCGGAAGTGCGGGAGGGTGTACGGGTGGGGTCGCGTGTGGGTGTACGCGAGGGGAGCGGGGGCCTGAGCGGAGGCCCCGGGATCAGGGCTCGATGCCCCAGACGAGTTCGCCGCCGACGTAGACGGTGACCTTCGAGGCGTCCGCGTACGAGGCGCCGGTGCCGTGGCTGTAGTCGTCCGACTCGTCGAAGTTCGACCAGTCCGTCTTGCTGAGGCGCAGCTGCATCTCGCCGGTCGACGCGCCCGGGGCGAGGGTGCCGCTCGCGAAGCCGACTTCGAGGTAGTGGTCGGCGCCGGCCTTCGGGGTGCTCGCGGCCACCACCCGGTGTGTGATGGTGGAGCAGCCGATCGGGGACCAGTCGCACCAACTGCCGTACGTGGTCGCTCCGTTGTCGCCGGAGAACCAGTAGCGGACGGTCACCGCGGGGAGGCTGACCGGGGCGCTGCCGGTGTTCACGAGTTGGAGACCGGGCTTGATCTGGTTGTCGCCGGCCGAGGTGTCGTTGGCGCGGTACTGGACCTTGAGCGTGCCGGGCGTACCGCCGTCACCCCCGTCGTCCCCGCCGTCCTCGTCGCCCAGGGCGGTGCGGACGGCGGCGTAGGCGGGCTTGGGGGCCAGGTTGTCGTCGTACAGGTTGGCCGCGCCCTCGCCCGGGAAGGTGCTCGGGACCCAGGAGTACTTGTCCGTGTAGTCCCAGACCGTGATGCCGACGCAGCGCTCGACGGTGAGGCAGGCGTCGACCACCTGCGCGTAGTACGAGGACTGGGTGGCGAGCTTGGCGGCGTCCGCCGGTAGTTGCATGCGCACGTCAAGCTCGGTGACGGCGACGTCCAGGCCCAGATCGGCGAACCGCTGCATGTTCGCCTGCATCTGGTACGGGAAGCCGTACTGGATGGCCAGGTGCGCCTGCATCCCGACCCCGTCGAGCGGCACGCCCTCGGAGAGCAGGTCGCTCACCAGGTCGTACATCGCGTCGCTCTTCGCGCCCTTGCCCTCGACGTTGTAGTCGTTGATGTAGAGCTTGGCGTCCGGGTCGGCGGCGTGCGCCGCGCGCAGGGCCTTGGCGATGTAATCCTTGCCCATCGCGTCGTAGAACGGGCTGGTCCGGAAGGTCCCGTCCTCGTTGAACGGCTCGTTCACCACGTCCCAGGCGGCCACCTCGCCGCGGTAGTGGGTGGCCTCCGCGGTGATGTGGTCGGTCATGGCCGTCTCCACCTCGGCGGAGGGCAATGAGCCCACCCAGCCGGGCAGCTGGCTGTGCCAGACCAGGGTGTGGCCGCGCACGGTCTGGCCGTGCTCCTGGGCGAAGTCGGTGATCACATCGCCCTTGGCGAAGTTGTACTGGCCGCGGGTGGGCTCGGTGGTGTCCCACTTCATGGAGTTGCCGGGGGTGATCTGCCCGAACTCGGAGCCCAGTTCCGCAGCGTAGGCCGCGTCGGGGAGCTCGGGGTTGTCGGTGGCGGAGCCGAAGTACCTGCCCTGGGCCGCGGCGAGGTCGTGCAGTGTGTCCTGCGACGCGGCCGACGCCGGCCCGCCCGCCGCCAGGCCGGTGGCCAGGGCGAGTGCGCCGACCACGAGGGCCGGGAGCCCCGGGGAGCGGCGGGGCCTACAACGCTTCACCAAGCTCATGACAAACGCCTTCCTCTGCCGGGTAGCGCGGAACGTCACGGGGGGCGCGGCTGCGCCCCGTAACTCCCTTGCGGCTCACCGGCGTTGGGGGAGAAGGGGAGGGGGTGGAGTGTGCAAGTCTTGATTGTGGGAGCGCTCCCAAGGTGGCGTGGCGACAGGCACCTGTCAAGAGTTAAAGCGCAACTGGCTTACGGTCGTGTGAACGCGGCCACACCTCGAACGGAGCGCTCGCGCAGCGGAGTTGACGACCGGGTAACCGCCGGTGCCCGGGCCCGGGGAGACGCCTCGCCGCGCCGGCGGAGACGTTCGCAATCGCACGCGCGGGGCCGTGGGTGCGGTGGGATGCCTCCCCGCGGTGGTCACTCGGGGTGAGGTGTTCGCCCTGTGCGGTGACGGGCTCCACGGTGCGTCGGCCGACGGAGAACCACCAGGGCAGCGGCGCCTGCGGGAGGTGCGTACCGGCCTCGCGACGACAGCGACCCGTGCGTCGAAACCGACGGGGAGTGACCAGAGGCGCGGCAGCGGCGACCGCCGCCCGGAGCGTTTGCGCCGTTCGCAACGCTGCCGCCGGGCCGGTAGGTGTACGCCGCAACGGCAGGGTGCCCATGGTGGCGCAGGCCCGACTCTGCACCCCGACCGGAACCGGTTGCGGCCGGTCACCGTATGCACCGGTTCACCTTCGCGTAACCCCGCCGGAACCGCCCGCCCGCAGAGCCCGGAACCCCTTATGGGAGCGCTCCACCACCCCACGAGTGCCCTGAGCAGGGTGCGGCCACGGCCGCCGGTACAGTCGTCGCCCATGACGGACGACTGGCGGCACGACCGGATCGGCACCGCGCTCCGGGGCGCGAATCCCACGGTGCTCCGAAGAATGGAGGCGGGGTTCGCGGTGATCGGGGACGTTCAGTTCCTGCCGGGGTACTCGGTGCTGCTGGTGGACGACCCTGCCGTGCAGCGGTTGTCGGAGCTCTCCCGCGCCCGGCGGCAGGCCTTCCTGGGCGGTATGGACGCCCTCGGCGAGGCCGTGGAACGCGCCTGCCGGCGGCTGGACCCCGGCTTCCGGCGCGTCAACCTGGAGATCCTCGGGAACACCGACCCGTTCCTGCACGCGCACGTGTGGCCCCGCTACGACTGGGAGCCGCCCGAACTCGTGGGCAGGCCCGTGTGGCTGTACCCGCCCGAGCGGTGGAGCGACGAGGGCCACGCGCTCGGCCCGCACCACGCCGGTCTGCGCGAGGCGATCGGCGAGGAGCTGGACCGCCTCACGTCTCCCGCGTAGCCGCCATCCCGATCGTGATCAGGCCCAGGATCACCCAGCCGAACCAGAGCCAGCCGTTGCTTCCCAGGGCCACCGTGTAGGCGGTCACCGCCACCAGGGTGCCGGCGGTGAGCATTCCCATCGTCTTCGTGGATCCGGACATGCGCGCACCCTCCTCGTCGGCCGCGCGGCCGTTAAGGCCATCGTCACCCGAAAGGAGGGTCCGCCGCTACTGTCCGCGCGCCTGCAACGAGGCGAGATACGCGTTGTACGCCTGGAGCTCCTGGTCCCCGTCGCGGTCCGCGGCCCGGTCCGAGCGCTTCGCCGTCCGCTGTTCCGAGCGGTACCACTGGAACACCAGGGCCACCAGGACCACCACCGAGGGGATCTCGCTGAACGCCCACGCGATGCCGCCCGCCGCGCTCTGGTCGGACAGCGCGTCGATGCCGAGCGAGGGCGACGGGTTCTTGTACACCTCCACCATCGGCGTGGAGGCCATCATGAGGGCGATCCCGAAGAACGCGTGGAACGGCATCCCGGCGAACAGCTCCAGCATCCGCATCACATAGCCGGGGCGGTGCGGCCCCGGATCGACGCCCATGATCGGCCAGAAGAAGAACAGGCCGACCGCCAGGAAGTGCACCATCATCGCCAGGTGCCCGGCCGTGGAGCCCATCAAGTAGTCGAAGAGCGGCGTGAAGTACAGGCCGTACAGGCTGGCGATGAACAGCGGGATCGTGAACGCCGGATGCGTGACGATCTTCATGTACCGGCTGTGCAGGAGCATCAGCAACAGCTCGCGCGGCCCCTTCGTGCCACGCGGCGCGACCGGCAGCGCGCGCAGCGCGAGCGTCACCGGCGCGCCGAGCAGCAGCAGGATCGGCGACAGCATGCTGATCACCATGTGCTGCACCATGTGCACGCTGAACATGACCATGCCGTAGTCGTTGAGCCGGGTGCACATCACGAGCGCGATCGTCAGCACACCGATCACGAACACGACCGTGCGCCCCACCGGCCACTCGTCCCCGCGCCGCCGCAGCCGCAGCACGCCGTACCCGTACAGCAGCACCGCCAGGACGCAGCCGATCAGGAAGAACGGGTCCGCGGAGAAATGGAGCCCGCGTCCCAGCGTGAACGGCGGCAGGTCCATGTTCATGCCGTGCCCGCTGTGATCCATCTGTTCACTCCCGACGGGAACGCCGGGACGTCCCTGTTTCGTGCTGGTTGTCCCGACCAGACTAGAACCGCCCCCGGCCGAGGATGCGGCCGGGGGCGGTCTCGTGTCGGGGTGTCGCTCAGAGCACGCACTCCGCCTCGGCGTACCGGGCGGCCGGAACCGTCTTCAGGGTCTCCACCGCGTGCGCGAGGGGCACCAGCGTGATGTCCGTGCCGCGCAGCGCCGTCATCATGCCGAACTCGCCCCGGTGCGCCGCCTCCACCGCGTGCCAGCCGAACCGGGTCGCGAGGACGCGGTCGTACGCGGTCGGCGTGCCGCCGCGCTGGACGTGGCCCAGGATCACCGGGCGGGCCTCCTTGCCGAGGCGCTGCTCCAGCTCGACTGAGAGCTGCGTCGCCACGCCCGTGAAGCGCTCGTGGCCGTAGACGTCCTTGGCCCCCGCCTGGAAGTCCATGGAGCCCTCGCGCGGCTTCGCGCCCTCCGCGACGACGACGATCGCGAACTTCTTGCCGGCCGAGAAGCGCCGGCCCACGACCTCGGTCAGCTCGTCGATGTCGAACGGGCGCTCCGGGACGACGATGGCGTGCGCGCCGGCCGCCATGCCGGAGTGCAGGGCGATCCAGCCGGTGTGGCGGCCCATGACCTCGACGATCATGACGCGCTGGTGCGACTCGGCGGTGGTCTTCAGCCGGTCCAGCGCCTCGGTGGCGACGCCGACGGCGGTGTCGAAGCCGAAGGTGACGTCGGTCGACGCGATGTCGTTGTCGATGGTCTTCGGCACACCGACGATCGGGAGCCCCGCCTCGGAGAGCAGGTTCGCCGCCTTGAGGGTGCCCTCGCCGCCGATCGGGATGATCGCGTCGAGCCCCAGGTCCTTCACGTGGCCGCGGGCCGTCTCGACGCCCCCGCGCAGATGCGCCGGCTGGACCCGGGAGGAGCCGAGGATCGTGCCGCCCCGGGCGAGGATGCCGCCCACGGCGTCCAGGTCGAGCTTGCGGTAGTCGCACTCCAGGAGGCCCCGCCACCCGTCGTGGAAGCCGATGACCTCGTCGCCGTGGTCGACCACAGCGCGGTGGACGACGGACCGGATGACGGCATTGAGGCCGGGGCAGTCGCCGCCGGAGGTGAGCACACCAATTCGCATTGCCCGGGAAACCTTTGCAACGTGGGCCGACGACCGGACCACGTCGTCCGGTTGGATCCCCGCCACCCTACCGGCGCAGGGTGGCGGGACCGAACCGGGCGTCCGCCTGCTGGACGCCGCTCATCCGAGCCCTGCGCCACTCATCGGACAACCAGTGAACTGCCTGGTCAGGCGGGCTGTGTGGCAGCCGCGATGCGCTCCGCGCGCAGCGCCTCGTACCACCGGTCGTCGGTCGGCGGGAGCGCGTTCACATCGAGGGCCAGCTTCAGCAGCAGGTCCGCGATCATGGGGTTCCGCGCCATCACCGGACCGTGCATGTACGTGCCGAAGACGGTGTCGTTGTACGCGCCCTCGGTGCCGTCCCCCGTGCCGTTGCCCCGGCCGAACCGCACCCGGGCGAACGGCCGTGCCGTCGGCCCGAGATGCGTGACGCCCTGGTGGTTCTCGAACCCGGTCAGCGGCGGAAGGCCCAGCTGCGGGTCGATGTCCGCCAGCACGTCGCCGACGCACCGCGCGCCCTCGCCGCGCGTCGACACCACGTCCAGCAGGCCGAGGCCCTGCTCGCGCTCACCGAGGTCGTTGATGAACTCGTGGCCGAGGATCTGGTACCCGGCGCAGACCGAGAAGATGATCGCGCCGTTGGACGCGGCCCGGCTGAGCCCCCCGTCGCGGCGCAGCCGCTCCGCCGCGAGGCGCTGCGGCCGGTCCTCGCCGCCGCCGATCAGATAGATGTCGCCCGACGTGGGCACCGGCTGGTCGCTGCGCACGTCGACGCGCGCCACGTCCAGTCCGCGCTGGCGGGCCCGGCGCTCGACCACGAGGGCGTTGCCCTGGTCGCCGTAGGTGCTCAGCAGGTCCGGGTACACCCACACCAGCCGCAGGCTGTTGTTGCTCATGCTTCGTCCTCTCCGGAGGGGCCCGGGGCCGGGGTCAGTTGCCGACACGGCGGCGCAGGTCCTGGAAGGCGGTGTAGTTGGCGATGACCTCGATGCGTCCGGGCGGAGCCTGCTGCACGGCCTCGTCCAGGTTCTCGCAGACCCGGAAGTCGAGTCCGGCCACTTCGAGGCGGACCGCGAGGTCCAGCTTGCGGTCGCCGAGCACGAAGATCGGGTGGCCCGCGAGCTGGGTGTAGTCGACGTCCCACAGCCACGAGGTGTCCGTGCCGTCCGCGCCGCGCGCGTTCACGGAGAGGATCACCGGGGTCGGCGGCGGATCGATCAGCGAGAACGTCTCCAGCCAGCCCGCCGGGTTCTTCGCCAGCAGGAGCCGCAGCTCACGGCCGAGGAAGTTCACCACGTCGTACCGGCCGGCGACGGCCTGCACCTGGTACATGCGCTCCAGCGCCACCTGCGGCGGCACCCCGAAGACGGCGGCGACGGCCGCCGAGCTCGTGGCGTTGGCCTTGTTGGCGCGGCCGGGGAGCTGGAGGTGGATCGGCCACGCCGAACCGTGCGGGTCGAGCACGTAGTCGCCGTGCAGCACCCAGCTCGGCGGCGGCCGCCGGAAACCGCACTCGCCGCAGAACCAGTCGTCGCCGGGGCGCTGCATGACCCCGCCGCAGGACGGGCAGGACCAGGCGTCGTCCTTCCACGCCTGCCCGGCCGCGACCCAGACCACGTTGGGGGAGGAGGAGGCCGCCCAGACGATCAGCGGGTCGTCGGCGTTGGCGACGATCACGGCCTTGGAGCCGGAGAGACCCTCGCGCCACTTCTCGGCCAGCATCCGCGTCTCCGCGGCCCGGTCCAGCTGGTCGCGCGAGAGGTTGAGGAGCGCGATCACCTTGGGCGTCGTGTCGCGGGCCACCCCGGCGAGGTACTTCTCGTCGACCTCGATCACGCCGTACTGCGCGTCGGACCCGCCGGCCAGCGCCGACGTGATGCCCGCGGGCATGTTGGCGCCGAGCGCGTTCGAGACGACCGGGCCCGCGGCGCGCAGCGCCTCGGCGATCAGCCGTGTGGTGGTCGTCTTGCCGTTCGTCGCCGAGACGAGGATCACGTCCAGATGCTGCGCCAGCCGCCCGAGCAGGTCGGGGTCGAGTTTGAGCGCCACCCGGCCGCCGATCACCGATCCGCTGCCCCGCCCGGCCGCCCGCGACACCGCCGCAGCGGCCTTGCCCGCCGTCACGGCCAGCTTGGCCCGCGGCGACAACGGCTCCGTGTTGCCTGCCATCGTCCTAGATCCTCCTTGCATCGGTCCGCCGCCCAGCCTATCGATGTCCGGCACGGTGACCGCACGGCGGCACCGTCCGGCACGTGTACTTCCCGTGGAATGGAGGACGCGTGAGCGGGCCGTCGCGTTCTCCGTGAGCCCGCCGGCGACGGAATCCGGGTGCACGGGCGGCCGGGGGCGCGTTACCGTCGGCGTATGGACGTCAACGGCATCACCACCACCGCGACCGCGCGAGCGACCAGCTCGCCGGTTGCCGCCGTCTGACTTTCCCTTCCCCCGGCGACCGGAAACGGTCCGTCGGTGGTTGCCGTGGTGATTCCTCCCCGGCCGGGTGACCGAACCGTCCGTTCTCCGGCGCCTCCCCGCCACCCGCGAAGGAGCCGTCCCCATGGACACCGAACAGCTCGCCCGTACCTTCCTGGAGTACTTCGAGGAGCGCGGCCACCGCCGCATCACCGGCTCGACCCTGCTGCCGCCGCCCGGCGACCCGGTGCTCTTCACCACATCCGGGATGCATCCCCTCACCCCGTACCTGGAGGGCCGCCCGCATCCGCTGGGCAGCCGGCTGGTCAACCGGCAGCGCTGCCTGCGCACGACCGATCTGGACGAGGTCGGCGACGCCACCCACCTGACCGTCTTCGAGATGCTCGGCAGCTGGTCGCTGGGCGACTACGAGGGCCCGCGCAGCCTGGAGTGGGGATACGGGCTGCTCACCGAGGGCCTGGGCATCGACCCCGGCCGGCTGCACGCCACGGTGTACGCCGGGGACGAGCACACCGAGCGCGACACCGCCTCGCTGCGGACGTGGCAGGAGCTCGGGGTGCCGGTGGAGCCGACCGTCGAGGACAACTGGTGGTCCAATGGGCCGACCGGGCCGTGCGGCCCCGACTCGGAGATCTTCCTGTGGAGCGGTGAGGGGCCGCCCGTGTCCACGCCCACCGGGGACGACCGCTGGGTGGAGGTGTGGAACCACGTCACGATGAGCCACCGCAGGCTGGACGACGGTTCGCTGGTGCCGCTCCCGCAGCGCAATGTCGACACCGGGCTCGGTCTGGAGCGGCTGGCCTCGCTGCTCCAGGGCAAACCCTCGGTGTTCGAGTGCGACGTCTTCGATCCCTGGCGCCGGCTCGTACCGGCCCTCTGGCCGCTGGACGAGCCCTCGCTGCGGCTGGTCTGCGACCACCTCCGCTCCGCCGTCGTCGTCATCGGCGACGGGGTCCGCCCGGCCGCCACCGGGCGCGGTTACGTGCTGCGCCGCCTGCTGCGACGCGCCCTGACCGTGCTCCGGCAGGGCGACCCCTCGCGCACGCTCGGCGATCTGCCGCCCGAGCTGGTCCGGCACACCCTGGACCACTTCCGGCAGGACGTGGACCCCGGCGAGGTGCTGCGGGTGCTGGCCGACGAGGAGCGCCGGTTCGTCCGGCTCCTGGAACGCGGCCGGCAGGTGCTGGCCCGGCCCCGGTTCCGGGGGACGCTGACGGAGGAGGACCTGCACTACCTCCACGACACCCACGGGCTGCCGCGCGACCTGGTGACGAGCCTGCGGGAGGAGTGAGACGGCGGCGGTGCCGGGGGCCGCCCGCCCCCGGCACCGCCGCCCGCGCTTACGGAGTGACCACGGTCCCGCCGAAGGAGACGACCAGGCGGCCGTCGGAGGCGAACGACCAGTCCATGGCCCCGTCGTACGCGGAGCACCGGGAGCCGTTGGAGCCGGTCCAGAACTGGTTGGAGCCGTCCGCGTCGCCGACGGTCTTGTCGTTGGAGCCGTCACCGCTGCGGCAGGAGGTGTTGTCCCGGAACACCGAAGTGCCCTTGTCGAAGGAGAAGTTGCGCTCCTCGTTGTCGATGCCCACGTTGTCGGACACGGTCATCGAGCCGGGGTTGCTGTTGTACGTGAAGCCGTGGTGGCCGTTGTTGTAGGCGATGTTGCGTCGCACGATGTGATCGACCTCGATCCCGTCGCCGCCCAGCTTGAAGCCGTTGCGGTCGCCGTCCTCGTTCACGGTCCCGTCGGAGAGGGTGCCGTTGTCGTAGCTGAGGGAGTCCTCGATGGTCACCGGGCCGATGGGGCCGGTCTCCGTCTTGGTGTAGAGGTCCCAGCCGTCATCAATGTTGTTGTGCGAGACGGTGTAGCGGAAGACGTTGCCCGGGCCCGCGGTGAGCTTGGCGGCGAACCCGTCCGCGTCCTCGCCGTCGGAGTCCGCGTTGTCGTGGGACTCGGAGCTCAGGACGAGGTTGTTCGCGGGCCACTCGTCGTCGGGGGTGTCGGAGGAGATCCGGGAGATCTGGAGCCCCGAGTCGTGGTTGAAGCGGGTCACGACGTGCTCGATGACGTTGTCGCTGCCGCCGACGAAGATGCCGTTGTCACCGGCGTGCTCGACCGTGAGGCCGTCGATGTGCCAGTAGTCGCCGTTCACCGCGAGCCCCCGGTTGGCGGGATCCTCGCTCATCTCCGAGAAGTTCAGTACCGGTTGCTCGCCCGGGTAGGCGGCCATGGTGGTGCGGGCGCCCGATGTGCCGTCGTTGCCCGGCGGGATGGTGACCGTCTGCCCGTAGCGGTACGTGCCGCCGCGCAGGTAGATCGTGCCGCCGGCGTTCACCCGGCTGATCGCCGAGGCGAGCGTGGTGGGGGCCGACTCGGTCCCGGCGGCGTCCGCGCTTCCGTCCGGCGCCACGTACAGCGCGGCGGCCGCGAGGGAAGCGTTTTCCTGGCCCGGGGCGGCCTGCGCGGTCGTACCCAGGACGGCGAGCGAACCGGCGAGCAGGCCGGCACATGCGAGAACAGGCTTGAGCTGCATCTTCGACTCCAGGTGGGGGGAGTGAACCGGACGGACTCCCGCCCGGCATGGTGCAAGCGCTTTCCGTCGACCGTAGAGTGACGCCATGGGCACGTCAATGGTCATGCATGTGTTCTGTGATCGGATATGTGAACGCCGCAGAGGTGAACTCCGCGCGTCTCTACGCGAAGGTGTGCGGGCGCAGCACCATGAGGGAGTCCTCCTGCGTGGCCACCATGGCGAAGGGGAACCGGTCGAGTTCGAGGCAGAGCGCCACATCATCGGGATGGGCCCCCGCGCGCACCCCCTGCGTGAGCTCGGCTGCGGCGCGGGAATCGCCGCCCCTGCGCAGAAACGGCGCGGCGTCGGTCGCCTCTCCGGCCGCCCGGCGGGCGATGTACTGGGCGCACGCCAGATCCTCGTCGGCGCGCCCGTCCTCACCGGTGACCACGAAGGTGACGTCGTCGCCACCGCGTTCCCGCAGCAGCCGCGCCGTCGCCTCCGCCACCACGAAGCCGGCGCACAGCACCAGCGACGCGTCCTTCACCGCGAGGGCGCCGACCGTCCCCGCCGTGGTCTTCTGCACCACGGTCCGGCCGCCCATGTCCCGCGAGCGCAGCCGGCCCGGAGAGTTGACGGCGTCGAACCCGGGCGCGGGCGCCCCGTCCTTGAGTGCCACCCAGTCCGGGTGGCGGCCCTTGAGCGCCAGTGCCTCGTCCAGTGAGCCGGCGAGCACGATCTTCTCCGCGCCCCGGGCGAAGGCCCAGGCCGACACGGTGCAGGCGCGCATGACGTCGACGACGACCGCGACGGACGGGGTCGCGGCCAGCTCGGCGATACCGAGGAATCGGGTGTCCATCCGCCCATGATCGCCCACGGCCCGCCGCGTCCGCCCGGGTGACCGGGGCAAGGGCGTTGACGCAGGCTGTCCGGCGTCCGCGGCGCCACCCCGTGGAACGTACGATGACCGCCATGCGCAACCGCCCGATCCCCGGCAGCTCCGGCATCGTCCGCACCATGAGCCTGCTCGGCGACCCCGTCCTGCACGCGCCGTGCGAACCGGTCACGGAGTTCGGCCCGTTGCTCGCCCGGCTGGTCGAGGACATGTTCGCCACGATGTACGAGGCGCGGGGCGTCGGGCTCGCCGCGAACCAGATCGGTGTGCCGTCACAGGTGTTCGTCTTCGACTGCCCCGACGACGAGGACGTGCGACACCTCGGTCACGTGGTGAACCCGGTCCTCGTGGAGGCGGACGGGATCACGGTGCGCGGCTCCGAGGGATGCCTCTCGCTCCCCGGTCTCGAGGCCGGCACCCCGCGCTTCGACCACGCGGTGGTCGAGGGCGTCACGATGACCGGCGAGCCGGTCCGGATCGACGGCACCGGGTTCTTCGCCCGCTGCCTCCAGCACGAGTGCGACCACCTGGAGGGCCGGGTCTACACCGACCGGCTGACCGGGCTGCGCCGGGCGCGGGTGCTGCGCGCGGCGCGCCGGGCGTCGTGGGCGCGTACCGGCTGAGCCGGTCGACGGGCTGTCAGAAGCCGGGCCCGTCCGCGCGGTCGCCCGCCTCGGCCAGCCTGCCCCAGAGGAGGTCGGCGAGGCTGCGGACCAACTGCTCGCGCGAGCAAGGGCGTTCGCCCAGCCACCAGTCACCGGCCGCGTGCATCATGCCGACGATGCCGTGGCCCCAGATCCGGGCCATCGCCTCGCTGTCCGGGCCGAGGTCCACCCGCTCCGCGATCACCATGGCCAGCTCCTCGCCCAGGCGACGCAGCAGCGGTGCGGAGTGCCGGCCCACGTCGAAGCCCTGCTCGGGGGAGGGGGTCGCGTCGTCGGACGGGTGCATCAGGAAGCGGTACACCTGCGGGCGGGCCTCGATCGCCGCGAGGTAGGTGTCGAGCGTCGACTCGACCCGGGCGCGCCGCTCCGCCGGGGCGTCGAGCGCGGCGCGCAGGGCGCTCAGCAGTGCGTCGGTGTGCCGCTTGGCGAGGGCCCGGTAGAGCCCGCCCTTGTCGCCGAAATGCCGGTAGAGGATCGGCTTCGTGATGCCCGCCTCCGCCGCGATGGCGTTCATCGAGGCGCCGGGGCCGTCCCTGAGCACCACGCGGTCGGCGGCGTCGAGCAGCTCTCGGCGGCGGCGCTCGGCCGTGGTCCGCTGGCGCTCGGCCTGTCGTGTGGTCTCCATGTCGTCTCTCCCACCCCTGACCGTGCCTGTCCGTCGTGCCTGCGCAACGTAACACCCTGTCCGGCGGGGTGCGGATGGCGTCTCATGTGGTTGACACAGGCTACTTGCCAGTAACAGACTGTTGTTACCGCAAGTAACGAGGCGTTTCGACGGCAGCACGTGGAGGGGAACATGGCCGAGTTCACGCTCGAGCTCAACGATGACCAGAAGCAGGTCCGTGACTGGCTCCACGGCTTCGCCGCGGACGTGATCCGTCCGGCCGCTTCGGAGTGGGACGAGCGTGAGGAGACGCCCTGGCCCGTCATCCAGGAGGCGGCCAAGGTCGGGATCTACTCCCTCGACTTCTACGCCCAGCAGTTCTTCGATCCTACGGGCCTCGGCATCCCGATGGCCATGGAGGAGCTGTTCTGGGGCGACGCCGGGATCGCCCTGTCGATCGTCGGTACGGGGCTGGCGGCCGTCGGCGTCCTCGCCAACGGCACCGAGGAGCAGATCGGCACCTGGATCCCGCAGATGTACGGGGACGCCGACGACGTGAAGGTCGCGGCCTTCTGCTCCTCCGAGCCCGACGCCGGTTCCGACGTCGCCTCGATGCGCACCCGCGCGGTCTACGACCAGGCCAAGGACGAGTGGGTGCTCAACGGCACCAAGACCTGGGCGACCAACGGCGGCATCGCCAACGTCCACGTGGTGGTCGCCGTGGTCGACCCCGAGCTCGGCTCCAAGGGCCACGCCTCCTTCATCGTGCCGCCGGACACCCCCGGCCTCTCCCAGGGCCAGAAGTTCAAGAAGCACGGCATCCGCGCCTCGCACACCGCCGAGGTCGTCCTGGAGGACGTGCGCGTCCCGGGCCACTGCCTGCTCGGCGGCAAGGAGAAGCTGGACCAGCGCCTCGCCCGCGCCCGCGAGCGCGCCGCCACCGGTGGCGAGCGCGTGAAGAACGCCGCGATGGCCACCTTCGAGGCGTCCCGCCCGGCCGTCGGCGCCATGGCGGTCGGCACCGCCCGCGCCGCGTACGAGGTGGCGCTCGACTATGCGAAGACGCGGACCCAGTTCGGCCGCCCGATCATCGACAACCAGGGCGTCGCCTTCCAGCTCGCCGACATGCGGACGCAGATCGACGCGGCCCGGCTGCTGGTCTGGCGCGCCTCCTGGATGGCCACCACCGGCAAGCCGTTCGAGTCGGCCGAGGGCTCCATGTCCAAGCTGTACGCGAGCGAGACGGCCAAGAAGGTCACCGCCCAGGCCGTCCAGATCCTCGGCGGCAACGGCTTCACCCGCGAGTACCCGGTGGAGCGCATGCACCGGGACGCCGCGATCTACACGATCTTCGAGGGCACCAGCGAGATCCAGCGCCTGGTCATCGCCCGCACCCTGTCGGGCATGCCCATCCGCTGACCGCGCCGCGACGCCCGTAAGGCCACCACGGCCCCCGTCCCCGGTTCACGCCGGGGCGGGGGCCGCAGTCGTGGGGCACTCACGATGGTGGGCACCTGCCATGTACCTGTAGATTCCCGGTGGAGATCGTGACCGGGTGGTGGAGGGAGCAGGCATGGCGAGATCCGGTGCACGGATCGCGGTGACGGCGGCGGCGGCCTTCGGGCTCGTGGTCACCGTGCAGACGGCGGCGCACGCCGAGCCCCGGTCGGTCGACGCCGTCTTCGGCGGCTACGGGGAGTGGAACGCGGACCCGTACGGCGGCGCCCCCGGCGACTCCATCCGCGCCTGCGACACCACCGCCGACGGCTGGAGCATCGAGGTGAAGCTCGACATCGGCCGGGACGGCACCTGGGACCGCACGGCCACCACCCGCGGCCACACGTCGCCGTACTGCACGTCGTGGAAGACCGGCAACATCAAGGAGGGCACCCCCGTCCTCATCCAGGTGGCGAACGTGGGCGGCGATGCCACTTACCCCAAGGGCTCCGTCCTGCTCAGCCGCGCCTAGAACCTCCCTCGGATCAGGCCGGAAGCTGCGCCTCGATGGCCGCGACCAGCTCGGGCGCGTCCGGTTCCGTGCGGGGGCGGATGCGGGCGACCGGCTCGCCCGCCGGAGAGATCAGGAACTTCTCGAAGTTCCACTGGACGTCCCCTGCCTCGCCCCCGGCGTCCGCCAGCCGGGTCAGCTCCACGTACAGCGGGTGCCGGTTCGCGCCGTTCACCTCGGTCTTCTCCAGCAGCGGGAAGCTCACCCCGTACGTGGTCGAGCAGAAGGTCTCGATCTCCTCGGCGGTGCCCGGCTCCTGGCCGCCGAACTGGTTGCACGGCACGCCGAGCACGGTGAGGCCCCGGTCCCCGTACTCCTTCTGGAGCCGCTCCAGACCCGCGTACTGCGGGGTCAGCCCGCACTTCGATGCCACGTTCACCAGCAGCACCGCCCGGCCGCGGTAGTCGCCCAGCGAGGTCGGCTCGCCGGTCAGGGTGCGCAGCGGAATGTCGTACAGCGTCATGGATGTCTCCTCGTCGGTGTCTTCCCGGCCCATTGTCACCCCAGGGGTACGTCCGTATCGCGGCCGACCGCCTTGTAGTAGAAGGTCGTCGGCTTCAGGACCCCGTCGGGCCCCGCCGCGTAGTCCGGAACGGAACCGCACTCCGTCCAGCCCGCCGCGCGGTACAGCCGCTCCGCCGGGCTGCCGCTCTCGGTGTCCAGGACCAGCAGCGTGACGCCGTCCTCGGCCGCCGTGCGCTCGGCCGCGGCCAGCAGCTCACGGCCGAGCCCGCGCCCGCGCGCCGAGGGGCGGACCATCAGCTTGGCCACCTCCGCGCGGTGGCGGGCGTTGGGCAGCGGCGCCCGGACCAGGCCGACGGTGCCCGCGATGCGTTCCCCGTCCCGGGCGATCCACACCCGGAGCCCGTCCGCCTCCACGGACGCGGCCCGCGCGCGCCACCAGTCGGCGGCGGCGTCCCGGTCCAGGGGCGCGAGGAAGCCGACGGACGAGCCGTTCTCGACGGTCTCCACCAGCAGGGCGGCCAGCTCGTCGGCGTAGGTGACCAGCTCGGGGCCGGACACCGGGACGATCTCGGTCATGGGGCAGGTCCTTCCACGGAACGCCGGGCCGCGTCTCCGCGCGGACCGGCTGCGACGTGATCCTAAGCGGGTGGTGCGTGGCGGCGGATGCATGGTCTGTCGGCCCCCTGCCCGCCGTTCTGCCGGACACGCCCGCCCGTGACACTCTGGAAGCGGAATGTCCGGTTCGGATCCGGTCCGTGCCGGGCGACCGTGCGAACAAAGGAGGCCCGAGATGGCCAGCACGGGCAGCGCACCGGCAGCTCCACAAGGCACCGACGGATCACACCACCCCTTCAGAACGGGCTGGACCGCGTTCGCCGCGGTGCTGATGATCTTCGGTGGAGTCATGGCGATCTTCCAGGGGATCTCCGCCATCGCCAAGGACGACGTCTTCGTCGCCACGCGCAATTACGTCTTCCAGTTCAACCTGACCGGCTGGGGCTGGATCCACCTCATCCTCGGCATCGTCATCGTCCTCGCGGGCTGCGCCCTGTTCACCGGAGCCCTCTGGGCGCGCGTCGTCGGCGTGATCCTCGCCGGACTCGGCGCACTCGCCAACTTCGCCTGGCTGCCGCACTATCCGCTGTGGTCCCTCGTGCTCATCGCCATCGACGTCTTCATCATCTGGGCGCTCTGCACGGACGGGAGCGGCCGCGCGAAGGCGTGAGACCTCACGTCTCCGTCAGCAGGACGAGCGTGTCGCCCGGGACCGGTTCCGGGCGCACGCCGTCCGTGACCGGGACCAGCCGGCCCTCCGGACGCACCACGAAGAGCACATGCTCCCCGGCCGCCGGAGGGCCGTCCGCCGTCCGCGTCACCACTCGCGCCCCGGCCTCGTACCTCCGGACGATCTCGGGCCGGGTGAGGTCCGCGTCGAACAGCGCCTCGCCCCCGGCGTACGGGGCCACCACGCCCTCGCTCGCGGCGGACGGGGCGAGGCGGCGCACCGTCCCCTCGACGCTCTCCCGGAGCGTGAGCGAGGCCAGCGCGTTGAAGTCGTCCTCACCGGTGAGCAGCAGCACATCGGTGATCCCTTCGAGCACCGCGCCGATCCCCTCCGCCGAGGCCATCAGCTCGCCGGGCGCCAGTTCGAGCCCGGCCGCCTCGATCCGCGTACGCTCCTCGTCCGCGCCCGCCCACATCAGCACGTCGAGCCCCGCCGCGCTCAGGGCGCGCGCCAGGTCGACCGCCCAGGGCGCCCCGCCCACCAGCAGCGGCCTGGACCGGGACGGCCGCAGCACCCCGAGCCGCCGCGCCACCGGGAACGCCGTCAGGCCGTAGAGCGTGACGGTCGCGACGATCACCACGAAGGTCGCGGGCAGGATGCGCCCGGCACCGGCGATGTGGTGCGCGGCGAGTTCGGCCGAGAACGTGGAGGCCGTGGCCGCGGCGACGATGCCCCGGGGCGCCATCCAGCCGATGAACCACCGCTCCCGCGCGGGTACGTCGGTGCCGGCCGCCGCGAGGTGGGCGATGAGCGGCCGGGTCACCAGGACGAGGAGGGCGGTCAGCGCCAGCGAGGGCAGTACGACGTGCCGCAGGGACTCCGGGGTCACCGTCGCGGAGATGGAGACGAACAGCAGCCCGATGATCAGGGAGACCAGCGTCTCGAAGAACGGCCGGCGCGTGGGCAGTTCCAGGCCCGGCAGGTTGGCCAGGGCCATCCCCATGATCACGGCGGAGATCAGCCCCGTGTCGTCGCGCAGCGCGTCGCAGGCGGCGGCCACCCCGATCACGGCGGCCAGTTGTACCGAGGTCGCCAGCTCCTCGCTGAGCCGCACCCGCCCCAGCACCAGCCACAGCACCCCCGCGCCGACCGCGCCCGCCCCCAGGCCCAGCGCCGCGCTGGCCAGGAAGTGCCCGACGCCGCTGCCGAACCCGGGCCGACTGCCCGCGAGGACGCCGTGGAAGACCAGCGCCCCCAGGATGCCGCCGACCGGATCGATCAGCGAACCCTCCCAGACGAGGATCCGCCGCAACCGCTCGGTGGGCCGTACGAAGGCGAGCAGCGGCCCCACGACCGTCGGGCCGGACACCACGAGGATCGTCGCCAGCATGACCGCCGCATGCGCCGACATGTCCAGCACCGGTACGGCGAACAGCGCGGCGGACACCATCGTCAGCAGCGTCCCCAGCCACAGCAGGCGGATCACCACCCGCCGGTTGTGCCCCTTCAGTCGCCTCAGGTCCAGCCCCAGCCCGGCGTCGTAGAGGATGACCGCCACCGCCAGCGACACCAGCGGTGAGAAGGAGTCCCCGAGCAGCCGCTGCGGATCGACGTTGTCGGTGAGCGCCCCGGCGGTGAACCCGGCCGGGAGCAGCACGAGCAGCGCCGGTACCCGCAACCGGCTCGCCAGCAGCTGCGAGCCGACCGCGAGGACCACGATCAGCCCGGCCCCCGCGTACACCTGATCCGCCGACATCCACCCGCCTCCTCCGGCGCACCCCACGGCAGCGCGCGTGACCACCTTCCGCGCCGCCGTGCACGGCGACCGCGAGGGCTCGCGCCGGGAGACGTACTCAGGGGGCTGGATCGCCCGGAAGGCCTAGGGCCTGTCCGGCGGATCATGTGACTTTCCGATCGGTCGCTCGTTGGTTGGGGCATGGGCCGGGGGGATCTGACGAATCATGAGTGGTCGTTGCTGGAGCCGCATCTGCCTTTGCCGGGTGGCCGGGGCGGCCGGTGGAACGATCACCGGACCGTGGTCAACGGGATCCTGTTCCGGGTCCGCACCGGTGTTCCGTGGCGTGACCTGCCGGAACGCTACGGCTCGTGGAAGACCGTCTACGAGCGGCATCGCCGCTGGTCGGCGGACGGCACCTGGGACCGGCTCCTGCAGGCGGTCCAGGCCGACGCCGACCTGGCCGGGCGGATCGACTGGGGCATGGTCGGCGTCGACTCGACGTCCTGCCGGGCCCACCAGCACGCGGCTGGCGCCCGCAGGGCGAGGCCGCGGGTCCCGAAAAAAGGACGACGCCCCGGCACCACCGCCCCGATGAGGGACTCGGGCGGTCCCGGGGCGGTCTGACCTCCAAGATCCACCTCGCCGGTGAAGGCGGCTGCCGCCCCATGGCTCTTCTGATCACTCCAGGTCAGTGGGGTGACGCCCCGCAGATGATCGAGGTCCTGGTCCGGATTCGGGTTCCCCGCCCGCTGGGCGGGCGGCCCCGGACCCGGCCCGCTCACGTCAGTGGCGACAAGGCTTACAGCTCCCGCCGAAATCGCCGCTACCTGCGAAGACGCCGCATCAAGCACACGATCCCCGAGCCGAAGGACCAGCGGGCCAACCGCCGGCGCAGAGGCAGCGCGGGCGGCAGACCTGCAGGCTTCGACCGCGAGCGCTACAGGCGACGCAACGAGGTCGAGCGGACCATCAACCGACTCAAGAACTCCCGCGCGATCGCCACCCGTTACGACAAGCGGGCCTACGTCTTCCACGGCACGGTCACCGCAGGGGCAGTCCGCTTATGGCTCCGCCCATGATCCGCCGGACAGGCCCTAGGGCCTGTCGTCAAACTGCCGTCTGCCGGGCGCGTCCCTCGGCGGCGTCGAACGCGGGCGCGAGCGGGGCCAGCGCCTCGCGGAGCCGGTCGGACAGGGACCCGGTGGGCACGACCAGCCCTCCGGCCCCCGCGCCCCCCGTCGGCTGGATCCAGCCTTCCAGTGCGATGCGGACCGCGGCGGCCGTGCTCGCCGCGAGGACGCGGGCGGCCGGTGCCGAGGTGTCGTCCAGGCGGGCCGCGAGGGCCGTCGTCAGCGGCGGTTCGATGCCGGCGGTGGCGTCGAGGTAGGCGTCGCGCAGCGCGGGCCGGGTGGTGACGAGGAGCAGCGCCTCCTGGCCGTGCGCGCCGGGGTCCGTGTACTGCTCGACCACCGCATCGGTCACGGCGTCGGCCAGGCGGACGTCCGCGGGCCGGGCCGCGACGGACGCCGCGACGCGCGCCTCCCGGTCGGCGGTGACGGCGGCGACGATCGCCTGCTCGCGGCTGGCGAAGTAGTTGTTGTAGGTGCGCGGCGAGACGCCGGCCGCCTCGGCGATGTCCTCGACCCGCACCCGGTCCGGCCCGCGCTCGACGGCCAGGCGCAGCGCCGCCGCGCGCAGCGCCTCGCGGGTGGCCTGCTTCTTGCGCTCCCGCAGCCCCGGTGGTGTCGTCACGCCGTCAGCGTTCCACAGAGTCTGCGTGCACGCAAACTTGCGTGCACGCACTTTTCCTGTCAGCCTCGGCCCGACGCGAAACGGACCGACGGAGAGGACGCCGCCATGCGGGCCAGAGGAATGACCTACGACACCGGATTCGTGCTGAACGGCCGCACATCCCGCGAGCACTTCGACCCCGCGGTGGTCCGGCGCGAGCTCGCGATCATCCGCGACGACCTGCACTGCAACGCGGTCCAGATCACCGGCGGCGACCCGGACCGGCTGGAACGGGCCGCGTCCGCCGCCGCCGAACTCGGCCTGGAGGTCTGGTTCTCGCCCTATCCGCTGGAGCTGGAGGCGGAGCAGATCCTCACGCTCTTCCGTGACTGCGCCGCACGGGCGGAACGGCTCCGGCGGGAGGGCGCCGCGGTCGTGTTCGTCGCGGGCGTCGAGCTGAGCGTGATGAACCGGGGGTTCCTGCCCGGGGAGAGCCCCGAGGAACGGGTCGGGCAGCTGCTGAGCCGCCCCGAGCACAGGGCCGACGCGATCCGTGAACTCGGCGTCCGCGTCAACGATTTCCTCCGCGACGCCGTGGCCGCCGTCCGCGCGCACTACCGGGGCCCGCTCACGTACGCGGCCATCCAGTTCGAGCAGGTGGACTGGGACCCCTTCGACATCGTGACGTACGAGCTGCTCCGCTCCGCCGAGATCGCCGATCGGTTCCGCGACGCGGTCCGCACCCTGGCCCGGGGCCCGAAGCCGCTCGCCGTCACCGGCTTCGGCACCGCGGCCTACCGGGGCGCGGGGGACCGGGGCGGACGGGTCCTGGACGTGGTCGAGCTCGACCCGCTGACCCAGGACCCGGTCCGGCTGAACGGCGTCTACGAGCGCGACGAGGCCGGCCAGGCCGCGTATCTGAGCGAACTCCTGGAGGTCTTCGAGAGCGAGGGCGTGGACAGCGCGTTCGTCTTCCTGTTCGCGCTGCCCGGCTACCCGCACCGCCCGGACGGCGACCCCAGGGACGACCTGGACCGGGCGGGACTGGGCATCGTCAAACTCCTCGAAGGGCGCCGCGGGCAGACCTACCCCGACATGGAGTGGGAGCCCAAGGCCGCCTTCCGGGCGGTGGCCGAGCGGTACCGGAGGTGACCGGGGCCGCTACTCCCGCTTGTCGTCCCAGGGCGTGCCCAGCCAGCTGTCGAACGACGTGATCAGCGCCGTCAGCGCCGCCGCCAGCCGCTGATCGGTCCACTGCGCGTGGACGACGACCTCGCCGTCGGCGTGGAACTCGAACGGCGTCTCACCGGCCGCCCGCCAGCGGATGCGCCGGGGCCCGCGCGGTACGTCGCCGCCGCCGTTCAGCAGGCTGCCCACGCCGATCGCCAGCCACAGCGGGAACAGCAGCCACCACACGTACCACCAGAAGATCCGGCCCTTGAGCCCGACGGCCTCCGGGCAGCCGGTCTGGGCGACCGTCCAGCGGGTGCGCAGGCCCTTGCCCGAGCACGCCTTCTCGCGGACGACGGTGCCCAGCACCTCGCCGTAACCGCCCAGCACCTGGTACGCCGACACCCCGTCACCGGCGGACGCGGTGACGACCGTTGCCAGCCGGGCGCGGCGCTCCGGGTCGGCCCACAGGACGAAGGAACGGGCCCCGTCCTTGCGGGCGGCGAGGTAGGCCGGTATGCCGCCCGGCGGCAGTTCCCGCTCCAGATGGGCGAGCACCCGCGACTCACCGGCCGGGCCGTCCGAGACCTTGACGACATGGCTGAAGGGAGAGACGGGAGGAAGCGGCGGCTCGCCCTTGCGCGGCTTCCTCCCCGTCGCGACGGGACTCACTTTCAGGACGGTGGCCACGTGCGCGCTCCTCCGTTGTGATGATCGGGAAGTCGAACAGTAGCCCTACCGTCTGAGCGTGTTACGCGGACGGCGCGTCGTCCAGCCGCCGGAACAGGCCCTCCTGCACCACCGAAACCAGCAGATTGCCCGCCCGGTCGTAGATCCGGCCGCGCGCCAGACCCCGCCCGCCCGTCGCGACCGGCGACTCCTGGTCGTACAGGAACCACTCGTCCGCCCGGAACGGCCGGTGGAACCACATCGCGTGGTCCAGCGACGCCATGTCGAAGCCGCGCGGCCCCCACAGCGGTTCGACCGGGATGCGGACCGCGTCCAGGAGCGTCATGTCACTCGCGTACGTCAACGCGCAGGTGTGCACCAGCGGATCGTCGCCCAGCGGCCCCACCGCACGCATCCACACCGCGCTGCGCGGGTCCGCGTCCTTGATCTCCTCCCGCGTCCAGCGCAGCCGGTCCACGTACCGGATGTCGAACGGCTGGCGCCGCGCCATCCGCTCCAGGGCCTCCGGCAGACCGCCCAGGTGCTCGCGCACCTCCTCGGCGACCGTCGGCAGCTCCTCCGGGTCCGGCACCACCCGGGCGGGCGGCAGCTGGTGCTCGAAGCCCGCCTCCTCCGGGCGGTGGAACGACGCCGTCAGGTTGAAGATCGTGCGGCCCTGCTGGACCGCCGTCACCCGGCGGGTGGTGAACGACCTGCCGTCCCGGACGCGCTCCACGTCGTACACGATCGGCACCCCGGGACGCCCCGGCCGCAGGAAGTACGCGTGCAGCGAGTGCACCGGCCGGTCCCCGTCCGTGGTGCGGCCCGCCGCCACCAGTGCCTGCCCCGCGACCTGGCCGCCGAAGACCCGCTGAAGCGACTCGTCGGGGCTCCGGCCCCGGAAGATGTTGACCTCGATCCGCTCCAGGTCGAGCAGATCGACCAAGCGCTCGGCGGGGTTCGTCATGCCGTTCTTCTCCACTCTCACAACTGGCCCACGGACGTGACCCGCACGACCGCCCGGCCCTCCTCGTCCGACGCGGCGAGGTCGACCTCCGCGCTGATGCCCCAGTCATGGTCGCCGTTCGGGTCGGCGAACGTCTGGCGGACCCGCCACACCCCGTGCGCCGCGTCCTCCTCGATCTTCAGCAGCTTCGGGCCGCGCGCGTCCGGACCGGTGCCCAGCTCCTCGTACTCGTCCCAGTACGCGTCCATCGCCTCGCCCCACGCGTCCTCGTCCCAGCCCGCGTCCGCGTCCAGCTCGCCCAGATCGCGGACCCGGTCCAGCGCGGCCAGCTCCACCCGGCGGAACATCGCGTTGCGCACCAGCACCCGGAACGCGCGGGCGTTCGCCGTGACCGGCTTGACCTCGTCCGCCCGCTCCTGCGCCTGCTCGGCGGTCTCCACCTCGGGGTTGGCCAGCTGCTCCCACTCGTCCAGCAGACTGGAGTCGACCTGCCGGACCATCTCGCCCAGCCAGGCGATCAGATCCTCCAGGTCCTCGGACTTCAGGTCGTCCGGAATGGTGTGTTCCAGCGCCTTGTACGCGCTCGCCAGATACCGCAGCACGATGCCCTCCGTCCGCGCCAGCTCGTAGTTCGACGTGAACTCCGTGAACGTCATGGCCCGTTCGTACATGTCACGGATCACCGACTTCGGCGACACCGGATGGTCGCCCACCCACGGGTGGCTGCGCCGGTACACGTCGTACGCGTGCCACAGCAGCTCGCTCAGCGGCTTCGGGTACGTCACCTCCTGGAGCAGCTCCATCCGCTCCTCGTACTCGATGCCGTCGGCCTTCATCTGCCCGACCGCCTCACCGCGCGCCTTGTTCTGCTGCGCGGCCAGGATCTGGCGCGGATCGTCCAGCGTCGACTCCACCACGGAGACCATGTCCAGGGCGTACGACGGCGAGTCCGGGTCCAGCAGCTCGAACGCGGCCAGCGCGAACGTGGACAGCGGCTGGTTCAGCGCGAAGTCCTGCTGGAGATCCACGGTCAGCCGCACGATGCGGCCCTCCGCGTCCGGCTCGTCCAGCCGCTCCACCACACCCCCGTCCAGCAGCGAGCGGTAGATCGCGATGGCCCGGCGGATGTGCCGCAGCTGCGCCCGGCGCGGCTCGTGGTTGTCCTCCAGCAGATGCCGCATCGCCTCGAAGGCGTTGCCCGGACGGGCGATCACCGAGAGCAGCATCGTGTGCGTGACCCGGAAACGCGAGGTCAGCGGTTCCGGATCGGACTGGATCAGCTTGTCGAACGTGGTCTCCGACCAGGCCACGAAACCCTCGGGGGCCTTCTTGCGGACGACCTTCCGCTTCTTCTTCGGGTCGTCACCCGCCTTCTTGACCGCCTTCTCGTTCTCGATGACGTGCTCCGGGGCCTGCGCCACGACGAAGCCCGCCGTGTCGAAGCCCGCCCGGCCCGCCCGTCCGGCGATCTGGTGGAACTCCCGCGCCCGCAGCGTCCGCACCCGGGTGCCGTCGTACTTGGTGAGCGCGGTGAACAGCACCGTGCGGATCGGTACGTTGACGCCGACGCCCAGCGTGTCCGTACCGCAGATCACCTTCAGCAGACCCGCCTGCGCCAGCTTCTCCACCAGCCTGCGGTACTTGGGGAGCATGCCCGCGTGGTGCACCCCGATCCCGTGGCGCACGTACCGCGAGAGGTTCTGGCCGAACTTGGTGGTGAAGCGGAAGTTGCCGATGAGATCGGCGATCTTCTCCTTCTCCTCCTTGGTGCACATGTTGATGCTCATCAGCGACTGCGCCCGCTCCACCGCCGCCGCCTGCGTGAAGTGCACGATGTACACCGGCGACTGCCGGGTCTCCAGCAGCTCCGTGAGCGTCTCGGTGATCGGCGTCAGCCGGTACTCGTAGCTCAGCGGGACCGGACGGGTCGCCGAGCGGACCACGGAGGTCGGGCGGCCGGTGCGCCGCGTCAGGTCCTCCTCGAACATCCGGACGTCGCCGAGCGTCGCCGACATCAGGACGAACTGCGCCTGCGGCAGCTCCAGGATCGGGATCTGCCACGCCCAGCCCCGGTCCTGCTCCGCGTAGAAGTGGAACTCGTCCATCACGACCTGGCCGATGTCCGCGTACTTCCCGTCACGCAGCGCGATCGAGGCCAGCACCTCGGCGGTGCAGCAGATCACCGGGGCGTCGGCGTTGACCGAGGCGTCCCCGGTGAGCATGCCGACGTTCTCCGTACCGAACAGTTTGCACAGGTCGAAGAACTTCTCCGAGACCAGCGCCTTGATCGGCGCGGTGTAGAAGGTGACCTTGTCCTGGGCCAGCGCCGTGAAGTGCGCACCCGCCGCGACCAGGCTCTTCCCGGACCCCGTGGGCGTGGAAAGGATCACGTTGGCCCCGGAGACCACCTCGATCAGCGCCTCCTCCTGAGCGGGGTAGAGGGTGATCCCCTGCGTCTCGGTCCAGGACGAGAAAGCCTCGAAGAGGGCGTCGGGGTCGTCGGTCGGTGGCAGCTGATCGATAAGGGTCACGCCCCCATCTTGCCTGTCTTCCACCCCGATGAGGGAACCGGACGACGGCCCGAAGATCATGGACGATACGCTTCCCTCTCAACTCGGCCACACCGCAACGGCGATGGCCGGAATCCCGCGTCCGGCCACCACCGGGCGCACTCGGCGACACCTACGGGGGCTCGGCAGTCATGATGGGACCGGCACACTCTCTGTCAGGGGCGGCGGCCTGGCTGGGGGTGGGCGCCGCGGCTGCGGCCACCGGCCACACCATGCCGTGGCCCGTCCTCGTCGTCGGGGCGCTGATCAGCGCGGGCGCCGCACTCGCCCCCGACCTCGACCACAAATCGGCGACCATCTCGCGCGCCTTCGGCCCCCTCTCGCGCGGGGTGTGCGAGATCGTCGACAAGCTCTCGCACGCCGTCTACAAGGCCACCAAGCTGCGGGGCGACTCCAACCGCAACGGCGGCCACCGCACCCTCACCCACACCTGGGTCTGGGCCGTCCTGATCGGCGCGGGCGCCTCCGCCGTCGCGTACACCGGCGGGCGCTGGGGGGTCCTCGCGATCCTCTTCGTCCACCTGGTCCTCGCCGTCGAGGGACTGCTCTGGCGGGCCGCCCGCGTCTCCAGCGACGTCCTGGTGTGGCTGCTCGGCGCGACCAGCGCGTGGATCCTCGCCGGGATCCTCGACAAGCCGGGCAACGGCGCCGACTGGCTCTTCACCGACGCCGGTCAGGAATACCTCTGGCTCGGGCTGCCGATCGTGCTCGGCGCCCTCGTCCACGACATCGGCGACGCGCTGACCGTCTCGGGCTGCCCGATCCTGTGGCCGATCCCGCTGGGCCGCAAGCGCTGGTACCCGATCGGCCCGCCCAAGGCCATGCGCTTCAAGGCCGGCAGCTGGGTGGAGATCAAGGTGCTGATGCCGGTCTTCATGATCCTCGGAGGCGTGGGCGCCGCGGCGGCGATGAACGTCATCTGAGCCGCCGGGGGGGCCGGTGCACCGCCCCCCGGATCGCCTCACCCGTGCCAGGAGCGCCAGAGCGCCGCGTACGCCCCGTCCGCCGCCACCAGCTCGTCGTGGCTGCCGAGCTCCGTGATCCGGCCCTGCTCGACCACGGCGATCACGTCCGCGTCGTGCGCGGTGTGCAGCCGGTGCGCGATCGCCACCACCGTGCGGCCCTCCAGCACCCGGGCGAGCGACCGCTCCAGGTTGCGGGCCGCCCGGGGATCGAGCAGCGAGGTCGCCTCGTCCAGGACCAGCGTGTGCGGATCGGCCAGCACCAGCCGGGCGAGCGCGATCTGCTGGGCCTGCGCCGGGGTGATCACCAGACCACCCGAACCGACCTCCGCGTCGAGCCCCTGCTCCAGCGCCCGCGCCCAGCCGTCGGCGTCGACCGCGGCGAGCGACGCCCACAGCTCCGCGTCCTCGGCGTCCGTACGGGCCAGCCGCAGGTTGTCCCGCAGCGAGCCCACGAACACATGGTGCTCCTGGTTGACCAGCGCCACGTGCGACCGCACCCGCTCCGTCGCCATCCGCGACAGCTCGGCCCCGCCGAGCGTGACGTCACCGGTCCGGGGCGCGTAGATCCCCGCCAGCAGCCGCCCCAGCGTCGACTTGCCCGCGCCCGACGGGCCGACCAGCGCCAGCCGCGTACCCGGCGCGACGTCCAGCGACACCCGGTGCAGCACGTCGACCCCGTCCACGTACCCGAAGCGCACCTCGTCGGCCCGCACGTCCCGGCCGTTCGGGACGACCCCGGGATCGCCCGCGTCCGGCTCGATCTCCCGGACGCCCACCAGCCGCGCCAGCGACACCTGGGCCACCTGCAACTCGTCGTACCAGCGCAGGATCAGACCGATCGGGTCCACCATCATCTGCGCGAGCAGCGCACCCGTGGTGAGCTGACCGACGGTCATCCACCCCTCGATGACGAACCAGCCGCCCAGCAGCAGGACCGCGCCGAGGATCGTCGCGTACGTGATGTTGACGACCGGGAACAGCACCGTCCGCAGGAACAGCGTGTACCGCTCCCACGCCGTCCACTGCTTCACGCGCAGGTCCGACAGCGCGACCCGGCGCGCCCCCAGCCGGTGCGCCTCCACGGTCCGCCCCGCGTCCACGGTCTCCGCCAGGGCCGCGGCGACCGCCGCGTAACCGGCGGCCTCCGAGCGGTACGCCGCCGGGCCCCGGCGGAAGTACCAGCGGCAGCCGATGAGCAGCACGGGAAGCGCCACGACCACCGCGAGGGCCAGCGGGGGAGCGGTGACGGTGAGGGCGGCGACCAGCAGGCCCACCCACACCACGCCGATCGTCAGCTGCGGGACGGCCTCGCGCATGGCGTTGGCCAGCCGGTCGATGTCCGTGGTGATCCGGGACAGCAGATCGCCCGTACCGGCCCGCTCCAGCACGCCCGGAGGCAGCCGCACCGAGCGCACGAGGAAGTCCTCGCGCAGGTCCGCGAGCATCTCCTCGCCCAGCATGGCGCTGCGCAGCCGCATGATCCGGGTGGCGACCGTCTGCACCACGAGCGCGCACGCGAACACCGCGGCGGTGCGCTCCAGATGCAGGTCGCGGACCCCGTCGGACAGGTCCTCCACGAGCCCGCCCAGCAGATACGGGCCCACGATGGAGGAGACCACCGCGAACGTGTTGAGCAGGGTCACCACGATGAACGGCCTGCGGTGGCGCCGCATCAGCTCCAGCACGTAGGCCCGTACGGTCGCCGGCCGGCCCACCGGCAGGGTGGTGGCCGTCTCGGGCGCCGCCGGGTCGTAGGCGGGGGGTACGTGGGCCGGTGGGACGACGCCGGTCATTGCCTGTCCTTTCATGCCCGTTCCTCGACTTCCTGGTGTGCGGCGTGCTCACTGTGCTCCGGGGCTGCCGCGGGCTCCGCCTCGTCGTCGGTCTCGCGGGTGACGACGGTGCGGTAGCGCTCCTCGGTGCGCATCAGCTCGCGGTGCGTGCCGACCGCCACCACCGTGCCGCCGTGCACCAGCGCCACCCGGTCGGCAAGGTCGAGAAGCAGGGGCGACGAGGAGAACACGACGGTCGTACGGTCCGTACGCAGCGCCTTGACGCCCGCCGCGACCCGGGCCTCGGTGTGCGAGTCGACCGCCGAGGTGGGCTCGTCCAGGACCAGCGTGTCCGGGTCGGTGAGCAGCGACCGGGCCAGCGCGAGCCGCTGGCGCTGGCCGCCGGACAGGGACCGGCCGCGTTCGGTGATCCGGGTGTCCAGCGGCTCGCGGTCCGGCTCGGGGGACGCCTGCGCCAGCGCGGCCAGCACGTCGTCGCACTGCGCGGCGGACAGCGCGGCCGCGGCCTCCACCTCTCCGGACGACGGCACGTCCAGCAGTTCGCGCAGGGTGCCCGAGAGCAGCACGGGGTCCTTGTCCTGGACGAGTACGGCGGTGCGGGCCGCGCCCGGGTCCAGTTCGTCCAGCGGCACCCCGCCCAGCAGGACGGAGGGCGGCTCGGGGGCGTCGGATTCCGGTGCCTCGGGCTGGGCGTGTCCGCCGAGCCGTTCCGCCAGCCGGCCCGCCTCGTCGGGGTCGCCGCAGACGACCGCGGTGAACCGGCCCTGCGGGGCCAGCAGCCCGGTGACCGGGTCGTACAGGTCGCCGGACGGGACGGTGTCGACGGTGGCGGGGCGGGTGTTCCGGCTCAGCGACAGCACGCGTACGGCGCGCTGCGCGGAGGGGCGCGAGAAGGAGTACGCCATGGCGATCTCCTCGAAGTGCCGCAGCGGGAACAGGGTCAGGGTCGCCGCGCTGTACACCGTCACCAGCTGGCCCACCTCGATCCTGCCGTCCCGGGCGAGGGAGGCCCCGTAGACGACCAGGGAGAGCAGCAGGACGCCGGGCAGCAGGACCTGGACCGCCGAGATCAGCGACCACATCCGGGCGCTGTGCACGGCGGCCTCGCGGACCTCCTGCGAGGCGCGCCGGTAGCGGTCCAGGAACAGCTCCTCGCCGCCGATGCCGCGCAGCACGCGCAGCCCGGCCACGGTGTCCGAGGCGAGCTCGGTGGCCCGGCCGCCCTTCTCGCGCTGCACATCCGCCCGCCGGGTGGCACGTGGCAGCAGCGGCAGGACGGACAGGGCGAGGAACGGCATGGCGATCGCCACGAGCACGCCCAGCGACGGAAGGTAGAGGACGAGCCCCACGCTGATGACGACGAGGACCGTGGCGGCGGCCAGGAAGCGCGAGAGCGCCTCGACGAACCATCCAATTTTTTCGACGTCACCGGTTGAAACCGCTACCACTTCGCCCGCAGCGACCCGGCGCGTCAGCAGCGAGCCCAGCTCGGCGGTCTTGCGGGACAGCAGTTGCTGGATCCGGGCGGCGGCGGTGATCCAGTTGGTGACGGCGGCCCGGTGGAGCATCGCGTCGCCCACCGCGGTCAGCACGCCCAGCAGTGCGGTCAGCGCACCGGCCAGCGCGAGCCTGCCGCCCGACCGGTCCACGACCGCCTGGACGGCGAGCCCCACGGTCAGCGGGTATCCCGCGATCGAGCACTGGTGCACCAGCCCCCAGAACAAGGACTTGAGCTGCCCGCGGATCTGATTGCGGCCCAGCCACAGCAGGAGGCGGGGACCTGAACGGACATCGGGATCGCCGGGGTCCGAGTACGGAAGATCGCGAATGTGCATGACATCCCAAAGGATTGGAAGAAACGGGCCCGCGAGGCGCCGTCAAAGCGCGTCGGGGCAGCACTGAGTCACCTGCGCGATGCGCAGGCGGGGGAACCAGACCGAGCAAGCCTTGCCTGTCGCCCGGATCGCGGCAAACGGTTTTACGCGGCGGGGGTGGGGGCGGAGGCGCGGGGCGCGGGTAAAGATTCGGCACGCTTTCGCCGGGGCCGCCCGGGGTGGACAACGGCGTACATCGCCAGGTGCGAGCATGGACGGATGCGTATAGCCGGTGCGGTTCGGATGGTGGCCTCGGCGGCCGCCTGTGGTGTCCTGCTCACGACCCTGACGTCCTGCGGTGACGGTGGGGACACGAAGAAGGGCGCCGCCGCCGAGCGGTCGGCCGCCGCGAAGGGCGGCACGAAGGCCCCGGTCAAGGACCTGAAGCGCATCCCCGATGTGGGTGACCGGCTCCAGTCGCAGATCCCTGCCGCATCCCGCCAGGTCGTCGCCGTCTACGGCCAGGGCAAGGACTCGGCGGACTCCGCCGTCGTCCTCTACACCAAGTCCGGCTCCACCTGGGACAAGACCGCCTCCTGGAAGGGCCACAACGGCAAGAAGGGCTGGACGCCCGACCACCACGAGAACGACAACCGCAGCCCCGTCGGCGTCTACACCCTCAGCGACGCGGCCGGTGTCCTGCCGGACCCGGGCGCCCGCCTCCCGTACACGCAGACCGCCTCGATCCAGGCCCCGCACTACTGGGCCAAGTCGCACTGGCACGACTTCGACTACGTCATCGCCATCGACTACAACCGAGTCAAGGGCACCCCGCCCAACGACCCGACGCGCCCGCAGGGCCAGACCAAGGGCGGCAGCATCTGGCTGCACATGGACCATGGCAGCGGCACCTCGGCCTGCGTGAGCGTGTCCAAGGAGGCCATGGAGAAGCTGCTGCGCACCCTGGACCCGAAGCAGCACCCGGTCGTCGTCATGGGCGACCGGGCCAGCCTCCGCGCCTGACGCGCGCCGCTCAGGCGGGGCCGGGGCGGGTCGCCCACTCCAGTTCCATCAGGGCGGAGTGGTACGAGCGGCCCGTCGCCCGGTCCATGCCGATCTCGCACATCCGGTTGGCCGAGAGATACGCCTCGTAGTCCCGGGACCGCACCTCGGCGGCCTCCTTGGCGGTCGCGGACGCCGTCAGCTCCTGGTGCAGCATCCCGCGGTCGCCCGCGAAACCGCAGCACGCGGCGTCGTCGGGGAGCACGGCCTCGTCGGCGCAGGCGTCAGCGACCGCGCGCAGCCGGTCCACATCGTCCAGATGCTCCATCGAACAGGTCGGGTGCAGCACGGCCGAGCGGGCCTTCCGTAGCACCGTCAGCTCCGGCAGCAGCTCGTCCGCCGCCCAGACCAGGGAGTCGACCACGGTCAGCTCGCGGTGCAGCGCACGGTTGTCCTCGGTGAGATACGGGACCACCTCATGGGCGATGCCCAGCGTGCACGAGGAGGCGTCGACCACCAGCGGCAGCTTTCCCCCGGCCGTCCAGCCCCAGGCCGCTTCCACGATCCGGTTGGCCATCACGGCGTTTCCGGAGTCGTAGCCCTTGGAGTGCCAGATGGTGGCGCAGCAGGTGCCGTTGACGTCGTCCGGGATCCAGACGGGCTTTCCCGCCCGGGCCGACACGGCCACCACGGCCTGCGGGAGCGACGGGCCGCGATGGCTGTCCGGGCTGCCGAAGATGCGGTTGACGCAGGCCGGGTAGTAGACCGCGCTCGCCCCCGTCCTGGAGGTGCGCGGCAGCTTGCGAGACGCGGCGCCGGGGATCTCCGGAAGCCACTCCGGGACCAGATCGGGGCTCACCGCCCTGCGGGCGAGCCGGGTGACCCCTCGCAGCAGCCGGTCGTCGATCCGGCTCGCCGCGGCGACCGCGAGCCGCGCCGCCGTCTCCGCCGTACGGAAGTGCCTGGCGGCGAGCGCGGCGATCCGCTCCTCGCGCGGGGAGTGCCGCTGGTGGCGGAAGTTCTTCATCATGGCGCCCGTGTCGATGCCGACGGGGCAGGCCAGCTTGCAGGTGGAGTCTCCGGCGCAGGTGTCCACGGCGTCGTAGCCGTAGGCGTCGACCAGGCCCGTCTCGACGGGCGAACCGTCGGGCTGGCGCATCATCTCGCGGCGCAGCACGATCCGCTGGCGCGGTGAGGTCGTCAGGTCGTGGCTGGGGCAGGTCGGTTCGCAGAAGCCGCACTCGATGCAGGGGTCGGCGATGGCCTCGACCTTCGGGATGGTCTTCAGCCCGCGCAGATGGGCCTTGGGGTCGCGGTCGAGGACGATCCGCGGCGCCAGCACCCCGTCGGGGTCGATGACCTGCTTCGTACGCCACATCAGTTCGGTGGCCTGCGGGCCCCATTCCAGTTCGAGGAAGGGGGCGATGTTGCGGCCCGTCGCGTGCTCCGCCTTGAGCGATCCGTCGAACCGCTCGACCGTCAGCTTGCAGAAGTCCGCCATGAAGGCGGCGTACCGGTCGACATCGGACGGCCGGGCCGCGTCGAACGCGAGCAGGAAGTGCAGGTTGCCGTGCGCGGCGTGACCGGCGACGGCGGCGTCGAAGCCGTGCTCGGCCTGGAGCGCGAGCAGCGCCTCGCAGGCGTCGGCCAGCCGGGACGGCGGGACCGCGAAGTCCTCGGTGATCAGCGTCGTACCCGAGGGGCGGGAGCCGCCGACCGCGGTGACGAACGCCTTGCGGGCCTTCCAGTAGCCGGAGATGGTGCGGGCGTCCCGGGTGAACTCGTTGGTGACCGAGGTGACGGGCCGGACCAGCTCCAGCCCGCGCACCACATCGGCCGCCGCCCGCTCGTACGCCTCCTGGCCCGCCTCGTCCGGGGCCCGGAACTCCACCAGCAGCGCGGCGGTCTCCTTCGGCAGCCCGGCCCAGTCGGCGGGGACCCCCTGCACGCTGACCGAGGCGCGCAGGGTGTTGCCGTCCATCAGCTCCACGGCGATGGCCCCCGCCTCGTTGAACAGAGGGACGGCGGCGGCCGCGGCGGTCAGCGAGGGGAAGAACAGCAGCGCCGTGGAGATCCGGCGGTCCAGCGGCAGGGTGTCGAAGACGACCTCGGAGATGAAGCCGAACGTCCCCTCGGAGCCGACCATGAGCCCGCGCAGGATCTCCACCGGGGTCGAGCCGTCGAGGAACGCGTCCAGCCGGTAGCCGTTGGTGTTCTTGATCTCGTACTTGGCGCGGATACGGGCGGTGAGCGCCGCGTCCGCCTCGATCTCCGCCTTCAGCGCCAGCAGCCCCTCGCACAGCCGCGGCTCCGCCCGGGCCAGATCCTCGTCGGCCGCCGGGTCCGCGGTGTCCACGACGGTGCCGCTCGGCAGCACGAAGGTGAGCGAGGAGACGGTCCGGTACGAATTGCGGGTGGTGCCCGCGGTCATGCCCGAGGCGTTGTTGGCGACGACTCCGCCGATCGTGCACGCGATGGCGCTGGCCGGGTCCGGGCCCAGCAGCCTGCCGTACCGGGCGAGGGAGGCGTTGGCCCGGACGACCGTCGTCCCGGGACGGATGCGGGCGCGGGCGCCGTCGTCCAGGACCTCGACGCCCGCCCAGTTCCGCCGGACGTCGACCAGGATGTCCTCGCCCTGGGCCTGGCCGTTGAGGCTGGTGCCGGCGGCGCGGAAGACCACGTTGCGACCCCTGCCGTGCGCGTACGACAGGATCGCCGAGATGTCGTCCAGGTCCTCCGGGACGACGACCACCTGGGGCACGAAGCGGTACGGGCTGGCGTCCGAGGCGTACTTCACCAGGTCGGAGACCTTCCAGAGCACCTTCTCCGCGCCGAGCAGGTCGGTGAGCTCGGTGCGCAGCGTCTCCGGGGTGCCCTGCGCCTGCGCGTCGGGGACGCGGTCGTGGGAGGGCGGGCGCACCGCCGCGGGGCGCAGTGTGTCGGGGTCCGGCTCCAGCAGCGGCATGGTGGTTCTCCTCGGCGGTTCGTCGGTCCGGCGGCTCGGCGCCGCGTCCCGTGACCGGTCAGCAGCGACGTTCCGGCATTCCGTTGACCAGGGCGGTCAGCAGGCCGCCGAGCACCTCGCGCTGGTCGGCGGTCAATGGAGCCAGGATCTCCTCTGCGGCTGCCCGGCGCGCGTCGCGCAGCGAGCGGAGTGTGGCGATGCCCTGGTCCGTGATCTCGATCCGGACCACCCTACGACTGTCCGGATCGGGGACACGACGCACCCTGCCGCTCGCCTCCAGGGCGTCGACCAGCGTGGTCACGGCGCGGGGGACCACGTCGAGGCGCTGCGCGAGATCCGCCATCCGGGGCGGTCCGTCGTAATGGGCGACGGTGCGCAGCAGCCGGAACTGCGCCGGGGTGATACCGATCGGCTCCAGCTGGCGGCCCTGGATGCGCTGGAGCCTGCGCGTCAGCCGCAGCAGCTGTTCGGCGAGCATGCCGTCGGGGTCGGGGGAGTCCATGGGAAGAACGATATCAGGACTTCGTTCATTGTGAGTAGGGGTAACAATGAGCTATGCTCTCATTCGCTCGACTGTCACGGTCGCGATCCCCGCGTCCGGGCGGCCCCGCCCGCACCACTGCCGCACGCCCGACGAAGGAGCTCATGAAACCCGACGAACCCACGTGGACACCCCCGCCCAAGGACGACGCCCAGCCGCCCGCCGAGCTGCGCCGCATCCTCCGCCTCTTCCGCCCGTACCGCGGCCGCCTCGCGGTGGTCGGCCTGCTCGTCGGCGCCTCGTCGCTGGTGTCGGTCGCCTCGCCGTTCCTGCTGCGCGAGATCCTGGACACCGCCCTCCCGCAGGGCCGGACCGGACTGCTCACGCTGCTCGCCCTCGGCATGATCCTCACCGCCGTGATGAACAGCGTCTTCGGCGTGCTTCAGACCCTCATCTCCACCACCGTCGGCCAGCGCGTCATGCACGACCTGCGCACCGCCGTCTACACCCAGCTGCAGCGGATGCCGCTCGCCTTCTTCACCCGGACCCGCACGGGTGAGGTCCAGTCCCGGATCGCCAATGACATCGGGGGTATGCAGGCCACCGTCACCTCGACGGCGACCTCGCTCGTCTCCAACCTCACCGCGGTCATCGCCACCGTCGTCGCCATGCTCGCGCTCGACTGGCGGCTCACCGTCGTCTCGCTGCTCCTGCTGCCCGTCTTCGTCTGGATCAGCCGCCGGGTCGGCCGCGAGCGCAAGAAGATCACCACCCAGCGCCAGAAGCAGATGGCCGCCATGGCCGCCACCGTCACCGAGTCGCTGTCCGTCAGCGGCATCCTGCTCGGCCGCACGATGGGCCGCTCCGACTCGCTGACCCAGGGCTTCGCCGAGGAGTCCGAGCGGCTGGTCGACCTCGAAGTGCGCGCCAGCATGGCCGGACGGTGGCGGATGTCCACCATCGGCATCGTCATGGCCGCCATGCCGGCCGTCATCTACTGGGCCGCGGGCATGGCACTCCAGTCCGGCGGTCCCGCCGTCTCGATCGGCACCCTCGTCGCCTTCGTCTCCCTCCAGCAGGGCCTCTTCCGCCCCGCCGTGAGCCTGCTCTCCACCGGCGTGCAGATGCAGACGTCCCTCGCGCTCTTCCAGCGGATCTTCGAGTACCTCGACCTCACCGTGGACATCACGGAGCCGGAGCACCCGGTGCGCCTGGAGAAGGTCCGCGGCGAGGTCCGCTTCGAGAACGTCGACTTCAGCTACGACGAGAAGAGCGGCCCGACCCTCAGCGGCGTCGACGTCACCGTGCCCGCCGGAGCCGCCCTGGCCGTCGTCGGCCCCACGGGGTCCGGCAAGTCCACCCTCAGCTACCTGGTGCCCCGGCTCTACGACGTGACCGGCGGCCGGGTCACCCTCGACGGGATCGACGTGCGCGACCTCGACTTCGACACCCTCGCCCGCGCGGTCGGCGTCGTCTCGCAGGAGACGTACCTCTTCCACGCCTCGGTCGCCGAGAACCTGCGCTTCGCGAAGCCGGACGCCACCGACGAGGAGATCGAGGCGGCCGCCCGCGCCGCGCAGATCCACGACCACATCGCCTCGCTCCCCGACGGGTACGACACCCTCGTGGGGGAACGCGGCTACCGCTTCTCCGGCGGCGAGAAGCAGCGCCTCGCCATCGCGCGGACGATCCTGCGCGACCCGCCGGTGCTGATCCTGGACGAGGCGACGAGCGCGCTCGACACCCGTACGGAATTCGCCGTGCAGGAGGCCATCGACGCGCTTTCCGCCGGACGTACCACGATCACCATCGCCCACCGGCTGTCCACCGTCCGCGACGCCGACCAGATCGTCGTCCTCGACGGCGGCCGCACGGCGGAGCGCGGCACCCACGAGGAACTGCTCCGGCTCGACGGACGGTACGCGGCCCTGGTCCGCCGGGACACGGAGATGGCCCCGGTGGCGGGCTGACCGGGAGGCGTGGCTTCCCCGGGGCCGGGACCGGCGCGGGTTAGCGTGCCCGCATGGCGCACGAGACCCCGGATTCCCCGCCCCCGGTCACCCCGCCCCGCCGCCGCACGCGCCTGACCCGGCGCGGCCGCCTGACGCTGTTCCTCGGCTCCCTGCTCGTCCTCGCCGTGGCCGCAGCGGTGCTCGTCCCCCTGCTCACACGGGAAACGAAGACCGAGGAGACGGCCCGCACCCTGGTGATCCCCGAGGGCCGCCGGGCCACCCAGGTCTACGAGGCCGTCGACCGGGCCCTCGGCGTACCCGCCGGCACGACCGCCTCCGCCGCGCCGGCGTCGGACCTGCCGCTCCCGGGCGCGGCGAAGGGGAACCCCGAGGGCTACCTTTATCCGGCGACGTACCCGGTCACCTCCGCGACCACCCCGAAGAGCCTGCTGCGCTACATGACCGACACGGCGGGCCGGCACTTCGGCGCCGACCACATCACGGCGGGCGCCCGCCGCAACGACGTCACCGTCTACCAGACGGTGACCATCGCCAGCATCGTCCAGGCCGAGGCGGACACCGGGACCGACATGGGCAAGGTCGCCCGCGTCATCCACAACCGCCTGGACCGGGGCATGCCGCTCCAGATGGATTCCACCCTCAACTACGCGTTGAACCGCAGCACCCTGGACACCACCACGGGCGACACCAAGCTCGACAGCCCCTACAACAGCTACGCCCACAAGGGCCTCCCGCCCACGCCCATCGGCAACCCGGGCGAACAGGCGATGACCGCCGCGATCACCCCCGCCCCGGGCCCCTGGCTGTACTTCGTGACGGTGGCCCCGGGCGACACCCGCTTCACGGACGACTACGCGGAACAGCAGCGCAACGTGGCGGAGTTCAACCGGAACCGTGGGGGAGGGGGATGAGAGGAGGCCCCGGCCTCAGGCGAAGGCGGGCACCTCCGCGGACGCCGTAGCCGTCCCGTCCCGCAGCAGCACGACGATCTCCCGCACGGCGGCGCGTCCGGCCCGGTTGGCGCCGATCGTGCTGGCGGAGGGGCCGTAGCCGACGAGGTGGATGCGCGGGTCGCGCACGGCGCGGGTGCCCTCGACCTGGATGCCACCGCCGCGCTCCCGCAGCCGCAGCGGGGCGAGATGGTCGATGGCCGCGCGGAAACCGGTGGCCCAGAGGATGACGTCGGCCTCGATGCGGCGGCCGTCGTCCCAGGCGACACCGGTGGGCGTGATCCGGTCGAACATGGGGAGCCGGTCCAGCACCCCGGACTCACGGGCGCGCCGGATGGCGTCGTTGACGGGCAGCCCGGTCACGCTGACCACGCTCTGCGGCGGCAGCCCGCGCCGGACCCGCTCCTCCACCATGGCGACGGCGGCCCGACCCTGGTCCGCCCCGAAGGGCCCTTCCCGGAAGACCGGCGGCCGACGCGTCACCCAGTGCGTTTCCGCCGCCACCTCGGCGATCTCCATCAGATGCTGCGTACCGGAGGCGCCACCGCCGACGACGACCACCCGCTGTCCGGCGAACGCGGCCGGGCCGGGATAGCCCGCCGTGTGCAGCTGCCGCCCCCGGAACGTCTCCTGCCCCGGGTAGCGCGGCCAGAAGGGCCGGTCCCACGTCCCGGTCGCGTTGATCAGGGCGCGCGTCGCGTACGTACCCTCGGAGGTCTCGACCAGCAGCCGTCCGCCCTCGCCCTCGCGCACGGCGCCGACATCGACCGGCCGGTGCACGCGCAGCCCGAAGGCGCGCTCGTACCGGTCGAAGTAGTCCCCGATGACCTCGGACGAGGGCCGCTCCTCATCGGCGCCGGTCAGCTCCATGCCCGGCAGCGCGTGCATCCCGTGCACCTTGCCGTACGTCAGCGAAGGCCACCGGAACTGCCAGGCGCCGCCCGGTTCCGGCGCATGGTCGAGGACCACGAAGTCGCGGTCCGGCTCCAGACCGCTGCGCCGCAAGTGGTAAGCGGCGGACAGCCCCGCCTGCCCGGCACCGATCACCACGACGTCCACCGACCGCATCGCCAATTCGTTCACGCTTCTACCAACTACGACGGTCCCGCGGAACTTCCCGCGCGCCCGTCACTCAACGCTTCCGGCCCCCGCCCACGGCAGGATGGGACCCATGCCTTCTGCCTTCACCACCAAGGTCCTGCACCTCACGACGGGCTCGACGGAGACCGTCACCGACCTGACGCCGGAGTGCGAACAGTTCCTCGCCCGCGCGGCCTCCGGCCGCGACGGCCTGCTCAACCTCTTCGTCCCCCACGCCACCGCCGGAATCGCGGTCCTGGAAACCGGCGCGGGAAGCGACGACGACCTCCTCGCCGCCCTCCACACCCTGCTCCCGGCCGACGACCGCTGGCAACACCGCCACGGCCACCCCGGCCACGGCCGCGACCACGTGGTCCCGGCCCTGATTCCCCCGCACGCCACCCTTCCGGTCATCGCGGGCCGACTGGAACTGGGCACGTGGCAGTCGGTGTGCCTGGTCGATACAAACACGAGCAACACCAACCGCAGCGTCCGTCTGAGCTTCCTCGGCCAGTGAGCTGCTCTGATGTGACTGTGCGGAAACGGTCGTGATTCGACCGCACCGCAGGCGGCTGTTCCGAGTATGGCCCGGATCTTGGGCAGAGAGCAGTGGGCCACTGGCCGACAGCTCGTGACGGTGGCGAGCCCGGCACACAAAAGGGGGAGGGGCCGACAGGTCTCCACAAAGGAGACCTCGGTCAAAAGGGTTACGAGAGAGGGAAGTCATGAGGACTTGTACGGCGGAGTGGGTATCCCACCGACTGACGCTGCGTCCTAGGCGTGAAGCTCCTTTATCTTGGCCATCTGTCGGACCAGGACGACCTCGGAAGCGGGGGCGCACGCCTGCTGTGGCAGGTGGTCATCCACCCCGGTGCACGGGTTCCGGGTAGTCGCCTTGAGCCTCCACCGCTTCCCGCACTCGCTGGTCCTCGCGCAGAGAGCCGACATCGCGCTCCAAGACGGTGCGGCTCACGGCTGTCGCAAGGCCCCCGGGCCTCGCAGCCCCGGAAACCAGCCCTGTACGGCTCGATGCCCCGCGCATCGGCAGGCTGACGGAGGATGCTCGACTCAGCTGACGCGTTGCGGGACGTCCCTTCGATCCTGCCGAGGTCAGAAGCCCCGGAAGACACCGTTGTCGGTGGCGTTCTCGAAGTCCTCCCAATCCATGTTGGCGAGGGAGATATTGTTTTCGACCGACCACAGTTCTGTGGCTGCGACTCGGAGTTGGCCGTGCTCCTGCCTGGCCTCGCCCTCCCCGCGTTCGTCGTCCTCATCGGAGAGCAGGAGGGCCAGCAGCGGCATTTCCGGCGCCGCCAGGGCGATTTTGTCGGCCACGATGAGAAGATCGGTGTCCAGCTCGTTTGCCGCCGCCAGGATCTGTTGGGCCGTCAGATCGCGATAGGCGAGATCATCCACTGGGTGGACGTTCGCGAGAAAGCCGTCCTGGCTCGGTGTCATGATGGCAGTGAGCAGGGCTTGCCAAGCGGTCGGTTCGGAGAAGTCGGTGCGGATCAGCAGGGTCTCGTCCGTGTCCGGCAGACTTTTCATGAGCCCTCCTCGTGCGGGCGGGTTCGCGGCGGCGACCGGCTCGGCCACCGCCTCGCCGTCGCGCCAGACGACGGTGCCGTCGGCACGGCACAGGACCACTCCGCCCTCCTCGACTCGCAGTTCGTCAGCCGGTCCGCCCAGCGGTGGGCGGTCGTCGCCCAGAACGCGCAGCATGCCGTCCTCGTCGAGCCGCAGTCCGGGCTCGGCCGCTTCGCCGAGGTGCGCGCACCAGAGCCAGGTCTGGTCGGCGCCGAACAGCACGAGGCGGTGTTCGTCCCAGTGTCCGAGCACGGTGCTTCCGTCGGGGGAGGTGAGGGAGTGCCGTCCGAGCGTCTGTCCTCGGTGCAGCACGGCACCCCGCGGGGCATCGGCTGTGGGGCCATGGCACGCCGTGTGTGTGCCTGTGGACCATACCGACCGGCCGTCCACGTCACGCAGTTCGGCACGGCCGTCATCACCGACCACGAGCCGACGAGCCCCAGAACCTGACGGGCCGGAACTCCACACCAAGACACCATGGGTGTTGCGGACCGAGAGAACACCATCCTCGGAGAGCTCGGCCCATCCCCCGTCCACCCAACCCGTGCCGGTCGACCACACGGCGCGGCGCTCGGTGTGGCAGTACAGAGTCAGGTCGCCGTTGCCCTGGTGAGCCAGTGTGTGCGTACCTGCGGGAGACGTCAGGGACTGGTTCCGCAGGCGCCCTCCCACCTCCAGCGCGGGTCCACCGTACGCGTATGGCTCTCCCAGGGGAACTGGTCCATGCGGGCGTTGGGTGCCCTCGTGCCACAGGACGGTCCCGGCGGAGTCGACCAGGCACAGCATCAGGCTTTTTGCTTTCGAACCACCCGCCAGGTGCCGGCGCCAGGTGAGCACGGTGTCTTCCTGTTCGAACCAGTCGACCAGCGGACGGGTCAACGCGTAGCTCATACCCCCGCCCTTCCCGTACTCGCAGACCCGCAGCCATCCGTCCTGCTCGCGGGCCACTGTCCGCCGCGTCTTCCCTTCCTTGACCAGATACGCGTCCCGGGTGATGGCAGCCGCGGGCGCCGCATCTCCGAGCGGCACAGGGTGGGTGAGCCCGGTGCGTATGTTGCCCAGGCGGACGTGTGTGCGGTCCAGGAGCTCCAGCTCTCCGGCATCCGTGAGGATGAGGTACTGCGCCCCGGACGCGGCGAAACCGGAGCGCCACACCGTGCCGTCGTCCTCCCCGCCCTCGACGACGACCTCGTACCCGTGTCCGAGCAACAGCTGCCCAGCTGCGCCCGCCCGCCAGACGACCTGCCCGCGATCGGAGTCCATGACCACGGCGACACCCTCCGAGTCGCACCGCAGCACGAACCTCTCCGAAGGGGACGTCAGCTGGACATCGGGGTATAGACGTTCGAACATGGGCAGTTCACGCACAGGAACCCTCTTCTCCTACCGGGCGACGCCAGGTCCTGGTGGCGTCGGTGAAGCGGATTCTGCCGGACGCCGCCGACAACGGGCCTGCGTGGCCCGTCGGCTCCCGCCCTGACACTCCTGCCGCACACCCTGAGCTGCCCACCTGGGGCCACCGTGCCGCCATGGCGCGCGCGGCTTCCACGCCACGCGTCACCTCGGCGACGCCGCCACCTCTCCGAAGCCGTCCACGAGGCCCGCCGCCACCTCGGCGTCCGCATCCGCCGGGCCGGCGAACCCGTCGCGCACATGTACGGACACCCGGAGCAGGTCCGTACCGCCTGCAACTTCGCCGTCCAGCTTGTCTGGGACGTCCGCCCGGACCTCCCCGACAGCACCCGCACCAGCCGCCAACTGCTTCTGACGGACCCCGGTGGGGTCACCGAATCCGACCGGAGACCCTGCACGCCTTCTTCCGCGCCCGCATCGGGGAGGCCAAGGGCAGTGACACGGCCGCGAGAGAGCTGCCCGGCATTGCCGTCAACCAACTCCTGACCGACGGAGACGAGCCGTCACCAGCGCGCGCTTCGTCCGGAACGGCACCGGAATGGATGAAGGGTGACCTTGCGAGACCACTCCGTGTCCGGCGGGACGACCTCTCGGGAGCACTTCGCGTCGGGCGACACGACCCTTCGTCGTCCCGAACTGCATCCCGTCTGCCAGACGGGCCACGACCGTCTCCCCTCCGGCAGCCCCATCACACGCGTACGCCTCGCACTGCTGGACGAGACCCAGCGCGAAGCCCTCGCGGACCTCCTCGACCTGGACCGCCTGCCGGACCCCCAGCCCCCCGTCGCCCTGGCTCGCCTGGAGGAGGCCGTCACCGAGCTCACCGGCCGCACCGTACGAGAGATCGTCGCCGAACTCATCGGCCCGCTCGGCGACAGAGCCGGTGAACGCCGCCGCCAGGAGGACGAACGCGCCGGTCTGTTGGCCTGGCTGGCTGGTCACGACACGGTACGGGCGCAGCCGGTGCTCGCCGACTGGGCTGCGTCCTGCCGAGCCGCAGGATGGGTGGCGGCTCGGCGGAGCGTACCCGTACGCTCCTCACCGACACGCTCAAGGTGCTCGCCGAACTACCGAGCCAGGCCGAACCCCTGCCCGTCTTCGCCGCCCGACTCCTGAACGGCCACGCCCACGCTCTCGACGACGGCGCACCCGCCTCCACCCTCGTCCTGCGTGCCCTGGCGACTCTGTACGACATCGCACCGCCGCAGTCGGCAGCGGAACGACGCGCCCTGTGGTCCCGCGCCGGCGTCGCCGACGACGAGCTGTCCGCCACCGTCATCGCCGGCGGACTGCGCCCTGCGCCTACTCGTGGACCGAGGTGCAGCTCTCCGCTACCACGGTGACTTCGACGGCGAAGGTATCCGCATTGCCGCGTACGTCATCGAGAGAACAGGGGCGTACCCCTGGCGCATGACGGCGGCGGACCACCGATCCGCGATCGTCCGCAACGCGCACGGTCCTCGACCGGGGCGCATCACCGGAGCACCGTGGGATCCCGAGCTGGCCGAAGCCATGACGGAGCACGACATCGCCGTGGTCGAGGAGCTGGTGGCCGATGTGCTGCTGGAAGATCTCGCTGCTGCGGCACGCCGGCAGTACCCCTTGCGTCGTGCCAGCGCTCCAGGCGATTGAAGGGCCGTAGGGCCAGACCTGTGGGAGGGCCTCCTCGTTCTGGACGAGGACGATGCCAGGGGCGTCGCAGCCCTCGCCGGCGCCGCATACTGCAATGACCGGGCTCCTCGCAACCGCGAGGAGCCCGGTCCACCTTTCACGTCAGGTCATTGCCTCATGGGTAGGCGACCACATTGCTGGGAGTGGTGTTCGAGGCGGTCACCGCCCCCGTGTCGTTGATGACGTGGGTGATGGTGCCCACGCCGCCGAGTGAGACCGTCAAGGCGTTGTGGAACTCCACGCCGGGGGTGTTGGGCACTTCGAAGGCGTGGTAGCTGTTCACCGCGGGGTTGACGTTGAAGTAGCAGTAGCTGCCGAGTCCCCATGCCTCGTGGGTGGTGACGCCCGCGCCCACCTTGTAAGCGGCATATCCGTTGACCCCTGCCGCACTCATCCACGAGCCCTGATTGGGCACGTCGTACGGCATCTCGTTCTGGAAGAAGATCGTCTTGCCGTTCTGGCCGTTCCAGACGACTTCGTGCTTCTGATAGTGCTCGACGAAGAGACCGGTCGCCAGAACGCTGCTGCCGTTGACGATCACGCCGGTGTCCGCCGTGTTGGTCGTCCAGCCGAAGCTTCCTGCCTTGCCGTGGTCGGCCCGCCAGGCCCAGATGTGGTCGATGATCACGTTGTTGCTGTTGACGATCAGGCTGGTCGTCGCCTTGCCGGCGATCTGGCCACCGATCCGGAAGAACACGTCCTGGATGGTCGTCGGGTTGCCCGCGTGGCTCGCGGACGATCCGGACGGGCCGACGGTCAGCAGCGCCGCCGAGTTGGTGGTTCCTGCGTCGATCAGCAGGCCCTTGAGACGGACTCCGTCCACGTCGGCGACCTGGATCGCGTTGACGCCGTTGTCCGGGACGAAGGTCGGGTAGCCGATGCCGAGGACGACCGTGTTGGCCCGGGTGATGTTCAGCGTCTGGTTCAGGTGGTAGACGCCCGGCGTGACGAAGAGGTTGCAGCCCTGAGAAAGGGCGTTGTTGATGGTCGCGGCAGTGTCGCCGGCCTTGACCACGTAGAACTGGCTCATCGGCTGAGAGGTGCCGGGAGTGCTGCCGTTCGCCCAACTCGCCCCCGATGCGTTGGTGCGCAGCGACGGAAGGAACACCCGGTATTTTCCGGCGCCGTCGACGTACAGATACGGCACGTCACGGGAGACCGGGGTGGTGGCCAAGGTGGTCTCGGGCGGGTTGGGGAAGGTGTTCGCGGGAGCACCGGTGGTGCCGGAGAAGACCATGTTCCAGACGCCGCCGGCCCAACTGCCCAGGTTGCTGTCCCGGGTGTACCACTGCTGCTGCGAGATGGACGCCGCCTGGCCGCTGACTTTGGTGTCGGCGATGTAGCCGCCGCTCGCCCAGCCGTAACTGGCCGGGTAGAGTTGCAGGTCGCCGCGGACGTCGATCCGGCGGAACGGGGCCGCCTGGGCCACGGCCCAACGGTTCCCGCCCACCGGATTGATGGCCAGATTCTCCGCCGAGCGCCAGAAGTTCTGCGTCGCGTTGCCCGCGTCCGAGGCGTTGAAGGCGTCCACGGTGACGTGTCCGTTGATCGTCACGTCGCCCGGATTCTGCCCGAGACCCGCCACCGAGGTGTAGTAGCCGACATTGTCGTCGACGGCGTACGCACCCGGCTTGAAGAGCTGTGCCACCCGGTTCTCGCTGAACTGCGCGGAGGCCGTGTCCTTCATCTGGGCGAACTGAGCGTCAAGCTGTGCCTGAATGGTGGCACTGGACATGCTCGGGTCGTAGATGTGCACATTCGGGCCGAAGTTCGGCGTGTCCGACTGGGTGGGGCAGCCTGTCGATGCGCCGATCGTGTAAGTCGCACTGGCGACCGCGGAGTCGGCGAGTCCGGACTTGATGGCGATGGCCTTGACGGTGGTGGTGGCCGTGACGCTGATCGGCCCGCTGTACATAGTGGAGGCCGCGGTGGGGGTGGAGCCGTCACGCGTGTAGTGGATGCTCGCGCCCGCGGTCGCGTCGGCGAGTGTCACGCTCTGGGCAGATGCGTAGGTGCCCGCCGCGGGAGTGAAGGTGGGGGTGGCAACAGTGCCGGTTCCACCACCGCCCTGGGTGTACGTGAAGTGGGGTGTGTCGTACTGCGGCCCGCTCTTCTCGTAGGTGAACCAGTACTCCAGGACCGTTCCGCCTGCGAGCGAGCCGACGGTCTGAGTCCACGTGCCCGCATTGTTGGTCATACGGACGTTCTGTTGGTTGGCGTTGTTGACCAGGTAGTGCACGTCGACGTAGACCGCGGACGTGGTCGGAGTGAACGAGATCTGAGCCTGCGTGGGGCTCAACTGAGTGACGCTCTGGGTGTAGTCGGGCGCGGCTGCCGAGGCGGGAGCCGCGCTCTGATCGAGGCCGAGCAGTCCGACGAGCGCGAGTATGAGGGCACTCAGTAGAGCGATGACGCGGTGCTTCGGACCTTGCAGGGGTCTCATGCGGCCGGGCGGGACGGTTGTGCGCATGGGGGGAGTCCTTTCACCTGGTTTCGTGAAGTGAACACCGGATCAACGCGGAGGTCAGGGTGCAGATGGTCTCGACACCCTGCAGGAATCGCCTTGCCAACTCTGCGGGCCTTCGAATGAACCTCTTGAAAACGCTCTCAATCTACGGACAAGCAAGGTGCTGGGTCCGTCAAGGCAGTGTTGAGTGACAACGGTGAACCGTCAAGAAGATGCACATGCTTCATGTCTTGAACGCTGACGATGTGCCAAGTCGTATCTGAGTTCAGCCCAGATCATCGTCCCGGTCTCGGTCACGGGCTGGTTCGGCCGTTGTCTGTGCCACCGTTGATCCTGTCGATGGCCGGCAGCGCGAAGGGGGATGGCGTGAAACTGTCACGCGAGGCCACCGGGTGGGCGTTCCTCGCCGAGGTGGAGGGTGTCCGGCATGCCGGTCTGGCCGTCGGCCTGGCCGGTATCAGCCCGTTCTTCACGGGTGGCGGGTCAGGAGGCAGCCTGTTCACCCGCGCGTACGCGCGGGGCCTCCAGGTGCTCCCTTCACTGGACGAATTGCCGTTCAGCCGCCCCCTCGCTCTCCGGTGGTATGTCACGCAGGACGAGGAAGGTGTGCTGTCCGTACGAGATCCCGACGGAGCGCTCTTCGTGCACGACCTCGACGTGGAGCGGCCGGCGGGGTGGCGGGAGGCGGCGGACGCTGCGGGCTCAGTCCTGCTGGTCGTGTCCCACGTGCTGCCAGCCACGGACGATCCCCTCGGCGCGTTGATCTTCGAAACACGGCGAGGGAAGGTGTGCGCCGGCCGTGTGCGCTTCGGTGAGTCGAACAGCAAGCCGAACTGCGAGGCGGACGGCAAGCCGACGGTCACCTTCGTGATCGACCCGGTCGGCGTGCTCATGGAGCTGGCTCAGTACGTATCCGACCGAATCATGTCGCTGGACGAGGCGAAGCGGCGGGCGCGCGAAGTGGAGGAGATGCGGCGGGCCCTGGCGGAGCACGGCGCGATGTCCACCGGGGCGATGGTGGATCTGCTGTTCCGGGACGAGTTCCTCGACCACCGCGGCCTGGTGGAGTTCATGTACGTCTACTGGCGACTGGTCGCTGAGGTCGCCGACGCCTGCGCCCTGCAAGCTGCATGGCGGGCCGCGGCGTTCCAGACCATCGAGGCGGGCGTCCAACTGGTGGCGGACCGGTGCGACCGCGGGGTGTTCGAGGAGTCCGAAGCCTTGGCGGCTCGGCTGGTCGGCGAACTGAGCGACACCGCCGACCTGGAAGCCGCGCTGCTGGCTGCCGCTCGGTTACGGATGGCCATCAGGGGACAGGAGGACTCGGCCGACGACGACTATGCTCGTGAGCCGCTGCTGACCACATGGTCCGCTCGGCTGACCGCGGACCTGTACCGCACGTGGTTCACCGAAGAGGAACCCTTCCAGAAGGAGTCCTATCGGCTGGTGGCAGAAGCGGGACACCTGGTGGTGCGTGCGCTGGAGCTGGATGGTGGGGTGAGGAGGCCCCGGCTGCTGGCGATACTGGCGCAGATCCTGGCGGACGCGGAGGGAGCCCACCGTGACGCTGCTCGCGCTGCGCTCTCGGCATTGCACGACTTTTCCGCCGACGAGGAGCCGGACCTCGCGCTGTTCCTCGTCAGGACGATGGACGGGGTGCCCCCAGAGACGACCGACGGTCTGCTCACAGGGGTATTCGGGACGCCGTCGGCCGATTTCCTCGTCGCCCACGGGAGCACGGTCACCGCGAAGGCGATCAGCCAAGGCGTCAACCTGGCCCGGGAGCGAGCCGACCGACGGCTGCTGCGAACCGTGTTGGACTGGGCCGGGCAGCTCGACATCCGGTGGGCCTCTGCCCATCGCAGGCAACTGATCGAGGCCAGGCTCCACGTGTTACCCGACGACCCAAGCGAATGCCCAGGCCCCCACCAGGATCTACCGGTGTCCATACCGGATTTCTGGACACCGATGCAGCGATCTGCGGCTCTGTTGCATGCGGCCGCACACGCCCGCGATCGGGGGCAGCCGGCATGGGGGCTCACCCTCCTGCGCCAGGCGGGCGACGCCCGGAACGAAGAGGTCCGGCTGCTCACGGCAGATCTGTACTACCAGTCGGCGCAGGCGGGCGAGCCGGTCTCCAGCCCTGTCCCGTTCCCATGGGGCTACTACACGTATGCGGCGCTCTCCTACGCCTCGCTCGGCTTCGAGGAATTGGCCCGGGCGAGCCTGGTGCCGCTCGTGCAGCAGCTGGGCAACCTCCGCGGCGACGAACTCAGGAACGCGTTGCACGCGATCATCGTGGACGCGCCGAACATCGACACCATCGGCGCGCCCGAACTCGGCGCGATGCTGCGAGACCTTGTGCACTCGGCTGTCTGGCAGCTCACCGCGGAGAGCGAGACGCTGCCGATCGGGCTGTTACTCGGCCTGCAGCAAGCGGGCAAGGGCTCGGAACTGGGCGCGTGGTGGCGCATCGGAGGTCCACTCGTGCTGCCCGGGTACATCCAGCACTACCTCGGCAAGTTGCGCGACCGGGAGGTGCCCACCGCTGCAGGAGGAGCCTTGCTGAACCTGCTGAACGCGGTGGACGCCGATCATCGTCCTGGCGGCCACGACAACACGCAGATCGCTCGGAATCTGCGGTGGCGCGTCTCGTCGTTCATCGATGACGAGCTGCGTCGGCGTTCGACAGCGCTCATCGACGACCAGCGCATCTGGGCCAAGGCCCATGATCTGCTGGACGATCGAACGGTGCTGCTGACGTGGTTCCTGCCCGCGGCGGTGAAGGGCGCGTCCGTGCTGCTCGCGGTCACCAGGCAGGGCCGGGAGCTCGTGGTGCACCTCGGCGAGGGCGCGGACGAGAACGACGACCGGCACCCGGATGCGGACCGCATCGAGGCGATCCGGACGGAGATCGAACGCGACCCGCTGTTCGGCGACGTGACACCGGAGGGCAGCCGGCTGCTGGAGTCGGCCGGCCTGCCGCTCGGTGGCGGCGAACTGTGGGACAACTGGCGCGCCCAGGGCAAGGACCGCATCTTGGCCTGGCCGCACGGCGCTCTGCACTACCTGCCCCTACCGCTGTGCCGCAGGGGCGGCCGTCTGATCGCCGACGACTGGACGGTCACCTCGATCGCCGGCCTCGAAGCCCTGGCACCCGCCGAGGTACCTGCGCGTGAGGGCCGCACCGTTGTGCTGGCCTCCGCTGCCGGCGGTGTTCCCTTCGGTCTGCAAGCCGAACCGGCGCTGGAGGGGCATGCGCGGAAGGTTGCCGAGGCGGTAGGCGCTCCAGCCCTCACCGGGCGTGCGGCCACTCGCGACAGGCTGCGTGCGGAGATGTCCGTGGCGGACGTTGTCCACATCGCCGCACACGGGACACTGGACGAGGATGCGCCGTGGATGCACTGCCTCTATCTCACGCCGGACGGCGACGACGACGGCCGCGTATTCGCTTACGACTTCTTGGACATCGACCTGCGCGGGGTCCGACTTGTCACGCTCGCCGCTTGTGAGTCGGCGCTCGGCCGATTCGACCGCGGTGACAACGTTCGTGGCATCCCTTCGGCGCTGATCACCGCTGGAGCGCAGGCCGTCGTCGGCTGCCTGTGGCCCGTGCGCTCGGAACCGGCCACGTACTTCTACCACCACCTGCATCAAGAAGTCGCGCGCGGCACTGACCCGGAGCATGCCTTCCGCGGTGCCCAACTCGCTACGCGTGCCGCATACGCCCCGTACCGTGACTGGGGAGCGTTCACTTATGTGCACGGCAGGAACAAGGGAGCCACCCCATGACCGAGATTCGGCTGCACGACGTCGAACTCCTGCCGGAGCGTACGCTCGGCAGCCCAGCCGATGGGACACCGCTGCGTGGCAGGCTCACCTTCGGCTGGGACCTACTGCCCGCCGACCATGCGGGCGCGCCGGCCGGCTGGCTCTCCTATCTGAGTGCCACCCCCGACCGAAAGTTTCGGCAACTGCTCATGGTGTGCTCGTTTCGCCCCGAGAGACCGGAGAGCAGAGGCGTATTCCGCCATGCCTCCCTGGGTGTCGCACTGTCGACACCGGAGCGTGCGGCACAGCCGATCGCGCGCCTGATCGACCCTGGCGAGCGTACCCACCCGGTCCCCGGCCTCGGAACCGGCATGAGCTTCACGGTCACGACTGGAGTGCTGGATGTAGGGGTGGAGAAGCCGTCAGGATCCGGACCGGCGAGGGAGGAATGGATCGTCCGGGGCCACGGAGCTTCCCAGCCGAACCCGCAGTGGGAGTTCCGACGACTCAAAGGATTCCCGCTGGTCGGTGATCACCCGGTGGCCGCGTTGGTGGAGCTCGTGCCCGACTGTATGAACACGGCGGAGGTGCTGGTCGCGGCGGAGCTGGAGCACCGTAGCTGGGGCATCCGCCGCTATCGGGCGCAGCTCACGCCGACACCGCACACGATCGTGCTGGCGGAGTGACCCGATCCTGGGGTAAGGACGCTCCCGGAACGGCACAGGCGTGTGACCCACTGTGGGCAGGCCATCGTCACCCTGGTGCACGTGTGCCGTATGTGGACTCCTCGTTTGAGGGTGCGGCCGTTGGTGTGGATCCGCCGCGAGCAGGAGACGGGTCAGCTCGTTGCGGCCGACGGCTTCGACCAGGTCGATCACGGTGTCGGTGGTGATACCGGCGACCAGGGTGAACTGGTCGCGCGACGTGGACTCGCATGGGGCGGGGGCGTGCCACAAACAACTGGTCATGGCTTAGCCGGGCGTGCTTCATGACTCGAGGACGGTTCCCCGACGCCAGGCTTCACCTGGGGTTGAACAGATGTGCCGCAGCGGTAGGGCAGTGTTGTCCTAACGGAGTTTTGGTGGACACGAACGTGGACAACGCGGAGCGGCAGGTGCGGTTGAGCTTCCTGGGGTGACCAAGGCTTGGACTGGTTGTTCATGTCTGGACGGTTCGTCTAATCTGAGGTGCATGCCCAGTGAAAGGGAAGCCGGGATCGCCCATGAATGACGAACAGCCTGCGAGCGTTGCCGCCCCCGTCCTCCTCGACCGGTCCGGCGCGCGCTACCCCCTGGACGACCCGCGCTGGCGGGGCGAGGACGGGGGTCCGCTTGCCGTCAGTGCGCTGACGGGGATGCGGCCGGAGCAGATCGACACCGCCGAGCGGTCCCTCTGGCGCTACCGGGCCGTGCTTCCCGTCCCGGCCGAGCGGCGGGTGAGCCTGGGGGAAGGCTGTACGCCGATGATTCCGGTGGACTGGGCGGGGCGGCGGGTCCACTTCAAGTTGGAGTGGTTCAATCCGACGTCCAGCTTCAAGGACCGGGGGGTGTCCGTGATGATCTCCCATCTCGTGGCGCACGGGGTCGACCGCGTGCTGGAGGACAGTTCGGGGAACGGTGGTTCCGCGGTGGCCGCCTACGCCGCCGCTGCCGGGATCCGGGCCAGGATCATCGTCCCCGCCGCCACCTCGGCGGCCAAGATCCTCCAGGCCCGGGCGTACGGGGCCGAGATCGAGCTCGTGGCGGGCACCCGCGATGAGGTCTCGGAGGAGGCGATCCGGCAGGCGGAGCGGATTCCGTATGCCAGCCACAACTGGCACCCCATGTTCATCCAGGGCACCAAGACCGTCGCGTACGAGATGTGGGAGTCGCTGGGCTTCACCGCGCCCGACAACGTGGTGCTCGTGGCGGGGGCCGGCAGCAACGTCATCGGGTGCGACCTCGCGTTCGGCGAGTTGCTGGCCGCCGGGCAGATCGACCGGCTCCCGCGCCTCTTCGTCGGGCAGCCCGAGCACTGGGCGACCATCGCGGACACGTTCAACGGCATCGACCCGGCCTCGCGCGGCGCGCGGGTGCCGACGATCGCCGAGGGCGCGTCCATCGCCCGCCCGGTCCGGCTGCCCGAGGCGGTGGAGGCCATTCGCCGGTCCGGCGGAGCCGCGTACGCCGTACCCGAGGCGGAGATCCACGCCGCCGTCCGCGCCCTGAGCGCCCACGGCCTGTACGCGGAGCCGACCAGCAGTGTCGCCGCGGCGACCCTCGACCACTTCATCGCGTCCGGTGAGATCGCCCCCGACGAGACCACCGTCGTCGTGCTCACCGGCGCGGGTCTCAAGTCCGCCGAGAAGATGGCCGCGGTCTTCGGCGGCCACGAGGACGACCCCCGGGAAGCGGGCGGCACACGATGACCCGCCCCACCGGCGATCCGGACGACGAACACCTCGTACGCGAAGCCGAGCGCATCGCCGTCGCCGTCGGGCGGATGTTCCCCGGGCTGTGCGAGGTCGTCCTCCACGATCTCCGCCGCCCCGACCACGCCATCCGCGTGATCGAGAACAACCTGTCCGGACGGCAGGTCGGCGACCCCGCCACCGAACTGGGCCTGCGCCGCATCGCGGACCCCGACTACCCCGGCGTCGTCCAGAACTACAGCAACCGGTTCGCGGACGGGCGCCCCGCCAAGAGCACGTCGATCGGCATCAGGAACGCGGAGGGGCGCTATGTCGCGGCCCTCTGCCTCAACCTGGACGTCAGTACGCTCTCGCCACTGGCCCTCACCCTGGCCAACCTCGTCGCCACGGACGTCCGGCATCAGGGCGAGGCCCTGGAGACACTGCGCGACCGCGGCGACCGCGAACTCCGGTCGGCCATCGACGCGTTCGCGGCGGAACGCTCCAGCACTCCGCGCGGCCTCAACCGCGAGCAGAAGCGCGAGCTGGTCCGGCGGCTGCACCGCGACGGGTTCTTCGAGGCCCGCAGCTCCGCCCAGCTCATCGCCGACCAGTTGGGCGTTTCGCGGGCGACCGTCTACAACTACACGAAGTAACCGTGCGGACGAGCAAGGGATCCATGATGAGCGAACTGGCCAAGCCCGAGGTCCAGGTGCCGGAGGGCGCCGCGCCCACCGAGCTGACGACCCGGGACCTCGTGGTGGGGGAGGGGCCGGAGGCGCTGCCGGGGCGGGTGGTCCAGGTCCACTACGTCGGCGTCGCGTTCGCGTCCGGGAGGGAGTTCGACTCCTCCTGGGAGCAGGACCGGCCGTTCAAGTTCGCCGTGGGCGGCGGCAAGGCCATCAAGGGCCTGGACCGGGGCCTGCGGGGCATGAGGGTAGGTGGCCGCCGCGAGATCATCGTTCCCCCGCGCCTCGGCTACGGCAGGCAGTCGCCCTCCGCCTTCATCCCGCCGCACTCGACCCTGATCTTCGTCGTGGACCTGCTTACGGTGGTGGGCCCGGGCGGCTCGACGGGACCCGCCTGACCCCGGCGCCGCCTACCGGCCGCCCCGCCGACGGCGCGCGCGTTCGAACTCGGCGTGGTCCGCGATCCACGGACCCAGCCCGTCCAGCGCGGCGCAGCCACCCCGGACGAAGGCGCTCACCAGGCTTCGGTACCCGCTGATCCCGTCGACCAGGCCGTACTCGACCCGGTACTCCGGCTCGGCCCCGCCCCGGCCCTTGCGCGCGGTCGTGATCCGGGCGAGGGAGTCCGCGTAGAAGTGGACCTGGATTCCCTCGCCCCGCTCCTCGTCCTCGATGGTGAAGACCTCGTTGTCCGACCCGACACGGTCCTCGACGAACTCCCAGAACTCCACGGCGGCGGAACGGGGACTGCCGGGGCGCCACGTCTTCTCGGCGCCCTTGTCGTCGGTGAACGACAGGACCCCGCGGCCGACGGCAGGCTCCTCGTAGGCTTCCAGGGGCGTGCTCCTGGCGCGGTCGACGGCCTCCGAGCACATCAGGAAGCTCACGGTGCGCACCGCGTCGTCGGCGAGTTCCGGGTGGGCCCGGCGTACGGCCGACTCGACCGCCGCCGCCATCCGCTCCCAGTCCCGCTTGTCCGTGCCGCGCCTGCCGCGTCGCGGATCGCGGTCGATCCGCAGACCGTCGCACGCGTGTTCCGCGGTGGCGACCACCCCCATGACCCCGGGCAGCAGTGCCGGGTCGACGGCGTCGGGCAGCCGCCTCGGAATCGTCGCGCCGTGCACGTACTGGCCCGTGTACCGCAGAACCGCCGCGTCGAGCGGACCGAGCACGGTGCCGCGCTCGGCGCGACGGCGTTCGGCGCGGTACTGCTGGGCCCGTTTCGCGTCGGACGACTCGGTCGCCGTGCGCATCGCCGCACAGACCTTGCCCCGTTCGAGCAGGTCGAGGGCGGCCCCGTGGGCGATGAGCCGGCCCTTGTCCCAGGGGACGCGCCGGAAGTACGCGTCGACGTCGTCGGGGGCGGCGAGAAGGACCGGGTCCAGGAGCGCGACGGCGGCGTCCTCATCGAGCCGCCCCCGCGTCCCGGCGGCCTCGCACAGCGGAAGGACCGCGCTCCACAGCAGCAGGTGCCTGCCCAGGTCCTCCCGGATCACCGCGAGATGGTCCTCCCCGACCGGGAACGTGAACGTCCGGGGCTCATGGTTGGCATCCGCCCCGGCCCCGAGCATCAGCTTCAGCACCCCGTCCTCGCGGACCACGCTCGGGATCCAGCCACTCCCACGGGTGAAAACGACCTCGCTCATGCCCCCAGTCTTCCCCACGGCCCGGGCTTCAGGAGGAGGCGGTCCCGCCGTCCAGCAGGAAGGACCGGATGTGGGCGCTGAGCTCCGCCGGCTGGTCCTCGGGGATCAGGGTGTAGCTGTCCTCGATCTCCACGAGCCGTCCCTTGGGCAGGAGCCCGGCGAGCCTGCGCCCGTGCTCCGGGGGCATGACCTTGTCCTCGGCCGCCCACACCACGAGGGCGGGCCGGTCGAAGTCCCGCAGCCGCTCCGCCCAGCCGAGCAGGACGCTCTTCGGCGGGACGCCCAGCACGTACTTGCGCAGGTCCCGGCGGATCTCGCCGGAGGTCCACAGCGGGGTGAACCAGGCGTCCATCACCTCGTGCGGGACCGGGCGCCTGCTCATCCAGCCCCAGGTCACGGGCAGCCGGCGCAGCGGCTTCAGCTTCAGCAGCCTGAAGGCGAGGTTGATGCCGCCCGGCAGCTTCGCCGAGGTGAACAGGTTGCGGCCCGGCACGCCCGGCGGGAAGTTGTCGAACGCCTCGCACGACGTAATGACGAGCCGCCCGATCCGCTCGTCCCTGCCCTCGGAGACCAGGGCCAGCGCACCGCCCCAGTCGCTCATCACCAGGGTGACGTCACGCAGGTCGAGCCGGTCGAGGAACTCGGCGACCAGCCGGGCCACGCCCGCGACCGACAGGTCCGCGTCGGGGCGCATCGGCCGGCGGTGGCCCCCCAGCGGCAGCGTCGGCACCACACAGCGGAAATCGGCTCGCAGGGGCTCCACCACGTTCCGCCACAGGGAGCCGTCCATCGCGACGCCGTGCAGCAGGACCACGACCGGCCCCTCACCGCCGGTGTCCAGATACTCGACCGTCCCGGCCGAAAGGTCCACCTCAGCCATGTCCCGTCTCCTCCCCGCGCATGTGTTGACTCACTCCTTGAGGAATCTGCCACCGCCGGGGAGGCCGGGCGACGGGTTTCGGCCAGGCCGGTCGGCCCCGCGGGGAACATCGGGTCCGGTCCGGGCGGTTGCATGACCGGGGGCGCGGCGCGTCAGCCGCGCCCCCGTACCGCATGCTTGTTTCCGCTGGAGGACTGTGTGATGACTGACCGGCCGCTGACCCTCATGGCAGTGCACGCCCACCCCGACGACGAGGCCACCGGGACCGGGGGCGTGCTCGCCCGGTATGCGGCGGAAGGCATCCGGACGGTGCTGGTGACCTGTACCGACGGCGGTTGCGGTGACGGGCCGGGCGGGGTGAAGCCGGGGGATCCCGGGCACGACCCGGCGGCCGTCGCCGTGATGCGCCGCCGGGAGCTGGAAGCCAGTTGCGAGGTCCTGAAGGTCAGCGATCTGGAGACGCTCGACTACGCCGACTCCGGGATGATGGGCTGGCCGGCGAATGACGCCCCCGGCTCCTTCTGGGGGACGCCCGTGGAGGAGGGGGCCGCCCGGCTCGCCGAGCTGATGCTCCACTACCGGCCCGATGTGGTCGTCACCTACGACGAGAACGGCTTCTACGGCCACCCCGACCACATCCAGGCCAACCGCATCACGATGGCCGCCCTGGAGCTGACCGGGCTCACGCCGAAGGTCTACTGGACGACGGCCCCGCGCTCGATGATGCAGCGCTTCGGCGAGATGATGCGCGAGTTCGGCGAGGACCTGCCGGAGCCCGACCCGGAAGAGACCGCCGCGATGGCGGAGGTCGGTCTGCCCGACGACGAGATCACCACCTGGGTCGACACCACCGCGTTCAGCGGCCAGAAGTTCGACTCCCTGGCCGCGCACGCCAGCCAGGGCGAGAACATCTTCTTCCTCAAGATGGGCAAGGAGCGGTTCGGCGAGATGATGGGCGTGGAACCCTTCGTCCGAGTCCGGGACACCACCGACGCCCCCGTCCCCGAGAACGACCTCTTCGCCGGACTGCGCTGACCCCCGGCCGTCCGGCCGTGTTCCTCCGGCTCACACCCTGACCGGGTGCGAGCCGGAGGGCGTACTCAGTGCTCGCAGAGGGAGAACTCCCGCTCGAACAGCTGCTCGTTGTGCTCGTTCACGAAGAACTTGCGCTCCCGCATGAGCTCTTCGCGGTACGCCTTCGCCTCCTCCAGAGTCATGGTCGAGGTGTCGGCCCAGGGCTGCTGCGGCGGGACGTCGGAGGTCGAGACGATCGTCTCCGACGGGTCCACCAGGAAGAACGCCAGGATCTTCCGGTGCCCGGCGCGGCTCGGGTCCGCGAGACGGAACGAACCGACCTGGTGCTGAAGGACGTTGGGGAAGGCCAGGCAGCGCCCGGCCGGGGTCGGGGCCGAGCCCAGCACCTGGTTCAGCGGGTCGTCGTCCTCCAGGCCGTACACGTCGCTCACGCCATTGTTGTCGTTCTGCTCGTAGTCCGGCTCGTAGAGCGCGGTACGGAAGCTCAGCCGGCTGTCCGTGATGTTCTCGCTGTCCCAGTAGTAGATGCCGGTCGACACGATCCGCTCGTTCAGCATCCCCTCGACGTGCCAGGATCCCCCGGCGTACTCGGGCTTCTCCGGCGTCAGGTGGATGGTCGCCAGCTTCGCGATGACCTGGAGCCGGCGACCGCGCAGGACAACCCGGTCGGAGGCGTCGACCGGCTCGGGCGCGGTGAATTCGGGGGCGTCCGGAACGACCGGGCGACGGTTCTGGTACCAGTCGTCCACCGCCGCCTCGTACGCCTCCAGCGCCTCCTCGTACGCGTCCTTGTCGCTGAAGTCGTCCTCTTCCGGGTGCTCCGGCTCCGAGTCGTACCAGCCGTACGGGTTGGCCTTGATCCGCGGGGGCCGGGGATGGCGCAGATCGGTGAGCACGTTCTCAAGCAGCGGGAGCATCCGGCCGAACAGCTCCGGCAGGACGGCGGCCAGCTCCCGGTGGTCCTCGGGGTGGACGTTGTTCACGTACGAACGGAAGACGGCCTCGCCGTCCGCGCTGACCTCGACATCCGTGGGCAGCCACTGGAACCGGTCCGAGAACTCGTACTTCGCGTACTGGTTCGCCGGGTTCTCCCAAGCCCGCTCCGGGCCGCCGCTCACGTCCCGTACCAGGCAGAACAGCGAGGGATGCACCAGGTCCAGCACCTGGCCGTCCGACCCGGGGTGCCAGTCCTTCCCCTCCTCGGGAACATCCTCCAGCACCCGGACCGCCTCACGCAGCCGCGACCGCAGTTCCGCGTCGATCAGCGTGTCCGACTGCCAGACCCCGTCGACGGCGGCGACCTCGATGCCGGTACGGGCGTCCCGCAGCTCCGCGTAGTGCGCGAGCTCGGCCAGCACATGGCGCACCTGCGCCTCGGTGAGGCCCTGGTCGATCGCCTCCCGCGTCCACTTGGCGGCTATGGCGGTGTCGTGCATCTTCTCGGACCACCCTGGCTTCGTCCGAAGGTGCGCGCTGCACGCGATCATCTCCAGTTCACGCAGGGTGCGGGGTTGCGTGGACCCGTCGTCGCGGGAGGTGTGGAACGGCAGCGGAAACGCGGACAGGCCAGTCAACTCTCTTGGTCCTTCCAGGCGGTGGGTGAGGGACCGAAGACTACGGGAGCCCACTGACACCGCCCCCGGCACCGGTCAGGGCCGCCGCAGGGCCAGGAGCGTCGCGTCGTCGGTGCAGTGGGGGCCGTCCAGGCGGGCCACGAGCCGTTCGACGTAGTCCTGGAGCCCGGCGTGGCCGGGGCCCGGCGCGGACTCCCGGAAGCAGCTCTCGGCCGCGCCGAGGAAGCGGAGGGTGTCCTGGTCGGGGTCGGCCGGACGGCGTTCGGTCAGCCCGTCCGAGTACAGCAGGACGATGTCGCCGATCTCCAGCTTCGTCTCGGTGGCGTTGTACGCCGTCCCCGGCAGCACGCCCAGGGTGAGCCCGGGCCCTCCGGCGGGCGCCGGCAGCTGAGCGGCGCGGCCGTCCCGCAGCAGCACCGGGCGCGGATGCCCGGCGCAGGTCCAGCGGAGCAGGGTGCGCTCCGGGTGGTAGCGGGCGATGATCGCGGTGGCGGTGGACTCCCTGGCGTCCGCGCAGGCCACCTCGTTGAGCCACTGCGTCAGCAGTTCCACGGACTCCGAGGTGTACGCGAGCCCCGCGAGCGCGTAACGGAGTTTGGCCATCAGGGTGACCGCCTCCAGGCCGTGGCCCCGGGCATCGCCCAGCGCGAGCAGCAGCCGCCCGTCGGGCAGGCCGCGGGCCTTGTACCAGTCGCCGCCGACCCCGGCCCCGGGCGCGTCGGGGCGGTAGACGGCCGCCGCCTCCAGGCCGTAGACGTCCAGCTCGTCCTGGAAGTGCGGCAGCACCGCGTCACGCAGGACACCGGCGATCTCCGCCACCGCGTCGGCCCGCTCGTGCTCGCGGCGCGCGTGGCGCTCGGCCCGCCGTGTCGCCTCCCGCCTGCGCCGGTCCGTGGTGACGTCGGTCAGGACCGCCCGCAGGGCCCACACCAGCCCGCCGGGCGCGATGCGCACGGGCTCGGCGACCATGCGGAAGATGCGTTCGCTGCCGCGGAAGCGCAGCTCGCACCGGGTGACGCGCTTGCGCAGGAGGACGTCGTACAACGCCTGGTACAGGGTGGTCAGGCAGTCCGGAGTGGTGGCCGCGGCCAGGTCGGAGAGGCTGGGCACCGGGACGTTCTCCGCCAGGCCCAGCACCTGGCGGAACCCCCGGGACGGCTGGATGCCGTCGTCGGCGAGATTCCACTCCGCCCAGCACGTGCGCACCAGCTGCTGGGCCGCGGCGGCCATGCGGAGCCTGCCGCCCGGTTCCCAGGTGAGCAGGAAGTGGTCGCCGCAGGGCGCGATCCGGACCTCCGCGCTGACCCGCACCGGCCCCGTGCGCGTGTTCACCAGCCATTCCACCGTGTCGCTCTGCTGCGGTGCGCCCTGGTGGTGCGCGTCCGCCAGCATGCGCGGGATCGCCGTGGCGGCCAGCGACGGGACCCGCTCGAACAGCGACACCGGTCCGGTGAACGGGGGGAGGGCCTCGCCGGGGAACCGGGAGGCCGCGTCGGCGCGGGCCGTGGCGTTGCGGGCGAGGAGGACGACGTCCCGGACCTCGCCGCCCTCGCCGAACACCGGGGTCAGCAGCAGGGCCGCCACCGGGAGGGCGTCGAGCACGTCCTGACCGGAGGGCGGGGGAGTGGCGGCCTGCGGGGCCCGGGGCACGGTCTCGGGCGCGGGGGCCTCGTACCGCTCGGCGTACCGGGTGACGCGCCGCCGCTGGGCGTCCAGCAGCGCCCGGATCGCCTGGAGTTCCAGACGTGCGCGCGTGCTGCCCGCGGGAGGGGGTTCGTCCACGGGCATGTCGGGCCTCTCGGTGCGGGAGTACGGGCGGCGCCGCAACAGCATCGGGGCGGGGCACCGGGGGCGCCACTCGGTGTACGCCGGGTGGCGGCCGCCCGGTCCGCCGGAGGGGCGACGCCGAGCGGCCGCCCGGTCCGCGAGAGCCTTGTCCGCTACGACCCCCGCGGCCCTCAGGCGCTCGTCGCCTCCAGGTAGGCGCGCCAGCCCCCGTGCTCCGTGATGTCGGTGCCGTCCGCCGCCGCGTGCGGGTCGCACTGGAAGCCGAGGACCCAGCTGCCGTCATCGAGTTCGACGCGGCCCAGCGACATGGGCGCGGGCAGCGCCGCCAGGAAGCGCCCGAGGGCGCCGGGCGAGAGGAGCCAGCGCTCGCCCGCGATCGCCGCACCGGCTTCCGGACCCACGCGGACCAGGCCCGGCTTGGGCGGGGTCGTCCGGAGCGCCGTGAGCCGGTAGGACGCGGCGGTGGTCACCTCACCGGCGTACCGGGCCCCGGTGTCGGTGAGCTGGTGGTTGAGCGGCTGCCCGGTCAGGTGGGCGCCGAACACGGCGAGGCCGATGCCCCCGTCCGGCAGGGGGTGCGGTGCCTGCTCCCCGGTGAAGAGGGCGGCGATGTCGATGGCCGGCTGGTCCTCGAAGGCACGGGTGATGACGCTGACGCCGAACGGGCTGCCGTCGGCCTCCCCGGCCGGGACCGCGACGGCCGCCATGTCCAGGAGGTTCACGAAGTTGGTGTACGTGCCCATCCGGGAGTTGAGCCCCACCGGATCGGCCAGCACCTCGGCGATGTCCGGGTGCCCGGTCGTCGTCGGCAGCAGCAGCGCGTCGTAGTCCGACAGGAGGGAGTACGCGTGCACCCGGTAGCGGTCCAGCCGTTCCTGGTCGGCGGCCAGCGCATGGGCGGGCAGTCTGCCGGCGGCGAGAATGATCCTGGCGACCGTGGGGTCCACCGCCGACCGGTGGTCCGCGACGAACTCGCCGACGGCCGCGTAGCGTTCGGCGACCAGCGCCCCGTCGTAGAGCAGCCGGGCCGCCGCCAGCAGCGGTGACACGTCCACCACGGCGGTCGTGACGCCGGCGGCCTCCAACTGCTTGACGGCCGCGGCGAACGCGGCGCGCCCTCCGGGCGACAGCGGGGCGAGGTCCTCGTCCCGGGGGACCGCGACCCGGGGCCGGGGCGGGGCGGAGAGGCGGACGTCGTCGGGCCAGACCCGGCCGCGCGGGTCGCCCTTGTCCGGGCCCGTCATGATGCCCATGGCCGTCTGGGCCTCGGTGAGGGTGCGGGCGAACACCGTGACCGCGTCGTAGGGCCGGGCGGCGGGCAGCACCCCGGTGGTGGGCGCGACCCCCAGCGTGGGCTTGATGCCGACGATGCCGTTCAGGGCGGCGGGGACGCGACCGGAGCCCGCCGTGTCGGTGCCGAGCGCGATGTCCACGAGGCCGAGGGCCACGGCGACCGCCGAACCGGAACTGGATCCGCCGGAGATCTTCTCGGGGTGGAGCGCGTTGCGCACGGGACCGTGCGGGCTCCGCGTCCCGACCAGGCCGGTGGCGAACTGGTCCAGGCTCGTCTTGCCCAGCAGGAGCGCGCCCGCGTCCAGCAGCCGCCGCACGGCCGTCGCGGAGGAGTCCGGGTGGTACGCGAAGGCGGGGCAGCCGCCCGTCGTGGGCAGGTCCGCCACGTCGATGTTGTCCTTCACCGCGAGCAGGACGCCCGCCAGCGGCAGCGTCTCCCCGGCGGCCAGCCGGGCGTCCAGGGCGGTGGCCTCCGCCAGGACCTCCTCCTCAGGGCGCAGGAGGATCCACACCTCCGGCCGGTCGGTCTCGGCGATGCGGTGGTAGGCGGTGGTGACGCGTGCGGCACAGCTCTGGGTCACGCTGCTTCCTCTCGTGCGACGACGGCCAGCGGTGTGCCGGCGTCGATCTGCTGTCCGGGGGTGACGAGGACGTCGGTGACGACGCCGTGCGCGGGGGCGCGCACCACGACCTCCATCTTCATGGCTTCCAGGACCAGAAGTGCCTGTCCCGGCTCAACTCGCGTGCCGGGCACGGCTTCCACCTTCCACACGGTGGAGCTCAGCGGGGCCTCGACCAGGCCCGAGCCGGGCGGCAGGGTGAGCGGGACGGCATGCTCGGCGGCCGGCTCCGGTTCGGCGCGCGGGGCGAACTCGCCCGCCGCCTCCCACGCCCGCCGCTCGGTCTCGAAGGCGGCGGACTGGCGGTCGCGGAAGGCGGCGATGTCCGCCGCGTTCTTCCGGAGGAACGCCTCGTGCTCGGCGAGCGAGAAGACGCCCGGGCGGATGTCGAGGGCGGTACGCCCGGAGGCCAGGTCGCCCCGGATGTCCAGGAGTTCGTCCGGGCCGACCGGGTGCCAGACGATCCGGTCGAAGAACCGCAGCAGCCACGGCGTGCCGTCGGCGAAGGAGCGGGGCGGGCGCAGACCGCCCCACACCGGGACGGTCCGGCCGATGAGCTGATAGCCGCCGGGGCTCTCCATCCCGTAGACGCACAGGTACGAGCCCCCGATGCCCACACCTGCCTCCGCCGTCCAGGTGCGCGCCGGGTTGTACTTGGTGGTCACCAGGCGGTGGCGCGGGTCGAGCGGGGTGGCGGCGGGGGCCCCGAGATAGACGTCGCCGAGGCCGAGGACGAGATAGCGGGCGTCGAAGACCGTACGGCGTACGTCCTCCACGCTGCCCAGGCCGTTGATCCGGCGGATGAACTCGATGTTGGACGGATTCCAGGGCGCGTCCCCGCGGACCGAGGCGGCATAGCGGTCGATGGCCTCGTCCACGGTCGGGTCGTCCCAGGACAGCGGAAGGTGCACCTCCCGGCTGGGCACCCGCAGATCGGCGGTGGCGGGCAGCTGGTCCTCGGCCTCCCGGAGCAGACCGAGCAGACTGCGCAGCGGCAGCACGTCCGGATCGGTGTGCAGATGCAGCGAACGTACGCCCGGAGTGGCGTCGACCAGACCGCGCGGCGCGAGCGCCCGTATGTGCTCGGCGAGGGCGTGGACGCGCATCCGCAGGCCCAGGTCGAGGGACATCGGGCCGTACTCGACGAGGATGTTGTCATCGGCGCCCCGCCGGTACGTGACCTCGGGCGCGGTGTCGTCGGCGGGGCGGCGGCCGAGCACCCCGTCGTCGCCGTCCGGGCCGCCGGGGGCCGGCAGCGTGAGGAGCGCCGGGGTCCGCCGCAGGGCGTCGGCCGTCTGCTCGGTGACCGGGACGAACTGGACGGTGTCGCCCGGCCGGAGCTGCCCCGTCTTCCACCGCTCACCGCGCACCACGGTGACCGGGCAGGCGAAACCGCCCAGGCTCGGCCCGTCGGGGCCGAGGATGGCCGGGGTGTCGCCGGTGAGGTTGACCGCGCCGACCGAGTACGCGGTGTCGTGCACGTTGGACGGATGCAGCCCCGCCTCACCCCCGTCCGGACGGGCCCACTCGGGACGGGGCCCGACGAGACGCACCCCGGTGCGCGCCGACTGCGCCGAGACCTTCCAGTGCGTCCCGTACACCGTTCCGATGCCCTCCCGGGTGAGGAAGTCCGGTGCGGCGTGCGGGCCTTCGCTGACCGCGATGCGCCAGTGCGCGGCGAAGTGCGGACGCGAGGCGGCCGGCACGGGGGCGGGCGCCGGGGCATCGGTGCCGGGCCGGGCGGGCCGCAGCACGTCACCGGTGCGCAGGGCGCGCCCGGCATGGCCGCCGAAACCGCCCAGGGTGAAGGTGGCCGCGCTGCCCAGGTAGGCGGGGACGTCGAGACCGCCGCGCACCAGGACGTAGGTGCGCATCCCCGGGCCCTGGGCGGTGCCGACGTCGAGCAGCTGCCCGGCGGCGAGCTCGACCGGCTCCCACAGGGGCGCGGGGCGCCCGTCGACCGTGACCGTGGCGGGGGCGCCGGTGACGCAGACGGTGGCCGGGGCGGAGAAGCGCAGCGCGGGCCCCTCCAGCGTGCACTCCAGGCCGGGGGCGCCCTCCGGGTTGCCGACGGCCCGGTTGCCGAGGCGGAAGGAGAGGTCGTCCATCGGGCCGCCGGGCGGGATGCCGACCTCCCAGTAGCCGGTGCGCCCCGGCCAGTCCTGCACCGTGGTCTGGGCACCGCCGCGCTCCACCTCGATCCGGGGGCGCGGATCGCGCAGACCGGCCAGGGTCGCCGTGGTGTGCCGGGCGTCGAGCACGACCGGTTCGCGGCAGGCGGCGCGCAGCAGCCCGAGGTTGGTCTCCACCCCGTCCACCACCGTGCCGTCCAGGGCCTCGGCCAGCCGGGCGAACGCCTCGGCACGGGTGTCGCCCGTCGCGACGACCTTGGCGAGCATCGGGTCGTACGCCGTGGAGACGTGCTGTCCGGTCTCCGCCCAGCCGTCCACCCGTACGCCGTCGGGGAAGGAGACCCGGGTCAGCAGGCCGGAGCTGGGCCGGTGGTCCCGGGCCGGGTCCTCGGCGTAGATCCGCGCCTCGACCGCGTGGCCCCGGGCGGACGGTTCCGTCAGGAAGCCGCTCTCGCCGCGTGCCAGCCGCAGCATCCAGGCGACCAGGTCGATGCCGTGGATCTCCTCGGTCACCGGATGCTCCACCTGGAGGCGGGTGTTGACCTCCAGGAAGTACGCCTCCTCGCGCACCGGGTCGTACACGAATTCCACCGTCCCGGCCGAGCGGTAGTCCACCGAGGCGCACAACTCCCGGGCGGCGGCGTGGAGTACGGAGCGCAGGTGCGGCGGCAGGTCCGGCGCCGGGGCCTCCTCCAGCACCTTCTGGTTGCGGCGCTGGAGGGAGCAGTCGCGGTCGCCGAGCACCACGACGGACCCGGCGCCGTCCCCGAAGACCTGCACCTCGACGTGGCGGGCGCGCTCCACGTAACGCTCCAGGAAGACCCCGCCGTCGGCGAAGCTGCCCCGGGCCAGCCGCGAGACCCGGGCGAAGGCGTCGCGCAGCTCCTCGGGTCCGGCACACGCCTGCATGCCGATGCCGCCTCCGCCGCCGGTCGCCTTGAGCATCACCGGGTAGCCGGTCCGCTCCGCCGCGCTCAGGGCCTCCTCCTCGTCGGCGAGGAGCCCGCTGCCGGGCAGCAGGGGGACGCCCGCCGCGAGCGCCGCGGCCCGTGCGGTGTGCTTGGCGCCGAACACCTCCAGCTGGGCGGGCGTGGGGCCGACGAACGCGAGGCCCGCCTTCTCCACGGAGGCGGCGAACGCCGTGTTCTCGGACAGGAAGCCGTAGCCGGGGTGGATCGCCCCGGCCCCGGTGGCGAGGGCGGCCTCCAGGACCGCGTCCGCCCGCAGATAGCTCTCGGCGGCGGGGGCGGGGCCGAGGCGCACCGCCTCGTCGGCGAGGCGGACGTGCGGGGCGGTGCGGTCGGCGTCGGAGTACACGGCCACCGTACGCAGGCCGAGGGCTTCGGCGCTGCGGATGACCCGGCAGGCGATCTCGCCGCGGTTGGCGATGAGCAGGGTGTCGAACATGACGGCAACTCCTGGGTACGGGGCCGGGGTTCAGGCAAGGGGCGGCTGTGCGGGCAGCACGTGGTCACCCACGCCGTCGGTGCTCAGGCAGAGCGAGCAGACGACCGCTTCGTGGGTGGCGCAGGCGGCGACGTCGGGGCGTTCGAACGACTGCCGGCAGACGTGGCAGTCGTACGTCACCGCGCTGGGGTTGCCGTCCGCGTCGAGCATCGGCTCGTCCAGGCCGTCGTCGGTGCGGCGCAGGTAGTAGCGGCCCTTGGTGACGTACGCGACCAGGGGCGTCAGCACGAAGGCGATGACGGCGGCGGCGACCGGCGAGTACGGCTGGAGGGTGTCGCCCAGGGCGTGGAAGTACATCGCGATCGACAGGCCGGAGGCGGCGGTGAAGGCCACCACGCCGACGGGATTGACGGCGTACAGCATGCCCCGGCGGAACTCCGGCCGGAGCGGCGAGAGGCGCAGCAGGTACTTGTTGACGCCGATGTCGGTGGCGACGGTGACGATCCAGGCGATGGCGCAGTTGGAGTAGAAGCCGAGGATGTCGTTGAGGAAGCTGAACATGTCGGCCTCCATCAGCGCGAGCGCGAAGCCGAGGTTGACCAGGACGAAGACCAGGCGTCCGGGGTAGTGCTTCGTGACCCGGGTGAAGGAGTTGGTCCAGGCGAGCGAGCCGGAGTAGGCGTTGGTGACGTTGATCTTGATCTGGCTGATGACCACCAGGACCACGGCGAGCGGGACGACCAGCCAGGACGGCAGCATCGCGTCGAAGGCGCCCCGGAACTGCTGGATCGGCTCGGGCGCGGCGTCGGCCCCGACCTTCGCGATGATGTACACGGCGAGGAACACACCGATGGCCTGCTTGAGCGCGCCGAGCACCACCCAGCCGGGTCCGGCCATGACCACGGCGGTCCACCAGGTGCGCTTGTTGGCCTCGGTCCTCGGCGGCATGAAGCGCAGGTAGTCGATCTGCTCGCCGATCTGCGCGATGAGCGAGAGGCACACCCCGGCACCGAGGAGCACGGCCGCGGTGTCGATGCCGCCCTTGCCGTCCGTTCCGGCGTACGAGAGGAACCGGTCGACCGTGCCGGGGTCGGTGGCGACCAGATAGACCAGCGGGCCGACCATGAGCAGCAGCCAGATGGGCGTCGTCCACACCTGGAGCTTGCTGAGCGCCGACATCCCGTAGATCACCAGCGGAATGACCATCAGCGTCGAGACGAGATAGCCGAGCCAGAGCGGCAGTCCGAGTCCCAGTTCCAGGCCCTGCGCCATGATCGAGCCCTCTAGGGCGAAGAAGATGAAGGTGAAGCTGGCGAAGATGACTCCGGTCAGGACCGAGCCGTAGTACCCGAAGCCGGAGCCCCGGGTGATCAGGTCCAGGTCGAGGTTGTACCGGGCGCCGTAGTAGGCCAGCGGGAAGCCGGTGACGAAGATGACGACGGCGGCCACCGCGATGGCCAGGAGCGCGTTTCCGGTGCCGTGGGCCAGGCCGATGCCCGCGCCGATCGAGAAGTCGGCCATGTAGGCGATGCCGCCCAGGGCGGTGGTGGCCACGACCGCGGGGGTCCAGCGGCGATAACTGCGGGGCGCGAAGCGGAGGGTGTAGTCCTCCAGCGTTTCGCTCGTCGCCCTGCTCTCGGCGGCGGGCGGTGGTGTGGACGTCGCACGTGACTCGGTCGTACTCATGGGCAGCCCTTCGGGGAGCGGTGTACGGAGGGAAGGCCGTGCTGAGGACGCGGCGGGCGTCGTCGGCCGCCGGGGTTTCAGAGGCGGTCGGAGTGCAGGGCCATCTGCGTCATGGCGCGCTGGGCCCGTTCGAGGACGACGGCCATGGAGTCGCCGACATGGGCGTGCAGGGCGCGGTGGCCGTCGGCGAGGCGCCCGTCGAGGACGGCCTCCATGATCGCGATGTGCTCGGTGATGGTCGTTCCGACCCGGTCCGGGGTGAGGAAGTCGTACATCCGGACCCGGCGGATGCGCTCGCCGACGGCCACCAGGGCATCCGTCAGGGCGGGGTTCCCGGAGGCGCGGGAGAGCTCGGCATGGAAGCGCTCGTCCTGGACGACGAAGCGGGGATCGGGGTCCGGGGGCCGCTCGCGCATGGCGTACCAGCGGTCCAGCTCGCCCTTGAGGACGGCCGGATCATGCCGTACGGACGGGTCGTCGATCGCCCGGGCGATGCCGCGCAGCTCCAGCGTCACCCGGAGTTCGTAGAGGTCGCGCAGCTGGGCCAGATTGGGGATCGTGACGAAGAAGCCGCCGTCCCCGCGCTCGATCAGGCCGTCCGCGAGCAGGCGCGCCAGGGCTTCGCGCACCGGGGTCCGTGAGACGCGGAAGCGTGCGGCGAGCCGGGTCTCGGCCAGTCGCTCGCGCGGCCCGAACTCGCCGTCGAGCACGGCCGCCCGCAGCTGCCCGTACACCGTCTCGCGGAGCGAGGGCGCGGGCTCCGCGTCCGCGTCCCGCGCTGTGTCCGGGGGTGTATCCAGCGTCGTATCCAGCGTCGCATCCATGGGCGGAGACGCTAGGAACCGGTTGTTTCACCGGAGTCCACGGCGCGGTGAACGACTGGTTTCCGGTAGCTCACGCCGGTCCGGGGACATGACGAAGCGCCCCGCACACGGGCGCGGGGCGCTTCACCACGGGGGCGGTTGGTCAGCCCGTCGCGCAGGAGACCGTCGGCCAGGTCCAGTTGCCGTTGGACTGGATGGTGACGCCGAAGTTGTTGCCGCTGCCGTTGGGCTTGGCGGTCAGCACCTGGGCGCTGGGGTAACCGGCGCTGATGTTCCAGGTGGAGAGGACCTTCGCCGGGGACGGGACGTTCATGGTCACGGTCCAGTTGCTGGAGCCGGAGACCGCGACGTTGAGGTTGTAGCGGTCGCCCCAGCTCTGGCCCGCGGACAGGGTCGCCGTGCAGCCGCCGGTGTTGCCGCCGCCTCCGCCGCTGCTGCCGTCGGGGGCGACGGCCCGCCCGGTCTGCGGCGAGATCATGCCCGAGCACAGGCCCCGGGAGGCGAGCGACTGCGCGATGCGCGGGATGGCGGCCAGGGTGTTGGCGGGCCACTCGTGCATCAGGATGACCTGGCCGCTGGAGAGGCGTGATACGGCCTGGACGATCGCGTCGGTGCTCGCCCCGTTCCAGTCCTGCGAGTCGACGTCCCAGATCACCTCCGTGAGCCCGTACTTGGCCTCGACGGCCTTGAGCGTGGCGTTGGTCTCCCCGTACGGCGGCCGGAAGAGCTTCGGTGTGCCGCCGCCCGCGGCCGCGATGGCCTGCTGGGTCCGGGAGAGCTCCGAGTCGATCTGCGCCTGGCTCTGCTGAGTGAGGTGGGGGTGGGTGTAGCTGTGGTTGCCGACCCACATGCCCGCGTCGACCTGGGCCTTCACCTGCGCGGGGTACGAGGCGGCGAACTGGCCCTCGTTGAACATGGTGGCCCGCAGACCGTTCTGCCTGAGGGCGTTGAGCAGGGCGGGGGTGTGGTCGTTGGACGGGCCGTCGTCAAAGGTCAGGCCCACATAGCCGGTGCAGGCGGCGGCCTGGGCCGGGGCGGCGGCCGTGGCGGTCAGACCCAGGGAACCCGCCGCGGTGAGCGCGAGGCCCGCCGCCAGGGCGGCCGGGCGGCGGTGGAAGCGGAGACGCATGAACTGTCCTCCAGGTGAGGGGAGTTCCGGCCGCACGGGCGGCACGGCCGGGCCTGAGCACGGAGTTTTTGGGCCGCTTGAGCGACTGTCAATAGTTTCGGCAAGAGTTTCGAAAGCGTCGGGCTGGTGTGGCAACGGGGTGGGGCGGCAACGGCGCACGTCAACGTGGGTGAGGTGACATGCGTCGAGAGGTGAAGGAGGTGGTTGGCTCTGTGAGCGCGTTCCGGCAGGGGGTCGTACGGCGAAAGTTTCGGGATCTCGGGAGGCTCCGCCCGTCCACCGTATTGACAGTGCGCCGTCAACTCGCTGTCATACATGGGAGCGCTCCCACATATTTCCCCACGCCCCGAGGAGGCGCACATGACCATCCACCCCCGCCGCTTACCGCGCAGACCCTGGACGGCGGCCGGCTCCGTCGTGGCGCTGGCCCTGTCGCTGTTCGTCGCCATGCCCGCCGGGGGACCGGCCGCGGCGGCGGAGTCCGCACCCGGGTGCCAGGTCGACTACACGGCCAACGAGTGGACCGGCGGCTTCACCGCCGACGTGCGCGTCACCAACGAGGGCCCGGCGCTCAGCGACTGGCGGCTCACCTGGACGTACGAAGGGGACCAGCAGGTCACCTCCGGCTGGAACGGCACCGTCACGCAGACCGGGCACGCCGTGACCGCCGTCAGCACGGCCTGGAACGGCGCGGTGGCCGAGGGCGGCACCGTCTCCTTCGGTGTGCAGGGGACCTCGCAGTCGGGCGGGCCCGCGCCCACCGACTTCGCCCTCAACGGAGTCTCGTGCGGCGGCGACGCCACCACGCCCCCGACCACGCCGCCCCCCACGACTCCGCCGCCCACCACGCCGCCGTCCGCCGAGTGCGGTGACGCGGTCGTCTGCGACGACTTCGAGGACCAGGCCGGTCCGGCCCCCGCCGGGAACTGGCAGTTCACCGCGCCGGACTGCCAGGGCACCGGGACGGCCGCCGTGGACACGGAGACCGCGCACAGCGGCACCCGGTCGCTGCGGCTGGACGGGAAGGCGGGGTACTGCAACCACGCCTTCGTGGCCTCCACCGCGGACCTCTCGGCCGTGGGTCCCGTGCTGTACGTGCGCATGTGGGTGCGGCACACCACCGCGCTCCCGGCGGCGCACGTCGCCTTCGTGTCCATGCCCGACAGCTCCCAGGGCGGCAAGGCCCTGCGGATCGGCGGGCAGAACGGGGCGCTGCAGTGGAACCGGGAGACCGACGACGCGACGCTCCCGGCGCAGAGCCCGACCGGGGTGGGGCTGAGCAGGCCGCTGCCGACGGGCAGTTGGCAGTGCCTGCGGTTCGCGGTCGACACCTCGGCCCCGGGGCTCGACACCTGGCTGGGCGACGAGCAGGTGCCCGGTCTGCACGCCGACGGCGTCCCCACGCGTGACGTGGACGACCAGTGGCTCTCGCGGACCACCCCGCCCCGGCCCACCGCCCTGCGGCTGGGCTGGGAGAGCTACGGGGTGGGCGACGACACCCTGTGGTTCGACGACGTGGCCGTCGGCTCCGCGCCGATCGGCTGCTGACAGGTGAACGGCGTACCGGCCGCGTTCACCACGGCCGGTACGCCGTTCACCCCAGGTGGTCGCCCAGCGTGCCGATCGCGGCGGCGGCCTCCAGGACGTGCGGGACGGCCCGGTCGGCGAGTTCGGGGTCGGAGGTGACCACGTTGATCGCGGCCCGGACCGGCCAGCCCGGCAGCGGGGCCGCGATGCCGTGGGCGCCGATGTTGACCTCGCTGTGGGTGATGACGTAGCCGGTCTCGCGGATCGCCTGGACGCGGGGCGGTTCGGCGGTGCGCGGGGGGCCGGAGGCCAGTGCGGCGAGACCGCCGGAGCCGTGGTCCAGGGGGTCGCGGCTGCCCTTGCGGTACCAGAACAGGGGGCCGTCCGTCGGCGGTTCGGCCACCACCGTGGTGACGGCGGCGGTGCCGACGGCCTCGACCAGGCTCGCGGTGGCGTCCAGGCGGCGGGCGAGGCGGTGCAGGACCGGCTCGGCGACGGTCCGCAGGCTGGGGCCAGTGCCGCCGAGGAGCCCGGTCACGGCCGAGCCCACGGTGTAGCGGCCGCCGTCGTCGCGCGCGGCGAACCCCGTCCGGTGGAGCGAGACGAGCAGGCGGTGCGCGATGGAGCGGTGGAACCCCGTCGCGGCCGACACCTGACTGGTCGTCAGGCCCTCCGGGTGGCGGCTCAGTTCGACCAGGAGGGCGAGTCCGCGCTCCAGGGTCTGCGAGCCGCCGCTCTCGGAGTCGTTCGGCGGTGTCATTCCACCTCTTCGGGGATCGGCCGGATGGTGGGGAGGATCCTGCCACGGACCTCGCCCAGGCCGATGCGCCCCCGCGCGGCCGGCGCCGAGTAGCGCAGGACGACCTCGTCGCCGTCCTGGAGGAAGGTGCGTTCCTTGCCGCCCGCCGTCCAGGTCTCCTTGCCGCCCCAGGACAGTTCGAGGAACGAGCCGCGCTGGTGCTTTCCGGGCCCCGAGATGGTGCCCGACGCGTAGAAGTCGCCGACCCGCAGCGAGGCGCCGTTGACCGTGAGGTGGGCCAGCATCTGCGCGGGCGACCAGTACATGGACGCGTACGGCGGGCGCGCCACCACCGTGCCGTTGACCTCGACCTCCACGTCGATGTCGTAGCCCGACGGGCCCGCCTCGCGCAGGTACGGCAGTACGGCGGGTTCCTGGCCGGGCAGTTCCGTGCGGGCGTGCTCCAGCGCGGCGAGCGGGGTGACCCAGGCGCTGATGCTGGTGGCGAAGGACTTGCCGAGGTTGGGGCCCAGCGGGACGTACTCCCACGCCTGGATGTCGCGCGAGGACCAGTCGTTGACGCCGGTCACGCCGAACACTGTCTCGGTGAACTCGGAGGTCGCGACGCGCTGCCCGAGCGGGACGGTTCGGCCGACGACGAAGCCGAGTTCGGCCTCGATGTCCAGGCGCAGCGAAGGACCGAAGCTGGGCGCCGGGTCGGCGGGGGCCTTGCGCTGTCCGGCGGGGCGGTGCACGGGGGTGCCCGAGACGACGATGGAGCCCGCGCGGCCGTGGTACGCGACCGGCAGATGGCGCCAGTTGGGCATCAGGGCGTCCCCGTCGGGCCGGAAGATCCGCCCGACGTTCGTGGCGTGGTCCACGGACGCGTAGTAGTCGACGTAGTCCCCGACCTCGAACGGCAGGTGCAGCGTGATGTCGGCCAGCGGCACCAGGCGGACGCGGTCGCGGTAAGCGGTGTCGGTGAGCAGTGCGGTGGCCCAGGCTCGGACCTCCGCCCACACCGTCGCGCCCGCGGCCATCAGCGGGTTGAGCGCGGGCGCGTCGAGCAGCGGCGCCCAGTCGGGACGGAGCGCGGTGGCGGCGGCGCCCAGGTCCAGGACGTGGTCACCGATGCGGACGCCGACGCGCGGGGCGCCGTCCGCGGTCGAGAACACGGCGTACGGGAGGTTGTCGACGTCGTACGCGCTTCCGGCCGCGTCCTCGGCCCAGGTGGCGGGGTGGGTGGTCATGCGAGGGCCCTTCGGTGACGGGTGGTCAGGTGGTGGCGGGGCCGAGCAGGCCCAGAGCGGTCAGGTCCTCCAGCGGTTCGAGCACGCTGCACGACCCGTACGAGACGAACGCCTCCCGCGCGGCGGCGGCCTCGGCGGCCGGAAGCGCGGTCACGGCCCGGGCCAGCGCCTCCGGATCACGCTCGGCGAGGGCCGCGCGGATCCCGGACAGGGGCGCTCCGGCGCGGGCCCGGGCCGCCGCCAGGAGCACGTTGAGGTAGCCGTGGTGCTCGAAGCCGGTGGCGGCGGCGGTGTGCCGGACCGCGTGGTGCAGCCCGGCCGTGCACTTGAAGGCGGCCCCGGCGGCCACGGCCCCGTGGATCCACGCCGCCACCTCGTCCTCGTCCGGGAACGCCGCCGCCTCGGTCCCGCCGGTGCGGAACTTCAGCCGGAAGCCGTGGCGTACCACCAGGGCGAGCGCCTGCTCCCAGGTCCGCGTACCGGGGCGCGGCACCTCCACGTACACCGTGCCGGGGAAGCCGAGTGCGGCCAGCTCCTCGATCTGGGGCCCGAGGGGCAGGGCGGGGTCCGGCTTGAACTCGACGGCCGCCGGTACGAGCCGGTCGGTCCCCGCGAAGACGGCCAGCGCTGACCGGAGCGCGGCGGGCCCGGCCACCACGCTCACCCGCAGGCCGCCGGGGAAGAGTCGGGGCTCGGCCAGTCCGGCCAGTTCGGCGAGCCGGTCGGCGCCGATCACGAACGGGCCGACGAGCCCGGCGTGGCCGGACGCGAGGTGCCCGGCGTGCTCGGTCACGGCGCGCGGCAGCGGAGCCAGGCCGGGCGGGAAGACCGCGGCGTCGTCCACGAGATGACGGAAGGCGAGAGGGAAGGACACGCGCGACACCCTAGCTGAGCGACCCGTAATACGGACGGAAGGTGTTCCGATATCGGTCACACGCCTCGCGGGCGCGCGGCGGGATCTTCAAGAATGCGCAATGGTCTAGGCCAACTCATTGACGTGAATGCGTCATCCTCCGATTCTTGGCGGCACCTTCTCCCGACAGGAGCCTCCATGAGACGTCTTCGCGCTCTGCTCTCCGGCGTGGCCACCGCCGCCCTGGCCACCGCAGGACTCGCGGCCTTCGCCGTGCAGCAGGCATCGGGTGCGTCCGCCGACGCCACCGCGCTCTCCAACCGCTGGTACGCCGCTGCGCCCTATCTGATGCCGCACGACAACAATCCGCCGGACGCGGGCGCCATCATGGACGCCTCCGGCCTCAAGGCGTTCCAGCTCGCCTTCATCCTGGCCCCCAACGGCGGCGGATGCAGCCCCACCTGGGACGGTACGTCGCCGGTCTCCTCGGACACCGCGGTCGCCTCCGTCATCAGCGCGATCCGCGCCAAGGGCGGCGACGTGTCGGTGTCCATCGGCGGCTACGGCGGGACGAAGCTCGGCCAGACCTGTTCCGACGCGGCCTCCACCGCCGCCGCGTACCAGCAGGTCATCACCAAGTACCAGCTGAAGGCCATCGACTTCGACCTGGAGGAACCGGAGTACGAGAACACGGCCGCCATCGCCCGCGAGATCGGCGCCGCCAAGATCCTCCAGCAGAACAACCCCGGCCTCTACGTCTCCGTCACCACGGCGGGCACCGCCGACGGCACCGGCTGGTTCGGCAAGCAGATGCTCAATGAGGCCAAGGCGCAGGGCTTCACGCCGAACAACTTCTCCATCATGCCGTTCGACGGCGGCTTCAACGGGGCCGCCGCCCAGACCAGCGCCCTGACGAACTTCAACGCGATCCTGCGGTCCACCTTCGGCTGGGACGAGGCCACCGCGTACGCCCACGAGGGCTTCTCCGGCATGAACGGCCGCAGCGACACCGGCGAGTACTTCACCCAGGCCGACTTCCAGACCGTCCTGGACTTCGCCACCGGCCACCACATGGACCGCTTCACCTTCTGGTCCCTCAACCGCGACCGCCAGTGCACCCCGCCCGACAACAACGGCAAGACCTCCGGCACGTGCAGCAGCGTGGCGCAGGCGGACTGGGACTTCGCGAAGTACTCGGTGAAGTTCGCGGGCGTCACCCCGCCCACCACCACCCCGCCGACCACGCCGCCCCCGACCGGCAGCTGCACCGCCACCGCGTGGAGCGCCGCAGCCGTCTACAACGGCGGTGACACGGTCTCGTACGGGGGACACACCTGGAAGGCCAAGTGGTGGACCCAGAACGAGACGCCCGGCTCCACCGGTGAATGGGGAGTCTGGCAGGACCTCGGCACCTGCTGACCCGCCGACCCGAACGGCCGCCCCGGTCCCGGCCGGGGCGGCCCGTCACGCACCCGCCTGCACGTGTCACCCGCGTTGTCCCGCCCCACCACCCTGCGACTAGTTTGTGTCCAGCACAGACGGGGTCCGTGACGGCAGAGGTGCACGGGGACGAGAGGTCGGGAAGAGTGTCGCTGCGCGCAGGCGATCCAGCCGAGATCGGCGGTTATCCGCTGGAGGCGAGGCTCGGATCAGGGGGCATGGGCACGGTCTTCCTGGCCCGTACGAGCTCCGGCCGGCCCGTCGCGATCAAACTGATCCACCAGCAGTTCGCCGGAGACACCGAATTCCGCATCCGCTTCCGCCAGGAGGTCGCGGCGGCGCGCCGGGTCAGCGGCGCCTTCACCGCCGCCGTGGTGGACGCCGCGCCCGAGGCCGAACAGCCCTGGATGGCGACCACCTACATCGAGGGCCCCACCCTCGCCGAGCGCATCGCCGCCGAGGGCCCGCTGAACGGGGCCGGACTGCGCAACCTGGCCATCGGGCTCGCCGAGGCGCTGCGCGACATCCACCGCGTCGGGGTCGTCCACCGCGACCTGAAGCCGTCGAACGTCGTGCTGTCCCCCGAAGGGCCGCGCGTCATCGACTTCGGCATCTCGCGCGCCGCCGACCAGCAGACCCTGACGATGACCGGACGCGTGATCGGCACCCCGCCCTTCATGTCGCCGGAACAGCTCCAGGCGCCGCGCGGCGTCGGACCGCGCTCCGACGTCTTCTCCCTGGCCACCCTCCTGGTGTACGCGGCCACGGGCCACGGCCCCTTCGACGCGGACAGCCCCTACCTCACGGCCTACCAGGTGGTGCACGAGGAACCCTCGCTGGACGCCGTGCCGGGGCGGCTGCGCACCGTCGTGGAACCGTGCCTGGGCAAGGACCCCGAGGGCCGGCCCTCCGCCGACGAGCTGTTGGAGCTGCTACGGGACCTGCCCGCCGACCTCGGCGGCGCGGCGGCGGCCGGGCGCGCCCCCGGCCGCACCCGGGACATGGCCACCCAGCACCACCTGGCCACGCGCGACACCGAGGCGCCGGGCGCCCCCGCCCCGGAGCGGACCGGCTCGCCCGGCGGCCGCGGACTGCGCGGCCGCTGGCGGCCCGTGCTCGCGGCGGCGGTCGCCGTGGCCGCGATCGGCGGGGGAGTGGCAGTCCTCAAGGCGGGCGGCCTCGGCGAGGATCCGGACGACCCCAAGGCCCGCACGGTCGCCGAGCCCGCCGGTACCCTGCCGGGCGGCTTCAGGCCCTGGCGCGTGACCGTGCCCGGCGGCCAGGAGGACATCCCGGACGAGCTGCGGTGCGTCGCGCGCGGCGAGGCGGCGTTCTGCGGGGGCGGCGGCGTCGTCGCCACCCGGATCGACGTCCGGGACGGCTCGCGCGCCTGGACGGTGAAGAGCCCCGGCGTCCCCGTCCAGGGCATGCACCTGGTGGGCGCCACCGACGACACCGTGATCGGTTACCGTTTCGCCGCCCAGGACGACCCCGAGGCGCGGGGCGACGAGGTGGTGGCCGTCGACGCCGACAGCGGCAAGGAGCTGTGGTCCACGGTCTCCGGCGCCCAGTCGACCGCCGTCACGGGCCGGACCCAGGACGCCGTGGTGACCGGCTCCACCGTGATCACCGTCAACGCCTCCGACGACGCCTTCGAGGCCCGGGACGCGCACAGCGGCGAGCTGATCTGGACCGCGTCCTTCCCCGGAGGCTCCCGGTGCGCCCCCGTCCTGGCGGGTGACGCGCTCCTCGCCATGTGCGTGACGCACGCGGAGATCCGGGGCGATGCGGTCCGCCGCCCGGTCGTCCACACGGTGGACCCGGCCAAGGGGACCTGGGGCCGGGCCATCGCGCTGGACGGGCCCGGCGTGCCCGTGGGCGCCGCCGGCGGCCGGCTCGTCCTGCTCCGCGAGCACACCGAGGGCACGGCCCTCACCGGCTACGACGCGGTGACCCGGGTCGACCCGGTCTCCGGAAAGGTCACGAACAGCCCGCTGGACACCACGTACGAGGGCACGCCCGGCATGGCGGGCTCCACCGTGTACATCAGCGGGCAGACCGGCCGCGTCACCGCCTTCGACCCCGCAACCGGCCGGAAGAAGTGGTCCCGGCAGACCAGCGTGGAGGGCGCGTCGGGCCCCGTGGCCGGGGACGGCGCCCTGCTCTTCAGCTCCGCCACCGGCCGTGTCGTCGCCCTCTCCCCGTCCGACGGCACGGTGCTGTGGGCGACGGACCCGAGGGCCGACGGCCTGACCGGCCAGGCGGGCGAGAGCCCCCGCGTGACCGTCGCCGGACGCGTGGTGATCGTGGCCGCCGCCCGGAACACCGTCTTCGCGTTCGACGCCGGACGGCCGCCGAAGTCGGGCTGACCAGGGCCGCGTCTACAGTGGCCCGCATGAACCGCTGGAGCGAACTGACCGGAGACACCTCGGGCGAGGACTACGCCGCCCGCTTCGCGGCCCTGGCCCGCAGCGGCAAGGACATGCACGGCGAGGCGCGGTTCTGCGCCGCGCTGGTGCCCGCCGGGGCGCGGGTGCTGGACGCCGGCTGCGGCACCGGCCGGGTCGCGATCCGGCTCGCGGAGCTCGGGTACGACTGCACCGGAGTGGACGTCGACGCCTCGATGCTGGCTGTCGCGCGCGAGCAGGCGCCCGGGCTGCCCTGGTACCGAGCGGACCTGGCCGCGTTCGACCCGGACGCGCTCTCCATCGAACCGGGGTTCGACCTCGTCGTCGCCGCGGGCAACGTGATGGCGCTGGTCGCCCCCGGCACCGAGGCCACCGTCGTCGCCCGCCTCGCCGGAGCGCTGCGCCCGGGCGGTCTGCTGGTCGCCGGGTTCGGCCTGGACGCGGCCCACCTCCCCGTACCACCCGGCCTCACCCTCGCGGAGTACGACGCCCACTGCGCCGCCGCCGGGCTCACCCCCGTCGACCGCTTCGCCACCTGGGACGCGGCCCCGTATGAGGGCGGCGGCTACGCGGTGAGCGTGCACCGGCGGGGGGACGGCTGACCGGACAGGGGTTCCGGCGTCGTACACAGGGCCTTCGCGACCCGCACCCGCGCCGGGTCCGTCATCGGCGTTGATCCGTTCCATCGCGTGTTCGTATTGACTTGGACTAGGTCCATCGTAGGATCGGTTCCGGCCGAAGCCAGGGCAGGACGCCCTCCGGGCGAGACCGGTCAGGCCAGCCCCCCACATTCTCAGAGCACCGAGATCCGCCCCGTCCGGAAGGAATTCCATGACTGAGAACCACGAAGCGATCGTCACCGACCCCAAGTCGGAGGAGGCCGGCGGCTGCCCCGTCGCGCACGGTCGCGCGCCGCACCCCACCCAGGGCGGCGGCAACCGCCAGTGGTGGCCGGAGCGGCTCAACGTGCGGATTCTCGCCAAGAACCCCGCCGTGGCCAACCCGCTCGGCGAGGACTTCGACTACGCCGCGGCCTTCAACGCCCTGGACCTTCCCGCCGTCAAGCGGGACATCGCCGAGGTGCTGACCACCTCGCAGGACTGGTGGCCCGCAGACTTCGGCAACTACGGCCCCCTCATGATCCGGATGGCCTGGCACAGCGCGGGCACGTACCGCATCAGTGACGGCCGCGGCGGCGCGGGCTCGGGCCAGCAGCGCTTCGCCCCGCTCAACAGCTGGCCGGACAACGTGAGCCTCGACAAGGCGCGGCGCCTGCTGTGGCCGGTCAAGAAGAAGTACGGCCAGAACATCTCCTGGGCCGACCTCCTCGTCCTCACCGGGAACGTCGCCCTGGAGACCATGGGCTTCGAGACCTTCGGCTTCGGCGGTGGGCGCGCGGACGTCTGGGAGCCCGACGAGGACGTGTACTGGGGCCCGGAGACCGACTGGCTCGGCGACGAGCGCTACACCGGCGACCGCGAGCTGGAGGAACCGCTCGGCGCCGTGCAGATGGGCCTCATCTACGTCAACCCGGAGGGCCCCAACGGCAACCCGGACCCGATCGCCGCCGCCCGCGACATCCGCGAGACGTTCCGCCGCATGGCGATGAACGACGAGGAGACCGTCGCCCTGATCGCCGGCGGCCACACCTTCGGCAAGACGCACGGCGCCGGCCCGTCCGAGAGCGTCGGCCCCGACGCCGAGGCCGCCCCGATGGAGCGCCAGGGCTTCGGCTGGGAGAACTCGTACGGCACCGGCAAGGGCGGCGACGCCATCACCAGCGGCCTCGAAGGCATCTGGACGGACACCCCCACCACCTGGGACAACAGCTTCTTCAACATCCTCTTCGGCTACGAGTGGGAGCTCTTCAAGAGCCCCGCGGGCGCCCACCAGTGGCGGCCGAAGGACGGCGGCGGCGCGGGCACCGTGCCCGACGCGCACGACCCGTCGAAGAGCCACGCCCCGACCATGCTCACCACCGACCTCTCGCTGCGCTTCGACCCGGCGTACGAGCAGATCTCGCGGCGCTTCCACGAGAACCCGCAGGAGTTCGCCGACGCGTTCGCCCGCGCCTGGTACAAGCTGACCCACCGCGACATGGGCCCCGTCGTCCGCTACCTCGGCCCCGAGGTCCCGCAGGAGACGCTGCTCTGGCAGGACCCGCTGCCCGAGCGCACGTACGACCTGATCGACGCCGCCGACATCGCGGCGCTCAAGGAGAAGGTCCTCGCCTCCGGCCTGTCCGTCTCCGAGCTGGTCTCCACCGCCTGGGCCTCCGCCTCGTCCTTCCGGGGCAGCGACAAGCGCGGCGGCGCCAACGGCGCGCGCATCCGCCTCGAACCGCAGAGCGGCTGGGAGGTCAACGACCCGGACCGCCTCGCGGGCGTCCTGCGCACCCTCCAGTCCGTCCAGGAGTCCTTCAACGCGGAGCAGCAGGGCGGCAAGCAGGTCTCGCTGGCCGACCTGATCGTCCTCGCGGGCGCCGCGGGCGTCGAGAAGGCGGCCAAGGACGCCGGTACGGACATCGAGGTCCCGTTCACCCCGGGCCGGGTCGACGCCTCGCAGGACCAGACCGACGTCGAGTCCTTCGTGGAGCTGGAGCCCGTCGCCGACGGCTTCCGCAACTACCTCGGCAAGGGCAGCCGGCTCCCCGCCGAGTACCTGCTGCTGGACCGGGCGAACCTGCTCAACCTGAGCGCGCCCGAGATGACGGTCCTCGTCGGCGGTCTGCGCGTCCTGGGCGCCAACCACCAGCAGACCGCGCACGGTGTGCTCACCGACGCGCCCGGCACGCTGACCAACGACTTCTTCGTCAACCTGCTCGACATGGGCACGACGTGGAAGTCCACGGCCGACGACCAGAGCGCCTTCGAGGGCCGCGACGCCGTCACCGGTGAGGTCCGCTGGACCGGCACCCGCGCCGACCTGGTCTTCGGCTCGAACTCCGAACTGCGCGCCGTCGCCGAGGTCTACGCGAGCGACGACGCCAAGGAGAAGTTCGTGCGCGACTTCGTCGCCGCCTGGGACAAGGTCATGAACCTGGACCGGTTCGACCTCGTCTGACGACACCGGAAGGGCCGGTCCCCCGCGCGGGGGACCGGCCCTTGCCGTTGCGCGGATCCGGTCAGGCGGTGGCCACCGCGAAGACGTGGATGATCCCGCCCTCCGTGGTGCCCGGCAGCGTCACGGACGCGAGCTGCTTCCCGGCCTGGAGCGCGATCGGCGCGGTCGTGAAGATCTCGGTGCCCACCGGGTCCTTTCCGCCGCCCTGCACATCGCGGTACTCGGTGTGCACCGCCACCGTGTTCCCGTACGACGGCTGTTGTGAGCCGCCGCCCAGCGTCCAGTCGCTGAAGCCGATCTCCGCCTGCTGCGTGGTGCCGTCGGTGTACGTGAGCGTCACCGTGCCCGACGCCTTGCCCTCGGCGGCGCTCCCGAGGAACGCCAGCTTCGTGTCACCCTCGCCGGAGGCGACGTTCAGCACCTGGGGGCCCGTCCCGACGACCTCGATGTTGTCCGGGTCACCGGCCTTCACCTCCGGCCAGGTGAAGTCGAAGCCGCCCGAGGAGACCGTGCCGCCCGGCGCCGCACCGGCCGCCGCCAGCGCCTGGGCCGAGTAACTCCAGCCCTCACCGTCGAAGTTGGCCTGCGGATTCTCGTCGTCCGCCGAGGTCCCGGTGCTGTTGCGGTTCCACAGCAGCCCGTTCTTCTCGGCGACCGTCACCGCCGCCGACGTCTTCGGCAGCTCCGTGCCCGCCGACGAGGTCAGCGTCACCGGGACCGTGTAGTAGCCCTCGGCGGTGTCCTTCCCCGCCGACACGGTGAGCTTCGCCTGTGCCGCGCCGCTCGCCGGGACCGTGAAGTCGCCCTCCGACGGGGTCACGGTGACCCCCTCCGGCGCCTGGGCCTCCCAGTGCACCGTGGTGGCCTTCGTCTCCAGGCTCTGCACCTTGACCACGGTCTGCGTGCCCTCGCCACCCGGCTCGACCTTGAGCTGATCCGGGGAGGCGCCCGTGAAGTACTTCAGCCCGCCGCCGGGGAAGGACGGCGGCGCGTCGGCCGGTGCGCTGCCCCAGGTGGTGTCGGGCGTCGTGCCCAGGGTGAAGTCCAGCCGCCCGCCGTGCTCCACCAGCGAGTCACCGACCCACGGCTTCGTGGACGTACGGCCGTTCACCTTCAGCCCGTGGATGTACGTGTGGTCCGCCGAAGCGGCCGGAGCCTCGATGGTGATCTTCTTGCCGTGCCCGGTGTGCACCACCGCGTGCGGGAACAGCGGCGCGGTCAGCGTCAGATCGGCACGGCTCGGGTTCTGCGGATACATGCCGAGCGCCGAGAAGACGTACCAGGACGACATGGTCCCCGCGTCGTCGTTGCCCGGAATCCCGCCGGGACCGTCGGTCCACAGCTGGTCCAGCTCCGCCCGGACCGTCTCCTGCGTCTTGTACGGGGCGCCGAAGTAGTTGTACAGGTAGGGCGCGTTGATGTCGGGCTCGTTCGTCGGGTCGTAACGCGTGCCGTCCTTCGCGGAGAAGTCGAACTTCCCGTCCGGCGTACGGAAGAACGCGTCGAGCCGCTCCGTGGCGCGCTCGTTGCCGCCCATCGCACCGGCGAGACCGGCCACGTCCGAGTAGACCATCCAGGTGTACCGGGCGCTGGTGCCCTCCACGAACCCGGCGCCGGTGCCCGGCGTGAAGGTGCCCGCCCAGCTGCCGTCGGACTTCCGGTCGCGTATGTACCCGCCCTGCTCGGTGGCGTTGGCGTCGAAGACGTTCGTCCAGTTGCCCGACCGGTCCAGGAACTTCTTGGCGTCGCCCTTGTTGCCCAGCCGCCGGGACAGCTCCGACAGACCGTAGTCGGCCGCCGCGTCCTCCAGCGTCTCGGCCGCCCCGCCCCAGCAGTGGCAGTTGTCCGCCGGTACGTATCCGAGCTCCAGGTACTTGTCGAGCGCGGGGCGCTGGCCCACGCACTCGACGTTGCAGCCGGAGCTGTCGGAGTCGTTGGCGGTCGGCACGGTCGCCGCCGTGACCAGGGACTTCAGCGCTCCCTTGACGTCGAAGTCACGGCCGCCGAAGGCGTAGATCCCGGCCAGCGCCGCGTCGGACGGGTCGCCCGACATCACGCTCGTCTTGCCGTTCTGCAGCAGCCAGCGGTCCCACTCGCCGTCCCGCTGGTTCGCGTAGTTGAACAGGGACTGCGCGTAGTCGCTGCCCGCCCTCGGGTTGAGCAGCGCCATCAACTGCACCTGCGCCCGGTACTGGTCCCAGCCGGAGAAGGTGCCGTACTGCGCCTTCTGGCCCTTGGACAGCCGGTGCGGCTTGCGGTCGGCGCCGAGGTAGCGGCCGTCCACGTCGCTGGTGAGGGTCGGCTCCAGCATGGAGTGGTAGAGCGCGGTGTAGAACGCGGTGCGCTGCGTCTCGGTGCCGCCGCCGATCTCGACGGCCTTCAGCGCCTCGTTCCAGTTGGCGGCGGCCTGCCGCTTCACCGTGCCGAAGCTCTTGCCCGGTCCGTTCTCCTTGCGGAGGTTGGCCTCGGCGTTCGCGGCGCTGACGTACGAGACGGCCACCTTGGCGCGCGCCTCGGTGGTGCCGTCCGCGAAGGTGACGTAACCGCCGGAGCCCTTGCCCTCCACGGCGTTGCCGGACGAGCTGTAGCCCGTACCGCCGGAGGCGGAGGTGGAGCCGGGGGTGAGCGTGCCGTCCTTCCAGGTGCCGGTCTTCGCGAAGGGCTTGTCGAAGTGGGCGGTGAAGTACAGCGTGTACAGGTCCTTGCGGTTGTTCGCGCTCTGCGGACCGCAGAAGTTGCCCGCCGTGACCGACCCGGTCACCGTCCGCGCGGCCTTGTCGATCCGCACGGTGGCGTCGGTACTGCCGGTCTCCGAGTTGGAGGTGCGGAAGAGCAGGCTGGCCGGCTTGTCCGCCGGGAAGCCGAACTCCCCGGACCCCGTCCTGGCGGTCGTGGTCAGCGCCGCCGAAGCGCCGCTCGCCAGGCCGACCTTGTAGTAGCCGGGGGTGGCCGTCTCGTCGTCGTGCGAGAAGTCGCTCGCGTACTTCGCGTCGGTGGTGTCCGAGGTGGGGGAGGAGTCCACGTCACCCACGTACGGCATGATCGGGATGTCGCCGTTCGCGCCCGAGCAGCCCACCCCGTTGAGGTGGGTGAGGCTGAAGCCGCGGATCTTCTTCGCGTCGTACTGGTAGCCGCCGGGCGCGGGGGTCGAGACCTGCTTGCCCCGCGAGTTCTGCGGGCTCCACGCCAGCATGCCGAACGGCTGCACGGCGCCCGGGTAGGTATTGCCCGCGTTGGACGTGCCGATGAGGGGATCGACGTACGACACCGGGTTCCTGACGGTGTCCCGGGCCGGTGCGGCCGAAGCGGGGGCGGCGGCGGCCGTGAGCCCCGCGACGGCCAAGGCGGCGGCCGTGACGGAGCCCACGGCCCGGATCGCGGTGTGCGTACGACGTGTGTGCGTCTGTGGCACCGTTCCTGCCCTTCTGATGTGACGGACGGTCAACGCGGCGGGAGCCCGGCGCCGTGACCGCGGAGGAACGACGAGGCCCCGACAACGTTGTCAGCGACGTGAGGATGCTCCTCCTGCCGGTCCGGGGTGTCAAGGCTCCCCGGAATCCGCCCGTCCGGCCGGGCTGCCTCCATGCAACAGCCCGGCCCGCGCCCCCGGTTGTCCCGGAACGTCAGCGCAGGGACGCCGGAAGCGCCTCCCGGTGCAGGATGCCCAGCCGCTGCGTGGCCCGGGTCAGCGCCACGTACAGGTCACTCGTGCCGAACCGGCCGGGCTCCACCACCAGGACGTGGTCGAATTCGAGGCCCTTGGCCTGCCGGGGCCCCAGCAGTACCACCGTGCGGGTCAGATCCGGCTCGCCGCCGGGCACCACCCCGTCCAGCGGCGCCGCGATCTCCTCGTGCAGTTCGCGCGGCGCGATCACCGCGAGGCGGCCCTCGCCGGGCGTCAGCTCCTCGACTGCCCGCGCCACCGCACCCGCCAGATCCGCCCCGGTCTCCCGCACCCACGGCACCTCGCCCGTGGAGCGCACCGAGCCCGGCGGCTCGAACGACGGGTCCTCGGCCCGCAGCACCTTCGCCGCGACCTCCATCACCTCGGCGGGCGTACGGTAGTTGACCGCCAGCCGCACATGCTCGTACCGGTCGCCGACGTACGGCTCGAGGATGTCCTGCCAGGAGCCGACTCCGGCCTCCTCGGAGGTCTGCGCCGGGTCGCCCACCAGGGTCATCGACCGGGTCGGCGACCGCCGCATCAGCAGCCGCCACGCCATCGGCGACAGCTCCTGCGCCTCGTCCACGATGATGTGCCCGAACGCCCACGTCCGGTCGGCGGCGGCCCGCTCGGCCGCGGAGCGGTGATCGGCCTCCTCCTGGCGCTCCGCCATCCGCTCCGCGTCGATGATGTCGTGCGCGGCCAGCAGCTCCGACTCCTCGTCCTCGAACTCGAAGGACTCCGAGCCCCGGGACAGCTCCAGGACGCCCTGGGCGTACGCGATCCGCTCCTGGCGCTCCGCCTCGGCCGCCGCCCGCTCGGCGCTGTCGTCGGTCCCGAGCAGTTCCGCGGCCTCGTCCAGCAGCGCCACGTCGGCCGGGGTCCACGCGCCCTCGCCGGGCGCCCGCCGGATGGCCTCGGCGTCCGCGTCCGGCAGGTGGACCGGCTCGGCCAGGTAGTCGGTGAGGAAGCCCTCGGGGGTGAGCACCGGCCACAGCTCCTCGATCGCGGCGTGCACCTCCTGGCTGACCGCGACCGCCTTGCCGAGCTGGGCGATGTCGTCCGGGCCCAGGAAGTTGGGCCCGCCGTACGGGTCGGCGCCGATGCGCTCGGTGAGCTGGGCGGTCAGCGCGTCGATGATCCGGAACGCGAAGTGCGGCCGGGCCAGGTTGTACGGCAGCCGGGTGTCCCGGGCCGCCTGCCGGGCCTCGTAGGCGATCTCCCAGTCGAGGACCAGGTCGCCGTCGTCGTGCGGGACGATCAGCGGGGCGCCGGGCTCGGGCAGCAGCTGCCGGTCCCGCACCGCGAGCTCCAGGGCCTCGGCCATGGCCGCGCCGCCCTTCACGGCCGCCGCCCGGGGGGTGTCCGCGCCCCGGGCGTGGACGCCGGGGAACAGCTCGGCCTGGGTGGCGAGGAGGACACCGGTCTCACCGAGCGACGGCAGCACCTCGCCGATGTAGCTGAGGAAGGCCGGGTTCGGGCCCACGATGAGGACCGCCCGCTTGGCCAGCAGCTCGCGCTGCTCGTACAGCAGGAACGCCGCCCGGTGCAGGGCGACGGCCGTCTTGCCGGTGCCGGGCCCGCCCTCGACCACCAGGACGCCCCGGTGCGGCGCGCGGATGATGCGGTCCTGCTCGGCCTGGATGGTCCGCACGATGTCCGCCATGCGTCCGGTCCGCGCCGAGTTCACCGCGGCGAGCAGGACCGTGTCGCCGCTCGGGTCCTCGAAACCGGTGCGCTCATGGTCCCCGACGTCCAGGATCTCGTCATGCAGCTCGGTGACCGTGCGGCCCTCGGTCGTGAGGTGGCGGCGCCTGCGCAGACCCATCGGGGTGTGATGCGTGGCGAGATAGAAGGGGCGGGCGACCGGGGCACGCCAGTCGATCAGCAAAGGCGTGTGTTCGGTGTCGTCCTCGCGGATTCCGATACGGCCGATATGGTGCGCGACGCCGTTCGTGAGATCGATTCGGCCGAAACAGAGCGAGCCGTCCACCGCGTTCAGTGCGGCGAGCAGACCGGAGCGCTCGGCGACCAGGACATCGCGTTCGAGCCGGGCCTGCTGGCCGGTGCCGACCGGCGTCAGGGCGTCTTGGACCTGCTCGGCGGCGTCACCGCGCAGCACGTCGACACGGTGGTGGAGCCGGTCGATGTATTCCTGTTCCTTCTGCAATTCGGCGGTTTCCCGAGTTGACAAAACAGCTCCCTGACGGATATGGTGATTCTTGTTGGCCCCCGGTGACGGGCCTTTTTCTGTGGGCGCACAGAATCACTCAATATACGTGAGGAAATCCCCGGTCCGCAATTGCGGACCGGGGATTTCTCTTTGCCCCGGGAGACCCGGGGCCGCGTCTACGCCAGGACCTCGCGCAGCCGCGCGGCGTACGCGCGGGGGTGGGTGGTGTTGCCGTTGTGCCCGCCGGGAAAGGTGACGACCTCCCGCCCGGCCAGCCGGGCAAGCCGGTGCGCGCACTGTCCGACGAAGGCGTGCGGTGCCGTGGTGGCACCCCCGGCGGGCACGATGCGCACCGGGGATGTCCGCAGCGCCTCCGTGTCGAGTTCGGCCTTGATGACCGCTGTGAAGTCGCGCGCGATGAAGAAGCCGAAGTTGGCGGCCCGCTCCGGGGTGAGCGGCATGGGCGTCAGGTCCGGTTCGGTCTCCTGGCGGGCCGGGTCGATGCCGAGGACCCGGGCGATCTCCGGGAGGGCGGCCCGCAACCCGCCCTGCCGGTACACCTCCTGGAGGCGGGCGAGTTCCGCCGCGTGCCCGGCGCGCGGGCCCGCGGGCAGCAGGGAGGGGCTGACCGGGTCGTGCGCCACGAGGGTGCGCAGCCGGCCGGGGTGGGTCACCGCGAGGTGGAGCCCGATCGCGGCGCCCATGCTGCACCCGAGTATCAGGGCGGGTTCATCGGTGAGTTCGGCGAGCAGTCGGTACGCGTCGTCGGCGTGCTGCTCCATGGTCACGCTCCGCCCGGAGGCGGCGCAGGTGCTGCGGGACAGGCCCCGGCGGTCGTACGTGACCACGGTGTACCGGTCGGTGAGGCGGTCGACCAGGTCGGCGCTCCGGCCGGCATCGCCCTCACCGCTCTGCGAGACGAGTAGCAGCGGACCGGTGCCCCGGACCTCGTAGTACAGGGTGGCGCCATCGGTGTCGAGGAACATGGGGTCTTCCGGCCGGTGGGGTCACCGGCGGGGAGGGCGCCGGCGGTGACCCCACCGTACTGCATCTTTTTAGATGTATCGGTAATGATGGAGTCAGGCGCGCGGGCTCACATCTCCTTCAGCAGCGCGTCCGTCGTCGTCACGACCGCGCAGCGGCCCGCCGCCCAGCGCAGCGCCATGTCGTGCTCCTCGCGGGAGAAGTCCGCGACCGCGTCGGCCACCACGAACGCCTGGATGTCGCGCATCCACGCGTCGGCGGCGCTCATCAGCACACCGATGTGCGCGTACACCCCGGTGATCATCAGCTGGTCGCGGCCGTCGTCGCGGATGAGCGACTCCAGCCCGGTGCGGACGAACGCGCTGTACTTCCACCTGGTGAGCACCGTGTCGCCCGGCGCGGGCGCCACCTCGTCCGGCGAGGCCAGCGCCTCCGGGTCGTCCGCCATCCCCGTCCCCCAGAAGTCGAGTTGGAGACCGCGCTCCTCGGCGCTCTGACCACCGCGCTGCGCCGAGTGCACCACCGGGATTCCGGCGCGGCGGGCGGCCTCGATCACGCGGGCGGTGTTCGCGAGCATGCCGGTCAGCGGCTCCTCGCCGGGGCGGTACGCGTGCAGGAAGTGGTTCTGGAGGTCGTGGACGAGCAGCACGGCGCGCGCCGGGTCGACGGTCCAGCCGACCCGGTTCGCCGGGAGTTCGCCGGGGCTCGGCAGGGGATAGGGGGCGATGGCGGGAAGTGCCGTGAGGGGAGCCTTTCGGTGCCGCGCGGGGCGGACTCAGTTCTGGGCGGGCGGAGTTGACGCGGAGGCGGGGGTCGCGTCGGTGCGCAGGCCCTTCTTGCTGACCTTGCCGATCCCGGTCTGCGGGAAGGCGTCCACGAATTCGACGAGGTCGGGCACCTTGTACGCGGCGATTCCGCGTTCGCGTACGTGCCGCTTGACGGCGAGCGCCCCGGGCGGTTCGGCGCCTTCGCGCAGGATCACGTACGCCAGGGTGCGTTCACCGAGATTGGGGTCGGCCACACCGACCACCGACACGTCGTGCACCGAGGGGTGGGCGAGGATGATGTTCTCGATCTCCTCCGGCGCGACCTTCTCGCCGCCCCGGTTGATCTGGTCCTTCGCCCGCCCCTCCACGACGAGATGGCCGGTCGGGGTGCGGCGCACGATGTCGCCTGTGCGGTAGAACCCGTCCTCGGTGAACGCGGTCCTGTCGTGCTCGGGCGCGCGCCAGTAACCCCGGATCGTGTACGGGCCCCGGGTCAGCAGATGCCCGAACTCGCCGTCGGGGACGTCCTGTCCGGCGTCGTCCACGATGCGGATCTCGTCGTCCTCGGAGATCGGCCGGCCCTGGGTGGAGACGACGGTCTCGTGGTCGTCGTCCAGCCGGGTGTAGTTGACGAGGCCCTCGGCCATGCCGAAGACCTGCATCAGCCGGCAGCCGAGCGCCGGTTCGAGGCGCCGGGCGGCCGTCTCGCTGTATTTGGCGCCGCCGACGAGGACCAGTTCGAAGCTCGACAGGTCCTGCTCCGCCGAAGCGGCCGCGTCCGTCCACACCAGGGCGAGCGGCGGCACCATGCCGGTCATGGTGACGCGCTCCCGTTCGATGACCGGGAACGCCGTGGCCGGGTCGGGGCGCGGGCACAGGACGACGGTGCCGCCCGCGTACAGCGTGCCGAGCCAGCCGGGCGAGCTCATCGGGAAGTTGTGCGCGGCGGCCAGGATCACGAGGAAGCGGGTGTCCGCGCCGACGCCGCAGATCTCGTTGGAGCCGCGCAGCGAGTAGATGTAGTCGTCGTGCGTACGGGGGATGAGCTTGGGCACCCCCGTGGTGCCGCCGGACAGCTGGAGGAAGGCCAGGTCGTGCGGCTCGGGCCCGTCCTCGGGCTCCCCGGACGCGTCGCACGGCACGTCGGACAGGGCGGTGTGCTCGCCCGGGATCTCCGTCTCGCGGTGGGCGGGCAGCGCGTAGACGGGGAGCGCGCCGATCCGGAGGAGGGCGAAGACGACCTCGGCGAACTCGGCGATGTTGGGCAGCTGGACGACGACCCGGTCGCCCTTGGCTATCCCGCGTGCCCGGAAGCCGGCCGCCAGCCGGGCCGCGCGCTCGTCCAGCTCCCGGTACGCCCAGGCGCGGCGCTCGGGCGCGGGGTCGACCAGCGCGACGCGGTCGCCGTGGGCCTCGGCCCGTTCGCGCAGCATGCTCGTGAAGGTCTCGCCACGCCAGTGGCCGGCCGCGCGGTAGCGGGCGGCGAACTCTGCGGGCCAGGCCGGGGCGTCGTCGTACGGAGAGGCAGTCATCGTTTCAGGTCTCCAGGGGGAGGAGCCGCTTGCGGGGGCGCCGGGCGGACGGGTCAGGCGCGCAGGGTGGCGCCGCCGTCGACGTACAGGTCGTGCAGGGTGATGTGGCGGGCCCGGTCGGACACGAGGAAGGCGACCGCCTCGGCGATGTCGGACGGCTCGGCGATCCGGCCCAGCGGGATGCCCGTGCGGTAGCTCGCCAGGTCCCCGGCGATGACGCGCTGCGCGGCGGGCCCGTCGTCGTGCGCCTCACCGGCCGGCCACATCCCGCGCTGCATGTCGGTGAGCGTGGAGCCGGGCGAGACGGTGTTGCAGCGGACGCCCAGGGGGGCCGGTTCCAGGCCGAGGCACTTGGTGAACATGACGGAGGCGGCCTTGGACGCGGCGTACGCCGCCATGGTCGTACGGGGGATGCCGGCGGCGTTGGCGGGCGACGGCAGTTTGACGACAGGCCCTAGGACGGTGAACAGGGGCGGCAACACTTAGGTAAGCCTAACCATAGAGTGATCACGCGAACGGAGGGCCGGAACCGGTGATTCCGCCCGGTCGCGAGCCACCCTGTGTCCCTTTTGCTCGTGTATGAGCAAAATGCCAATTGCGGGCGTTCGGAGTGGTTTTGATGCGGTCAGATGCGACCAAAACGGGCGAACGCCCCCATTCCGGCTTCAGTGGGCAGCGTCACGTCGGCCGTTTCTGACGCGCAATCCGATCTCCCGGTTCCCAGTCGTGCCAAGAAATTTGACTTCCCCCGGCGCGGGCGATCATGAGCATTTCCTTTGATTGATCTTGCAAAACAATTGTGATCAGCAATTCCGGGCTTGTTCCGGCCGTCGTTTCTCGCTTACGGTCCCGTCATCAATCCGGATGGAACGCCGAATCCTGCCGCCGTCCGGGAACCCGACCACTCACGTACGGCAGGAGCGGGGGACCCAGGTTTGCCGCCGGTCCGGAATCCGGAGCGGCTAGGGGTGAAGTCGCCATGCGCGACCGGACATCTCCAGTCCGAACCCGACAGCTCACCTCGTAGGCGACGGAGAGGAAATACCCCATGCCCATCCCGGGTAAGCACCGTCGTGCCAAGTCCGCGTCCCTGACCCGCGGTTTCATCGCCGTCAGCGCGGGCGGAGCCGTTCTCGCACTCCCCCTGATCACGGCCGGATCGGCTTCCGCCGCCCCCGCCAAGACCGTCGTCGCCGAAAAGGCCGCGGCCCCGACTTCCGTCGCCGGCAAGGAAATTGCCGCGCGCAAGGCCGCGCCCACCACCTATTCCGTGGTGTCCGGCGATTCGCTTTACAAGATCGCCCAGGGCCATTCCCTCAGCGGTGGCTGGGAGCGGCTCTACAAGGACAACCGCGGTGCGGTCGGCGGCAACCCCGACCTCATTCACCCGGGCCTGAAGCTCACCATCGGCGCCAAGTCCGAGGCCGCTGCCCCGAAGGCCGCCGAGAAGAGCGCATTCAAGGCGGAGAGCGCCGAGAAGAACGGCGACACGGCCCCCCGGACCGAGAGCGCCGACCGCGCCGACCGTTCCGAGCGCACCGCCGTCCCGGTCGCCGCCGAGAAGCCCGCCGAGACCCAGGCGGCCGTCGCGTACACCGACGACCTCGACGGCTGGATCAAGGAATCCCTCGCCATCATGGGGCAGCAGGGCATCCCCGGCAGCTACGACGGCATCTACCGCAACATCATGCGGGAGTCCTCGGGCAACCCGATGGCGATCAACAACTGGGACATCAACGCCGTCAACGGCACCCCCTCCAAGGGCCTGCTCCAGGTGATCCAGCCCACCTTCGACGCCTACCACGTGCCCGGTACGTCGACGGACATCTACGACCCGGTCGCCAACATCACGGCCGCGTGCAACTACGCCGCCGCCACGTACGGCTCGATGGACAACGTCTTCGGCGCGTACTGACCGAAACCGGCCCCGCGCTCGGGGCAGGGCCGTGAACAGGGGCGGGAAGAAGCGGAAGCGCTTCTTCCCGCCCCTTTCGCATGCCGTCACGCTCTTGTCGCGGAAAAGCCGTACAACCCTTGTGGCACAAGCGGTGTCGAACACGGCGTCCGGGAAGACAGCGGGCTCTTCCCGGCACCCCCCGGAGTCGCCCGGCCATCCTTGATCCAAGGAGCCACCTGTGCGTACGTACCGTTCGGCCGCCGTTCTCGCGGCCTCGATCCTCCTGCTGACGGGCGCGGCCATCGCCGCGCCCTCCGCCTACGCCGGTCCGTCCGCGCCCGGCGCCGTCCAGGCGAAGGACCGCAACACCGACTTCAACGGCGACGGCTACGAGGACGTGCTCATCGGCGCCTCGGGCGCCACGATCGACAGCAAGCCCGGCGCCGGCTTCGTCACCGTCCAGTACGGCTCCCGCAGCGGCCTCGGCACCAGCCCGTCCGCCGTCTTCAGCCAGAACACCGCCGGGGTGCGCGGCGCCGCCGAGGCGGGCGACGCCTTCGGCCAGTCCGTGGCCACCGGCGACCTGAACGGCGACGGCTACGACGACGCGATCATCGGCGTCCCGGGCGAGGACATCGAGCCCTTGGCGGACGCGGGCGGCGCCGTCGTGCTCTGGGGGTCCCCGCAGGGCCTCACCGGCACGGACAGCGACTGGCTCCAGGCCGGCGAGCCCACCGCCTGGGCGCGATTCGGCAGCGCCCTCGCGGCCGCCCACTTCAGCCCCGACGTCCCCGGCGACGAGCTGGCCGTGACCGACCTGTTCGACCTCATGCTCTTCCGCTACGAACCCGCCCTGCTGAAGAAGGACGCCGACGCCGCGCCCCTCGCCCCCGCCCAGCGCGAGAACGTGATCCCGGCCGAACCCGGACACGAGATCGACCCGAAGTCGCTGACCACGGGCGACTACGACGGCAACGGCCTCGCCGACCTCGTCGTCTCCGGGACGGCCGCCGGCCCGAACCACGGAGAGGGCTGGTCCGCCTACTTCTCCGGCCAGGTCCAGGGGCTCCGCTTCGAGCGCTCCCTGCGCGGCGGCCCCGCCGTCGCCTCCGGTGACATCAACAACGACGGCTACGACGACCTCGTCACGGGGACGCCGCGCCGCCCAGACGCCACCAGCGGGGGCTCCCCGGACGGCGGCGTGGTCGGCGTCTACTACGGCAGCGCCGGTGACGGCCCGGTCGTCGGCGCCGCCGGGCCCGGCACCGAGCCCGTCTGGTGGACGCAGGACTCCCCGGGCGTCCCCGGGGTCTCCGAAGAGGGCGACCGCTGGGGCAGCGATCTGTCGGTGGCCGACACCGACGGCGACGGTTACGCGGACGTGGCCATCGGCGCCCCGCTGGAGGACGTCGGCGCGCCGGGCTCGGACCTCTCCCGGGGCGACACCGGAGCCGTATGGTTGCTGCGCGGAGCGGCCGGCGGTCTGACGGCGGCCGGGGCCCGTTCCTGGGACCAGGACTCCGCGGACGTCCCCGGGGTGCCCGAGAGCAACGACCAGTGGGGCGGCCAGGTGCGCCTGATCGACCCCGACGGCGACGGACGGTACGGCCTCCTGGCCGCCGCCCCCGGCGAGGACGTGTCCAACGGGGTCGTCTGGGTGCTGCCCGCCGGCCAGGGCGGTGTGACGGCCACCGGATCGTGGACCTTCGACGGCGGATCGCTCGGCGCCCCCCGGACGAAGGCCCACTTCGGCGGGGCGATCGACGAGTAGGCCGCCCGGACCCGCCCTGACCCCGCCCTGACCCCGCCCTGACCCGGCCGTCCCGGAATGCGAGGGCACGGCGGGGCGTGGATGCTGGAACGGTCAGCGTCTCTAGGAGGTCAGTCATGGGCATGCTCGACAAGATCAAGGACATGATCAAGGGGCATCCGGACCAGGCCCGCCAGGGAGTCGAGAAGGGCGGCGACTTCGTCGACAAGAAGACCGGCGGCAAGTACGAGGGCCAGGTCGACTCGGCTCAGCAGAAGATGAACGACCAGCTCGGTGACCGCCGCCCGCCCGGTGAGGGCCGGTAGGCGCTTGCACGGACCGTGAGGGAGCGGTGGACGCCACAGCCGTGGTGTCCACCGCTTCCGCGCGTCGCGCCCCCGGCCGTCCGCCCGGGCCGGGCGCCTCCGACGTGCCGCACCGGCCGCCCGGGAGCATCCTGGCTGTGTGACCTGGCACGGCGCGGCCGGGCGGCTGCCGTTCGGTCCGAGCGACGGCCCGCCCCGAGGACCGGAGGACAGCCGGGCGCCGGACGACCTGTCCCTGGTGCTCGCCCAGTCCGTCGTGAACGCGATCGAGGCGGTCGGCGGCCGGGCCGGCGGGGTCTACCTCCCCTCCCGCACCCCCGGCCTGCTCCGGCTGGCCGTCCTCGCCGGGCTCCCCGGCCCCCTGTTCCTCCCCTGGTGGCGGATGCACGTGAACCGGCCGTTCCCGGTCGCCGAGGCGTTCCGCACCGGCAGCCCGGTGTACCTCTCCGACGCCGAGGACGCCATGCGGCGCTTCCCGCAGCTGATGGCCGGGCTGCCGTTCCCCTTCGGCTCCCTGTACGTGCCGGTGCTGCGCCGCCGCGAACCGGTCGGCGTCCTCGTCGTCCTGCGCGGTGCGACGGGCGACGAGCCGGTGCCCGCCGCCGACCGGGCCCGCCTGCAGCGCGTCGCCGACGGCCTGGGCGCCGAACTGGCCGGCCTCGCGGACGCCGGCATCCGGCCCGAGTGGGAGGGCGAGCCCCTTCCCGTACAGCTGCCCGCCAGGACCTCGCCGCCCGTGCGCATCGGCCGCTTCGACTGGAACCTCGCCACCGGCGCCGTCGACGCGGACGACGAGCTCGCCGCGATCCTCGGCAGCGACGGATCCAACCACTTCCACGGCACCATCGACTCCCTGGCCGCCCGGCTCGCCCCGGAGGACGTCTACGGCCTCTGGGCGCTGGCCCGGCAGGCGGCGGGCTCCCGCGGCCCCGTCGTACGCCGGATGCGGCTGCGCGGCCCGGACGGGCGTTCCCACCTGCTGGAGGTGTCCGGGCGCCGGCAGGACGACGCGGGGCCCGGCGGACACCTGACCGGCTTCCTGGTGGACCTGGGCATCGGCCCGGTCGTCGCCGAGGCCGCGGACCGGCTGCCGCGCGGCATCTTCTCGCTCGACCGCTTCGGCCGGATCACCTACGTCAACCCGCTCGCCGAGGACATGCTCGGCCGGCCCCGGGCCGCCCTGGTCGGCCGGGTGTTCTGGGAGGCGCTGCCGTGGTTCGCGAACCCGGCGTACGAGGACCACTACCGGGCCGCGATGATCTCCGACGCCCCGGTCCACTTCCTCGCCCGCCGCGATCCGCCCCCCTGGCTCTCGGTCTCCCTGTACCCCGGGCACGACGGCCTGACCGCGGTCCTCACGCCCACCGACACGCCCGCCTACACCCCGGACTCCGTCGTCTCGCCCGGGCTGGGGCTCGGCTCACCGGCCGACCGGTCCGCCGCCCTGTACCGGCCGGTCGCCCTCGCCATCGCGCTCACCGAGGCCGTCACCGCCCGGCAGGTCTCCCGCGTGGTCACCGAGGAGCTGCTCCCCGCATTCGGCGGCCGGCAACTGGCGATCTACCTGCTCAAGGAGGGCCACCTCTACCTGGAGTGGGAGACCGGCTTCCCGCAGGGCTTCCTCGACCGGTTCGACGCGGTCGGCCTGGACGCCCGCATCCCCGGCGTGGAAACGCTCACCACCGGGCGCCCCATCTTCTTCGAGTCGATGCAGCGCCTGGCCGCCGCCTACCCGGGCATCCCCATGGACGCCGACGTCGGCGCCCGCGCCTTCCTCCCGCTCATCGCCTCCGGGCGGCTCGTCGGCTCCTGCATCCTCGGCTTCGACCAGCCGCGCGGCTTCAGCCCGGAGGAGCGCACGGTCCTGACCGCCCTGGCCGGCCTCATCGCCCAGGCCCTCCAGCGGGCCCAGCGCTACGACACCGAGGCCGCCCTCGCCCGCGGCCTCCAGGACGCCCTGCTGCCGCACCGGCTGCCCGCCGTCCGCGGCATCGACACCCAGGGCCGCTACCTCGCCGGCACCCAGGGCATGGACGTCGGCGGCGACTGGTACGACGTGATCGAGACCCACGGCCGCCTCGCCCTCGTCATCGGGGACGTGCAGGGGCACGGCGTGTCCGCCGCCGCGACCATGGGCCAGGTCCGCAGCGCCGTACGGGCCTTCGCGCTCAGCGGCCACGACCCCCAGGAGGTCATGAGCGGCACCAACCGGCTGCTCATCGACCTGGACACCGGCCAGTTCGCGAGCTGCTGCTACATCGTGACGGACCCGGCCACCGGCCGGACGCACGCCGTGCGCGCCGGGCATCCCCAGCCCGTCCTGCGCCGCCCCGACGGCACCGCCGAGGTCATGGACCTCCCGGGCGGCATCGTCCTGGGCATCGACGCCGAGGCCGGCTACCCCGTCACCGAACTGCACCTCGACCCGGGCGCCACGCTCGCCCTGTACACGGACGGCCTGGTCGAGCAGGCGGGCATCGACATCGACGTCGGGGTCGAGCGGTTGCGCGCCACCCTCCAGGGCCTGGGCGCCGCCCCGCTCGCCGACACCGCCGACCACGTCATCCGCCGGGCCCGCCAGGCCGCCGACCGGCCCGACGACATCGCCCTGCTCCTCGCGGCCCGGTGGACCGGGGACGACGCCTGACCGGCCGCCTCAGCCCGCCCCCGGGCCGCCGGGCCCGCCCGCGTGCAGCCCCCGCCGCAGCGCGGTCAGGTGCTCCGCCGCCACCCGGCGGGGCGCATCGGTGTCCGGTGAGCCCGGCGTCTCCGCCCAGCCGCCGAACGCGTGGTACGCGCCCGGGAAGTGGTGCACCTCCACCGGCACCCCGGCCCGGGCGAGGCGGAGCGCGTACAGCAGGCCCTCGTCGCGCAGCGGATCGAGCCCCGCGGTCGAGAGGTACGCCGGGGGCAGCCCGCCCAGGTCCGCCGCGCGCGCCGGCGCCGCGTACGCCGGTACGTGGGGCCCGCCACCGCCCGGCCCCAGATACAGCTCCCAGCTCTCCCGGGCCAGGCGGCGGTTCCAGACCGGGGTGTCCGGGAACGCGGCCATCGAGTCCGTGTCCAGCCGGTCGTCCAGCACCGGGGTGCTCAGGTGCTGGAGGACGAGGGCCGGGCCGCCCCGGTCCCGGGCCAGCAGGGTGAGACCGGCGGCGAGACAGCCGCCGGAGCTGGCGCCCGCGACGGCGATCCGGGCCGGGTCCGCCCCGATCTCCGCCGCGTGTCCGGCGGTCCACTCCAGCGCGGCCCAGCAGTCGTCCAGCCCCGCCGGGAACGGGTCCTCCGGGGCCAGCCGGTAGGACACCGCCACGACCACCGCGGAGGCGAACGCCGCCGCCCGCGCGGCCGCGTGGTGGACCGCGTCCACGCTGCCGAGCACGAAGCCCCCGCCGTGGATCCACAGCACCGCGGGCAGCGCGGCCCCCGCCCCGGCCGGCCGGTAGACCCGCACCCGTACCCGGGGCGCACCCGCAACCCCCGGAATCCAGCGCTCCGTGACCTCGGTCCCCGGCATGGCCGGGAGCTCGTCCAGCGGCCGCGGGCCTGCCCGGTGCGCCGCGACCGCGTCGGCCAGCCGCCCCGTCACCGGCATGCCCGCTCCCGACGCCGTGGCACCGCTGCCAGCAGGGCCCGCGTGTACGGGTGCGCGGGCTCGGCGAAGACCCGCTCCACCGCTCCGGACTCCACGATCCGGCCGTCCTCCATCACCAGCACCCGCGCGCACACCTCCCGTACGACCGCGAGATCGTGCGAGACGAAGAGCGTCGCCAGCCCGAGCTCGTCCTGCAACGACCGCAGCAGGCCGAGCACTTGGGCCTGTACGGACACATCGAGGGCCGACACCGGCTCGTCGCACACCAGCAGCCGGGGCGAGGGCGCCACAGCCCGCGCGATGGCCACCCGCTGACGCTGCCCGCCGGACAGCGCGAGCGGCCCGCGCGCCAAGTGCGCTGCGGACAGGCCCACTTGTTCCAGGAGCCGTACGGTGTGCTCCCGGCGCTCCGCGCGCGCCACCCCGGACACGGCCAGGGCCTCGCCCACGATCCGCTCCACGCTCCACCGCGGGTCGAACGCGCTGAGCGGATCCTGCGGCACGAGCTGCACGGTGTGCCGCCGCTCCCGCCGGTCCCGCTCGCGCAGGGTGCTCCACGGCGCCCCGTCCAGCTCCACCGTCCCGCCGTCGGGCGCGACCAGCCCCAGCACCATCCGGGCCAGCGTCGACTTGCCCGACCCGGACGCGCCGACCAGGCCCACCGCCTCGCCCGGCCGCACGGTGAACGACACCCCGTCCACCGCCGTTCTGCGGCTGCCCCGCGCCCCCTTGAACACCTTGCGGACCCCGGAGACGGCGAGCAGCGGCCCGCCGCCGTCGTCCGGAGGCGCGGCCGGAAGCGCGCGAGGCGGACCACTCCCCGGGATCGCCGCCAGCAGTTCCTTGGTGTAAGGGTGTTCAGGGGCGCCCAGCACCCGTTCGGCCGGCCCGTGCTCCACGATGGCGCCGTCCTTCATCACGGCCACCTCGTCCGCCAGCGCCTCGACGACCGCCAGGTCGTGGCTGATGAGGAGCAGCCCGGTGCCGCCCTCCTTCAGCTCGCCCAGGAGCCCCAGGACGCGCGACTGGACCGAGGCGTCCAGGGCGGTCGTCGGCTCGTCCGCGATCAGCACACCGGGCTCGGCGGCGATGGCCGAGGCGATCAGCGCCCGCTGCCGCAGCCCGCCGGACAGCTGGTGGACGTAGGCCCGCGCCCGTTCCGCGGGGTCGGGCACCCCGACCCGCTCCAGCAGGGCGAGGACCCGCGCCCCGGCCTCCTTGCGCGGGACGACGCGGTGGGCGAGCAGCGGCTCCGCGATCTCCTTGCCGACGGGCCGCAGCGGGTCCAGCGCCACCAGCGCGTCCTGCGCGACGAGGCCGACGCGCCGGCCCCGTACCGCACGCCACTCGCGCGGCCCGAAATCCCGCGCCTCGCGGCCCGCGACGCGCAGCCGGTCCGCCGTGACCCGGGCGGTCGGGCCCGCGAGGCCGAGCAGGGCGCGGGCGAGCGCGCTCTTCCCGGAGCCCGACTCGCCGACGACCGCCAGGCACCGGCCTGCGTCGAGCGAGAACGCGGCGTCGCGCACCGCGTGCACCTCGCCGGGTCCGGTGCCGAAGCGCACGTTCAGCCCGGCGACATCGAACAGGGCCTTCCTCGTCGATGCTGTCGTCATGAGGCGGCCCGTCCTTCCGCTCGTGCCTGCACGTGGCGGCCCACGACGGTGACCGCGAGGACCGTGGAGACCAGCAGGAGGCCCGGGAAGAGTGCGATCCACCACGCCTGGTCCAGGAACCCCTGGCCCTCCGTGAGCATCGCCCCCCACTCGGGCGTCGGCGGCTGCGCCCCGAGACCCAGATAACTCAGCGCCGCCCCCGTCGAGATGGACGCCCCGAGCGTCACCGTCGCCAGCACCAGCAACGGCCCCAGCGTGTTCGGCAGCACATGGCGGAGCACGATCAGCGGACGCGGCACGCCCAGCGCCACGGCGGACTCGACATACCCGGACCGGCGCACCACCCGTGCCTGCGCCCGCACCACCCGGGCGAACCCGGGCGCCGTCCCCACCGCCACGGCGACCGTGGTGCCCGGCACCCCCTTGCCCGCGATGAGCACGACCATCAGGGCCAGCAGCAGTCCGGGCAGTGCCAGCAGCGCGTCGGCGGCCCGCATCAGCACCGCGTCGCCGAACCGGCCGGACAGCGCGGCGCCCAGCCCCCACACCACGGCGAGCCCGACCCCGGCACCCGTCGCCGCCGCCCCGATGGCCAGCGAGTAGCGGGTGCCGTGCACCACCCGGGCGAAGACGTCCCGCCCCAGCTGATCCGTACCGAACCAGTGCGCCGCGCCCGGTGCCTGGAGCGCGTGGACCGGGTCGGTATCGGCCGGGCTGCCGTGGGCCAGGAGCCCCGGAGCCAGCGCGGCGAGCAGGATCAGCCCCAGCAGCACGGCGGCGGCGAGCACCCCCGGCCGCACCCGGCCCGTACGGCCCCTGCGGACCGCCGCGACCGGTGCCCCGGCCCGTACCGCCTGTTCGGCGCTCATGCGGCGGCCACCCCCGTACCCCTGCGCAGCCGGGGGTCCACGACCACGTACAGCAGCTCCACCACCGCGCCGACCAGCACGAACACCACGGCCGACAGCGCCACCACGCCCTGCACCACCGGCAGGTCGCGGTCGCTCACCGCCTGGAGGGTGATCCGGCCGAGGCCCGGGCGCGCGAACACGTTCTCCACCACCACCGCGCCGCCCAGCAGTGTCCCGGTAGACCAGCCCGTGAGGGTGAGCGCCGGCAGCGCGGCGTGGCGCAGTGCGTGGCGCGAGCGCACGGTGTGCTCGGCGAGCCCCCGCGAGCGCGCGGTCAGGCTGAACGGCTGTTCCAGTGCCCCGAGCAGCCCCTCCCGCATCACCTGCGTGAGCACCGCCGCGATGGGCAGCGCCAGCGTGATCACCGGCAGGACCAGCGAGCGGGCGTCACCGCTGTCGGAGACCGGCAGCCACTCCAGCCGGAACGAGAACACCGTCAGCAGCATGATCCCGAGCCAGAACGACGGCGTGGACACCACCAGCAGCTCCACCGCCGACGACACCCGGCGCGGCCACCGGGAACGCCCCGACGTCAGCACGGTCACCGTCGCCGCCAGCACCACCGCGACCAGCGAGGACCACAGCGCGAGCTGCGCGGTCGGCCCGATCTGACCGGCCAGCAGCGAGGAGACCGGCTGCTGCACCTGGTACGAGTCGCCCAGCTCGCCGGTGGCCAGCCGCCGGAGATACGCGCCGTACTGGATGAGCGGGGACCGGTCGAGGCCGTAGTGGTGGCGGATCTCCTCGCGCTGCTCCGCGCCGACCAGGGCATGGGACCCGACGATCGCGGCGACCGGATCGCCGGGGATGAGGTGCAGCGCCAGGAAGGCGCAGGTGGCGGCCCCCCAGACGACGAGGACCGCCGCCCCGGCCCGGGCCGCGACGGCCCGGACCACGGCGGACGCGTGCGGGTGTTTCATCGGCCGGCCTCGACCCAGGCGGCGTAGAACTCCGGCCACGCCGACAGGGACAGCCGCAGCCCGTGCACCTTCTTGTTGACCCCGACGGCGGCCTTCTGCACGTACGCGGGGACCACCGCGGCGTGGTCGGTCGTCCACTTCTGCACCTTGCCGTAGTACGCGGCGCGCTCGTCCGGCGAGGTCGCGGCCTGTGCCTTCTTCAGCCAGGCGTCGACCTGCGGGTCGGTGACCCTGGCGAAGTTGTGCCCGCCGCCCTCGGACGACTCGGTGGAGAGGAAGAAGCTGCTGAGGATGTCGCCGTCGCCGCGCGCCCAGGACGTCTCGACCACGTCGTAACGCCCCTCGTCCAGCTGGGCGGAGACCGCCGTCGCGTCGGTGGAGGCGGCGAGCCTCAGGTCGATGCCCGCCTTCTTCAGGTCGCCCTGCACGGCCTGCGAGAACACCGACGCCTGGCCGTAGACCGGGGCGGTCACGGTCAGCCGCTCGCCGTTCTTCGTCCGGTAGCCCTCCGCGTCGCGCCCTGTCCAGCCCGCCCGGTCCAGGAGCCGGCCGGCGAGCGCCCGGTCGTAGGGCCAGCTGTTCACCAGCGCGGGGTCGTAGCTGTGCGGAGTCGCGGGGGAGAGGGTGCTCCAGGCGCGGGTGCCGGTGCCCTGGAACACCGACTTCACCAGGGCGTCCAGGTCGATGGACCGCTGGAACGCCTTGCGTACCCGCTCGTCCGAGAAGAGCGGGCTCTTCGTGTTCAGGTAGAAGGTGTCGACCGCGCCCGGGACATCCTTCGTCACGACGTCCAGCCGGGCGTCGCGGCGTACGGCCGCTATGCGGTTCGCGGGCAGCGCGGCCGCCGCGTCGACCTGACCGGACGTCAGGGCGCCCACCCGGGTGGCGTCCTCGGTGAGGAAGCGGATGGTGAACGCGTCCAGCCGGGCGGGCCCGCTGTGACCGGCGCCCTTCGGGGCCCATGCGTAGGCGGCGTTCCTGGTGTAGCCGCGCTGCTGGCCCCGGGTGTAGGCACCGGCCTCGAAGGGCCCGGAGCCGACCGAGCCGGTGCCCGCGCAGAGCGTGTCGGCGCCCGCCTTCAGCGAGGCGGGCGAGGCCATGCCCAGATAGGTGGTGCTCGCCGCCTGGAGGAAGGGCGCGTACGGACGGCTGAAGCGGACCTCGGCCTCGTACTTCCCCTTCACGGTGGTGCCCTCGTACGGGCCGAGCAGCCCGGCCGCGTACTGCGACCGGGTCGCCTTGGCGGTGATGTGGTCGAAGTTGGCCTTCACCGCCGCCGCGTCGAGGCGCTTGCCATCGTGGAAGGTGACGTCGTCGCGCAGCTCGAAGGTGTACGTCCGGCCTCCCTCGGAGGTCTTCCAGGACTTCGCCAGCCACGGCTCCAGCTCCCCGTCCGGGGTCTGGTGGACGAGCGAGTCGAAGACCGGGCGCTGGACGAAGGCGGTCACGTCCTGCGCGCTGGTGTGCGGATCCCAGCAGTCCGGCTCCTGCTGCGCCGCGTAGGTGAGGCTGCCGCCGCTGCGGGGTTTCGCCGGACCGGCGGACGAGGCACCGCCGTCCGTGCTGCACGCGGTGACGGCGGCGAGGAGCAGGACGGGCAGCAGAGCGGATCGGCGAAGGCGCGGCTGGTGCATGAGGGCTCCGGGGTACGAGGGGAGAGGGGGCCGGACGTGGGTCACGGAGCGGTCCGGAGCCGGGCCGGTTCGGGCCGGACGTCCCGCGCGGCCTCCGCGAGCAGTTCGAACGAGCGCAGCCGGTCCGTCTGGTCCGGCACCACGGTCAGGGCCATCAGCTCATCGGCCCCCGTGCGCGCCACCAGGTCCGCCAGCCTGCCGCGCACGGTGTCCGGCGCCCCGATCAGCTGATGCCCCGCCAGCTCGTCCAGGAACTGCGCCTCCGCCTCGGTGTACGTGTGGCCGGCCGCGGTCCGGGCCGAGGGGAACGCGTCGAAGCGGCGCACCGTACGCATCCGTGTCTTGCCGAGCAGATAAGGCGCCGCGACCTCCCGGGCGGCCCGGTCCGTGCCGGCGACGGTGACCAGCGCGGAGATGAGGGTGCGCGGCCGGTCCAGGTACGGCGAGGGCCGGAAGGACCGCCGGTAGTGGTCCAGGGCGTCCGCGGTCGCGTGCGGGTTGATCTGGTGCGCGAAGGCGTACGGCAGGCCCAGCGATCCGGCGAGTCCGGCGCCGGCCGTGCTGGACCCGAGCAGCCACAGCTCCGGCCTGCCGTCGGCGGCGGGCACGGCGGTGATCGGTGACGCCGGGTCGCCGGGCGCGAAGTAGCCGTTCAGCTCGGCGACCTGACGGGCGAAGCCGTCCCCGTCCTCCGGTGCGCGGCGCAGGGCGCGGGCGGTGTGCGGGTCGGTGCCGGGCGCCCGGCCGAGGCCCAGGTCGACGCGGCCCGGGTGCAGCGCCTCCAGGGTGCCGAACTGTTCGGCGACGACGAGCGGCGCGTGGTTGGGCAGCAGGACGCCGCCGGAGCCGACGCGCAGCGTGGTCGTGGCGGCGGCCAGGCGTCCGGCGAGTATGCCGGGCGCGGAGGTGGCGAGGCTGGGGGTGCTGTGGTGCTCGGCCACCCAGTAGCGCAGGTAGCCGAGTTCTTCGATGCGCGGGGCCAGGGCGACGGTGTCGCGGAGCGCCCGGGTCGCGGAGCCGCCCTCGAAGACGGGCACCACGTCGAGCACGGACAGGGGGAAGCCGCGGGGACGGCTCATGGAGACCTCCGGGAGGGGGCGGACGAGCGGGTGAGGGGCGACGCGTACGGCTCAGGTGCGGCCGGTGACCGGCTCCGGGCCCGCGGACGCCTCCTCCGGCGCCCCGGCGGCGGCCGGTCCGCTCCCGGGCTTCCCGGGCAGCAGCAGACCCGCGGCGAAGACCACGACGGCCGCGGCGACCGGCCACCAGAAGGCGTCGGAGAAGGAGTCGGCGGTGGGGGCGGCGTGGGAGCCGCCGCTCTGGAGGATCAGCGCGACGACGGCGATGCCGAGCGAGGCGCCGATCTGGTTGAGGATGAAGACCGCGCCCGTGGCACCGGCGACCGACTCGCCCGGCACCGTCTTGTAGACCGAGCCCATGGTCGGCGCGCCGACCAGACCCATGCCGAAACCGGCGGCGAACTGGGCGGCGGTCAGGGCGGCCTGGGAGGTGCCGGAGCCCGAACCGGTGAAGACCAGGGCGCCGACGCCGATCAGCAGCGCACCGGCCGGGACCAGCCGCCGGGCGCCCACCTTGTCGGCGAGGTTGCCCGCGACCGGCATGCCGATCAGGGTGCCGAGGCCCAGTGGGGCGAGCAGCAGCCCGGACTCCAGGACGGTGTGGCCGCGCACCTGCTGGTAGTACAGCGGCAGCAGGAACAGCAGCGAGAACAGCCCGCCGCCGAGCAGGAACATCGTGGTCACGCTCGCGCTGAACCCCTTGCTGCCGAACAGTCGGAGGTCCAGCAGCGGCGTCGCCGGGGTGCGCAGCGCGTGCACGGCGTACGCGGCGAACAGGGCGACGCCCACCGCGAGCCCGACGATCACCTGCGTACCGCCGAAGCCGTCGCCGCCCGCCCGGGACAGCGCGAACACGATCGCGGCGAAACCGGGGGAGAGCAGGGCCACGCCCAGCGCGTCGAACGGCACGGGGTCGCCGCTCGGCGGCGGATCCGCCGGGAGCACCCGGACGGCCAGCACGATCGCGGCCAGCGCGAAGGGGATGTTGACCAGGAACATCCACTGCCAGGAGAAGTTGTCCAGCAGCAGCCCGCCGACCACGGGGCCGATCACCGGGCCCAGCGTGATCGGGACGGAGACCAGGCCCATGACCCGGCCGATCCTCGCCGGTCCCGCGGCGCCCGCCACCACGGTCATCATGATCGGATCGACCATGCCGCCGCCGAAGCCCTGGACGACGCGGAAGGCGATCAGGCTCTCCGCGTTCCGGGCGAAGGCGCAGAGCGTCGAGCCGATCAGGAACACCGAGAGGCCGAGCAGCCACATGCGCTTGGCGCCGAACCGCGTCACCGCCCAGCCGGCCAGCGGAATCGCCAGGGCCACCGCGAGCAGATAGCCGGTGGTGACCCACTCGATGGTGGCCAGCGTCGCGTGGAACTCGCCGCCCAGGGTGCTGATCCCGACGTTGACGATCGTCGCGTCCAGATACGACATCATCCCGCCGAGCACCATGACGCCGACCAGCGTCAGCAGCGCTCCATCGAGCCGGGCGGGCCCGCTTCCCACCGGCTTCGTTACAGACACAGCAACTCCTTTGAACCGACTCAGCCAGAAAATTTAACTGGGTAGTTAAATCAGGTGGCTGGCACCGTAGCATGGGCGCATGAGCGTTGGCGAGAAGGAAGAGAAGGACGGGCGCCCGGCGGACCGCGGCCGCCTCGACAAGCGCCGGGCGATCGTGGAGGCGGCCCTGCGGGTCTTCGCGCAGGTCGGATACGCCCAGGCGAGCCTGGATGTGATCGCCGCCGAGGCCGGGGTCTCCAAGCCGACGATCTACAACCACCTGGGCTCGAAGGAGAAGCTCTTCCGGTACGTCCTGACGGAGACGGCGGCCCGGTCCAACGCCAAGACCCTGGACGTCCTCACCGACTTCCCCACCGACCCGGACCGGCTGCGCCCCGCGCTCGAGGACCTGGCGACCAAGCTGGTCGACTGTTACTGCGACGAGCAGTCCGAGGCCGTACGCCGGCTGCTGTACGCGGAGGCCGTGCGCTTCCCGGACCTCTTCGACGCGGTACGGGCCAGCGGGCCCAACCAGTTCACCGAGGCGCTCGCGGGCCGCCTCGCCCGGCTGGCCAACGCCGGGCACCTGCGGATCGGGGACCCGGTCAGGGCGGCCAACCAGTTCATCGCGCTGGTCTACGACGAGCTGCCGGGGATGAGCGCGCTGGGCACCCGCCCGCTGGACCCGGCGGAGGTCGCCGAGGTCGTCACAGCGGGCGTCGACACCTTCCTGCGGGCCTTCGGCACCCACAAGGAAGCCCCCGACGCGCGGGGGGCGGCGTCGGGGGCTTCCGGCGGGGTCAGCGGCTGAGCGGCCCCTGGGCCGGGGCGGCGGACAGGGAAACGGCCAGCTCCGCGACGGCCGGCAGATGGTCGTTCAGGAAGAAGTGCCCGCCCGGCAGGATCCGCATCGCGAACGCGCCCGTGGTCGTCTCGCGCCACGGCCCCACGTCGTCCGGCGCCACCTCCGGGTCCCCGTCCCCGGTGAGGGCGACGACCGGGCACGACAGGAGACCGCCGCCCGGCACGTACCCCGCGACGGCCGCGTAGTCGGCGCGCAACGCCGGCAGGATCACGTCGAGCAGTTCCGGGTTGGCCAGCACGGCCGGGTCCGTGCCGCCGAGCCCGCGGACCCGGGCGAGCAGTGCCTCGTCCGTCTCGGGCCCCCCGGACCCCAGGCGCGAGGGCGCCCGCCGCCCGGACACGATCAGCGCCGTCGCCCCCTGGCCCGGTACGCCGGACAGCCGCAGCGCCACCTCGTGGGCGAGCGAGGCGCCCATGCTGTGCCCGAGGAACACGCGCGGCCCGGCCGGGGCCGGACCGGCCGCCAGGGCCTCGGCGATCAGATCGGCGAGCCGGTGCAGATCATCGAGGGGCTCCTCGCGGTAGCGGTCCTGCCGGCCCGGGTACTGCACGGCGCGCACGTCCAGCGCCTGCCGTACGGCGTCGGACAGCGGGCGCCAGAACCCCGCCGCGCCGCCCGCGTGCGGGAAGCACACCAGCTCGGCGCGGGCGCCCGTGGGGTGGTAGCGGCGCAGCCAGGTCTCCGGGCGCGCGCCCGCGCCCCGGCCTGCCTCTTCGGTCTCTTGCTTGTGCATGGATCGCCTTCGGTTCTCACATCTGGTGTGCGGGGGCGTCCGCCGGCGGACGGCGGACACGTTCCTGATCAGCGTCGCCGGACGCCCGGCGTGGGCACCAGGCGGACCGCCGTGTTCAGGACATGGTCGATCGCGTCGCGCGAGGGGTGCTCCGTGAGGTTGGTGAGCAGCCGGGCCAGGGTGTTGAGCAGCGCCGGAGAGCCCATCACGTACCGGTTCAGCACCGGCTGGAAGCCCGACCGGCTGAAGATGAGATCGGCCGCCGTGTTGCCGAGCCGGTAGTAGCGGCCCCAGCGCCGGTTCATCTCGGCCGGGTAGTGGCGCAGCGCCCGCTCCCGCCTCGGCCCCGGCGGCAGTGCCAGCGCCAGCGCCGTCGTCTCGGCGGCGACCTCTCCCGCCTCCATCGCCTGCCCGATGCCCTCGCCGTTCCACGGGCTCACCATGCCCCCGGAGTCCCCGACGAGCAGGAGCCCCCGGGTGTACAGCGGGTGGCGGTTGAAGCCCAGCGGCAGGGCGGCGCTGCGCACGGGCCCCTCGGCGTTCTCCTCGCGCAGCCCCCACTCCTCCGGCGTACGGGCGAGCCACCGGTCCAGCGTGGCCCGCAGGTCCGCACTGCCGTGCCGGCGGTGGGGGAGCGCGCCCAGGCCGACGTTCACCCGGCCGTCGCCCATCGGGAAGATCCAGCCGTACCCGGGCAGATACGCGTCGCTCTTCGGGAAGCGGAGGTCGGCCCACAGCTCCAGGAAGTCCTCCCGCGAGCGCTCCGGGCTGCGGTAGTAGCGCCGGGCGGCCGTGGCGATCTGCCGCTTGGCGTCCCGCTCCAGGCCCATGGCCAGCGCGATCCGGGCCGAGGCGCCGTCGGCGGCGATCACGACGGGCGCCCGGTGCACCACCGTGTCCGCGCCGGACACCGCCGACACCCCGGTGATCCGCCCGGCCCGGTCGGTCACCGGCTCCTTCACCTTCACCCCGGTACGCAGCCGGGCCCCGGCCGCGACGGCGTGCCGGGCCAGGATGTCGTCGAAGTCGTGGCGGCTGCGGGTGAGCCCGAAGTCCGGGAAGCCGCCCAGCGCCGGCCAGTCGATCTCCACCTGCCGGGGACCGGCCACCCAGCGCATCCCCCGTGACCGGGTCCAGCCCGGGGCCTGGATGTCGACGCCCATGCGGATCAGCTGGTGCACCGCGCGCGGGGTCAGCCCGTCCCCGCACACTTTCTCGCGGGGGAAGCGGGACTTCTCCAGGAGCAGCACATCGATCCCGGCCCGTGCGAGGTGGTAGGCGGCGGACGAACCGGCCGGGCCCGCGCCGACCACGATGACCTGCGCCTCCTCGGCCGCGCCGGGAGCGGTCTCCTCGTCCGACGGCGACTGCTCTGCACGCGTCTCCCGCATGGGGCTCCTCTGCTCGCTCGGCACCGCCGCCGGGACGACGGCCCTGTACACCGACATCCTGCCGGTTTCCGGAGCCCCTGGGGCGGGTGATCGAAAAAGGCGTGCCCGGCCCCGGGCCGTTCACACCCGGAGCGCCCCGCCGCTCAGCCCGGCGGCCTGCGTCCCGAATCGGCGAGCAGCCGCTCGATGCGGTCGAAGCGCTCGTGCAGCAGCCGCTCCGTCTCGTCCCGCATCTCGCGCGCGGCGTGCCCGGCCTCGGCGGCCAGCCGGTGGCGGCGCCGCTGCTCGTGCCCGACGAACCAGGTCGCGAGGGCGGCCGTCACCATCCCGTACGTCGTGATGCCGACGCCCATCACGACGGCGGCCACGACCCGCCCCCACAGCGTCACCGGGAAGAGATCCCCGTAACCGACGGTCGTCGCGGTCTCCACCGACCACCACAGCGCCCGTGGATAGGACGTGATCGTGGCGTCCGGCGCGTGCCGTTCGGCCAGGACCACCAGCCAGGACCCGGCCAGCATCGTCACGGCGAGCAGCACCGTCGCCCAGCCGGCCGCCTTCAGATGCAGTGAGCGGTTCTCCCGGCCGAGCAGCAGCTCGACCGCCTTGGTCAGGAATACAGGCACCATTTCCGGATCATCGGGCGCGGGCGGTGGTCCCGGCGCCCGGGCACGCGCCCGCCGCTCGCGCGTCACCCGATCGCGCCCGGACCGGCCAGCCGGGGAACGCGGACCGGTCCCGCACACCGATCGCCCTGCGGCGATCCGTGTTAAACCTGGATATGTGGGTGGCACAGGTCGATTCCGGGCGATATTTCACCGCTCCGCCCGGCGTCCGCAGCGACACGAGGGCGGCCGCCCGGGCGGCGACGCGCCCGCGCCCTCGAAGCCGCCCCGCGGGCGGGCCTCCCGGGGACGCGGACTGATCTCGATGTTCAGCGTCCGTACCGTCGCCGGACAGTTCTTCGTCCTCATGCTCGGCATCGTCATCCTGCTCGACGCCGCCGCCGTCGTCGCCCTCGTCGTACAGGGCCGCCGCGACAGCATGAGCGCGGCCCGCACCCAGTCGCTGAGCGTCGCGCAGACCTTCGCCCACGCCCCGGGCGTCGCGGCGGCCCTCGACAGCAAGAACCCCACGGCCGTCCTCCAGCCGCGCGCCGAGGAGATCCGGCAGAGCACCGGCGTCGAGAACGTCGTCGTGGCCGGCACCGACGGCATCCGCTACACCCATCGCGACATCGCCCTCATCGGCAAGCGGATCAGCGGCCCCTACAAGGAAGCGGTCGAAGGGGAAGCGGTCACCCGCACGGTGACGGGGAGCCGGGGCAGAGCGGTCACCTCGCTGGTGCCCGTCGAGCGCCGGGACGGCTCCGTGGCCGGACTGGTGGCGGTCGGTATCAAGGTCGAGGCCGTCAACCGGCTCGCGTACCCGAGCGTCCCGCTGACCATCGGCGCCGGGATCACCGCCCTCGCCCTCACCGCGGCCGGCGCCGCCCTGGTGGGCCGCCGCCTCAGCCGCCAGACGCGCGGCCTCGGCCCGGCCGAGATGACCCGGATGTACGAACACCACGACGCCGTCCTGCACGCCGTGCGCGAGGGCGTCCTCATCATCGGCGCCGACCACCGGCTGCTGCTCGCCAACGACGAGGCCCGGCGGCTGCTCGGCCTCCCGGCGGACGCCGAGGGCCGCGCGGTGACCGACCTCGGGCTCGCCTCCGGCACCGCGGAGCTGCTGTCCTCCGGGCAGGTCGCCACGGACGAGCTCCGGCCCGCCGGGGACCGGCTGCTCGCCGTCAACCTCCGCCCCACCGAGGAGCGCGGCGGCCAGCCCGGCATGGTCGCCACCCTCCGCGACACCACCGAACTGCGGGCCCTCACCGGCCGCGCCGAGACCGTACGCGAACGGCTGACGCTCCTCTACCGGGCGGGCGCCCTGATCGGGACCACCCTCGACGTCACCACCACCGCCCAGGAGCTCGCCGACGTCGCCGTCCCCGGATTCGCCGACTGCGTCACGGTCGACCTGGCCGACGCCGTCCTGCGCGGCGGGGAGCCGCGACCGCCCACGGGCGACACCCTGGACCTCCGCCGCACCGCCGTCCGCACCTCCGTCGAGGACCACCCGCTCTTCCCGACCGGCCGCGTCATCGGCTACCGGGCGACCACCGCCGAAGGCGTGGGCACCGGCGTCGGGCACACCTGGATCGTCTCCGACCTGGCCACCTCGTGGCAGTGGCGGGAGACCGAGCCGGAACAGGCCGACCGCGTCCTGGAGCACGGCTACCACTCCCTGCTCTCGGTCCCGCTTCGGGCCCGCGGCGTCATCCTGGGCATCGCCAACTTCTGGCGCGCGCAGAACGAGGACCCCTTCGACCTGGACGACCTCTCCTTCGCCGAGGAACTGGTGGCCCGTGCCGCGGTCAGTGTCGACAACGCCCGCCGCTACACCCGTGAGCACGAGATGGCCGTCACCCTTCAGCGCAGCCTCCTCCCGCGCGGCCTGCCCGAGCAGAACGCCCTGGACGTCGCCTTCCGCTACCTCCCGGCGCAGGCGGGCGTGGGCGGCGACTGGTTCGACGTGATCCCGCTCTCCGGCGCCCGGGTCGCCCTCGTCGTCGGCGACGTCGTCGGGCACGGGCTGCACGCGGCGGCCACCATGGGCCGGCTGCGCACGACGGTCCTCAACTTCTCCACGCTCGACCTGGCGCCCGACGAACTCCTCGGCCACCTGGACGAACTGGTGGTCAGGATGGACCAGGACGAGGAGTCGGGCGGCGGCTCGATCACCGGCGCCACCTGCCTGTACGCGATCTACGACGCCGTGTCCGGCCGCTGCACGGTCGCCAGGGCCGGCCACCCCGGGCCCGCGCTCGTGCTGCCCGACGGCACGGTCAGCTTCCCGGAGATCCCGGCCGGACTGCCCCTCGGGATCGGCGGCATGCCCTTCGAGATGACCGAGCTGGACGTCCCCGAGGGCAGCCGCCTCGTCCTGTACACGGACGGTCTGGTGGAGCGCCGCGACCGGGACATCGACGACGGCATGGAGCTGCTGCGCCGCTCGCTCGCCGACCGCGACCGCACCCCCGAGGAGACCTGCGACGACGTGCTGGAGGCCATGCTGCCCAGCCGCGCCAGCGACGACGTGGCCCTGCTGGTCGCCCGGACCCGCACCCTGGACCCGTCCCGGCGCGTCCAGTGGGACGTGCCCCCGGACCCGGCCGCGGTCGCCGGAATCCGCAAACAGGCCATGCGCTGGCTCTCGGACCGGGGCCTGGACGAGGAGGGCTTCGTCACCGAGCTCATCCTGAGCGAACTCGTCACCAACGCCATCCGCTACGGCTCCGAGCCCATCACGGTCCGGCTGCTCTACGACCGGGCCCTGACCTGCGAGGTGTCGGACTGCAGCAGCACCTCCCCGCACCTGCGCTACGCCACCACGACGGACGAGGGCGGCCGGGGCCTCTTCCTCGTCGCCCAGTTCGCGGAGCGCTGGGGGGCCAGGTACACCGACCGGGGCAAGGTCATCTGGTCCGAGCAGACACTCGGCGGCGCGCCGCCGTCCAGTCTGCTGTAGACGGCGGACCAGGACGACGGACGCGGGGCCCGGCAGACTGCCGGGCCCCGCGCCGGTTCACCTCAGGTGCCGGATGTCCTGCGTCTCCCCGTCAGGGGTAGGACACCACCTGCGACGGCACGGTCGAGGTCCCGGAGGTCGGCGAACCCGTGTCGTTGATGACGTGGTTGTACTGGCCCTGGCCGCCGAGGGAGACGACGATCAGGTCGTGGAACTTCACGCCGGCCTTGACCGGGGCCTCGAAGCCGTGGTCCTGGCGGATGCTCGGGTCGACGTTGAAGTAGCAGTAGCTCCCCAGTCCCCAGCCCTCGTGGGTGTTGACCGAGTCGTCCACCTTGTAGGCGGCGTAGCCCTTGATGTTGCCGTTCTGGACGGCCGCCTGGTTGGGGGCGTCGTAGGCCTTCTCGTTCTGGAAGAAGATCGTCTTGCCGTTCTCGCCGGACCAGCGGACGTCGTACTTGTTGAAGTGCTCGACGAAGAGTCCGGTGGCCAGGACGTTGTCGCCGTTGACCTGGAGGCCGTAGTCGGAGCGGTTGGTCTCCCAGCCGATGCCCTCGCCGTGGTCGGCGCGCCACAGCCAGGTGTGGTCGATGATCGTGTCGTTGCTGTTGATCACCATGCCCGTGGTCGCCTTGCCGGCACCGGCGCCGCCGACCCGGACGAACACGTCCTGGACGCTGGTCGGGTTGGCGGAGTGGTTCGCGGAGGCGCCGTCGGGGCCGACCTGCACGAGGACCTGGGAGTTCTGCGGACCGGCGTCGACCAGGAGGCCGGCCAGCTTCACGCCGTCCACGTCACCGACCTTGAGTGCGGTGACCCCGTTGTCCGGGATGATCGTCGCCAGGCCGAGGCCCAGCACGACCGTGTTGGCGCGGTCGATGTTGATCGTCTGGTTCACGTGGTAGATGCCGGGCGTGAACAGCAGGTGCAGGCCCTGCTGGACGGCCGCGTTGATGGTGGCGGCGGTGGCCCCCGGCTTGACGACGTAGAACTGGCTCAGCGGGATGGACTCGCCCTGCGGGGTCCCGTTCCAGGAGACGCCGCGCGCGTTGGTGCGCTTGGCGGGGACGAAGACCTTGTAGTCGTTGCCGTCCAGGTAGAGGAACGGCTTCTCGCGGGAGACCGGGGTGTTCTGGAGGGTGGTGTACGGCGGCTCGGGGAAGCTCTGCGCCGGAGCACCCTCGACACCCGAGAACGTCATGTTCCAGACGCCGTTGCCCCAGCTGCCGATGGAGCTGTCGCGGGTGTACCACTGCTGCTGCGAGTACGGGCCGACCTGGCCGTCGATCTTGCTGTCGGCGATGTAGCCGCCGCTCGCCCAGCCGTAGCCGTTCGGGGCGAGGTTGAGGCCGCCCTTGACGTGCATCCGGCGGAACGGAGCGGCCTGGGACACGGCCCAGCGGTCGGTGCCGTTGACCGGGTTCAGCGCCAGGTTCTCCGCCGAACGCCAGAAGTTCTGCGTGGCGTTGCCGTTGAACCAGCCCGCGTCCACGGTGACATCACCGTTGAACGTGGTGTCGTCCGGCTTGAGGCCGAGACCGGCGATCGAGGTGTAGAAGCCGATCTGCGCGTTGATGTTGTTGTACGTGCCCGGCTTGAACATCAGCGCGTAGCGTCCGTTGCCGAACTGCGCCGACTCCTGCTGGTGGAAGATCTCGTCCACCTTGGCCTGGATGTTGGGCGTCGACGGGTCGAAGACCAGGACGTTCGGGCCGAGGTCACCGCCGCCCGGGATCTGCGGGCCGCCGTCGCCGCCGGTGGTGCCGAGCACCTGGAACTCCCACAGCGAGTAGCCGTAGCCGGTGGCGCGGGCGGTACCGGTCAGCCGCACGTAGCGGGCGGTGCCCGAGACGTTCAGCGTCTCGTTGCCGCCGGGACCCGTGGTGGTCGAGTAGGCGGTGCTCCACGTGTTGTTGTCCGTGGAGAACTCGATCTTGTAGCTCTTGGCGTAGGCGGCCTCCCACCGCAGCGCGATCTGGCTGACCGAGGCGGAGGTGCCCAGGTCGACCTTGATCCACTGCGGGTCGGAGAACGCGCTCGACCAGCGGGTGCCGTTGTCGCCGTCGACGGCGGCGGTGGCGGGGGTACCGGCGCCCTCCTGGCTGGACACGGTCACCGTCTTGCCCTGCGAGAGCAGGGAAGGGGCCGCGCTGACCGGGGTGGAGGGCACGAAGGCGAGGAGCGAGACGACGAGACCGGCGACGGCGGCCAGTACGCCGGTGCGTCTTCTTCCGGTCGAAGGTGCGGGTCTGCGGAGCGAGGGGGGTCCATACATGGGGGCTTGTCTCCTGAGTCGCGGAACGGGTGCACGACACGAAGCCGGAGAGCGCTCTCTCCGGCGATGGGGATACTTCACCCCCGGCTCACGACACGTCAATAGGTGTGCACCGACGGCTTGTTCGGGTGGCCTTGAGAACAACAGTTGACGACGGAAAGCTCACGAGTGTCCGCGTTGCGGCCATCTTGACAGCGCCAGGTTCCAGGGAACTGGCGCAGCGTCGGTTCAGTTGATGACGGGGTGCGTACGAGGAGTGAATGAGGCGGCGCTGATCGTTGCCACCGCAATCACCGGGCGCGCACCGAGGGCGCCCGGGCCGCCGCACCGCGCACGCCCCCGCCGGTTACCGGACATGTTGTTCCCGCCCCGGGGACAGCGGACCCGGCCCCTCGCTATCCTCCGGGGCATGAGCCGTGAGCGAGGCGCGATAAGCACCGCTGACCAGGCACGACGAGGCCCGAGATGACCGAGACGACGGGCCCCGCACCCGCGGACGCCCGCAGTGTCCAGGCCTGGCGGGCGTTCGGCGCCCGGCTGCGGCTGCGGCGCAGGCGGGCCGGTCTCACCCAGGCCCAGGTGGGCGCCCGGGTCGGTTACGACCACACCGCCATCAGCAAACTCGAACACGGCAGCCGCCGCACCCCGCTCCCGCTGGCCCGCCGCCTGGACCAGCTGCTGGGGGCCGACGGGGACCTCGTCGCCGCCTGCGAGGAGGCCGAGGAGAGGGAGCGCGCCCAGGCGGCGCCCGTCGCGCCCGGACCGCTGCCCGACCCGGTCCGGCAGGGCCCGCTGCCCGGGGAGCCCGCCGGCGGCGCGCTCCCGGCGATGCTCCCACCGGGGACCGTCCTGCCCGGGCGGCTGCCGGTGTACGGCCTGGTCTGCCCGCTGCACGGGCGCGACGGCTGCACGGTCCCCGCCCTCGCCGACGTCGTCGCCCTGCACGCGCGGTTCTGCGCCCTGGGGCCCGAGGCCGTGGGCCACCCCGCCCTGGACACCGACACGGTGCACGCCCTGACCGCGCTGCTCGCCGTCTGCCTGCGCGCCGACGAGGAGCGCGGCTGGCCCGGAGCGACCGCCGTGGTCGAGCGCACCCTGCACGCGATGCTCCGCTGGATGGCGCTCCCGGCCGCCCCGTACCAGCGCCAACTCGCCCCGCTGGCCGCCGAGTACGCGCAGTCGGCCGGCTGCCTCAGGCTCCTCTGGGGGCGCAACGGAACGGCGATGGCCTGGCTGGACCGGTCCCTGGTGTGGGCGGCCATGTCCGGCCATGTCGGCGTGCGGGTCGCGGCGCTCAGCGACATGAGCACCCTGGCCCGGCTGGAGGGCGACGGTCCCTCCGCCCTCGCGTACGGCGAGGCCATCCGCCCGGCCGCGGCGGGCCGCCACTGGGCGGGGGCGATGAGCGATCTCTACCAGGCGCGCGGCCACGCGGTGCGCGGCGACGCCGGGCGCACCCTGCACCACATCGCCCGGGCCTGGGCGCAGATGGACCTGGCCGGTGAGCGGGACGAGGCGGAGGCGCCCTGGCTCTCCGTCGCCTCCGTGCGCCTGCGGGTGGAGTCCGGCGCGGCGGGCGCGCTGCGCGACCTCGCCGTCGCGACGGGGGAGCGCCGCTACGCGCTGCGCGCCCTGGACGCGGTCGGCAGCGCGATCCGGCTGCTGCCGCCGGGCCTGCACTCGGCCCGCAAGCTGTTTCTGGCCCGCACGGCGGACGCGTACGTCTGCGCGGGCGAACCGGCCGCCGCGTCGGCGGTGGCGGGACCCGTCCTGGACAGCACCGAGGTGCACCCCGCGACCCTGCTCGGCCAGGAGCTGCGCGGACTCCACGGACGGCTGGCAGGCCTTACCGACGGGAGTGCGGAGACCGAGGAGTTCGTCCGCAGGCTGGCCGCCGTCGTCCACTGAGGACGGACAACGGCAGGGGCGGGACGTGTGGACCACGCCCCGCCCCGTACACACACCCGGTGGGATCAGCTCACGTCGAGGGCCACATCGTCCACGACGAAGCTGGTCTGCAGGTAGGCGTCCTCCTTACTGGTGAAGCCCAGCGTCACCGTCTGCCCGGCGGCCGACGCGACGTCGAAGGTTTTCAGCACGTAGTTGTTGGTGGCGTCGAGATTCGAGTACGTCGCCAGGGTCCGCGACCCCAGCTTCACGGTGAACGTGTCGTACGCGTTCCCGTCCGGCGTCTCGGCGGTGTCGGTCCGCAGGTAGAACGACAGCCGGTACGTCGAGCAGCCGGCCGGAACCGTCAGCGACTGGGTGGCGGTGTCGCTGTGCGTGCTGCCCCAGCCGCCGAACCACGCCTGGTACGAGCCGCTGTGCGCGGGCTTCTCGGAGGTCCGGTTGTTGATGACGCCGCTCGTCTGGGTCCAGGGCGACGTCCCGTTCTCGAACCCGCCGTTGGTCACGACCTGCCGGGGCTGGCAGTTCCCGCCGCCACCGATCACCAGTGAGTACGTGGTGGTGTGGGTGGCCGTGCCGGTACCGGTCACGCTCAGCGTGTACGTACCCGCCGCGGCCTGGGCACTCGCGGAGACCGTCATCGTGGCCGACGACCCGGACTGCACGGAGGTGGGCGAGAAGGAGACGGTGACGCCGCTCGGCGCACCGGACGCCGTCAGCCGCACGCTCTGCGCGGAGCCGCTGGTGGTGGCCGTGGACACGGTCGCGGTGACCGAGGAGCCCGGCTGGACGCTGCCCGAGACCGGGTTCACCGAGACGGAGAAGTCGTCGGCGGGCGCGGTGGAGCCGACCGCCGTCTTCCACAGCGTGTACGCGACCCCGTCGGCGCTGCGGTCGAGCGCGGTGGTGTTGATGTTGGCGGTGGTGTCGCATGACTGGTGGTAGCACGGGTCGTACGAACGGCCTGCCGTGCCACCCCACTTGGACGCCTGGGCCGAGGTCTTGGTGTCACTGGCACCGGTGGCGTAGCCGGAGGTGGCGATCCCGCCCTGCTGGAAGGAGTAGTCGTCGGAGCGCCCCTGGCCCTCGACGTTCTCCTCCGGGGCGAGCCCGAGGGAGGTCCAGTACTCCTTCATCGGCGCCGAGGCGGCCGAGTTGAGGTTGTTGATGAAGTAGCCGCCGTTGACCGAGGCCACCATGTCGAAGTTGTAGTAGGCCTTGATGTCACTGCGCTGGGCCGAACTCAGCTGGCTTACGTAGTACTTGGATCCCTGGAGGCCCTGCTCCTCGCCGTTCCACCAGGCGAACCGGACGTGCTTGGTCATGGCCGGGTTCTGCTGGGCGAGGACGAGCGCGTTCTCCAGCAGGGTCGCCGAGCCGGAGCCGTTGTCGTTGATGCCGGGCCCGGCGGAGACGCTGTCGAGGTGGGCGCCGAACATCACGGTGCTGTCGGCGGGGCCGCCCGGCCAGTCCGCGATGAGGTTCTTGCCGGTGTAGGTGCAGGTGGCGCAGGTCTGCTCGGTGACGGTGTAGCCGGCCGCCTGGAGCTTGCCCTTCACATAGTTGAGCGAGGCGGTGTACCCGCCGCTGCCGGCCCGCCGGTTGCCGCCGTTCTGCGAGGCGAGGGTGTTGAACTGGGTGAGGTGGGCCTGCACGTTGGCGACGCTGATGTCGGGCGCGGTGCCGCCGGGGTTGCCGCCGCCGTCGTTGACGGTCAGCGTGTACTGGGCGGTGTGCTCCTGGGTGCCCGCGCCCTTCACGGTGAAGGTGTACGAGCCGGGGGCCGCGGCCGAGGTGGCCGAAACGGTCATCGTGGACGTGGCACCGGACTGCACCGAGGACGGGCTGAAGGAGACGCTGACCCCGCCGGGCAGGCCGCTCGCCGACAGGTTCACCGTCTGGGCGCTGCCGGACGAGATCGTCGTACGGACGGTGGACGTCACCGAGCTGCCGGGCTTCACCGAGCCGGAGGCCGGGTCCAGGGACAGCGAGAAGTCGTTGTTGCCGCTCGGCGAGCAGGTCGGGTCACCGCTCTGGGCGGGCACACTGACCGCGTCCCACGCCGCCTTGGCGCGGTTGTACAGCGTGCAGGTGGTGTCGAGGTTCTTGGCCGCGGTGAGGGTGGCCGTGCGGTAGCGCTTGTACGTCATACCGCTGGTCTTCAGGAGCATGCCGCCGTAGAACACCTTGCTGGCGCTCTGGATGCCCACACCGGTCACCGTCGAGTTGTTGCAGGTGGGGCTGGAGGGCTTGCCGCCGCCGGGGTTCGAGCCCTCGGCGAGCAGATAGAACCAGTGGTTGAGGGGCCCGGCCGCCGCGTGCTCCTCGGTGCTGGGTATGGAGGAGCTGTAGCAGTTCGGGTCGCCGATCTGGCCGGGGTTGTACATGATCCGGATCGGCCCGTTGCCGACGAGGTTGATCTTCTCGCCGACGGTGTAGTCCGGATCGTCGTACGGGGCCGGCTCGTTGGTGTACGCCTCGGTGAGCGCGCCCATGATGTCGCCGGTGGCCTCGCCGAGCCCGGACTCGTTGTTGGCGCCGCCGGGGGTGTACTGGTCGATGCCGTGGCCGAACTCGTGGCCCACGACGTCCATGGCGCCGATCCACTGGTTGGCCTGGTTGTGGCCGATGGAGACCGTGGAACCGTCCCAGTAGGCGTTGACGTCGTTGAGGCCGACCTTCACCGGCCAGCTGCGGCCGTTGCCGTCGTGCCCGTTGCGCCCGAGCCAGTCGCGCAGCATGTCCCACTCGTGCTGGGCCGCCCACATCACGTCGACGCAGCCGGTCTCCTTGCTGGACGCGCTGCCGGTGCCCCAGGAGTCGGTGGACTTGGTGTACACGCTCCCGGTGCTGTAGTCGGCGCAGCTCAGCCCGGGGCGGTTCGGGTCGCGGAGCGAGTAACTGCCGCCGGACGCGGTGGTGTTGATCGTGAGCGGACTGGGCCCGTTCCACTGGCTGTTGCCGGTGCCGGCCCGGACGTCGTCGTAGCTGTCGATGACCGCGCCGGTGCCCGCGTCCACGAACACGTGCAGCCGGCTGGGAGCCTTCGCGGTCCGGCCCGTGAGCACGGTCTCCCAGGCCAGCCGGGAGCGCTTGTCGGTGGCCCGTACGACGAGCCGGTGGCTCTCGACCTCGTCCACCGTGCGCAGCTGCTTGCGCGAGGTGGTCTCGGCGGCCTTCGCGGAAACGGTCGCGGTGGTGGGCACGTTGATGCGCCGCGAGACCGCCGACTGCGAACCGCGCACCCGGCCCTTGGAGTCGGCCACCACGACGGCGTCCCCGCCGACCACGGGCAGGCCGCGGTAGGTGCGCTCGTACGCGACGGAGTAGAGGCCGTTGATCCACGGGGTGACCATCCGGCGCTCGTAGCGCTCCTCCGGGCCCTTGGCCAGGGTGTCGAGCCCGCTGGCCGCGGCCTTGTCGGCGGCGGTGACGGCGGTGGTGAGTGCCTTGGGGGCGGGCGGCGGGGTGGGATCCGCCGAGGCGGACGGGCCGCTGACGGCGACCAGCATTCCGGCGAGGACGGCCAGGGTCGTCCCGGCCGTCATCGGTCTGCGTTTCATCGAGGCTCCTCATGGGGTCCGTGATCGAGCGACCGAACACTCACATGTGGTCATGACCCCGTCAACGAACTGCGGGCGCCCGCAGAGGAGTTGGCAAGTCTCGTCAAGTCGGACGGACGCGCCGAGGGAAACGCGTGCGGAAATGAGGGATGGACAGGCGGGGAGGCGGACGTTATCCTGCACTCTCACCGGATCGGTGATCTACACGCAACTGTCGAGGCAAGCATATCACTGAATCGGCAGGCGTGCAAGCACTTCTGGCCCCTCTTCATACAGCCCCTCGTCACACGGGCCTCTTCACGCGGACCCCTCTTCTCGCCCGAACCCACAAGGAAGGCACACGCCTTGACCTCGCACACTCTCACCGCAGCGGCCGCCGGCACCTGGCGGCTCGGTGATCTGACCGTCAACCGGATGGGCTTCGGCGCCATGCGGCTGACCCAGAACGGCCGGGCGTTCAGCGACGAGCGCACCCCGCACGACCGGGACCGGGCCGTCGCGGTGCTGCGCCGCGCCGTCGAGCTCGGCGTGAACCACATCGACACGGCGGCCTTCTACTTCTCGCCGCTGCGCTCGGCCAACGAGCTGATCAACCGGGCGCTCGGCCCCTACCCGGACGACCTGGTCATCACCACCAAGGTGGGCCCGGGCCGCGGCCCCTCCGGCGACTGGACCGACTGGGCCCGCCCCGAGGAGCTGCGCGGCCGGGTGCAGGAGAACATCCGTCAGCTCGGCCGCGACCACCTCGACGTCGTCAACCTCCGGATGAACGGCAACCGCCCCGTCTCCGAGCTCTTCGGCGCCCTGGCCGAACTGCGCGAGGAAGGGCTCATCCGCCACCTGGGCCTCTCCAACGTCTGGCCGGAGCAGATCACCGAGGCCCTGGCCATCGCCCCCGTCGTCTGCGTGCAGAACCGCTACGGCATCGGCGAGCGGCGCGCCGACTCCCAGGAGGTCCTGCGCATGTGCGGTGAACGGGGCATCGCCTTCGTCCCCTTCTACGCCATCGCGGGCGCCGGCCGCGAGTCCGGGGCCGTCGCGGAACACGAGGCACTGCTCGACGTGGCCCGCGCCCACGGCGCCTCGGCCGCCCAGGTCCGGCTGGCGTGGACCCTCCAGCAGGGTCCGCACGTCCTGGCCATCCCGGGCACCGGCAACCCCGAGCACCTGGAGGCCAATGTGGCGGCGGGCGCCCTGCGGCTCACCGACGAGGAGCTGGCGCGGCTCACCGCGCTCGGGCAGGACACCGGGGCGGACGTAGCATGATCCCCATGGAACAGCGCGAACTGGGCAGGACCGGACGCAATGTGTCGGTCGTCGGACAGGGCACCTGGCAACTCGGCGGGGACTGGGGAGAGGTCCGCGAGGAGGACGCCTTCGGAGTGCTCGACGCGGCCGTCGAATCGGGGGTCACCTTCTTCGACACGGCGGACGTCTACGGAGACGGCCGCAGCGAACAGCTCATCGGCCGCTATCTGAAGGAGCGGCCCGACGCCGGGGTCTTCGTCGCGACGAAGATGGGCCGCCGCGCCGACCAGGTGCCGGAGAACTACACCCTGGACAACTTCCGCGCCTGGAACGACCGTTCCCGCGCCAACCTGGGCGTCGACACCCTCGACCTCGTACAGCTGCACTGCCCGCCCACCGCCGTCTACTCCTCCGACGAGGTGTACGACGCGCTGGACACGCTCGTCGCCGAGCAGCGGATCGCCGCCTACGCGGTCAGCGTCGAGACGTGCGCCGAGGCGCTGACGGCCATCGCCCGGCCGGGTGTGGCGAGCGTCCAGATCATCCTCAACCCGTTCCGCCTCAAGCCGCTGGACGAGGTCCTGCCGGCGGCGCGGGCGGCCGGGGTCGGCATCATCGCCCGGGTGCCGCTGGCCTCCGGGCTGTTGTCCGGCAAGTACACCGCGGACACGGTCTTCGCGCCCGGCGACCACCGCACGTACAACCGGCACGGCGAGGCGTTCGACCAGGGCGAGACCTTCTCCGGCGTCGACTACGCGACCGGTGTGGCGGCCGCCGCCGAGTTCGCCGCGCTCGCCCCCGAAGGCGCCACCCCGGCGCAGACGGCGCTGCGCTGGATCATCCAGCAGCCGGGTGTCACCAGCGTCATCCCCGGCGCCCGTTCGACGGAGCAGGCCCGGGGCAACGCGGCGGCCGCCGCGCTCGCCCCGCTTCCGCAGAGCACGCTGGACGCGGTGGGCGACCTCTACGACCGCAGGTTCCGCGCGGCGGTTCACGGCCGCTGGTAGTCACCGCCCGGAGAACAGGCTCATCCCCAGGAAGACAGCCGCCAGAAAGGCGATCGCTCCGGCGATGGCACTGGCCACCCGGGGCCGGCGGCGGATCGCCTCACCGGCGGTCCGCCGCCGGCCCTTCGTGCTCCTGGGAGCCGCACGCCGCCCGTGCCCCTGTCCGGGCCCGGGCGCCGGCGCGTGTCCCGCCGGTGCCTGCGGCAGCCGGTACGTGGTCGGCGCACCGGAGTCCGCGCCGGGCAGCGCGGCGGGAGCGGCGGGTGCGGCGGGGAAGGGCGCGAGGGCGGGCGCCGGGTGGTGCGGGGGCAGCGGTTCCGGGCGGCCGCGCCAGGCGTCGCCCTGGAACCAGTCGGCGACCTGCTGGGCGGTGGGCCGGTCCTCCGGCTGCTTGGCGAGCAGGCCGAGCAGATACGTGTCGAAGGCGGCGGAGACGTCCACGCCGCGCTGACGCAGCGGCACCGGAGGCGTGTCCACGTGCTGGTACAGGGTGGCCGTCGCGGTGTCCGAACGGAACGGCGGGTCACCGAGCAGCAGTTGGTAGACGACGCAGCCGAGCGAGTACATGTCGGACGCGGCGTCGGCGGTACGGCCGAGCGCCCGCTCCGGGGCGAGGTAGAGGCTCGTCCCGACGATGTGGCCCGTCGTCGTCAGCGCGGCGGACGGGTCGTCCACGAACTGCGCGATGCCGAAGTCCCCGATCTTGACGGTGCCTTCGCCGTCCAGCATGAGGTTCCCGGGCTTGATGTCGCGGTGGACGATGCCCTGCCGGTGCGCGGCGGCCAGTCCGGCGGCGGCCTGTCCCGCGATACGGGCGGCCTGTTCGGGACCCAGCCGTTCCTGGGCCAGCAGCAGGTCCGCCAGGCTCCGGCCCTCGACCAGCTCCATCACGAGGAAGAGCCGGTTCTCCCAGGCCCCGAAGTCGAAGACGGCCACCAGATGAGGGTGGCTCAGGCGGGCCGCGGTCTGGGCCTCCAGGCGGAACCGGGCGGTGGCCGACTCGTCGGCGTGTTCGCCGAGGAGCAGCTTCACGGCGACGGCACGGCCGAGGACTTCGTCGGTGGCCCGCCAGACCTCACCCATTCCACCCCGGCCGATGGCGGATATCAGCCGGTACCGACCAGCAACCAGCACCTGTGCACACCAATCTCGATGGCTCGGGCCCAGGGCCTGGCCGAGGACCGCTCCGACTGCCGCGGCGACGGCCTCGCCGGGGCGAGAGCGGGGTGGGGGAGCGCGGCAAGATCAGGATATCCGGCGCGCGGAGCCCGGATGACCGGACCTCCTCAACGGGCGGTGCCGCCCAGCGATTCGACCAGGGGGAGCAGCCGGTGCGGCACGCGCTCGCGCAGCGCGACCTCGGTCCGGGTCCGGACCACGCCGGGCAGCCGGATGAGCCGCTGGATGACGTCCTCCAGGTGCCCGTTGTCCCGGGCGACCACCCGGGTCAGCAGGTCGCCGCCGCCCGTGGTCGAGAACGCCTCGATGATCTCGGGCACCGCGGCGAGCGCGTCGCCGACCTCGTCCAGATGGCCCTGCGTGACCTCCAGGTGCACGAAGGCGAGGACGGGGTGGCCGAGTGCGGCGGGCGAGAGGAAGGGGCCGCTCCCGGTGATCACACCGTCGCGCTCCAGCCGGTCGATGCGCGCCTGGAGGGTGCCCCGGGCGATGGACAGGATGCGTGCGTACTCGCGCACGCTCGTCTGCGGCTGCTCGATGAGCAGCCGCAGGATACGGGTGTCGAGCGCGTCCACCGCCATGCTTCGCCGGCCTCTTTCGGTGCGTACTCCGGGGGCCAGCGACTGTATCAACGGCCTCCGTGCGCGGCGGGCCGCGCGTCACCGTCGCGGCCGGATGTGCCCCGCGCACGGGCGGGTGGCGCGGGGCACGGGCCGGACGGTCAGAACTGCACGTCGGAGCAGGCGTAGAACGCGTTCCCGGTGTCGGAGATCGTCCACACACCGAGGATCAGGTGCTTGCCGGACTTCTGCGGCAGTACGCCGGAGTGGCTGACCGTCGAGCCGGGCAGCCGGCCGCCGAAGGGCACCGTGAGGAACGGCTGCGTCTCCAGGTCGGCCCGGGTGAGCGGCTTGGTGGGGTCGTAGCCGTCCTTGGTGATGTAGTAGCGGAAGTCGGTCGTGGCGTGCCGGGCCTCGATCCGCCAGTTGAACGTGTAGTTCTGGCCCGCGGTGACCTTGGTGGCGGGCCAGGCGCCGCCGCGCGGGTCGTCCAGCTCGGAGAAGCGGCCGATGCCGCCCGAGCAGATGTGGCCGTCGGCCGGGCCGCGGGTGGGGAAGCCCTTGGGACCCTCGACGCTCGGCGGCTCCCACTGGATCTGCCCGCAGTGCTTGACGGTGCCGATGCCGCAGAGCTGCTGGCGGCTGATCGGCGAGTCGGTGTAGCCGTGGCTCTGGGCGGGGGCCGAGGTGGCCAGCAGGGCCGCCCCGGCGAGCCCGAGCCCGGCCAGTAACGAGGTGATCTTTTTGCGCATACGTCGCTCCTGGAGATGTGGGGTTGATGTCCGGAGAGTGCTGCGGTCTAGACCAAGGGTGAGCGTAGCGATGGCAATTTGACATGTCTAGACCAAGGGAAGCCCTCTCGGTGGGCCCGCGCGGCGGCCGGCCGCCGCGCGGGCCCCCGGAGCGACGCGGTTCTACCGGCGGGACGCCTTGACCCTCCAGGTCAGACGCTCGGTGGCCGCCGCGCGGACCTCGGGGTCGCGGACCGACTTCGTGCGATCGACCGACTCGACTGTGACCGTGTGCGTCCTGCCGTCCCCGGGCACGCCCAGCGAGGAGGGGGCGGCGGCAATGAGACCCGTGGCTCGCTTCACCCGCACCCCGTCGACGTACCAGCGCAGCTCGGGCGCGGCCAGTGCGCCGAGCGCGGCCCGCTTCACCTCGATCCGGTCGGTCCGCCGGATCGTGGCGCCCGAAGGGGTGCTGCTGCTCAGCGCGTTGGCCTCGCGGTAGAAGCCCGCGATCATGGCCTCGCGCCCGGGGAGGTTGAAGTCCCTGACGTCCAGGGCCCGCATGATCGAGTTGGCGGTCGGGCGGTAGATCCCGTACGGGTAGTAGCTGCTGCCCTCGTACGTGCCGACGGTGCCGCCCGTGGGGTCGGTCTCGCCGAGCCAGCGGTACCACTTGCTCCCGTTGGCGGCCATCCGGTCCGCGGTGTAGATGCTGGAGTTGATGTCCGGCAGCTCGCCGCCCGTCCAGGTGCCGTAGCTGTCGTAGGTGTACTCGTCGGCCAGCAGGCCCACGGAGTGGGCTATCTCGTGGGCGGCGATCATGCTCGACTGCTCGTTGTCGGACGAGAGGGTCGAGACGCCGTCGAACGGATAGCCCTCGGCCTCCAGGCCCGAGTAGCCGGCGCCGCCGTACTTGGTGGAGTGGGAGACGACGACGACCAGGTCCGCGTCCGGTGCCTTCGCCGCGTACGAGGCGACCTTGTCGATGTCGGCGCAGATCAGCCGCTCGGTCTGCGAGCACCAGAAGTAGCTGCCGAGGGCCGTGTCCTTGGCGACGTCCGCGGTGGGGTCGCCGCTGATGCCGGACTCGGCGGAGACGGCGTCGACCGTCCACACGTTCATGAGGCCCTGATAGCTGGCGTAGGGCTCGATGGCGGTGATGTCCGCCCACTTGGCGGCGGCCGCGGAGTGGAAGGCCTCCTGCTCGCCGGCCGCGTAGCCGTCGCCGACGATCACCACGTCGAGCCGGTCGTCCGAGGAGCCGGTCACGGATAGCCGGCCGACCGCTCCGTCCGTCGTCGACGCGGCGGACGGGGCGGTCCGGGCCGAGGCGCGCTTCGTCTCCGTGGTGAGCGGGACCTCGGTCCGGTGCCCCGGGCCGCCCGGCTCGGGGAAGTACTCGACGCCGACGCGCGGCTGTTGCGCGGGCTCCGGGTCCGCGGCCGATGCGGGAGCGGCGAGCGCCGCCCCCAGGAGGGCCAGCAGCGCGACGCTCGTGGACAGAGCGGCCGCCTTTTGTGTGCGCATGTCAATCCTTCCCTCGCACCCGCAGAGATTAAGTTGTGGGTTCAATGGGCTTGAGTTGGCGCTTAACCTAGGTCGTGCGAAGGGGGCGCACAAGGGGTTCTGTGGGAACATGCGAGTCCCCCACGGGTGACGAGTCCGGCCGACGCAGGCGAACGCCGGGACCACCGGCGGACGAGAAACGAGGGGCTGTCATGGCGCAGGCCGACGGGGTACCGGTCGACGGCGACGGAACGATCCGCTCCGAGGCCGGGCGGCCTGCGGGGCCGGGGGGTCCCGCGGCGATCGGCCGACGTGTGAAGAGCCTGCGCAAGGAGCGCGGGCTGACCCAGCGGCAGCTTGCCGAACCCGAGTACACCGCCGCGTACGTCTCGACCCTGGAGGCCGGCAAGGTGCGGCCGTCCGAGGCCGCCCTGCGGCACATCGCCGAACGGCTCGGGGTCGCCGGGGAGGAGCTGGCCACGGGCAGGCCCACCCATCTCGTCGCGGAACTGCGGGTCGGGCTGACCGACGCACAGCGGGTGCTGGCGGTGGGCGACGCCGCCGACGCGCGGGCCGCCTACGAGCAGATCCTCCGCAGGGCCGACGAGTACGAGCTCGCCCAGGAACGGGGCGCCGCGCTCACCGGGCTGGGGGAGTGCGCGCTGGAGACGGGCGAGCTCGCCGAAGCCGTCGGCCGGTTCGAGGCGGCGGAGGCCGCGCTGGCCCGCGAACCCCTCCCGTCCCGTGCCCGGGCGGTACGGGGCAGGTCGATCGCGCACTACCTCGCGGGCGAACTCCGTTACGCCTGCTACCTGCTGGAAAGCGCGATCGACGAGCTGAACACCTCGGGGCTGCACGATCCGGGCGCGCTGCTCCAGCTGTACACGGCCTCCATCGCCCCGTACATGGACATGGGCGCCCACGCCCGCGCCGCGCAGGCCGCCGAACTCGCGCTCGCCCTGGTGCCCCAGGTCTCCGACCCCGCCCTGGTGGCCGGTATGCACCGCACCGTGGCCCGCACCCTGATCGCCGAAGGCAGGGCCGACGACGCCCGGACCTCGCTGGCGCGCGCCACCGAGCTCTACGAGCAGTTGCAGATCCGGACCGAACTCGCGCACTGCCACTGGATGCGGGGCTATGTCTGCGCCCAGGACGGCGACCTCGTCCAGGCGGAGGCGGCGCTGCGCACCGCCCGGTCGATGCTGGTCTCCAAGCGGGCGGCCCTGTACGTCTCCCAGGTGGAGGTCGAACTCGCCGACGTCCTGCGCCGGAGCGGGAAGTCGGAGGAGGCCGCCGAGCTGCTGGGGACCCTGCTGGTCGGACTCCAGCACGGCCGCGGCGCGCTGCACGCGGGCGGAGCCCACCGCTTGCTCGGGCTGATCGCCGAGGAGGCCGGGGACACCGAGACCGCCGAGCTGCACTACGCGACCGCGCTCTCCCTGCTCGAACAGACGGGGGCCGCCGGGGACCTCGCCGACATCTGCCGGCTCCTCGGCGACCTGATGCGCCGCGAGGGCCGTACGGAGGAGGCGCTGAACGCGTACCGGACCGGGCTCGGACACCGCGCCGAGCCCGGGACCACCACGCTCGGCCCCGCTCCCGCCCGCCCGCCGTTCACTTCCTGGACCTGAGGCGCGGGCAGGGCCCGGTGGAGGCGGCCGCACGCGGGTGGCCCGCGAGGCTGGTCCGTTGGCTCTGCCGTGGCCGAGGGAGGAGGCGGAAATATGAGCCATTGGCCCAATGAATGGGGTTCGGTTTGAACCATTCGCCTGTCAGATGTTGAGATATGAAAGTCAATGGCGCTGCGGGTCCCTCGGGGACCCATGCGGCGCCTTTCTCATGTCCGGACATGGTCCAGGTACGAAGAAGGGGCGGGGCAACTTGCTGAAGAGGGCGTTCGTCGCACCGGATCCGGGCCGGATCCGGCTACGGTTCGCGTCCCGGGCCGTGCTCGGCATCGGACTCGCCGTCGTGGTCTGCGGGCTCGTCGGCCACTCGCTCGTGGCGGCCATCACCGGCGGCCTGGCCGCGCTGCTCGCCCTGTTCACCGTGACCGACCCCACGGTCCGGGGCCAGGCGGTCACCACCGCGCTGCTGCCCGCCGTCGGCTTCCCGGTGCTCGCGCTCGCGGCCCTGCTCCACGACCACCCGCTCGCCCGCGACACCGCGTTCCTCGCGGTCATGGGGGCGGGGGTCTACGCGCGGCGGTGGGGGCCGCGCGGGCACTCGCTCGGCGTCTTCGCCTTCATGGCCTTCTTCACCACGCAGTTCCTCCACACCCTGCCCGGACAGCTGCCCGAGTTGTACTCCGCCGTCGCACTCTCCCTGCTCTCCGCGTCGGCCGTCCGCTTCGGCCTCTGGTGCTACGAACGCCGGCTGACCGCCCCCGCCGTGCCCGCCCCGCCCGTCGGCACCGGCCTGGCCAGGGTCACCACCCGCCAGGCCGTCCAGGCGGTGACCGGCGGAGCCGTCGCGCTCATGGCCGGGCAGCTGATGTCCGACCAGCGCTGGTACTGGGCCGTCGGCGCCACCTGGTGGGTCTTCGTGAACACCGCCTCGCGCGGCGAGACCCTGGTACGCGGCTTCCGCCGGGTCCTCGGCACCCTCATCGGCATCCCGGTCGGCCTCGCCGTCGTCGTTCCGCTGCACGGGTCGCCCGTGCCCACCGCCCTCGTCGTCGCCGCCGGGATCTTCGGCATCTTCTACACCGCCGCGGTCTCGTACACCTGGATGATGTTCTCCGTCACGGTCATGGCCGGTGCGCTCTACGGCTCACTGGGCGTGCTCGACCCCGGGCTGCTCGCCCTGCGGCTCGGCGAGACCGCCGTCGGCGCGCTCGGCGCGATGCTCGCGGTGCTGTGCGTCCTGCCCGTCACCACGCACGCCACGACCGACGCCTGGATCCAGCGGGCCCTGCGCTGCGTGCACGCCTGCACCGAGGAGGCCGCCGCCCGCCTCTCCGGCTCCGCCACCGCCGACCCGGCCCCGCGCATCGCCGAGCTGGAGGCGCTCCTCGGACGCGTCCGCCTCTCGCTCGCCCCGCTGGTCCACCCGCTGAGCCCGCTCCGCGCCCGCCGGGCCCGGGCCGGACACGTGCTGGCCCTCCTTGACGAGTGCGCCCGCGAGGTACGGGGCCTCGCCTCGGTGGCCGCCGACCCGGAGGCGTCCCACGACGCCCGGCTCGCCGCGGCCTGCTGGCGCGTCGAGAGCGCGGTCGAGGCCCTGACCGGGCGTACGGCCGTCGCGTCCGCCGTCCCGGCGCACCCGGCCGCCACCGAACCCGCCCTCGCCCACCTGCACAGCCTGGAACGCGCGCTCGCCGAACTCGCCGCACCGCTGCACAGCCCGCCGGGCGCCCCGCTGGTCACGGCCTGACCTCCGGGGCCCAAGACGCCACCCTTGGTCTGGACCGCATCGCCGCACTGCTACCGTCGCCGCAAAAGATCACGACGGCACGTCCGCCGCGCACAGCCGGGGCGGGGAGGAACAGCGGTGGACAGCAGCAACGGAGCGGTACGGGCCTTCATCGGGTCGTTCACCTCGGCGGGCGGGCGGGGCGTCACCGTCGCCGCCGTGGACGCGGAGACTGGCGCGCTCACGGTCCTGGGGGCCACGGACGCCGTGCCCGACCCCTCCTACCTGGCCCTCGGCCCCGGCGGCACCGTCCTCTACGCGGTCAGCGAGACCGAGCCGGGCGGTGCGGCGGCCCTCGACGTCAGCACCGGCGAACCCCGTCCGCTCGGCGAGCTCCGGGCGGTGGACGGCGACGGCCCCACCCACCTCACCCTCGCCGCCGGCCACCTGGTCACCGCGAACTACGGCTCGGGCAGCGTCAGCGTGCTGCCCGTCGCCGGGGACGGCACCGTCGGCCCCGTCGCCGCGGTCCTCGCGCACGAGGGCGGCGGACCGGTCGCGGACCGCCAGGAGGGCCCGCACGCCCACCAGGTCCTGCCCGACCCCACCGGCGCCTGGGTGCTCAGCGTCGATCTCGGCACCGACTCGGTACGGGTCTGCGCGGTCGACCCGGCCACCGGCGAATTGCGCACGCACGGCGAGACGGCCCTGCGCCCCGGCACCGGCCCCCGCCACCTGGCGTTCCACCCCTCGGGCCGCCACGCCTACGTGCTGAACGAGCTGGAGCCCACCCTCACCGTGTGCCGCTGGGACGCCGCCGCGGGCGTCCTGGAACCGGTCGGCGAGGTCCCCGTGCTGCCCGAGGGCGTGACCGTCGAGAGCTACGCCTCCGAGGTCGTCGTCGCACACGACGGCCGGTTCGTGTGGGCGGCCAACCGGGGCCACGACAGCATCTCCGTCCTCGCGCTCGACGCGACCGGCGAGCACCCGTCCCTGGTCACGACGGTGGGCTGCGGCGGGCACTGGCCCCGCGACCTCGCGCTGGACCCGGCCGGGCGCCGGCTGTACGCGGCCAACGAGCGCAGCGGGAACGTCGCCTGGTTCACCGTGGACCCGGCGACCGGTGTCCCGGCCCACGGCGGCACCCTGGACGCCCCGGCGGCGTCCTGCGTGGTCTTCGGCTGATCCCGCTCGGACACGACCGAGGCCCCGGTGCCGGACTGCCGTCCGGGCCGGGGCCTCACACATGCCGGAAGGGTCAGCGGGCCTGCGCCCCCTGGGCCACGGCGGGAGCGATCCCGAGGGCCGAGGTGTACATCGAGAGGACCAGCTTGCCGATCGCCGGGTACGCGCCCAGCGGCTCGGCGCTCGCGCAGCCGGCCTCCTTCGCCGCGGCGTCCAGCAGGCCCTCCGCCACCTCGGGCCCCACCAGATACGGCGCCACGGCCAGCTGGAGCGAGCCGGAGCCCTTCAGCTGGTCGGCGATCGCGGCGACCGAACCCTCCACGTCGAGCGCGGCGGCCATCACCGGCACCGCGAGCCGGGCCGCGAGCAGCATGCCCGTGATCCCCGCCGCCTGCACGGCCTCCTCGCCGCCCACCGTGGCGAGCACGATGCCGTCGGCGGCCGTCGCCACCGTGAAGAGCCTGGCCCGGTCCGCGCGGGCCAGCCCGGCCTCCGACAGCCTGACGTGCAGCGCCTCGGCCAGCAGCGGGTGCGGGCCGAGCACGTCGGTCAGCTCCGCCGGGGCCTCGCTGTCGGTGATCGCCTGGCGTATCCGCTGCACCAGCGCGCTGTCCGGACCCGCGAGCAGCGGGACCACCACGGCGGCCGGGCCCTCGGGCTCGGCGACCTCACGGCCCACGGCCAGCGCCTGCTCGTAGCGCGCGGTGCGCTCGGCGGCGGAATGCGCGATCACTGAGGCCAGCGCCGGGTACTCGGCGTCGTCCCCGTCCACGTAACCGATCAGGGCGTTCAGACCGGGCAGCTCGGAACGGGCGATGCTGATGACCTCTTCGGCCAGGCTGCGGCTCGTCGAGGAAGGGGTACCGGGAACGGCGAGAACGAGCGCGGCAGCGCCCTCGGGTGCGGCCACGGGCTCCGGGCGGCGGTGCCGTCCGGACTGGCGAGGTCGCGGCATTCGTACAGGCAGGCCGGAAGCGGGCCCAGTGGGGGTGCTCATGGCGCCGCATGCTACTGGTTTCGGACGGCTCCCTGCTCGGGGAGGGTCCGGTCGAGCGGCCTCTGTCCGCTTTTATCCGATCAGCGGCTTACCGGGCAACTGCCCTGATCTGTCGTCAACGTGCGCGCGCCCGTCGCCCTACGCGCGGGGCCCGGGCGCCGGAACACAGAGCAGCGTCGGGTGGTGCGGCAGCCGGAGCGTGCCGGTGTCGAGGGCCTGGGCGATGCGCAGCGCACCGATCAGGGGATCACCCGAACCGGGGACCGCCCGTGCCCGCGGCAGCAGTCGCCCCAGCTCCTCGCGCAGCGGTACGAGCAACGGCTCGCCCATCCGGAACAGCCCGCCCGTCAGCGCGACTTCGCAGGCGTCCTCGTCCGCCTCCGTCTCCGGGCACACCGCCGCGGCCGCCTCCGCGATGTGCGCGGCGGCTCCCCGCAGGATGCCCTCGGCGACCGGGTCGCGGTCCGCGCACGCGGCCACCTCCGGCGCGAACGAGGCCAGCAGCGCGGGCCGGTCGGCGCGCGGATAGAGCAGACCGGGCAGCTCCTGCGGCGGCCCGAACACCGCCTCCAGGCGGGCCAGCAGCGCGGACGAACCGCCGCGCCGCCCGTCGTACGCGCGCATCGCGGCATCGAGCCCGGCCCGCCCGATCCAGGCGCCGCCCCCGCTGTCGCCCAGCAGGTGTCCCCAGCCGTCCGCCCGCCGCCACGTCGTCAGGTCCGTGCCGAGCGCGATCAGCCCGGTGCCGGCGGCCACCACCGCGCCGGGCCGCTGCCCGACCGCCCCGGCGTACGCGGTCACCGCGTCCGCCGCGAGCGCGATCCGGCGCACCCCCAGCGCGTCCGCCAGGGCGCCCGGCAGTTCGTCGCGCAACGCGTCGCCCAGCGTGGCCATCCCCGCGGCACCGACCGCCGCGGCGGTGATCCGCCCGCCCGGAGCGTGCGCGTCGAGCAGGCCGCGTACGGCGGGCAGCACCTGGTCCAGGAGGTGCGCGGGGTCGATGCCACGCGGCCCTGTGCGTACCGGCCCGCCGCACGCGAGGGTCGCCGACGGCGCTTCCGCATCGGCCGTGCCCAGCGCCACCCGGAGCCCGGAGCCGCCCGAGTCCACCCCGAGGACATACGTGTCCGGTTGTCCGTGTGACGTCATGGACCGGCTCCCGGGGACGAAGGGGTGGGGGACGGGCAGCACCCTATCCCCGGGGGGCCGCGTTGCGCCGGTAGGGTGATCTTTCGTGACAGCGCGACCGTTGAACGAAGTAGTCGAGCCCGGCTGGGCCGACGCCCTGGCCCCCGTGGCGGGCCGCATCGCCGAGATGGGCGATTTCCTGCGTGCGGAGGTCGCGGCCGGCCGCACCTACCTCCCCTCCGGGGCGAACGTGCTGCGCGCGTTCCAGCAGCCCTTCGAGGACGTACGGGTCCTGATCGTCGGTCAGGACCCGTATCCCACACCGGGGATGGCGATCGGGCTGAGCTTCGCGGTCTCCCCTGAGGTGCGCCGGATTCCGGACAGCTTGGTGAACATCTACAGCGAGCTCAACGCCGACCTCGGGCTGCCCCGTCCGTCCAACGGCGACCTGACGCCGTGGACGCGACAGGGGGTGCTGCTGTTGAACCGAGCGCTCACGACCGCCCCCCGTCGCGCGGGTGCCCACCGGGGCAAGGGCTGGGAGGCAGTCACCGAACAGGCCATCCGCGCGCTGGTCGCGCGTGGGACCCCGCTCGTCTCCATCCTCTGGGGCCGTGACGCACAGAATCTGCGGCCCTTGCTGGGCGACTACCCGTCGGTCGAGTCGGCCCATCCCTCTCCGAGGTCGGCGGACCGGGGCTTCTTCGGGTCGCGTCCTTTCAGCCGGGCCAATGAACTCCTGGTCCGGCAAGGCGCCCAGCCCGTCGACTGGCGGCTTCCCTAGAGGCTCACACCTCGACCGCCGCCGCCCGTACGCACAGCACGTCCGGCAGATGCGAGGCCAGCTGCTCCCAGCTGTCCCCGTCGTCCGCGCTCGCGTACAACTCGCCGTTGCGGTTGCCGAAGTAGACCCCGGCCGGGTCCGTGTCGTCCGTGCAGAGCGCGTCGCGCAGCACCGTGCCGTAGTGCGCGCTCTCCGGCAGGCCCGCCGACAACGGCTCCCAGTGGGCGCCCGCGTCGGTCGTCCGGAAGACCCGGCAGCGGTGCTCGGCGGGCACCCGGTCGGCGTCCGCGTTGATCGGGAAGACGTACGCCGTGTCCGCGCGGTGCGGGTGGGCGGCCACGGCGAAGCCGAAGTCCGAGGGCAGACCCGCGCCGATGTCCGTCCAGTGGCCCCCGGCGTCGTCGCTGCGGAAGACGCCCCAGTGGTTCTGGAGGTAGAGGCGGTCCGGATCGGCCGCGTCCCGGCTGACCTTGTGCACGCACTGGCCGAACTCCGGGTCCGGGTCGGGCAGGAAGACGGCCGAGACCCCCTTGTTGGCCGGGGTCCAGCTCGCGCCGCCGTCGGCGGTCCGGAACACCCCGGCGGTGGAGACCGCGACCGTCACGGCGCGCGCGTCCCGCTCGTCGGTCAGGATCGTGTGCAGCCCCTCGCCGCCTCCGCCGGGCACCCACCGCGAACGCGTCGGATGCTCCCACAGCGGGCGCACCAGCTCGAACGACTCGCCCCCGTCCCCGGACCGGAAGAGCGCGGCGGGCTCCGTGCCCGCGTAGACGACGCCCGGCGCCTCGGGCCCCGCCGGCTGCAACTGCCACACCCGCTCCAGGGAGGTCCCGGTGAACTCCGGGAACTTCACCGCCGGGGTCTTCGGCTCGACCCAGCTCGCGCCCAGGTCGTCGGAGTGAAAGACGGACGGGCCCCAGTGCGCGCTGTCCCCGCCGACCAGCAGCCGGGTCCGGCCGTCCCGGGTGTCGATGGCGACCGAGTAGATCGCCTGGGCGTTGAAATGAGGCCCCTCGAACTCCCATGAACCGCCGCGCCTGCGGCCGATGAAGAGCCCCTTGCGGGTCCCCACGGTGAGCAGTACATCGGTCATGACCGAACCTCCCGAAACGCCGTTGTGCCGGATATCGGTCAGTCTGCACCCCGGCACCGACAGCGGCCCGGACCACCGACCGGGGTGTCCCTCCCCGGTCCGGGCGGGCCGCGTCTCAGCGGCAGGGCGGGGCCGTACTGCTGCGGACCACCAGATTCGTCGCCAGGTCCACCCGGGTCGTCGCGGGCTGCCGGCCCCGGCCCAGGTCCAGGACCAGCCGGGCCGCCGTCTCTGCCATCTCGATCAGGGGCTGGCGCACCGTGGTCAGCGGCGGCCCGATCCACCGGGTGAGCGGCAGGTCGTCGAAGCCCACGACGCTCAGGTCCTCCGGGATGCGCAGACCGAGCTCGCGCGCCGCCTCGTACACGCCGAGCGCCTGGAGGTCGTTGCCGGCGAAGACGGCGGTCGGCCGGTCCGCCGAGCGCAGCAGCTCCATCCCGGCCGCGTACCCCGCCTCGTGCGAGAACTCGGCCTCGCGGATCAGCGACGCGTCGATCGGGATGCCCGCCGTCTCCAGGGCGGCCCGGTAGCCGTCCACCCGGGCCCGGCTGCACATCATCCGGGTCGGTCCGCCGACCACGCCGATCCTGCGGTGGCCGAGGCCGGTGAGATGCCGGGTCGCGGCGAGACCGCCCTGCCAGTTCGTCGTGCCGACCGACGGGATGTCGTCGCCCGGGTCTCCGGCCGGGTCGACCACCGCGTACGGGATGCTGCGGCTGGTGAGCTGCGCGCGCTGGGCGGCGGTGAGGTCGGACAGCACCAGGATGACCCCGACCGGGCGGCGGGCCAGCACCCCGTCGACCCAGGTCTGCCCGGGGCTGAGGCGGCCGGCGCTCTCCGAGAGGACCAGGCTCAGCCCCTCCTCGCGGGCGACGTTCTCCACTCCGCGTACGACCTCCATGGCCCACGCGCTGTCCAGCTCGTGGAAGACCAGGTCGATGAGTTGCGACTGCGTGGTCGAGCCGCGTCTGCGGCGGTAGCCGTGCTGGAGCAGCAGCTCCTCGACCTTGGTGCGCGTACCGGGCGCGACATCGGCGCGCCCGTTCAGCACCTTCGAAACTGTCGGAGCCGAGACTCCGGCCGCTCGGGCGATTTCCGCCAGCGTGGCAGTGCCGTCCGACGGCGCTGCGGCAGGCGCATTCTCCTGATGTGACTGGACGTTTGCGGGGCTCATAGAGCGAATCGTAACCGCCCGGCGGCCGAACGGACGCGGGAGCCCGGGCGAAAAATTCGCGCTCCGCGACCTCTTGACTGGCCGGAAACCCAACCGTACGGTTCCGGCAACATTCGCAAGCAACTCCGAAAGATTCGACAGAGGTGCGGTCATGCGGTCGGGAATTTTCACTCAGGGCAAGCGTGCGGCGAGATGGACCGCGGCCGGTGCGGCCGTGGTCATGGCGGGAGTCCTGGCGGGCTGCGGATCGGACGGTGGCAGCGGCGGCGGTGGCGGCGGCACGCTGACCGCGTACGTCTACGGCGACGACGCGGTGAAGGTGCAGCAGGCGGCGGTCAAGGAGTTCAACAAGACCTCCGACGTCAAGGTCAAGCTCGTCTCGGTGCCCGGTACCGACTACGTCAACAAGCTCCGCAGCGCCATGGGTTCCCCCAGCGCCCCCGACATCTTCTTCAACTGGGGCGGCGGCTCCATCAAGCCGTACGTCGACGCGAACCAGCTGGTCGACCTGAGCTCGACGTTCAAGAGCGACGCCACCCTGAAGGACGGCTTCCTGCCCTCGATCGTCACGGCCGGCAGCCTCGACGGCAAGGTCTACGGCGTCCCGATGCGCGGGATGCAGCCCGTGATGCTCTTCTTCAACAAGACCCTCTTCGCCGAGAACAACGTCACGGTCCCCAAGACGTGGGAGGACCTGCAGAAGGCCATCAAGACCTTCAAGGACAAGGGCATCACGCCGTTCGCCCTCGGCGGCTCCGACAAGTGGCCCGAGCTGATGTGGATGGAGTACCTGCTCGACCGGATCGGCGGACCGGACGTCTTCCGCAAGATCCAGAACGGTGACAGCTCCGCCTGGGGCGACCCGGCCGTCCTGAAGACCGCCCAGACCGTCAAGCAGCTCGTCGACGACGGCGCGTTCGGCGAGAACTTCAACTCCGTCGACTACGGCAACGGCGGCGCGCCCACCCTGCTCAACAAGGGCAAGGCGGCCATGCACCTGATGGGCTCGTGGGAGTACTCCACCCAGCTCGGCAAGGCGCCCGACTTCGCCAAGAAGGACCTCGGCTGGACGAGCTTCCCGACCGTCGCGGGCGGCGTCGGCGACGCGGCCGACGTGGTCGGCAACCCCACGAACTACTGGTCGGTCAACGCCCGCACCAAGCACAAGGACGAGGCCATAGCCTTCCTCAAGACCATGGCCTCCAAGTCCTACGCGCAGGCCCTCGTGGACAACGGCGACGTGCCCACCACCTCCAACGCCGCCTCCATGCTGAGCGGATCGCCGAACCCGAAGTTCGCCACCGACCAGTACGAGATGGTCCAGAAGGCCCCCGACTTCACCCTGTCGTGGGACCAGGCGCTGGAGTCCAAGATCGCCACCCCGCTGCTCACCGAGATCAGCAAGCTGTTCGCCGGCAAGTCCACGCCCGAGCAGTTCGTCGCCGCAATGAAGGCCGTCAAGTAACAATGTCCCACGTCTCCTCGTCACCGAAGGTGCGCGGAGGACGGAAGGCGGCCGTCGGAAACGTCGGCCGCCCGCCGGTCGCCTGGGCGCTGCCCGGCATCCTCTTCTTCGCCCTCTTCGCGATCGTCCCGCTGGCGATCGCCGTGTACCTCTCCTTCTGCCACTGGGACGGGCTGAACTCCCCGACCTCCGCCGGCACGGCCAACTGGACCCGGCTCTTCAAGGACCCCGAGTTCCGCCAGGCCGCCTGGCTCAGCCTGCTCCTCACCACCATCAGCTGGGCCTTCCAGACCCCGGTGGCCCTGCTCCTCGGCGTCTGGGCGGCCGGCCGGCAGCGCAGCCGCGCCGTGCTCTCCGCGGTCTTCTTCATCCCGCTGCTGCTGTCCACCACGGCCATCGCGATGCTGTTCCACGCGCTGCTCGACCCGAACTTCGGGGTCATCAAGGAGATCGGCCCCTGGTTCGGCATCGACCCGAACATCATGGGCTCGTCCACCGGCGCCCTGCTCACCGTGGCGTTCGTCGGCGGCTGGCAGTTCATGCCCTTCCACACCCTGATCTACCAGGGCGGCACCCGGCAGATCCCGCAGGTGCTCTACCAGGCCGCCGAGATCGACGGCGCCGGCATGTTCCGGCAGTTCTTCCACATCACCCTGCCGCAGCTGCGCAACACCATCACGACTTCCTCGGTCCTGATGATCGTCGGCTCGCTGACCTACTTCGACACCGTGCTCATCATGACCAAGGGCGGTCCGGGTACGGACACCACCATCCTGCCGTACCTGATGTACCGCACCGGTTTCCAGACCTACGACCTCGGGTACGCCGCCGCGATCGCGACCGCCCTCGTCGTCGTGGCCACCGCGATCTCGCTGATCCTCGTCCGCTTCAGCGGCTTCGGGAACATGCGCTCCACCCGGGAAGGTATGTGACGCGATGTCGATCGACACCCGCCCCGCGGCGCGCCCCGCACGGCCCCTGACCCGTACCCGCCCGGCCACCGCCGCGCGCCGCCGCAAGTGGGGCAACCCGCTGGCCGGCCTTGGCTCGCTGGTCTGGCTCGTGCTCGTGCTCGTCCCGCTCTACACGCTGGTCTCGTCCTCGCTGATGCACCAGGACGAGGCGCTGAACGGCGATCCGCTGGCCATCCCGACCGACCCGACGCTCGACAACTACCGCACGGTGCTGGACAGCGGCTTCTCCACGATGCTCTCCAACACGGCGATCGTCGCCGTGGCGACCACGGCGATCGTGCTGGTCCTCTCGATCCCCGTGGCGTACGTCGCGGTACGCACCCGCAGCAGGCTCTCCGGACTCGCCTTCCGCACCTTCCTGCTCGGCGTCGCCATCCCCGCCCAGGCCGTGATCGTGCCGCTCTACCTGCTCATCAGCAAGATGGGCCTGTACGACAGCCTGACGGCCATCATCCTGCCGACCGCCGCGTTCGCGATGCCGGTGGCGGTGCTGATCCTCAGCGGCACCATGCGCGACGTCTCCGAGGAGATGTACGAGGCCATGGCGCTCGACGGCGCCTCGTCGCTGCGGATGCTGTGGCAGCTGGCGATCCCGATGTCCAAGGCGGGCATCAGCACGGTCGCGATCTACACGGCGCTCCAGGCGTGGAACGGCTTCCTGTTCCCGCTGATCCTGACCCAGTCGGAGGAGAACCGGGTGCTGACCCTCGGTCTCTTCAACTTCATGTCCCAGTTCGGGGTGAACATCCCGGCCGTGCTCGCCGCGATCGTGCTCTCCGTCGTACCGATCTTCGCCGTGTACCTCGTGGCACGGAAGGCACTGGTCAACGGACTGATGGGGGTGGGCGGCAAGTAGCGCACCCATGCCGCCGCGTACCACCGCACTCTTGAGAGGAATCTCCGCCGCCATGGCAAACCCCCCTGTTCCGCATGCCCGCAGGACCGAAGCGGCCACCGCCGTCGACGGCCCCTGGCAGGACCCCTCGCTCGCCCCCGAGGAGCGTGTGGCCGATCTCGTCTCCCGGATGACCCTCCAGGAGAAGACCGCCCAGCTGTACGGAATCTGGGTGGGCGCCGACGCCGACGGGGACGGGGTCGCCCCGCACCAGAACGAGATGGTCGACACCATCGACTGGGACGCGCTGATCCCGCGCGGCCTGGGGCAGCTGACCCGCCCCTTCGGCACCGCCCCGGTCGACCCGGCCGTCGGCGCGATCTCGCTCGCCCGCGCCCAGCGGGCCATTGCGGGCGCCGGCCGCTTCGGCATCCCGGCCCTCGCCCACGAGGAGTGCCTGGCGGGCTTCACCGCCTGGGGCGCCACCGCCTACCCCGTCCCGCTCTCCTGGGGCGCCGCCTGGAACCCGGACCTGGTCACCGAGATGGCGCACCGGATCGGCAGCGACATGCGGTCCGTGGGCATCCACCAGGGCCTCGCCCCGGTCCTGGACGTCGTGCGGGACCTGCGCTGGGGCCGCGTCGAGGAGACCATCGGCGAGGACCCCTACCTCGTCGCCACCATCGGCACCGCCTACGTGAAGGGCCTGGAGTCCGCCGGCATCGTCGCCACCCTCAAGCACTTCGCCGGGTACGCGGCATCGGCCGGCGCCCGCAACCTCTCGCCGGTCCGGGCCGGGGCCAGGGAACTCGCCGACGTCATCCTGCCGCCCTTCGAGATGGCCCTCCTCGACGGCGGCGCCCGCTCCGTCATGCAGTCGTACGCGGAGATCGACGGCGTTCCGTCGGCCGCGGACCCCGCCCTGCTCACCGGGCTGCTCCGCGACACCTGGGGCTTCGAGGGGACCGTCGTCGCCGACTACTTCGCCATCGGCTTCCTGGAGACCCTGCACAAGGTCGCCGAGGGCCGGGCCGACGCCGCCCGCCTCGCCCTGCAGGCCGGGGTGGACGTGGAACTGCCCACCGTCCGCAGCTACGGCGAAGAACTCGCCGCCGCCGTCCTGGCCGGTACGGTCCCCGAAGCCCTGGTCGACCGCGCGCTGCACCGGGTCCTCCTCCAGAAGTGCGAACTCGGGCTCCTCGACCCCGACTGGAGCCCGCTCCCCGCCCTCCTGCGCGACACGGACCCGGAGCAGGCGCGCGAGACCATCGACCTGGACCCGCCGCGCAACCGCGCCCTCGCCCGCGAACTCGCCGAACAGGCCGTGGTCCTGCTCGCCAACCCGCAGGGGGCGCTGCCGCTCGCCGGGACCGGCCGGATCGCGGTGATCGGCCCCCGCGCCGACGACGCCCTCGCCATGCTCGGCTGCTACTCCTTCCCCAGCCACGTCGGCGTCCTGCACCCCGAGACCGCCATGGGCATCGAGATCCCGACCGTGCTCGACGCGGTGCGCGGTGAGTTCCCGGCCGCGACGGTCACCGGCGCCCCCGGCTGCGAGGTGGACGGCACCGACACCTCGGGGTTCGCGGAAGCGGTGGACCTGGCCCGGGACGCGGACGTCTGCGTCGCCGTGCTCGGCGACCGGGCCGGACTCTTCGGGCGCGGCACCTCGGGCGAGGGCTGCGACGCCGACGACCTCGCGCTGCCCGGTGTGCAGGGCGAACTGCTCGACGCGCTGCTGGACAGCGGCACCCCGGTCGTCCTGGTCCTGCTGACCGGCCGCCCGTACGCGCTCGGCCGCTGGGCGGACCGCACCGCCGCCGTGGTCCAGGCGTTCTTCCCCGGTGAGGAGGGCGCCCCCGCTCTGGCCTCCGTGCTCTCCGGCCGGGTCAGCCCCTCCGGCCGGCTGCCGGTCTCCGTACCGCGCCACCCGGGCGGCCAGCCCTGGACCTACCTCCAGCCGCCCCTCGGGCTCGCCAACGGGGTCAGCAACCTGGACCCGACGCCGCTCTACCCCTTCGGCCACGGCCTCACGTACACCTCCTTCGCCTGGGAGCCCGGCGCCCCCGCCCCGGAGGAGGTCCCCACCGACGGCTCCGCCGACATCGAGCTCACCGTCCGCAACACCGGGGACCGGGCGGGCGCGGAGGTCGTCCAGCTGTACGTGCACGACCCGGTCGCCCAGACGACCCGGCCCGACAACCGGCTCATCGGCTACGCCCGGGTGCCGCTCGACGCGGGCCAGGAGGCTCGGGTGCGCTTCCGGTTCCACGCCGACCTGGTGTCCTTCACCGGCATCGGCGGGCGGCGCATCGTGGAGCCGGGCGCGCTGGAGCTGCGGCTCGCGACGTCCAGCGGTGCCGAGGACATCCGGCACGCGGTGCACCTGCGCCTCACCGGTCCCGAGCGCACCGTCGACCACAGTCGCCGGCTGGTGTGCGACGCGGAGGTCGAAGCCGTGCCGGCGGCCGCGCCCGTACAGGGCTGACCGCACCCGTGCTCCGGGTGGTGGCGCCGCGGCCCTTACCGCAGCGCCGCCACCCGGTCCCCAGATCCACGAAACTTTCGAAACACCCACACCCGTGCACGCCTCCCCGGTCGCCGGGGCCCGGACGTGCGCACTCTCGAAGGGTTCTGTCATGCGCAAGCCAATCAAGGCTGTCCTGGTCGGCACCGCCGCCGCGGCACTGCTCGCCCCGTGCACCATCAACGCCTTCGCCCACGACGACACCGGACGCGGGCACAAGGACACGCGGTCCGACACTCTCGGCGGCCTCGGCCTGCGGTCGGGCGTGCGCATCGGCACCGCCGTCGACATGGCGGCCCTGGCGGACGACGAGCCCTACCGTGCCAAGGCCGCGAGCGAGTTCAGCTCGGTCACCCCCGAGAACGTCATGAAGTGGGAGGTCGTCGAGCCGACTCGCGGCCAGTACGACTGGAAGGAGGCCGACATGCTGGTCGACTTCGCCCGCGCCAACGGCCAGCTGGTACGCGGCCACACCCTGCTCTGGCACAACCAGCTGCCCAGCTGGCTCACCACCGGCGACTTCTCCGCCGACGAGCTGCGCGCCATCCTCCGCAAGCACATCACCGACGAGGCCCGCCACTTCAAGGGGCGCATCTGGCAGTGGGACGTCGTCAACGAGGTGTTCAACGACGACGGCACCCTGCGCGACAGCATCTGGCTCCAGAAGCTCGGCCCCGGCTACATCGCGGACGCCTTCCGCTGGGCCCACGCGGCCGACCCCAAGGCCAAGCTGTTCATCAACGACTACAACATCGAGGGCGTCAACGCGAAGAGCACCGCCCTCTACAACCTGGTCGTCGAACTGCGCAAGCAGCGCGTACCGATCGACGGCGTCGGCATCCAGGGCCACCTGTCCGTCCAGTACAACGCCCCCCACGACATCGCCGAGAACATGAAGCGGTTCGACGACCTCGGCCTGGAGACCGCGATCACCGAGGCCGACGTCCGTATCCCGATGCCCTCCGACAGCACCAAGCAGGAGGCCCAGGCCGAGGGCTACGACGTACTGCTGCGCGGCTGCCTGCTCACCCGCAAGTGCACCGACTTCACCGTCTGGGGCTTCACCGACAAGTACTCCTGGGTGCCCGACACCTTCGAGGGTGAGGGCGCGGCCAACCTCTTCGACGAGAACTACAAGGCCAAGCCCGCCTACAGCGCCCTGCGCGACGACCTGCTGCTCGCCGCCGGCCGCAACTGAGCGGGGAGGAGGACAGCAGGATGGACAGCGACAGCCCCGACACCGGAACCCCCCGGCCCACCAGCCGCCGGTCGGTCCTGGGCCTCGGCCTCGGGATCACCGCCCTCGGCGCCACCCCCCTCGGCTCCCTCGTCGGACTGACCGGTGAGGCGTCCGCCACCGGACACGGCCCCGCGCCCCGGCCCACCGACCCCGGCGCCTACATCTCGTTCACCGCACAGCGCGGCGGCTTCCCGCTGGTCCGCCACGGACGGGCGGCCCCGGTCCTGGTCAGCGACCGCGACTGGCCGGGCGTCGTCCGGGTCGCCGGCGACCTCCGCGACGACATCGAACGCGTCACCGGAGTCCGCCCCGCCCTCTCGCACGGGGCGGTGCCCGAGGCCCGCGAGATCACCATCGTCGGCACCGTGGGCCGCAGCCCCCTGATCGACCGGCTGGTCGCCGAGGGCCGGCTCGACGTCTCCTCGATCCGCGGCAGGTGGGAGACCAGCCTCCAGACTGTCGTCGACCACCCGCTGCCCGGCGTCGAGCGCGCGTTCGTCATCGCCGGCAGCGACCAGCGCGGGACGATCTTCGGCGCCTACGACGTCTCGCGCGGCATCGGCGTCTCGCCCTGGTACTGGTGGGACGACGTCACCCCCGTACACCGCGACGAGATCCACGTACGGCCCGGACGCCACACCCAGGGCACCCCGGCCGTGAAGTACCGCGGCTTCTTCATCAACGACGAGAACCCGGCGCTCGGCACCTGGGCCCCCGCGTACTTCGGCCCCGGCAAGGCGCCCGGCTTCGAGGGCGGCTTCAACGCCGACTTCTACGCCCGCGTCTTCGAAGTCATGCTCCGGCTCAAGGCCAACTACCTGTGGCCGGCCGTCTGGGGCCGCGCCTTCGCCGAGGACGACCCGCTCAACCACGCCACCGCCAAGGCGTACGGCGTCGTCATGGGCACCTCGCACGAGGCACCCATGATGCGCGGCATCGAGGAGTGGAACCGGCACGCCGTCGCCGCCGTGCGCGACGGTGAAGGCAACATCACCACCCCCGGCCACGACCCCTACGGCGGCACCGGCGAGTGGTCCTTCCGCCGCAACGCCGACGCGCTCAAGGCGTACTGGGCCGACGGCATCCGCCGGATGAAGGACGAGGACTTCGAAGGCGTCGTCACCCTCGGCATGCGGGGCAACGGCGACGTCAGCCTCCCCGACGGCGACGGCATCGAGCTGATGACCGAGATCATCGCCACCCAGCGGCAGATCCTCGCCGAGGTCTCCGGCAAGGACGTCACCACGATCCCGCAGGTCTGGACCCTCTACAAGGAGGTCCAGCGCTACTGGGACCGGGGGCTGCGCGTCCCCGACGACGTCACCGTGGTCCTCACCGACGACAACTGGGCCAACATCCGCAAGCTCCCCGACCCCGCCGAGGGCCCGCGGCAGGGCGGCTACGGGCTCTACTACCACTTCGACTACGTCGGCGTCGGCCGCAACTACAAGTGGGTCGACACCGCGTCGCTGCCCAACATGTGGGACCAGCTCCACCAGTGCCACGCCTACGGCAACCACGGACTGTGGGTCACCAACGTCGGCGACCTCAAGGGCAACGAACTGCCCACGCAGTTCTTCCTGGAGTACGCCTGGAACCCGGAGCGCTGGCCCCTGGACCGGCTGCCGGAGTGGGAGGAGACGTACGCCCGGCAGAACTTCGGCGAGAAGCAGGCCGCCGAGATCGCCGCCGTCCTGCGCGAGTACGCCCGGCTCCAGGCCCGCCGCAAGCCCGAGCTGCTCAACCGCCGGATCACCCTCGACCCCGCCAAGGACCCCGCGACCGACAGCTCCGCCGTGGTCCACGACGACCAGGCGTCCCCGTTCGGCCTCGTCCACTACCGCGAGCTGGAGCGCGTCACCGAGGAGTGGCGGCTGCTCGGCGAGCGCGCCGGGCGGATCGGACGCCGGCTGCCCGCGTCCGCCCAGGACGCCTGGTACGAACTCGTCGGCTATGAGGTCGCGGCCACCGCCAACCTGTACGCGCTGCGCGAGGCGGAGTTCACCAACATCCATTACGCGGCCCAGGGCCGGGCCCTCACCAACGAGTTGGCGGCCACCGCGGAGGCGCGGCTCGCCGACGACTTCGCCCTGGCAGACCGCTTCAACACGAAGATCGCGGGCGGCAAGTGGCAGGGCTTCCAGACCCAGCCGCACATCGACTACGGCGACGTCGAACGCTACGGATCCAACGCGCCCTGGCAGCAGCCCGAGATCGACAACGTGGCCATCAAGGACGTGCTCTTCCCGGCCGTCCGGCGCATCGACCTGCCCGCACGGGCCGCTATGGGCGTCGCCGTGGACGGTTCCACGGCATGGTGGCCGCATGGGACCGAGCCCGCCGTGCTGCCGGTGTTCAGCCCGTACCAGACCCGGCCCGCCCAGTACATCGAGGTCTTCAACCGGGGCGGCGCCCCCTTCGACTACCGGGTGCGGACCGGGGCGTCCTGGCTGACCGCCGACCGGGTGCGCGGACGCGTCACCACGCAGGACCGAATCACCCTGCGCGTCGACTGGGAGCGGGCGCCGAAGGGCGTCACCCGCGTCCCCGTCACCGTCACGGGGCCCGACGGGGCGGAGGTGACCGTCACGGCGGTGACCGACCGCCCGGCGCTCTCCCGCTCCCGGCTCGGCGGCTTCGTGGAGGCCGGGGGATACGTGTCCATCGCGGCCGACCACTACCACCGGGCCGTCGGCGGCCGGGGCGTCACCTGGCAGCGCATCCCGGACATCGGACGCACCGGGGCCGGCATGGAGCCCTTCCCGGTCACCGCGGCCCGGCAGACGCCCGCCGGCCGGAGCCCGCGCCTGGAGTACCGGGTCAGCCTGTTCACCACCGGGCCGGTCACCGTGTACGCGTACCTCTCACCCCGCAACAACGCGCTGCCGACCGACGGGCTGACCTACGCGGTCTCCTTCGACGACGCCGCCCCGCAACGGGTGAACGTCACGAAGGCGACGGGGGCCGACGACGGGACCATGAACGCCCAGTGGGCCCGGCACACCTCCGACAACGTCAACATCACCGGCACGGTCCACCACGTCACCGGACCCGGGGTGCATGTGCTGAAATTCTGGATGGTCGACCCGACGGTGGTCCTCCAGAACCTGGTGATCGACACCGGCGGCCTCGAACCCAGCTACCTGGGCCCGCCGGAAAGCCTCCGGCTGGACTGAGCCCGGCGGCACGGAACGTACACGGGAAGGTGTGCAGCGATGACGGACGAGCACGGGAACAGCGGAATCCTGGAGATCGCCCCCGCCGGGGCGGAGGTCGGGATCACCGTCGCCACCCCGTCCGGCGAGCACACCCTCCGGTGCACTCCGGCCCGGGCCCGGGAACTGGCGGCCGCTCTCGGCTTCGCGGCGGACGAGGCCGAGAGCGGACCGGCCCACCACGTCACCGTCCGGGCGGATGAACTGCACCGGGGCGATGTGCGCGACGGCGACCGCGTCATGACCGTGGACGCCGTCCGCGTCGAAGGCGGCACCGCCCACGTCACCTGGACGTCCGGCGCGGGACGCAGCTGGAACCAGCTGTACGACGCCGACGCCTCCATCCCGCTCCGGCGCCGGGGCCGGCTGCCGGGGGCGTGAGCGTTGGCGCGCGGCCCGGCGGCGGGCGCACCCTGGAAGGGAGACCTTCCGGAGGTGAACGCCATGACCCGGACCGCTGTCGGATGGCACATCGAGCTGGAATTCGAGGAGGACACCCACCGCACCCGCGCGGCCGCCCTGGTGCGGCTCTCCGACGGACAGGAGGTGCGCGCCCACGGCTACGCCAGCCGCCACCCCTCCGACGCCGAGCAGCCCCGGGTGGGGGAGGAGATCGCCGGAGCCCGCGCGCTCAACGAACTGGCGATGAAGCTCCTGACCAAGGCGCACGACGAGATAGACGACGCGGCAGGCCGCAGCTCGTACCCGCTGAAACCCCGCTGACCCGGACCCCGCGCAGCCGCAGGCCGCTTGTACGAGAGTGGTCGTAATTTGACGGGCGTCGTACTACGGGATGTATCGTACTAGCGATCCTTCCGTACCCGGCGAAACGGAGTCCGTCGTGAGTGCCCTCTTCGAGCCCTACACCCTCAGGTCGCTTGTCGTGCCCAACCGGGTGTGGATGGCGCCCATGTGCCAGTACAGCGCCGCGGTGGAGGGGCCGGAGACGGGTGTGCCGGGCGACTGGCACTTCGCCCACCTCGCGGCCCGCGCCACCGGCGGCACCGGCCTGATCCTCACCGAGGCCACGGCCGTCAGCCCCGAGGGCCGTATCAGCCCGGCCGACCTCGGCATCTGGAACGACACCCAGGTCGAGGCGTTCCGCCGGATCACCGAGTTCGTCAAGGCGCACGGCTCCGTGATCGGCATCCAGCTCGCCCACGCCGGGCGCAAGGCGTCGACCGCCGCGCCCTGGACCGGCGGCCGCCCCCTCGGCCCCGAGGCGCACGGCTGGACCCCGGTCGCCCCCAGCCCGCTGCCCTTCGACGAGGGCTACCCGGTCCCGCACGAGCTGACCACCGACGAGATCGCGGGCGTCGTGGACGACTTCCGCCAGGCCGCCCGGCGCTCCGTCGAGGCGGGCTTCCAGGTCGCCGAGGTGCACGGTGCGCACGGCTACCTCATCGGCCAGTTCCTCTCCCCGCACAGCAACCACCGCACCGACGAGTACGGCGGCAGCTTCGAGAACCGCGTCCGCCTGGCCCTTGAGGTGGTCGACGCGGTGCGCGAGGTGTGGCCCGAGGAGCTGCCGGTCTTCTTCCGCGTCTCCGCGACGGACTGGCTCACGGAGAACCCCGAGGACGAGCGGGAGGGCTGGACGGCCGACGAGACCGTGCGGCTCGCGGCGCTGCTGCGGGACCACGGGGTGGACCTGCTCGACGTCTCCACCGGCGGCAACGCGCCCCGCGCCCGTATCGCCACCGGTCCGGGCTACCAGGTGCCCTTCGCCGAGCGCGTGAAGCGGGAGACCTCGCTGCCCGTGGCGGCCGTCGGCCTCATCACGGATCCGCAGCACGCCGAGAAGATCCTCACCGAGGGCCGCGCGGACGCCGTCCTGCTCGGGCGCGAACTGCTCCGCAGCCCCTCCTGGGCCCGGGACGCCGCCCGTGCGCTGAACGGCACGGTGCACGCCCCGGTCCCGTACGGCTACGCCATCTGATTCGCCCTCAGGGCGTTCCCTTTCGCCCCCGTCCGCCCCCTTCGCACCCAAGGTGTGCGAAGGGGGCGGTCTGCGTGGACCCGCCGCCCTGCTCGTACCGCCGTGTTTTCTATCGTTGAAAATTCCTCACGCACGACTGTTGTTTTGCGTTTGATGCTGTGGCTCAATGTTCGATTGTGTGCTGTGCCTCACAGGTTCGAGGCACTTCAGCTCTCTCGACAGGACGACGCCTTGAGACCACAAACGCCCCACCCCCGCGCTCTGTTCAGGACAGCGGCCTGCGCCGCCGCGCTGCTCATCCCCCTCGGTGCCACGCTCGTCCCGGCCGCCGCGGCCGCCCCCGCGAGCGCCGCTTCGACCACCTTCAAAGCCGGTGACCCGGCCACCACCGTCCACGGGCTGAAGGGCGAGTACTTCAGCATGTCCGCGCCCGGCGCGCGGGACTTCGACAAGCTCGGCGGGGTCGCCCTCGAACCGAACATCAACTTCCCCGGTCTCGCCGGCACGTTCGAGTCGACCACCGGCCAGGCCGAGAACACCACCGCACGCTGGACCGGTTTCCTCACCGCTCCCGAGGACGGCGACTACACCTTCGCCGCCAGTGGCGACAACGGCTTCCGGCTGTTCATCGACGGCAAGGCCGTCATCGACCACTGGGAGCCCGACTGGGACAACGAGCAGACCAGCGCGCCGATATCGCTCAAGGCCGGCGAGCCGCACGAGTTCAAGCTGGAGATGTTCCAGGACACCGGCGGCGCCAACATGTTCCTGCGCTGGTCCAGCGCGAACCTGGACCGGCAGTTCGTCCCGGAGTCCGCCTTCACCCCGCCCGCCGACTTCGAGGTCTACCCGGTCGGGCTGAGCGTCGCGGACAACGGCACCGAGCTGCACGCGGTCTTCGACGACAAGGTCAGCGACTACGCGGACCTGAAGAACCACCTCACCATCGAGGCCGACACCACCCCGATGCCGGTCAAGTCCGTCACCCGGGCCCGCGGCGGCAAGGAACTCGTCGTCAAGCTGGACGCCGCCGTCCTCAAGGACCAGCGCGTCAAGATCGCGTACGACGGCAAGGGCGGCCTGAAGGCGGGCGGCGAGACCGTCCCCGACATCAACCGCACGGCCACCAACAACTCCACGCACCGTCTCACCACCAAGTGGGGCGACAAGGTCGACCGCAACCACCCGCTGCCCGAGTACCCCCGGCCGCAGCAGGTCCGCGACAAGTGGAAGAACCTCAACGGCCAGTGGGAGTTCGCCGGGGCCAAGGCGGGCGAGAAGCCCGTCTTCGGCAAGAAGCTCGGTGAGCGCATCACCGTGCCGTACCCGGTCGAGTCGCAGCTCTCCGGCCTGGAGCGCCACGAAGACCACATGTTCTACCGCAAGCTCGTCACGGTCCCGCAGAACTGGGCCGTCAAGACGGACAAGCACGGCAAGAGCAACCGGCTGAAGCTCAACTTCGGTGCCGTCGACTACCAGGCGACCGTCTGGGTCAACGGCAAGAAGGTCGCCGAGCACACCGGCGGCTACACCGCCTTCACCGCCGACATCACCGACGCGATCAAGGGCAGCGGCCCGCAGGAGATCGTCGTCGGGGTCACCGACACCACCGGCGCCGACCAGCCCACCGGCAAGCAGTCGGCCAACCCGGGCGGCATCTTCTACACCGCCTCCTCCGGCATCTGGCAGACCGTCTGGATGGAGCCCGTCGCCCCGGCGGCCGTCGACTCCCTGACGACCACCCCGGACATCGACAAGGGCAACCTCGCCCTGACGGTCAACTCCGCGAAGGCCTCGAAGTCCGCGACGGTCACCGCCGTCGCCCGTGACAAGAAGGGCAAGGTCGTCGGCAGGATCAGCGGCCCGGCCAACCGCGAGCTGAGCCTCCCGGTCGCCAAGCAGCACCTGTGGTCCCCGGACGACCCGTACCTGTACGACCTGGAGGTCACCCTCAAGGACGGCGGCTCCAAGGACACCGTCGACAGCTACTTCGGGATGCGCTCCGTCGGCATCGCCAACGTCGGCGGCTACCAGAAGATCGTCCTCAACGGGAAGCCGTTCTTCTCGCTCGCCCAGCTCGACCAGGGCTTCTACCCGGACGGCCTGAACACCCCGCCGAGTGACGACGCGCTGGTCTTCGACCTGAAGGCGCAGAAGGACCTCGGCTTCAACTCCGTGCGCAAGCACATCAAGGTCGAGCCCGCCCGCTGGTACTACCACGCCGACCAGCTCGGCCTGTTCGTGTGGCAGGACTTCGTCTCCGGCAACCTCACCAACGAGAAGGGCCACCAGGCCTTCATCGACCAGGGTGCCGAGGAGATGGAGCAGCTCCACAACTACCCCTCGATCGGTTCCTGGATCGTCTTCAACGAAGGCTGGGGCGAGTGGGACCGCACCGAGACCGGCAAGATCACCGAGCAGGTCCAGGCCGCCGACCCCTCCCGCATCGTCAACGCCCACAGCGGTGTCAACTGCTGCAACTCCAAGGGTGACTCGGGCAAGGGCGACATCATCGACCACCACGACTACAACAACACCGACCCGGCCTTCCCGGACGCCACCCGCGCCGCGATGGACGGCGAGCACGGCGGCTTCACCCTGCGGATGCCCGGCCACATGTGGCCCGGCGCCCCGACCGTGATCTACAGCGGTGTCGCCGACAAGGCCGCGCTGACCGCCAAGTACGTCGAGAACACCCGCAAGTACTACCTGGAGGCGGCCGGCGCCGAACTCTCCGGCTCCATCTACACCCAGGTGACCGACCTGGAGAACGAGCTCAACGGCCTCTGGACGTACGACCGCCGCGAGATCAAGGTCGACGCCGCCCAGGTCCGCAAGATCAACCGCGAGGTCATCGCCGCCGGCGCCGCGGCGGGCACCCGCACCCCCGTCAAGGGCGGCGGCTCCTGGTCGCTGGACGAGAACAAGGGCACCAAGGCCGCCGACAGCGGCCCGAACCACAAGGACCTCACCCTCTCCGAGGGCACGTCCTGGACCACCGGCGTGCACGGCTCGGCGCTGAAGTTCAACGGTGAGGGCCAGTACGCGGAGACCAACGGCCCCGTGGTCGACACCACCGGCGACTACACCGTCTCGGCCTGGGCCTCCCTGGACGCCCTCCCGGGCAATTACGGCACCGTCGTCAGCCAGGACGGCCGGCGCCAGGAGAACCCGTTCTACCTGCAGTACGGTCAGGGCGCGTTCGCCTTCTCCACCCCCGGCGCCCACCGCGCCCGGGCGGAGATGACCCCGGAGCTCGGCCACTGGTACCACCTGGTCGGCGTCCGCAGCGGTGACCAGATCAAGCTGTACGTGGACGGCAAGCTCGCCTCCACCGCCCCGGCCGGATCGGCCGACGTCAGCAGCGGTGCCCTGTCCGTGGGCCGCGCCAAGTGGTCGGGCAACAACACCGACTTCTGGAACGGCTCCGTGGACCAGGTCCAGGTGTACGACAAGGCGCTCACCGACCAGGAGGTGACCGCGCTGTACGACGGTGGGAAGGCGTAAGCACTCCCGCTCCCAGGACCGCTCCCGGCGGTGCGCGGCACGAGCCCGCACCGCCGGGAGCTTCCGGCTGCCCGGAGGCTGCCCCCGGGAATGCTCAGGCCCCGCTGCTCTCCCGCACCACCAGCCGGTGCGGGACGACGATCCGGCGCGCCGCCAGCCCCGAGAGCCGCCCCAGCACGCGCTCGCTCAGACACTGCACCGCCCGCTCCGCGAGCTGCGCCAGGTCGGGCGACACCGTGGTCAGCGAAGGCGTGGCGAACCGCCCGTCCTCGATGTCGTCGAAGCCCGCCAGCGCCAGGTCCCCGGGCACCCGGACCCCCCGCTCCCCGGCCGCCCGCAGCGCCCCCAGGGCCAGTTCGTCGCTGAAGCAGAACACCGCGTCCGGGCGCTCCGGCAGTTCCAGCAGCTCGCGCAGCGCCCGCGCCCCCTCCGCCCGGTGCAGGTCCGCCACCTCGACCTCGGCGACCGGGCTCAGCCCCGCCTCCGCGAGCCCCTGCCGGAAGCCCTCCGCCCGCAGCTCGGCCGTGCCGTGCCCCAGCGCGGACTGGAGCCCGATCGCGGCGACCCTCCGGCGGCCCGTCGCCACCAGGTGCCGGGCGGCGTCCCGGGCCGCCGCCACGTTGTCCAGCGCCACATGGTCGATGGACCCGTGCGGATCGAGCTCGCCGAGGACGACGAGCGGCAGGCCGCCCGCGAGCGCGGCCAGCTCGGCGGGGGGCGTCGACCAGGGGCTGATGATCATCCCGTCCACCTGGTGCCCCTCGGAGCCGTCCAGCAGCCGCCGCTCCAGGTCCGCCCGGCCCCCCGTGCGCTCCACGAGCACCGTCCAGCCGCGCTCCTGGGCGGCGTCGATGAGGAGGCCGGTGAGCGCGCCGAAGTAGGGGGAGTGGATCTCCGGGACCGCCACGCCGACGATCCCCGTGCGGCCCTGGCGCAGGTTGCGGGCGGCGAGGTTGGGCCGGTAGCCCAGCTCCTCCACCGCGGCGAGGACCCGGGCCCGGGTGTCCGGGGCGACGGCCGCCGTGTTGCTCACCACGTTGGAGACGGTCCTGACGGACACCCCGGCGAGCGCGGCCACGTCCTTGAGTCTCGCTGCCACGTTCGGTGCTCCTGCTCTCTGCCGGCGGGCGAAGGCGCCCGCGCCCCGTGCGCAGTGACCGTAACAGGTGGTGCGAGGCAGGCCCGTACAGACTCTTGCCACGTTGGTTGCAACGTTGCAATATGAGGGTGCTCCGAACCAAGGAAGGACCACACCATGACCGAGGCCGCGACCACCACCGCCCCGTTCCCGCCCGCCGAAGACGCGGTGCGCGACCTGTACGGCGCCGGGATCACCGCCTGCCGCGGGGCGTTCAGCCCGCAGTGGGCCGACCGGATGCGCGAGGACATCGACGCGGCGTTCGCCGAGGCGCGCGGCCGGGAGGGCGGCGCGGTCGGCCGCGGCCCGCACCGCTACTACGTCGAGATCCACCCCGAGCAGCTGCGCGGCTTCGTTGACCTGGTCGACCACCCCTGGGTGCGCGCGGTCAGCGAGGCGGTCCTCGGCCCCGGTTACCGGATCGTGGAGCTGGGCTTCGACGTGCCGCTGGCCGGGGCGGTGAACCAGCCCTGGCACCGCGACTTCCCGATGCCGGAGGAGACCCGCCGCGACCGTCGGCTCACCTCGCTGGCGTTCAACCTCACGGCCGTCGACACCCGCGCGGACATGGGCCCGTTCGAGATCGCGCCCGGCACCCAGTGGGACGACGATGCCCGCTTCCGACACGCGATGTTCCCGCGCCGCGAGGACTACCCGCGCTACGAGGCCCTGGCCGAGCGCAAGTTCCCGCAGCGCGGTGACATCTCGGCGCGCTCGGCCCTGACCATCCACCGGGGTACGGCCAACCAGTCGCAGGACCCGCGCCCGGTCCTGGTGCTCGGGGTGGACGCCCCGGGCGCGGGGAACGAGGGCCACCACGACATGGCGGTCACCCGGGGGTTCTGGGAGGCGCTGCCCGAGCGGGTCCGGGCGCACCTGGGCTGCCCGGTGGTGGATGAGCTCGCGCCCATCGTGCAGAAGCACACCATCGAGGGCCTGGTCATGGGTGACGCATGACGGAACCGGGGTCCGGCGGCCAGGCCGCCGGACCCCGGTGCTCAGCTCATCTCAGGGTGCCCAGGGCGCCTCCACCGCCCAGGTGGTGTCCTCGGTGAACGTGGCCGGGTTGTCCCAGTCGTGTCCGCCGCCCGGGGTGGCGAGCCACACCTCCGACTTGATGTGCCGCAGATAGCTGCCCGGCAGGTTCGCGCTGGTCAGCCGCACACCGCCGGTGCCGGCGACCGCGCACCAGGTGGCGTCGGCCTTGTAGAGCGCGGAGCCGTCGTTCGCCTCGCGGCGGACCCGGAAGTCCCGGTGGCGCAGGTACTCGCCCGGGTAGTTGCGCGACTCGAACGAGTAGCAGTTGCCGTTCGCCAGGCCCGGCACGATCTTCCAGGTGGCGTCGTTCTTCAGCAGCGCGCTGCTGTTGCCGTCGACCACCTCGGTGAAGGCCAGCGCGTCCTGGTGGCGCAGGTACTTGTTGGTGTAGCCGGGCGTGGTGACCCGCAGGGACTTGTAGCCCCCGGTGGGCAGGGTCACCGGCGGGGCCGGGTTCTTCGAGGCGTTGATCAGGGCCTGGTTCGCGGCCCGCACCCGCGCCGTGTCCACCTTGACGACCTGGCGGTCGTAGGTGAGCAGCCCGTTGGCCTCGTTCTCCACATCGGTGATCTCGGTGTAGACCGAGGCGGAGAGCCCCGCCGGGAGCTGGCCGATCCGGATGCCGTCGATGAGCCCCACGAACCGGTCGTTCAGCGCGGCGATGCTCGGTTGGTCCTCGTAGCTGAAGCCGCCGCCGGGGAACCACTCGTGCCCCGGGACCTTGTAGCCGAGGCCGCCGAACTCGCCGAGGACGGCCGCCCGGGTCGCGGTCGGCGCGGTGTTGCCCGGGCCGACGTAGATGTGGTTGTCGACCACGTCACCGTTGCCGCCGTCCACCGAGCCGCAGCAGTTGACCCCGCTCATGTTGTCGACCAGCCGGGTCGGGTCGTACGCCTTGACCTCGTTGGCGATCCTGGCCTGGTCGTACTGCCCCCAGCCCTCGTTCTGGTCGACCCACATGACCAGCGACGGCGAGCTGCGGTGCTGGTCGATGATCGCGTGGAACTCGGCCTCCCACTGGGTGCGGGCGGCCGCACTCGGGGACTTGCCGGTGTCCATGGCCGGCATGTCCTGCCAGACCAGGAGCCCCAGCTTGTCCGCCCAGTAGAACCAGCGCTGCGGTTCGACCTTGATGTGCTTGCGGACCATGTTGAACCCGAGGTCCTTGTGGGCCTGGAGGTCCGACTTCAGCGCGGCGTCGGTCGGCGCGGTGTAGATGCCGTCCGGCCAGTAGCCCTGGTCCAGGGTGCCCGTCTGGAAGACGAACTTGCCGTTCAGGACCGGCCGCAGGACGTTGTCGACCTTCGCGATCGCGATCGAGCGCATCCCGGTGTAGCTCCCGACCGAGTCCGTCACCGCCGAACCGTCGAGCAGCTCCGCCCTGACGTCGTACAGGAACGGGTCGTCCGGAGTCCACAGATGCGTGTTCGGCACCGGTACGGAGACCGTGGAGCCGACCGTACCGGTGGCCGAGCCGACCACAGTGCCGCCGCTGGACACGGTGACCCTGGCCGTACGCCCGGACGCCGCGTCGGCCTGCACCTTCACCCGCAGGGTGCTGTCGCCCAGGTTCGGCGTCATGTCCAGCCGGGTGATGTGCGCGGCGGCGACCGGTTCCAGCCACACCGTCTGCCAGATGCCGGAGGCGGCGGTGTAGAAGATCCCGCCCCCGCTGTGCGGCCGCACATCATTGATGCGCTGCTTGCCGACCGCCTGGCCGCCGGTCTGCGTCGGGTCGTAGACGGACACCACGAGGGTGTTCGTCCCGCCGTTCAGCTGCGGCGTGATGTCGTACGAGAACGAGTCGTAGCCGCCCTTGTGCGCTCCCACCTGGGTGCCGTTGACCCAGACCGTGGTCTGCCAGTCCGACGCGCCGAAGTTGAGCACGGTCCGGCGGCCGTTCCAGTCGGACGGGACGGTGAAGGTGCGCTTGTACCAGAGCTTGTCGTTCTCGGTGATCTTGCGCTGGATGCCCGAGAGCGCGGACTCGGCGACGAAGGGCACCCGGATCTGGTCCGGCCACGACGACGGCTGCCCGGCGTCCCGGCCGGTCACCGCGAAGTCCCAGATGCCGTTGAGGTTGGCCCAGTCGGACCGGGTCAGCTGCGGGCGCGGGTACTCCGGCAGCGGCTTGTCCACTGGGACCTGGTTGGTCCAGGGCGTCGTCATCGGCGGCGTCTTGGGCGACCAGGACGCGGCGCCGGCCGGCGAGGCGCCGACCCCGACGAGGGCGGAGGACACCAGCGCCAGCAGGCCGGTCGTAGCGATCGCCCGTCTCCACCACGGCCTTCGGCCGGGTACTCGTAAACGGCTCACAGGTTCGTCTCCTTGACTCGGTGCGGCGATTCGGTGCGGCCCCCGGGGACGGGAGCGGTATGGGGGAGGCGCGGGGCGCCGGGAATCAGACGAGCTGCCAGAGGTGGTCGTCGGTGCCGTTGTCGTCGTACTGCACGACATGGGCGCTGTCGGCCGTGGACATGTTGTCGACGCCGAGGACCTTGCCGGAGTGGCGGTTGCGGATGCGGTACCAGCCGCCGCCGTCCGGGACGAGCTGCCAGAGGTGGTCGTCGGTGCCGTTGTCGTCGAACTGGACGACATGGGCGCTGTTGTCCATCGACATGTTGTCGACGCCGAGGACCTTGCCGGAGTGATGGTTGCGGATGCGGTACCAGCCGTCGCCCTCCGCGACCAGCCGCCAGTCGTGGTCGTCGGTGCCCGTGTCCCCGAACTGCACGACGTGCGCGCTGTTGGCGGTGGACATGACGTCGACGCCCAGGACCTTGCCGGAGTTGCGGTTGCGGATGCGGTACCAGCGGTCCGCGAGCCACGGCTCCGCGGCCGGGTCCGTGGTCGGGAACGAGGTGATCCGCAGCCGGGCCGCCCCCATCGGGACGAGGGTCACGTCCTCCACCGGCTCGGTGCTGCGGGCCGGGGAGTCCTGGAGCGGGGCCACCACGTGCTCGTCGTCGGCCGTCCACTCCGGGATGCGGCGCGCCTTCGCGGTGATGGACAGCGGGGTGCCGTCGAGCGTGAAGGGGTTGCCGGCCTTCACCCGGCGCGCGCTGTGGTGGCGCAGGGACGCGGCGGGCTTCTTCGCGTCCAGGACGAGCCCGTAGTTCCACGCGCCGGTCGCGTGGACCGCGTACTCCGGGAACTGGTCGCTGCCGCCGATGCGCTCGTACGTCTCGCCGATGCGCAGTGAGTACGTGAGCGGGCCGTGGTCCACGCTCACGGAGGCCCGGTTGTCCGCCCAGGTACGCACGGTGGTGCGCTGCGGGAAGCGCAGGGTGACCCGGTCCCCGTCGGCCCAGGTGCGGTCGATCCGGGTGAAGGCGGGGCCCGCGGGGGCGTCGACGCGCCGCCCGTTCACCGCGATCTCGGGGGCGTCGCACCAGGCCGGGACGCGCAGCACCAGCGGGAAGGCCAGCCGCTTGGGGGCCTTCAGGGTGAGGGTGACCGCGTCCGTGAAGGGGTAGTCCGTCTCCTCGGTGAACGTGACCTCGGCGCCGTCGGCGACCTTGGCGGTCACCTGGCAGGCGGCGTACATGGCGGCGGCCAGGCCCCCGTCGGGGGTGGCGAGCCACAGCTCCTCGGTGAAGTAGGGCCAGCCCATGCCGTAGTTGTGCGGGCAGCAGCGGTACTGGTCGACGCCGGGCAGGAACGCCTGCATGGCGAACCCGTTCTGGAACTGGCGCTCCGACTTGGGCACGTTGTCCAGGTCGACGCTGTTGGCGCTGGTGATGTAGTGGATCGCCCTGCCCGAGGGGTCGAGCGAGGCGGGCAGCGAGTTGAACGCCAGCTCCTCGCAGCGGTCGGCCCACAGCGGGTCGCCGGTGATCCGGGTCAGCAGCTGGTGGCTGGCCATGAACTCCACGATGCCGCAGGTCTCGAAGCCCTGGCGGGGGTCGCCGTGCCCGGGCCGCGCGTTCTCGTCCCCGGCGAACCCGCCTCCGGGGAACTGCCCGTACTGGTCCATGGCCTTGCCGTACGTCCCGTACGTGTCCCGGGTGTCCTGCGCCGAGCCGCTGCGCAGCGCGTACTGGGCGGGCTCGCGGAAGCCCTGGGCGATGTTCACGTTGTGCGGGTTGACCAGGTTGTCGCCCCAGTCGGCGCCGTACGTGTGGATCTTGTCGGCGAGGTCGAGCAGGAAGGCGTCGCCGGTCCGGTTGTACAGCCAGAAGACGCTGTCCAGGCCGTCGCCCCAGCGCAGGGCGATCCAGCTGGTGTTGAAGGCGCCGGGGCCCTGGGCGTTCATGTACCGGAAGAAGCGGCTCAGGAAGGGGATGATCCGGGCGTCCCCGGTGTACTCCTGCCAGGAGCGCAGCGCCTGCACCAGCGGCAGGAACGGCCAGAAGTCCGGGCCGCCGTTCAGCGAGGTGCGCAGTGCCTTCGGGCCGAAGAACCCGTCGGACTGCTGGGTGGCCAGGATCGCGTCGAACCAGCGGCGCACCGAGGCCAGCGCCGTCGCGTCGCCGGTGACGATCGCCAGGTCGGTGTAGCCGCGCAGCCAGTACGGGACCTCCTCCCAGCCGCCGAGTTCGGGGCGGACCCAGCCGGTGGCCGAGAAGTCGAGGAAGTGCGAGAACTCCTCGTACCGGCCGCACAGGCCGTCCAGCTGGAGCTTCAGCTGTCCGGCGAGCCAGCCGCGCGCGGTGACCTTGCCGGGCGGCAGCTTCAGGAAGGCGGTGGGGTGCAGGGGCGCGGCGTTGGGGGAGTAGTGCCCGCCGCGCGCGGGCCGCACCCGGTGCTCGGCGGCGGTCGCGGTGGCCGACCAGCGGCCGGCCGCGGTGGTGGCGGCGACGGTGGCGAGCGCGGCGGTCACGAGCTGTCTGCGGTTCAGGGGCATGGGGGAGGGCTCCTGCTCTGCCGGACATGCAACTCCGGCTTGGGAATGCGCATGACAAGAGAGGGTGCTGTCACGGCGCGGCCGCACGGTCCGGCCGCGCGCATGACGAAGAGCGCCTTCGCGATCCGTACGGAGCGCGCGGCTTCTTTCTGCAACGTTGGAAAATGGGGTTCCGGCGGTATGACAGCACGCCGTCAGGCGACTGTCCAGAGGTGCGACGGCATCGTCCGGGTCCGGGCGCCGGAGCCGGACGAAGTGGCTGCGACACATTTTGGAAACGCATCGACCACGCTCTTGCCGCCCGTGCCGCGCCGCCTATATAACGTTGTAAACCGAGCCGCCGAGAGGCCGCGCAGGCTCTCACGACCGCAGTTTGTGCAGCTAGGGGCCGTCTCCTAGCGGGGCCGTGAGTGCAGTGACATCAGCCGCCGCGCAGCGGCCGATGCATCGTCCAGCCATGACCGACCGCACGCCCTTCGGCGTGCCGTCATCCCGCCAAGGAGCTCCCGCGCATGATGATCCAGCGTCGATCCCGTACCCTCGCCGTGGCCTGCGTCCTCGCCGCCACCGCCACGCTGGCCGTTTCCGGCTGCTCCAAGTCGGAGGGCTCGGACAACAACGCGAGCAGCGACAGCAGCCAGGCAGCACAGGCGGCCAAGACCCCCGAGTCCTCGTCCGGTTCGGGCTGCTCGCTGCAGAGCTACGGCGCGCCCAAGCTCGACCTGAAGAACGCGGTGGTCGGCTTCTCCCAGTCGGAGAAGGAGGCCAACCCCTTCCGTATCGCCGAGACCCAGTCCATCAAGGACGAGGCGAAGAAGATCGGCGTCAAGAAGCTGCTCACCACCAACGCCCAGTCGCAGCTGTCCAAGCAGATCAGCGACATCCAGGACATGCTCGCCCAGGGCGCCCAGTTCCTCATCGTCGCCCCGCTGAACTCGGACGGCCTGGAGCCGGCCCTCAAGGCCGCCGCCGCCAAGAAGGTCCCGGTCCTCACCGTCGACCGCAAGCTCAACGCCACCGCCTGCAAGGACTACGTGGCCTTCCTGGGCTCCGACTTCGTGGAGCAGGGCAAGCGCGCCGCCGACGCGATGATCAAGTCGACCGGCGGCAAGGGCAAGGTCGCCATCCTCCTCGGTTCGTCGGGCAACAACGTCACCACCGACCGCACCAAGGGCTTCGTGGACCAGCTCAAGGCCAAGGCCCCCGACATGGAGATCGTCGCCCAGCAGACCGGTGAGTTCGCCCGCGACAAGGGCCAGCAGGTCACCGAGCAGCTGATCCAGTCCAAGCCCGGCATCACCGCCATCTACGCGGAGAACGACGAGATGGGCCTCGGCGCCGTCACCGCGGTGAAGGCCGCCGGCAAGAAGCCCGGCAAGGACATCAAGATCGTCTCCGTCGACGGCACCCGCAACGCCGTCCAGGCCATCGTCAACGGCGAGTACAACGCCGTCATCGAGTCCAACCCGCGCTTCGGCCCGCTGGCCTTCGCGACCGCCCAGAAGTTCTACGGCGGCGAGGAGATCCCCGAGAACGTCATCATCAGCGACCGCTCGTACGACGAGTCCAACGCCAAGTCCACGGTCGGCAACGCTTTCTGATCCCGGCCGGCCCCATCTGCCCGTACCGGCTCCGTCGGTTCACCGCCGCCGTGGCGCTCCCCCGTCACGGCGGCCACCGGGCCCCCATCCTTGGAAGAGCGGAAGGCCAAGACCAGCCATGGCACCACCCGAAGCAGTACCGCAGCCGCCGGAGCCGGCCGCCGACGTGAAGGAGAGCAGCGCGACCGGAACGGCCCTCGCGGACGAGCCCGGCGCGGCACCCGCCGTCCTGGAGGCGCGCTCGGTCAGCAAGCGGTTCCCGGGCGTCGTCGCCCTCGACGGAGTCTCCTTCTCCCTGCGCGCCGGCGAGACCCACGCCCTGGTGGGGGAGAACGGAGCCGGGAAGTCCACCCTCATCAAGGTGCTGACCGGCGTCTACCGCCCCGACGAGGGCGAGCTGCGGCTGGCCGGCCGACAGGTCGTCTTCGCCCGGCCGTTCGAGGCGCAGGAGGCCGGGATCTCCACGATCTACCAGGAGGTGAACCTCGTCCCGCTGATGAGCGTGGCGCGCAACATCTTCCTCGGCCGTGAACCCAAGAACCGCTTCGGCCTGATCGACTTCCCGCGGATGTACCGCGAGGCGAGCGAACTGCTCGGCGGCTTCGGCGTCCGCGTCGACCCGAAGCGCCCCCTGCACACCCTGGGCATCGGCACCCAGCAGATGGTCGCCATGGCCCGCGCGGTCTCCGTGAACGCCCAGGTCGTCATCATGGACGAGCCCACCTCCTCGCTGGAGCCCCGCGAGGTCGAGACCCTCTTCCGGGTGATCGAGGACCTGCGCGGACGCGGCATCGCCGTCCTCTACGTCAGCCACCGCATGGACGAGCTGTACCGGATCTGCGACCGGGTCACCGTCCTGCGCGACGGCAAGCACATCCACACCGGCGACCTCGCCGACCTCGACCGGATGCAGCTCGTCTCGATGATGCTCGGCCGCGACATGGCCGAGGTGCGCCGCGAAGGACTCACCAACTTCGACTCCGAGGGCCACGAGGCCGCGCGCACCCCCGTCCTCACCGCCACCGGCCTCTCCCGCGACCACCAGCTGCACGACATCTCCCTCGACCTGTACGCGGGTGAGGTCATGGGCCTCGGCGGACTCCTCGGCTCCGGGCGCAGCGAAACCGCGAAGGCCATCGCCGGAGCGCTCTCCCTGGACTCCGGCGAGGTGAGCATCGCCGGCCGCACCCTGCGCCGCCTCACCTCGGCCGGTGCCATCCGGGCCGGGATCAGCCTGCTGCCCGAGGACCGCAAGGCCGAGGGCATCGTGCCCGGCCTCTCGGTCCGCGAGAACATCGTGCTGGCCGCGATGCCCCGGCTCTCCCGCGCCGGCATCGTCTCCCGCGCCAAGCAGGACCGCATTGTCGACATCTTCATGAAGCGACTCAGGATCAAGGCGGCGAGCCCCGAGCAGAAGGTCGGCGAGCTCTCCGGCGGCAACCAGCAGAAGGTGCTGCTGGCCCGCTGGCTCTGCCTGGAACCCAAGGTCCTGCTCCTCGACGAACCCACCCGGGGCATCGACGTCGGCGCCAAGGCCGAGGTCCAGAGCCTCATCGACGACCTCGCCCGCGAGGGCCTGGCCGTCCTGCTCATCTCCTCCGACATCGAGGAACTGATCGAGGGCGCCGACCGGATCGTCGTCCTGCGCGGCGGAGCGGTCGCGGGCGAACTGGCGGGCGACGAGGTGGCGGAGAGCCATCTGCTCGAAGTGCTCGCCGACCACTCACCGGCTGCCGCGGACAAGGCGCCGGCCGCGAAGGAGGACCCCCGATGACCCAGGCCGCAGTCACCACCCCCGCAGTCCGGCCGCTCGCCCGGCTGCGCGACCCCGCCTGGTACCAGGAGTACGGCGTCTACCTCGCCGTCGCGGTCGTCCTCGTCTTCAACGCCCTGTTCACCGAGCACTTCATGACGGTGGACAACCTGCGCACCCAGCTCGTCCAGGTCGCCCCGATCGTCATCGTCGCCCTCGGCATGGCGCTCGTCATCGGCACCGAGGGCGTCGACCTCTCCGTCGGCTCGACCATGGCCGTGGCCGCCGCGCTGCTGCCGCTCTACCTCGGCTACGGACTGGTCCCCGCGCTCGTCATGGCGCTGCTCGCCGGGGCCCTCGTCGGAGCGGTCAACGGCACCCTGGTCTCGCTCGTCGGCCTCCAGCCGATCGTCGCCACACTCGCCCTGTTCGTCGGCGGCCGGGGCCTCGCCCTGGTCATGGCGGACAGCCAGCTCAAGCAGATCGTCAACCCCGACCTGCTGTCCCTGGGCACCGGCTCCTTCCTCGGCATCCCGCTGGTCGTCCTCATCGCCGGTGTCCTCGCCGTCGCCGTGGCCTTCCTCGTCACCCGGACCACCTTCGGCCGCCAGGTCGTCGCCATCGGCGGCAACCGCTCCGCGGCCGCCCTGGCCGGACTGCCCGTGCGGCGGGTGCTCATCGGGGTGTACGTGCTCTGCGGAGTGCTCGCCGCCCTCGCCGGAGTCCTGGCCACCGCCCGGCTCACCGCCAGCGACCCGTCCTCGCTCGGCACCCTCATGGAACTCTCCGCCATCACGGCGGTCGTGGTGGGCGGCACCCCGCTCAACGGCGGCTCCATCCGGGTCCTCGGCACCGTCGCCGGCGCTTTGCTGATGCAGCTGCTGCGGGCCACCCTCATCAAGCACGACCTGCCCGACTCCACCGCACAGATCGCCCAGGCGGCCATCATCATCGCCGCCGTCTACGTCGCCCGGGAGCGTCGGTCCCGATGAACGAAACCTCACCTGCCCCGGCGGCCTCCGCCCCGGCCCCGCGCAAGACCCCCGCCGCCTCCGGCGCCACCACGCCGGCGCCCGGTGCCGGATCACCGCGCACGACCGGCGGGCGGATCGCCGAACTCCTGCAACGCCAGGGCGTCCTGGTCGTCCTCCTGACGGTCGTGATCGTCGCGTCCTTCATCTACCCGACGACGTTCTCCACCCTGGACAACGCCCGCGGGGTGACCGTCCAGGCATCGTTCCTGGCCATCGTCGCGCTCGGGATGACCATGGTCATCATCACCGGCGGCATCGACCTCTCCGTCGGGTCCGTCTTCGCCCTGGGCGGGGTGCTCGCCGCCTGGGCCTCCCAATGGGGCATCCTGCCCGCCCTGTTGATCCCACTCGTGGTGTGCGGCGCGATCGGCCTGCTCAACGGCTTCCTCGTGGCCCGCGCCGGAATGGCCCCGTTCATCGTCACGCTCGCCACCCTCCTCGGGGCGCGCGGGCTGCTCCTCGCGATCACGGACGAGGGCGCCACCACCTACCTGGTGCCCAAGGACTCGGCCTTCGCGGAACTCGGCCAGGGCGCGATCTGGGGCTTCGGCTACCCGATCTTCATCGCCCTCGCGCTGTTCGGCCTCGGCGGACTCCTCCTCCAGCGCACCTCGTTCGGGCAGTCGATCTTCGCCGTCGGCGGCAGCAGTGACGCGGCCACCCTGATGGGCCTGCCCGTCGCCCGTACGAAGATGCTCGTCTACACGCTCAGCGGACTGCTGGCCGGGCTGGCCGGCGCGCTCAACGCCGCCCGGCTCTCCTCCGGCGTCACCATCCTCGGCGTGGGCATGGAGCTCGACGCGATCTCCGCCGTCGTCATCGGCGGCACCCTCCTCATCGGCGGCGCCGGCTCCATCAGCGGAACGCTCTGGGGCGTCCTGCTCCTTCAGGTCATCCAGAACCTGATCAACCAGATCGGCTCGCTGAACTCCTCGTACCAGTCGGTCGTCAGCGGCGGCTTCCTTATCGTTGTCGTCGTGGCCCAGCGCTATCTGGCGCGCAGCCGCAGAACCACCTGAACCGGTGCCGGGGCCCCACGGCCCCGGCACCGTTCGAGCCGAACCGGCGGGAGCCGGGCCACCGCGCCTCACCGCGCGACAAGTCGATTCAGGGAGTGCCGTGGGCGTCAGCCTCAAGGACGTTGCGCAACGGGCGGGCGTGTCCATCAAGACCGTGTCCAACGTGGTGAACAACTATCAGCACGTCACACCGAAGATGCGCGCCAAGGTGCAGCAGGCCATCGATGAGCTCGGCTACCGGCCGAACCTCACCGCCCGTCATCTGCGCAAGGGCCGCACCGGGATCATCGCGCTCGCCGTCCCCGAGTTCGGCAACCCGTACTTCGCGGAGCTGGCCGGCGCGGTGGTCGACGCCGCCGCCCGGCACGACTACACCGTGCTGGTCGACCACACCGGCGGACTGCGCGAGAAGGAACTCCTCGTCAGCCAGGGGTTCCGGTCCCACGTCATCGACGGGCTCATCCTCAGCCCGATCCACCTGGAGACCGAGGACCTGATGGCGCGTACCGAGACCGCGCCCCTGGTCCTGCTCGGCGAGCGCGAGTACGAGGCCCCGTACGACCACATCGCCATCGACAACGTCGCCGCGGCGCGCGAGGCCGTACGCCACCTCGTCGAGCTCGGCCACCGCCGGATCGCCTTCCTCGGCTCCCGTACCGGCCGCGAACGCCAGCCCGCCCACCTCCGGCTGCGCGGCTGGCGCGAGGAGCTGGCCGCCTCCGGGATCGAGCCCGACGAGGCGCTGGTCGTCGTCACCGACGGCTACGGCCGCGAGGACGGGGCCTCCGGCATGGCCGCGCTGCTTGACCGGGGCGAGCGCCCCGACGCCGTCTTCGCGTACAACGACCTCATCGCCATTGGCGCCATGCGCACCCTGACCGCACGCGGCCTGCGCATCCCCGAGGACGTCGCCGTCGTCGGCTTCGACGACATCGAGGAGAGCCTCTACGGCGCGACCACGCTCACCACCGTGGCGCCCGACAAGGAGGCCATCGCCCGGCTCGCTGTCGACAGCCTGGTCGAGCGCCTGTCCGGCGAGCCGGTCGCGGAGCCCAGGCGGCCCCGGCCCGGCTACCGGCTCGTCGTCCGCGAATCCACCGTTCCCCGGCCCGCCGCCGGACCGGCGGCACCGTAGCCACGGGCCGGACTCCCCGCCACCCCTGGGGAGTCCACCGCCCACAGCCCGCCCGTCCGGCCGCTCCGGCCTTCCGATCGCCCCAAGGATCATTGATGCCTCGCCCCACCGTGCACAGCAAACCGTTCGGCGCCCACGGGCCCACGGACGTCGACATCTGGACGCTCGACTCCGGCACCGGAGTCCGGGCCGAGATCCTCACCTACGGCGGCATCCTGCACCGGCTCACCGTGCCCGACACCGCCGGCACCCCGGCCTCGGTCGTCCGCTCGCTGCCCGCCCTCGACCACTACACGGGCAAGAACCCGTTCTTCGGCGCCCTCGTCGGCCGCTACGCCAACCGCATCGCGCACGGCAGGTTCACCCTCGACGGCACGGACCACCAGGTCCCCGCCACCGACCGGGGCCACGCCCTGCACGGCGGGCCCGACGGCTTCCACACCCGGATCTGGCGGGCCGAGGCCACCACCACGGACGAGGCGGCCGTCCTGCGGCTCACGCTGCACAGCCCCGACGGCGACATGGGCTTCCCCGGCGCGCTGGCCGTGGCCGTGACGTACACCCTCGACACGGCCGGCACCCTCGCGCTCGACTACGAGGCCACCACCGACCGCGCCACCGTCGTCAACCTCACCAACCACGCCTACTTCGACCTGACCGCCCGGGGCGACATCCTCGGCCACACCCTCCAGGTGGACGCGGGGCACTACCTCCCCGTGGACGAGGAGGGCATCCCCGAGAGCCCCGCCGCACCCGTCGCCGGCACCCCGTTCGACCTGACCGGGCCGCAGATCCTCGCGGATCGGATCGCCCTGCCCGACGAACAGCTGCGCCGGGCGGGCGGGTTCGACCACTGCTGGGTCCTCGACGGCGCCGATTCACCGGCCGCTCCCCGCCGCGCCGCCCGCCTCACGGCACCCGGCGGCGCGCGCGTCATGGAGGTGTGGACCACCGAACCGGGCATCCAGGTCTACACCGCCAACCAGCTGGACGGCACCCTCGCCGACCCCGACGGCGGCCACCACGAGCGCCACAGCGCCGTCTGCCTGGAGACCCAGCACCTCCCCGACTCGCCCAACCGCCCCGACCAGCCGGCCACCGTGCTGCGCCCCGGCGAACACTTCCGCAGCCGCACCGAGTACCGCTTCCCGCACCTGGCGGCGGTCCCGCAGGAGTGAGGGGGAGTCGAATTACGACGAGTCTCGTAGTATGGGAGCCCCGGACGGAGCGACGATACGGAGAGCGACCGTGACCCCTGCCAGCACCACCGAACCGGCAGCGGGCGCGCGCACCCTGCCCCACCCGGCCCGTGAGGAGATCCGGCTCGAAGCGGTCCTGCACGCGCTCTCGGACCCGGTGCGGCTGTGCGTCGTACGCGAACTGGCCGCCGCCGAGGCCGAGCTCACCTGCTCCTGCTTCGACCTGCCGGTCACCAAGTCCACGACCACGCACCACTTCCGGGTGCTGCGGGAGAGCGGCATCGTCCAGCAGACCTACCGGGGCACGTCCAAGATGAACGGGCTGCGCCGGGACGACCTGGACGCGCTGTTCCCCGGGCTGCTCGACCGCGTCCTCGAAGCGGCGGCCTGCCAGGCGGTGCGCCTCGGCGAGGGCTGAGGGGCGCGCTGAGGGGCGGGCCCGCCACCGTACGGCCCGGGCACATCACGGACCGTAATACTTCATTGACCGATCAGCCGCGACGGGACATGCTGTACCCCCGCCACGGACCGGTTCCGGCGACGCAGGGGATCGCCGGAGCCGGGACGTCTCAGAACGCCGGCCGCTCGCCGCCCCCGGTCGCCGCGGCCCACTCGACCAGCAGACGCTGGTACTGCTCCTCGTCCTCCGGGGACAGGTGACCGCCCGAACGCCGCCACAGGTCGCGAATGTCTTCATTCACCACTGCTGCGGGGCGTACGGAATCGGACGGGCACGGAGTCGGGGACATGTTCTCCAGGCTAAGGCCACGATGTGACAATCCGACCCATTGCGCGTCAGGGACATCTCTCACATGTGTCTCAGGCAACCTTCTCGGTCAGTCCGAGCTCCCGCAGGCCGTCGGGCCGTTCATTCACCGGCAGGTGGCGTACGAAACGCACCTCGCAGCCCAGCGCCGCTGCCCCGCCGGTCGTCGCCGACCATCACCACATCCGTCGGATCCTGTCCGAGAAGTGTGCAGGCGGTGCGAAAGAGGCGTGCGTCCGGCTTCTGGATGCCGTGCTCGAAGGAGAGGACGTACGCGTCCACATAGCGGTCCAGGCCGTGCGCGCGGAAGACGGGGCGCAGGTCCCAGCCGATGTTGCTGACGACCCCGATCCGGACCCCGGCCGCGCGCAGCCCCTCCAGCACCTCCGCCGCGTCCGGGTAGGGGAGCCAGGCGTCCGGGCGCAGATGCCGGTCGTACAGCGCGTCGTACAGACCGGGGTCGGGCAGGGCGACCTGGCGGGCCAGACCGGTGTACACCGCGCGATGCAGCTCGGCGCTCTCGTCGCGGTGCGGCCAGCCGTCCGCCAGCTCCTCGGGCATCCGCTGGGGACTGGATCCCCCCGGCAGCGCGCCGAACGCCTCCAGCTCCGCCGCGTACCGTTCGAACGCTGCCTCGTCCACGCGCACCCCCCGCTCGGCGAGGGTCGCGGCGAGCCAGGAACGGACCGGCTCGATCCGGAACAGCGTCCCGGAGAAGTCGAAGAGGGCACCCTTGATCGGCATGGCACCGATCCTCGCCGAACCGGCGGGCCCCGGGCAAGGGCGCCTGTCCGGTGGCCGCGGCCCCCTGCCTGGTCAGGGGCTCCGGCGGGCGGGCGCGGCGGGGCACCAGCGGTCGGAGCCCCGGATCGCGAAGGCGGTCAGCGCGGCCCCGAGGAGCCACCCGCCCAGCACGTCGGACGGCCAGTGCACGCCCAGGTACAGCCGGGTGAGCCCGACCCCGAGCACCGAGACGGCCGCCGCGCCCACCGCCGCCCGCCACACCCCGCGCCGCACACCGGACCGGTGCAGCAGCCACAGCAACAGCCCGCAGCTCACCGTCGCCGTCATCGCGTGCCCCGAGGGGTAGGCCGCGTAGTGGGCGGAGTCCACCGGGGCCGTCCACTGCGGCCGGTCCCGGCCGACGGCGGCCTTGACGCCCTGCTGGACGAGCGCCGAAAGCAGCGTCGTCCCCGCCACCCACACCGCGAGCGGCCGGGCCCCGCGCCACCACAGGGTCACCACCGCGACGGCGATCAGCGCGCGGAACGTCCACGGGTCCCACAGCCAGTCCGTCAGCAGCCGGTTGACATGGACGAGGCCGGGCTCGGTCACCGCCCGCCGGTGCAGCGCCTCCGCGATCCGCTCGTCCAGGTCCACGAGCGGCCGCCACCGGGCGACCACCAGCGCGGTCACCGCGCCGCCGAGCACCGCGCAGACCGCGCCCGTCCGCGAGAGGTGCGAAACGGCGCGGACCCGGCCGACGGGGGAGAGCAGCGGAATGTGCATGGCCCGATCCTCGCCGACGGGCGCCCCCTCCGGCCGTTTCAGCGCGCCCGAAGAACCCGTTCGCTACTTCAGCGCGCTGAGCCCCGGGACGAACGCCACCAGCAGCGGGACCACGGGCACCAGGGCCGCCGCCGCGGTCAGCCGCAGCCGCCGTCCGGCCGTGAGCCTGCCCGCCGGGGCCAGCAGCCGGTTCACCCGCAGTGGCAGTTCCGCGTCCGCGGCCGAGGACGGGCCGAACACGCCCCGGTCCTCGTTGAGTTCGACCAGGGCGAGGGCGATCGTCAGCCGGCCGAAGCGCCGTGACGCCACATCGTCGGCGGCCAGCTCGACCAGCCGGTGCATCTCGTTGCGGAAGGCCGCGAACACCGGCACCTGCGGGAAGCCGGTGGCCAGCGCCTCCGAGCAGTTGAGCAGCCAGTCGTGCCGGGCCTGCGCGTGACCCTGCTCATGGGCCAGGACCGCGTCGAGCTGGCGTCCCTTCAGCCGCCCCAGCGCGGCCGTGGTGATGACGAGTTGGGGCGCGGACCCCGGCAGCCACCAGGCGTCGGGCCGCTCGCCCTCCAGCACGACCAGCCGCCCGGACCCCGGCTCCTCGCCGGGCATCAGCGGGGCGCGCACCAGGAGTTCGGACCGCCGCTGCCTGCGCCGCAGCTGCGCCCGGCGGATCTCCCGGGCCAGCATGGCGGCCGTCCACACCCCGCCGAGGGCCAGCAGCACCGCCATCACGGCCGACCACGCCCCGTGGCCCGCGAGCGCGTACGCCTCCACGACGGCGTGCGGCGCGGGCGCGAAGACATGACCCCGTACCGCCTGCCAGGCGGTCGCCGCGCTGAACGTCATGGAGAGGGCGAAGGACAGCAGCACCGCGGCCACCACGCACTGCCACACCCACAGCGCCACCACCGGCTCGCGCTCGGGCCACTCGGCCCGCGCCATCAGGCGCGGGGTCACGACGGCGGCCACTGCACCGAGCAGCAGCAGCGCTAGGGAGACCCACATGGCGTCAGCCTATGAGGGCCGCGCCACACACGGATATGGCTCCGCGCGCCAAGTGACGCACACCACGAAAGGCGGCCCTTCCCGTCTCACAGGGTGAGCAGCATCGCGAACATGGCTATGCCCATGGTCAGCCGGCACGCCAGCGCCAGCTCCGGTCGCGCCCCCCAGCCCCCGGGCGAGGGCCCGCCGCCGGCGGCCGCCGCGGCCACCGGCACCAGCCGGGCGCCCGAGCGCAGCACGTACACCGCGTAGTAGACGAGGAGCAGCCCCGTGAGCAGGGGTATGCCGCCCGCCCCGGCCATGCTGTGCGACCCCATCGCGTGCGAGACATGGCCGCCGCCGTGCCCGCCCGCCCCGGCCCGGGCCATCACCACCGCCATGTAGACCATCGCGCCGGAGCCGACCAGATGGTGCAGATGGTGTCCGCTGCGCCGGGAGAACCACAGCGCCCGCAGCGCCGCGACCCCGAAGAACACCGCGTACGCGCCCCATCCCCACGCGGGCGGGGCGACGGCGGCCGCCGGGACCGCCATCGCGGCCATGCCGAAGCCCATCAGCGCCTCGGCCCGCGCGGCTCTGCGCTCCTCGGCGCTCCCCGTACGGGTGCGCAGCAAGCAGTACGAGCCCGTCACCGCGCACAACGCCATCAGCAGCCATCCGGACATCGCCGGTCCGTGCACAGCGGCCCTCCCCCCGGGCGAACGACATCGCCGTCGCCCAGAAGATGCCCGGGGCCGGACACCCGTACGCGGCGCACGGAGGTACTGGGGGAGCGCGCGACGGGAGTGTTTCCGTGATGCGCCCGGTGTGCGCCCCCGCGCGCCCCGTGAGGACCGCCGGGAGCCCCGGCGCCGCCCTCGGAGTTACGCTGCTCCGGCACCGCCCCCGCACAGAATCCGGAGACACCCCGCCATGGACACCGCCCCGCCCCGGGACACGGGAGAGCTGACGTTCCGCGACGCCACCGAAGCGGACATCCCCGCGCTCGTCGAGCTGATCGAGTCGGCGTACCGGGGCGACAGCAGCCGCACCGGCTGGACCACCGAGGCGGACATCCTCCAGGGGCAGCGCACCGACCCGCAGGGCGTGCGCGCGGTGGTCGAGAGCCCGGGCAGCCGGCTGCTCGTGGTGGAGCGCGACGGCGCGCCCGTCGCCTGCTGCCAGCTGGAGCACCGCGGCGAGGCCGCGTACTTCGGCATGTTCGCGGTCCGCCCCGCGCTCCAGGGCGCCGGCCTCGGCAAGGTGATCATCGCCGAGGCCGAGCGCACCGTCCGGGAGGGCTGGGGCGTGCGGGAGATGCACATGACCGTGATCTCCGTCCGCGAGGAGCTCATCGCCTGGTACGAGCGCCGGGGCTACCGCCGCACGGGCAAGCTGTCCCCGTTCCCGTACGGCGACGACCGCTTCGGCATCCCCCAGCGCGACGACCTGGCCTTCGAACTGCTGGTCAAGGAGCTCGAAGGCTGACCGACAGGCCCTAGGCGGGGGCGCCGCCCCCGCGCTGGATGTCGGGGTGGTCGGTGGTCACGCCGTCGAGCCCCAGTCCCTCGGCCAGCCGCAGCTGCTGCTGGGTGTTGACCGTCCAGCCGAAGACCGTCAGCCCCTCGGCGTGGGCCTTCTCGACCAGTTCCCGCGTGATGCGCCGGATGTTCAGGATGAGCCGGGTCGCGCCCACCGCCTTCGCGCGGTCCAGCAGGTCCCCGCCCCAGCGGCTGGCCACCAGCGCCGTCCGCACGCCGGGGACCAGCTGCGCGATCTCGGCGATCGCCTCGTCGTGGAACGAGATCACCTCGACGCGCTCCACCAGCTCGCGCTCGTGCATGACCCGGGCCAGGGTACGGGCCGCGGCCACGTCCTTGATCTCCGCCTGGAGCGGGGACCGCACGGCGTCCAGGACCTCCTCGAAGACGGGCACCCGCTCGCCCAGGCCCGCGTCGAGCGCGCGCAGCTCGGCGAGCGTCTTCTCCGCGATCGGACCTTCGCCGTCGGTCGTACGGTCCACCTCCGCGTCGTGCATGACGGCCAGCGCGCCGTCCTTGCTCAGATGCAGGTCCAGCTCGATGAGGTCCACGCCGTCCTTCTCGGCGCGGACGAACGAGCGCAGGGTGTTCTCCGGCTCGAAGCCCGGCGCTCCGCGATGACCGATCGTGAGAATGGACAAGGCCCGCTCGCTTCCGTCGACGCTCGGTTCCCCCGGCAGCCTAGTGGCCCCGCAACGCCGTACGGGGGAGGGGCGGGCCCGGCTGCGCAGCGCCGCGCGAAACCCCCGAAGAAGCCGCGACAGCGGCGTACCACAGGAAAAATGACGGTGACCATGGGGGTCGGCAGGATAATTTCCACAATCCCACTTGTCCCGGGGACTCGCACGCGGATACGGTGGACAGACGCGAGGTTCTCCCGTGGAGGAAGTGTGATGACGGAAATTCTTGTGCACGACGCCGCATCCGGCGACATAGCTGCCGCCCCACGGGTGATCGAGCACCCGGCCTGGCCCGCGCTCAAGAACGCCGTGGAGGAGATCCGTCCCTGGCAGTCGAAGGACGGTTCCATCGACTTCGACGCCGAGGGCGCTCCCGCCCCGGCGCTCGCCGAGGCCGCCGTGGAGCGGGTCATCGGCGCCGTCGAGGAGCTGTCCCCGCTGCTGCCGCACGACGCCGCGTACCACCGCGCCCTCGTGAAGGACCTGCGCAGCTGGGTGGGCGGCGGTTTCGACGTCCCCGACTTCCTGGACTCCCTGCTGGCCTTCCAGCCGGCCAAGGGGCGCGCCGACGGCCTCCAGCACCTGGTCGTCTTCGCCATGTACACCCAGAACGGCAACCCGGACCGCAATCTCGAAGCGGTCGTGCTGCGGATGGTCTGGCCCGACTGGCTCGCCGAGCTGGAGGCCAGCCGCTACGACAACCCGCTGTTCTGCGGCATCACCTTCGAGGACTTCACCTCCGGCTACGACACCAACTCCGCGGTGCTCTTCCCGGAGACCATCGCCGTCCGCGAGGCCCCCGAGCGCTTCAGCTGGGGCGGCATCTTCTGCGACCGCGAGGCCGCCCGCTTCCGCCGCGTCACCGAGGCGGCCGTCGACCTCCTCGGCGTCGAGCTGCCCGACGACATCCGCGCGATGATCAGCGACCAGCAGCGCTGCGAGCAGGCGTTCGTGCTCTGGGACATGGTTCACGACCGCACCCACAGCCACGGCGACCTGCCGTTCGACCCCTTCATGATCAAGCAGCGCCAGCCGTTCTGGATGTACGGCCTGGAGGAGCTGCGCTGCGACCTCACCGCCTTCAAGGAGGCCGTGAAGCTGGAGGCCGAGGGCAATCCGCACGGCCGCGACGTGCAGTACGCCGTGCTCTTCGACCGGATGTTCCGCTTCCCGGTCACCGGCGAGCGCGTCCGCAACTACGACGGCCTCGGCGGCCAGCTCCTCTTCGCGTACCTGCACAAGCACGATGTGGTCCGCTGGACCGACAACACGCTCCGGATCGACTGGGAGCGCGCCCCGCAGGTCACCAACCAGCTCTGCGCCGAGATCGAGAAGCTGTACCGGGACGGCATCGACCGCCCCAAGCTGGTCCACTGGTTCGCCGCGTACGACCTGGTCTCCACCTACCTCGCGCCGCACCCCGGCTCCCGCTGGGCCAAGGGCCCCGACGCCCTGGACCTCTCCCAGCCGCCGCGGAAACTCGTGGACGACGTGCTTCCGGACGAGTTTCCCCTGAGCATGTTCTATGAGGCCCTCTCCAAGAAGCTGAAGAGCGTGATCGCCTCGGCCAAGGGCATCACCGGCTCGGACACGGGGAAGGCTGCCGCGTGAGCACAGGTCCCAAGGAGGCGGAGGCCATGAACGGAACAAGCACGGGCGACGCGGACGGCGCGCTCGAAGGCGCCGTGGTCGCCGTCGCGGGAGCCGCCGGACCGGCCGGACGGGCCACGCTGCTGCGGCTCGCCGAGGCGGGCGCGGTCGTCGTCGCGTCGGACTCCCACCCCGCCCGGCTCGCCGAAGCCGTCGACGCGGCGCGCTACGCCCACGGCGGCGCGACCGTCACGGGCGACACCGTCGACCTGCTCGACCTCGGCGCCACCCGGGAATGGGCGGACAAGACGGAGAAGGAGTTCGGCCGCGTCGACGGCGTCGTCCACCTCGTGGGCGGATGGCGCGGCAGCGCGACCTTCGGCGAGACCGACCCCGCCGACTGGACGCTGCTGGAGAAGCTGCTGATCCGCACGGTGCAGAACACCTCGCTGGCCTTCCACGACTGCCTGCTGCGCAGCGACCGGGGCCGCTTCCTGCTGACCAGCGCGGCGGGCGCGAGCAAGCCCACCGCGGGCAACGCCGCCTACGCCGCCGCCAAGGCCGCCGCCGAGGCGTGGACCCTCGCCCTCGCCGACTCCTTCCGCAAGGCGGGGGGCGAGGACGGCCCGCGCAGCGCGGCTGCGATCCTGGTCGTGAAGGCACTGGTGCACGACGCGATGCGCGCCGAGCGCCCGAATGCGAAGTTCGCGGGCTTCACCGACGTCACGGACCTGGCCGATGCCATCGCCGGCGTCTGGGACCGGCCCGCCCCGGAAGTGAACGGAAAGCGCCTGTGGCTGACCCCGCAACCGTAAGGACCGACGCGCGTCGCCATCACGACCCGCAGGTCCGCGGTTTCGCCAGTGACAACTACGCGGGGACGCACCCCGAGATCCTCGCGGCGCTCGCCCTCGCCAACGGCGGCCACCAGGTCGCCTACGGCGAGGACGACTACACGGGCCATCTCCAGCGCGTCATGCACAGCCACTTCGGGCCCACCGCCGAGGCGTTCCCGGTCTTCAACGGAACCGGCGCCAACGTGGTGTCGCTCCAGGCCATGACCGACCGCTGGGGCGCGGTCATCTGCGCCGAGTCCGCGCACATCAACGTGGACGAGGGCGGGGCGCCCGAGCGGGTCGGCGGCCTCAAGCTGCTCACCGTCCCCACCGAGGACGGCAAGCTCACCCCGGAGCTCATCGACCGGCAGGCGTACGGCTGGGACGACGAGCACCGCGCCATGCCGCAGGTCGTCTCGATCACGCAGAACACCGAGCTGGGCACCGTCTACACCCCCGACGAGATCCGCGCCATCTGCGAGCACGCCCACGGGCACGGCATGACGGTGCACCTCGACGGCGCCCGCATAGCCAACGCGTCGGCGTCCCTGGACGTGCCCATGCGTACGTTCACCAACACCGTCGGCGTCGACGTGCTGTCCTTCGGCGGCACGAAGAACGGGGCCATCTTCGGCGAGGCCGTCGTCGTCCTGAACCCCGACGCGGTCCGCGCCATGAAGCACCTGCGCAAGCTGTCGATGCAGCTCGCGTCCAAGATGCGCTTCGTCTCCGTGCAGCTGGAGGCGCTGCTCGCGGGCGACCTGTGGCTGCGCAACGCCCGGCACGCCAACGCGATGGCCCAACGGCTCGCCGAGGGCGTGCGCGGGATCGACGGCGTGGAGATCCTCCACCCCGTGCAGGCCAACGCCGTCTTCGCGCGGCTGCCGCACGCGGTCACCGAACGGCTCCAGAAGCGCTTCCGCTTCTACTTCTGGGACGAGCAGGCCGGGGACGTGCGCTGGATGTGCGCCTTCGACACCACGGAGGAGGACGTCGACGCGTTCCTCCTCGCGCTCAAGGAGGAAATGGCCGCCGCCTAGGGCACGGCCCGAATGGCGCCGGGGTGCGGACGGATCGTCCGCACCCCGGCGTGACGTTTCAGCCGCGCTCGCGGACCTCGGCCGGCGTCGGAGCCGTACCGCCCAGGTGCGCGGGCACCCACCACGTGTCACTCGCGTCCTTCGGCCGGACCGGATAGGCCCGCTGCGCCGCTTCGAGGAGCTCCTGCACCCGTTCGCGCAGCCGCCGCGTGATGGCGCCCGCGTACTGGTCGGTGGGGGCCTCCACGGGCTCGCCGACGCGGATGGTGACCGGGATGTGGTTGCGCTTGAAGCTGCGCGGCCGGCCCTTCGTCCAGAGCCGCTGCGTGCCCCACAGCGCCATCGGGATCAGCGGCACCCCGGCCTCCTGCGCCAGGCGCGCGGCACCGGACTTGAAGCTCTTGAGCGTGAACGACTCCGAGATCGTCGCCTCGGGGAACACCCCGACGATCTCGCCGGAGCGCAGCGACTCCAGCGCGTGCGCGTACGCGTCCTCGCCCTGCTTGCGGTCGACGGGAATGTGCTTCATGCCGCGCATCAGCGGCCCCGAGACCTTGTGCCGGAATACCGATTCCTTGGCCATGAAACGCACCAGCCGCTTCTGCGGGAGCGCGGCGAGGCCACTGAAGATGAAGTCCAGATAGCTGATGTGATTGCTGACCAGAACAGCGCCACCGGTCTTCGGGATGTGCTCCGAACCCTGAGTGTCGATCTTCAGGTCGAGCGCCTTGAAAAACGTGCGAGCGGCGCCGATGACCGGCCGATAGACGAGTTCTGCCATCTGGGGAAGACCCTTTCTTCAGCGCCCGCGGAGGTTCTCCCGGCGGAAGTTACGCAGCCGTAGGTTTTCGGCATTGGGGCGATCGTGCCCCATACGGCGACGTGGTGGCCAGTCCCGGCGGCGCCGGGCCGCGAGATTCTCGTCACGTGGGCCGTCCGGGAATGCCCGCGGCGTCGCGGGTGCTGACCCCTTGCGTAGAGCTCTGACAGGAGGCCGAAGGTGGACGGGCAGGCAGGCGCCGAAAGGCTGGACGCGCCACGACTCGGCGCGGAACTGGGGGAGCGGGCCACGCTCGTCCAGTTCTCCAGCGCCTTCTGCCAGCCGTGCCGGGCCACGCGCCGCACCCTCGCGGAGGTGGCCGGAATGGTCGAGGGCGTCGCCCATGTGGAGATCGACGCGGAGGCGCGTCTCGCGCTCGTACGCGACCTCGGCATCAGCCGGACCCCCACCGTGCTGGTCCTCGACGCCGGGGGCCGGATCGTCCGACGCGCCGAGGGACAGCCCCGCACCGTCGACGTCGTCGCCGCCCTCGGCCGGGCGATATGACGGACCGTGATGCTTCTCCCACCTGGTGGGACGCCCTTGACTGCACCGACCGCGCATCGTCAGTCTGACGTTATGCCGTCAGATCCCCTTCTCCATGGCCGGGCGTACATCGACCTCGCCCGCACCGCCGGCGCGTGCTGTCCGGGTGCCTGAGCACCCACGGTCCCGCATTTCCGACGCGCAGAAGGACATCTCCATGACGGCATCACCCGGGCTCGGCGAGACGCGCACGGCATCCCCGGACCTGCTGCGCTCGGTGTTCCGCCGGCATGCCGCCGGAGTGGCCGTGATCACCGCCGCCGGGGAGCGCCCGGTCGGCTTCACCGCCACCTCGCTCAACTCCGTGGCCGCCGAGCCGCCCCTGGTCTCCTTCGGCGTCGGCACCGCGTCCTCCAGCTGGCCGGTGCTGGCCGAGGCCGAGCACGTGGGCGTGCACATACTCGGCGAACACCAGCGGGAGCTGGCCGCCACCTTCGCCCGGAGCGGCGCCGACCGGTTCGGTCCTTCCACCTTTTGGCGCAGCGGTCCGGAGGGCGTTCCGCTGCTGGACGACGTGCTGGCCTGGCTGGTCTGCCGCGTCGTGGCCCGGGTTCCGGCGGGCGACCACCACATCGTGATCGCGCAGGTGGTCGAGGGCGACCCGGTCGGCGGGGGCCGGCCGCTGGTCTATCACCAGGGCCGGTTCACGGCTCTGCGGGACTGACGCGAGGCCCGGGGGTTCCCGGGCGGATCGCGTTGGGCAGATCACAGTGCAGAGCGCTTGCCCCGTGGGCACACGCTGGGTGTACTGGCGAGTAATATGACGGTCGGAGCGTCGGTCGCCCCGACCGGAAAACGCCCCATCAGGCGCCTATGCTGCGTGCAACAAGGCAGCCCGGAAATGACGATGCAGTAGGAGAGCCGGCGTGAGCTTGAGGATCGTTGTCACTGTGAAGTACGTGCCCGACGCGACCGGTGACCGGCATTTCGCCGATGACCTGACGTTGGACCGTGAGGATGTCGACGGTCTGCTGTCGGAGCTGGACGAGTATGCGGTCGAGCAGGCGTTGCAGATCGCGGAGGCGGCTGATGATGCGGAGGTCACCGTGTTGACGGTGGGTCCGGAGGATGCCAAGGACGCGTTGCGCAAGGCGTTGTCGATGGGTGCGGACAAGGCGGTTCACGTCGAGGACGACGATCTGCACGGTACGGACGCGCTGGGTACGTCGCTGGTGCTGGCGAAGGCGATCGAGGAGACCGGGTACGACCTGGTGATCTCGGGGATGGCGTCGACGGACGGCACGATGGGTGTGGTTCCGGCGCTGCTCGCGGAGCGGCTGGGTGTGCCGCAGGTGACGCTGCTGTCGCAGGTGTCGGTCGAGGGCGGTGTGGTGCGTGGCCGTCGTGACGGTGACAGTGCGTCGGAGGAGCTGGAGGCGTCGCTGCCGGCGGTGGTGTCGGTGACCGACCAGTCCGGTGAGGCGCGTTACCCGTCGTTCAAGGGGATCATGGCGGCGAAGAAGAAGCCGGTGAAGTCCCTGGACCTGGACGATCTGGGGATCGACGCGGACGAGGTGGGTCTGGCGGGTGCGTGGAGCGCGGTCGACTCCGCGACCGAGCGTCCGGCCCGTACCGCGGGAACGATCGTGAAGGACGAGGGCGAGGGCGGCAAGCAGCTGGCCGAATTCCTGGCCGGCCAGAAGTTCATCTGATCCCCGGCATTCCGTTCGCCGCCCCCGCCTACTTCGTACACGCAGGAGATTGAAGTCCCATGGCTGAAGTTCTCGTCTATGTCGACCACCTGGACGGTGCCGTCCGCAAGCCCACCCTGGAGCTGCTGACGCTGGCCCGCCGCATCGGCGAGCCCGTCGCCGTCGCGCTGGGCAACGGTGCTGCCGACACCGCCGACGTGCTTGCCGAGCACGGTGCGGTCAAGGTGCTGACCGCCGAAGCGCCCGAGTTCGCCGACTACCTCGTCGTACCGAAGGTGGACGCGCTCCAGGCCGCCTTCGACGCCGTGTCCCCGGTCGCCGTGCTGCTGTCCTCCTCCGCGGAGGCCAAGGAGATCGCGGCCCGCCTCGCAGTCCGTATCGGCTCCGGCATCATCACCGACGCCGTCGACCTCGAGGCCGGCGACGCGGGCCCGGTCGCCACGCAGTCCGCGTTCGCCGCCTCGTACACGACCAAGTCCCGTGTCTCCAAGGGCGTTCCGGTCATCACGGTCAAGCCGAACTCCGCCCCGGTCGAGGCGGCCTCGGCCGCCGGTGCCGTCGAGACCCTCGCGGTCACCTTCTCGGCGCAGGCCACGGGCACGAAGGTGCTGTCCCGTACGCCGCGTGAGTCGACCGGCCGCCCGGAGCTGACGGAGGCCGCGATCGTGGTCTCCGGTGGCCGTGGTGTCAACGGTGCGGAGAACTTCGCGATCATCGAGGCCCTCGCGGACTCGCTGGGTGCCGCGGTGGGTGCCTCGCGTGCCGCCGTGGACGCGGGCTGGTACCCCCACACCAACCAGGTCGGCCAGACCGGCAAGTCCGTCTCGCCGCAGCTCTACATCGCCAACGGCATCTCCGGCGCGATCCAGCACCGGGCGGGCATGCAGACCTCGAAGACGATCGTCGCGGTCAACAAGGACGCCGAGGCCCCGATCTTCGACCTCGTGGACTACGGCGTCGTCGGCGACCTCTTCGCCGTCGTCCCCCAGCTCACCGAGGAGATCAACACCCGCAAGGGCTGATCGCCGGAGGGTTTCGTACGAGCAACGGCCCGGGGCCGCACGGTGAACGCACCGTGCGGCCCCGCGGCGTTCCCGGTCACCGTTGACTCGGATGCGAGCGCCTTATAACTTCACTATACGGATTGTTGTTTCCGGGAAGCGGAAACGGCCGGAGCGTGGAGGGTGCGGACGATGGGTCAGCAGGAGAAGGTGGCGACGAGCCTCGCCGGTGCGGTCAGCGACGGGATCAGCGCGTCCCTCGCACCGGTGGACGCCGAACTCGCCCGCCGCTACCCGGGCGACCCCGGCACCCGCCAGCCCGTGCACACGGTCTACGTACCGGGCGACACCTTCACGGCCGGCACCCTGCGCACCTGGGGCGACGAGGCGCTGAAGGCGCTGGACGAGCACGCCCCCGACGCCGCCGCCCTCGCCGGGGTGCTCGGCATCCCGGACGAGCTGGCCGGGCCCGTCCACGACCGGGTGCGCGCCAAGCTGGAGCGCGAGCCGGTCGAAGACCTGAGGATCGACTTCGAGGACGGCTACGGACCCCGCTCCGACGCCGAGGAGGACGAGGCGGCGGCCCGCGCGGCCCGGCTCGTCTCGGAGGCGTACGCCGACGGCACGGCCGCCCCGTACATGGGCATCCGGATGAAGTGCATGGAAGCCGCCGTCCGTGACCGGGGCATCCGTACCACGGACGTCTTCCTGACCGGCCTCATGCGGGCGGGCGGGCTCCCCCACGGGCTCGTCCTCACCCTGCCGAAGGTGACGTACCCCGAGCAGGTCACCGCCTTCGTCCAGCTCCTCGAAGCCTTCGAGCAGGCGCACGGGCTGCCCGACGGGCGCATCGGCTTCGAGATCCAGATCGAGACCAGCCAGTCCATCCTGGCCGCCGACGGCACCGCCGCCGTGGCCCGCATGATCGACGCGGCCCGGGGAAGGGCGACCGGGCTGCACTACGGCACCTTCGACTACAGCGCCTGCGTCGGCGTCAGCGCCGCGTACCAGGCGAGCGACCACCCGGCCGCCGACCACGCCAAGGCCGTCATGCAGGTCGCCGCCGCGGGCACCGGCGTACGCGTCTCCGACGGCTCCACCAACGTCCTGCCCGTCGGGCCCACCCCGCAGGTCCACGAGGCGTGGCGGCTGCACTACGGCCTCACGCGGCGCGCCCTGGCCCGCGCCTACTACCAGGGCTGGGACATGCACCCGGGTCACCTGCCGACCCGCTACGCGGCCGTCTACACGTTCTACCGCGAGGGTCTGGAGCAGGCCGCCGCCCGGCTCGCCGCGTACGTCGCCAAGGCCGGCGGCGACGTGATGGACGAACCGGCCACCGCCAAGGCGCTCAGCGGCTATCTGCTGCGCGGCATCGACTGCGGCGCCCTGGACACCGACGAGGTGGCGAAGCTGACCGGGCTGACCCGCGCCGACCTCGACGCCTTCGCCTCGCCCCGGCGCGGCACCCTGACGGTCACCGCGCCCTGAGGGGCGTTCGCTCAGGCGGCCGGGGGGATCTCCCCCGAGCCGCGGGCGATCAGCCGGGTCGGGAGCTCCACGCGCGCCGGGGGGTGACCGGACCCGTCCAGGCGCCGGAAGAGGTGCTCGGCGGCGGTGCGGCCCACCGTCGCCGCGTCCTGGGAGATGACGGTGATCCCGAGCAGGTCCGCCAGTTCGATGTCGTCGAAGCCGACCAGGGCGACCGGCCGCTCCCGGTCCGCCAGGACGCGCACCGCCGTCACCGTCACCCGGTTGTTGCCGGAGAAGAGCGCCGTCACCGGCTCCGGACCCGTGAGCATCGCCTCGGCGGCGGCGCGCACGCGGTCGGGGTCCGTGGAGCCCAGCGAGACCCAAGAGTCCTCGACGGTTATCCCGGCCTCCGCCATCGCCGCGTGGTAGCCGCGCAGGCGCTCGGTCGCGGTGTGGATGCGCGGCTGGTCGCCGATGAAGCCGATACGGCGGTGGCCGTGCGCGATCAGATGGGCGACGCCCTCGCGGGCCCCGCCGAAGCTGTCCGAGAGGACCATGTCCGCCTGGATCTGCCCGGCCGGGCGGTCCACGAAGACGGTCGCGACGCCCGCCTTGATCTCCGGCTCCAGATAGCGGTGGTCGTCGGCGGCCGGGATCACGATCAGTCCGTCGACCCGGCGCGCGCACAGGGCGAGGACCAGCTCCTGCTCGCGCTCCGGGTCCTCGGCGCTGGAACCGTTGATGAGCAGGGCGCCGTGCGCCCGGGCCACCTCCTCGACCGCGCGGCTCAGCGGCCCGTAGAAGGGGTCGGCCAGATCCTCCAGGACCAGGCCGATGGAGGCGGTCCTGCCCTTGCGCAGCACCCGCGCGCTGTCGTTGCGGCGGAAGCCTAGCGCCTCGATGGCCTCCTGCACACGGCGCTCCGTGTCCGGGGTGACCCCCGGCTCGCTGTTGACCACGCGCGAGACCGTCTTCAGGCCCACCCCGGCCCGGGCGGCCACGTCCTTCATGGTCGGCCGGTTGCCGTAACGGGGCTCGGGATGACGGGCGGTCTCGGCCACGGTGCGCTGTCCTGTCGTCGGTCGGGCGGTCCCGGCGGGCCACGGCGGCGGCCGTGGGGGCTCCCGGAGGGTGTGGCGTCGAGCATAGGCCCTGGACAACGTTGTCAAGGGAATGGAGACTGGGCAGACTGTGCACCTGAGCCGCAGGTCCCGCCCACACCACCCGGAGCCACACCGATGCAGACCCACCTCGTCGCCGCCCTGGACATCGGGGGCACCAAGATCGCCGGCGCGTTGGTGGACCGGGACGGCGGGCTCCTGGTGCGCGCCCAGCGGCCGACGCCCGCGCGGGAGAGCGGCGAACGCGTCATGGCGGCGGTCGGCGGCGTCCTGGCCGATCTGGCCGCCTCCCCGTACTGGGGCGACGCGACGGCCGTCGGCATCGGCAGCGCGGGCCCGGTGGACGCCGCCGGGGGAACGGTCAGCCCGGTCAACGTGCCCGGCTGGCGGGGCTTCCCCCTGGTCGAGCGGGTCGCCGACGCCACCGGCGGCCTTCCGGTCACGCTGGTCGGCGACGGCGTCGCGATCACGGCGGCGGAACACTGGCTCGGCGCGGCGCGCGGCCACGACAACGCGCTGTGCATGGTCGTCTCGACCGGCGTCGGCGGCGGGCTCGTCCTCGGCGGCGCCCTGCACCCCGGCCCCAGCGGGAACGCCGGCCACATCGGGCACATCAGCGTGGACCTCGACGGCGACCTCTGCCCGTGCGGGGCGCGCGGCTGCGTCGAGCGCATCGCGAGCGGCCCCAACATCGCGCGCCGCGCGCTGGACGCGGGCTGGCGGCCCGGCCCGGACGGCGACGCGACCGCGGTCGCCGTCGCGGCCGCCGCGCGGGCCGGTGACCCGGTCGCCGTGGCCTCCTTCGAACGCGCCGCGCAGGCCCTGGCGGCGGGGATCGCCGCGACGGCGACCCTGGTCGAGATCGACATCGCGGTGATCGGCGGCGGGGTGGCCGGCGCGGGCGAGCTGCTGTTCGCCCCGCTGCGCACGGCCCTGCGCCGGTACGCCACGCTCTCCTTCGTCCAGCACCTGACGGTGGTGCCCGCGGTCATGGGCAACGACGCGGGCCTGGTCGGTGCGGCGGCGGCCGCGCTGGCCGCCGCCCGGCCGCTCGCCGACCCGCTCAGCAGGTGATCCGCAGGTCCCCCCAGTCCGCGTGGTCCGAGTCGACGCCGTCGCCGCCGTCCGTGACCACCAGCCGGACGACCTGAGCCCCGGTCACGTCCGCCGAAAGGGGCTGCGGGGCCATCGCGTTGGTCAGGACTCCGGTCGAGGCGGCCTTCTCGCCGTCCGCCCAGATCTCGAAGGTCACGGTGCCCTTGGCGCCCTTCTCGTCGTCCACGCCCACCTGCGCCGTCACGGCGGTGCACGCGCCGCCCGCGTAGTACTCGACGCTGCTCGCCGCGTGGGTGCCGAGCCCCTTGGCGTACACCTGGCCGCCGATGGTCAGCGGGTGGCCGTCGCCCGCGGCGCTCTCGCCGTTGCTGGTGTCCGTCTCGACGGGGCCGTAGCCGTTGGAGGCGCTGAGCTGCGGCAGGTCGCTGAGGTAGCCGCCGCCGGCCGGGGGCGGCACCACCACATGGGCCCGGAACGGCACGGCGGACCGGACCCGCTCACCGGTGGGGGAGCGGTACTGGGCGGTGAGCGTCAGGTCGTAGCCGCCGGGTGCCGTCACGGCGGGGGCCGTCACCCGCCACCGGGTGGCCAGTGCGCGGCCGGTGGGCAGTGCGGGGGTGCGGGTCGGCGACGCGGCTTCCACCTGCCAGCCGGCGGGGCCGGTGAGCGCGGCGGAGACCGTGAGCGCGGGGGTGCGGCCCAGGTCGGTGACCTCGGTCGTCAGCGTGGCGGTGCGGCCCGCCTCGACCAGCGGGCTGCCGTCCAGGGCGAGTTCGACGGCCGGCGGGTGCGCGGCCCAGCGGGGGTCGGCGGCGACGCGCAGCAGGACGGTGCCGTGCGCGGGCACGGTCGCCGAGAGGCCGCCCGCGGTGTTGCGGGTGGTGTGGTCCCACAGGTCGCGCACGGTGTACCCGGAGGCGCGCTCCAGGCCGACCGCGGCGGCCGTGGTGGCGATCCGCTGTGCGCTGCCGGTCTCGTTGAACAGGGCCACGGCCCGGGAGCCGTCCGCCATCTCCTTGGCGACGACCCAGCGGCCGCCCTCGGAGGAGAGCACCTCGCCCTGCCGGCCCAGCGGGTCCTGGTCGACGGCGATGACCTCCTCGTTGGAGAGGATGTCGAACGTCTCCTGGGAGGCGGTGCGAAGGTCGGAGCCGATGAGCAGCGGCGCCGCCATCACCGACCACATCGAGAAGTGGGTGCGGTACTCGGTGTCGGTCATCCCGCCGTTGCCGACCTCCAGCATGTCGGGGTCGTTCCAGTGGCCCGGACCGGCCGCGGCGGCGAGCGGGAGGTTCTGCTTCATGATCGACAGCATGCTGCCCCAGCTGTCGTTGATGTCGCCCGTGGTGCGCCAGAGATGGCCCAGCTCGGCCGCCCATTCCCAGGGCTTGTTCTGGCCCCATTCGCAAATGCTGTAGACGATGGGACGGCCGGTCGCGACGAGCGCGTCGCGCATCGTCGTATAGCGTTCCTTCGCGTCCACGCCCTGGTTGTTGCAGTTGTCGTACTTGAGGTAGTCGACGCCCCAGTCGGCGAACTGCCGCGCGTCGCTGAATTCATGGCCGAGCGCTCCCGGAAGGCCCACGCTGTCGCAGGTCCTGGTACCGGCGCTGGTGTAGATCCCCAGCTTGAGGCCCTTCGCGTGCACATAGTCCGCGACCGCCTCGATACCGTGCGGAAAGCGCACCGGATCGGCCACCAGCTTTCCTTCGGCATCGCGTTCCGGAACCGCCCAGCAGTCGTCCAGATTGACGTACTCGTACCCGGCGTCCTTCAACCCCTTCTCCACGAAGATGTCGGCGATTCCCTTGACCATGTCCTCATTGAACTCGGCGCGGCAATGCGTGGAGTTCCAGTTGTTGAAGCCCATGGGCGGGGTGAGGGCCAGTCCGTTCGCGGCCCGGGTTCCGGCGGCCGGTGCCGGTGCGGGGGAGTGCGCGGCGGCGGGGACCACGGCCCCCGCCGTGCACAGGAGGCCCGCGACCAGGGCTCCGAGGACTCTGTGGCGGTTCGCTGGGGTGGGACGGCTTGGAAGATGACGCATCGTTACGTTCCTCCGTACTCATGCCGGATCAGGCGGCGCCATGTGCACGCCAAGACGAGCGAATACGTTAGAGCGTGTTGAAGTCTGTTGGAAGAGGGCGGGCGTCCGGTCGGCCGCATCTCGTCAAAACCCTTGACTGCGCCCCATGTTGGGGGTGAGATCCAAGCGCACGTTCGGTTGTGTTCGGTTGCCTTCCGGAGGACGGGGTCATGGCACACTCGTACAACAGATCGGATCTGCCCGGCAGCGTCGCGGGACACCGGATGTCCCGGCGGAGTCTGCTGCGCGGCGCGGCCCTCGGTGCCGGCGCGGTCACGCTTCCCGCCCTGCTCACCGCGTGCGGCGGCGGACCCGGCGGGGACGGCAAGACCGTCACCCTGGGATCGAATGCGTCCGACCCCGTTCCCAAGAAGGCGTTCGCCGACGCGTTCAAGGCGTACGCCGCGCAGTCGGACGGGCGGAAGGTGAAGGTCAACACCGTCGACCACAACACCTTCCAGGAGAACATCAACCGCTATCTCCAGGGAAAGCCCGACGACGTCTTCATGTGGTTCGCCGGGTACCGCATGCAGTTCTTCGCGAAGAAGGGCCTGCTGTACGACATCAGCGACAACTGGCAGCACTACGCGGGATTCTCCGACGCCCTGAAGGACCAGTCCAGCGGCGAGGACGGCAAGCAGTACCTCACGCCGTACTACTACTATCCGTGGGCCGTCTTCCACCGGAAGAGCCTGTTCACCGAGCGCGGCTATCAGGTGCCCAAAACCCTTGACGAGTACGTGGCGCTCGCCAAGCAGATGAAGAAGGACAAGCTGGACCCCATCGCGTTCTGCGACAAGGACGGCTGGCCCGCCATGGGCACCTTCGACTACATCAACATGCGCACCAACGGATATGAATTCCACAAGAGCCTCATGGCCGGTGAGGAAGCCTGGACGGACAAACGCGTCCGGGACGTCTTCGACACCTGGCGGCGCCTGCTTCCGTACTGCCAGCCCGGCGCCAACGGCCGTACCTGGCAGGAGGCCGCCACAAGCCTCCAGAAGCGCGAGGCGGGCATGACCGTCCTCGGCCTGCCGCACCCCGGCGCGCAGTTCCCCAAGGACGAGCAGGGCGACCTGGACTTCTTCCCGTTCCCCGAGATCAGCCCCGAGCACGGCCAGGACGCCGTGGAGGCGCCCATCGACGGGTTCCTGCTGGCCAAGAAGTCCAAGAACCTGAAGAACAAGAAGACGCTGGAGAGCGCCAAGGACCTGGTGAGGTGGCTCGCCACCGGCAAGGCCGAGGACATCTACCTCAAGAGCGACCCCAACAACATCGCGGTCAGCGAGGAGGCGGACACCTCCGGGTACTCCGCGATCCAGAAGAAGGCCGTCGAACTCGTCTCGGGCGCCAAGCAGATCTCGCAGTTCCTCGACCGGGACACCCGTCCGGACTTCGCGTCCACGGTCATGATCCCCGCGATCCAGAAGTTCATCAGCAGCCCCAATGACGTGGACGGCCTGGTCAACGACATCGAACGGCAGAAGAAGACCATCTTCGCCTCGGACTGAACCGGGAGTACGCACCGTGCCGTTCATCTCGGGGAGGCGCACCGGACGACGGGGCACGCGGCGGTACACCCGCCGCGACCTCGTCGTGCTGGGTGTGCTGCTCGGCCTGCCCGTCCTGCTCGACCTCGCCATCGTCTGGGGCCCGACCCTGGCCTCCGTCGTCCTCTCGTTCACCAGCTGGGACGGGATCGGCGACATCGAGTGGGTCGGGACCCGCAATTACGTGAACCTCTTCACGAACTACCCGCAGTTCTGGCCCGCCGCCCGGCACAACCTGCTCTGGCTCGCCTTCCTCGGCCTCGTCGCCACCCCGTTCGGGCTGCTCCTGGCCGTGCTGATCGACCGGGGCGTCCGGTTCAGCCGCTTCTACCAGTCCACGCTGTACATGCCCGTCGTGCTCTCGCTCGCGGTGGTCGGCTTCATCGCCCAGCTCGTGTTCTCGCGGGACCAGGGCGCGCTCAACGCCGTCATCGGCGACACGGAGACCCCGACGGACTGGCTCGGCGATCCGGACCTCAACATCTGGATGATCCTGCTGGCCGCCGCCTGGCGGCACACCGGCTATGTGATGATCCTCTACCTCGCCGGACTCAAGGCCGTCGACCAGTCCCTCAAGGAGGCGGCGGCGATCGACGGGGCGAGCGAGGCGCAGACCTTCTTCCGCGTCGTCTTCCCCACCCTGCGGCCGGTCAACGTCATCGTCGGCGTCATCACCGTCATCGAGTCGCTGCGCGCCTTCGACATCGTGTACGCAGTCAACCACGGCCGCAACGGCCTCGAACTGCTCTCCGTGCTCGTCACCGACAACATCATCGGCGAGGCCAGCCGGATCGGCTTCGGCTCCGCGATCGCCGTCGTCCTGCTGACCGTCTCCCTCGGATTCGTGGTGACGTACCTGGTCCAGGAGCTCCGAGGGGAGAAAGACCGATGACCACCACGCAGGCCGACCCCGTACGCCCGGCGGCCCCCGCGCCCGTCGCGGCCCGCCGCAGGCTCCGCCCCGGCCGGCTCGGGGTGCACGCCTTCCTGATGGCGGTCTCGCTGGCCTTCCTGGCCCCGCTGCTGCTCGCGGTCTACGCCTCGCTGCGGCCGTACGACGAGACCTCCGAGTACGGCTACTTCTCGCTGCCGCGCCACCTCTCGCTGGACTACTACCGGCAGGCGTTCACCGACTCCGGCATGACGAAGTACTTCGTCAACACCCTGATCATCGCGGTGCCCGGCGTGTTGATCACCCTGTTCCTCGCCTCGTTCGTGGCCTTCGCGCTCGCCCGGCTGAAGATGCGCGGCGGGCTGGTCCTGCTGATGCTCTTCACGGCCGGCAACCTGCTCCCGCAGCAGGTGATCGTCACCCCGCTGTACGTCGTCTTCAACCGGATCCCGCTGCCGTACTGGATGTCCGACTCGATGACGATGTTCGACTCCTACTGGGCCGTCGTCCTGGTGCAGATCGGCTTCCAGATCGGCTTCTGCGTGTTCGTCCTGGCCAACTTCATGCGCACCCTCCCGTCGGAGATCCTGGAGGCGGCGGTGGTGGACGGGGCCGGGGTGTGGACGCGGTTCTGGCGGATCACCCTGCCGCTGTGCCGCCCGGCGCTCGCCGCGCTGGGCACGCTCCAGTTCACCTGGATGTACAACGACTTCCTGTGGGCGCTGGTTTTCATCTCCGACGGCGACAAACTGCCCATCACCTCCGCGCTGAACAACCTGCGCGGACAATTCTTCACTGACTACAACCTGCTCGCCGCCGGTTCGGTGATCGTCGCGCTGCCGACGCTCATCGTCTTCCTGCTGCTCCAGCGGCACTTCATCGCCGGACTCACGCTGGGGTCCGGCAAGGGGTGACGGGGCCTGTCCGGCGGAGTGCCGCCGGACAGGCCGGAAGCGACCTACTCGCAGGCCACGCCGTCCCCGTCGCGGTCGAGATGACGGCCGTACCCCGGGTCGCCCCGGTGGATCGGGGCCGCACCGGCCGCGCGGACGGCGGTGCAGTTCGCGTAGTACGCCGAGCTGCCGCCCGAGCCCCCTCCACTCGAACCGGAACCGTCCGAACCGGGGTCGTCCGAGGTGCCGGCGGGCGCCTCGGGCGCGACGGTGACCTTGACGGTCTTCGTCCTCGTGACGGTCGGCACCGGCTCGGGGCTCGCGGTGACCGTCTCGGTCACGGCGGGCTCCGGCGCGGGCGTGACCGACACCGTGGCGGTGACGGTCGGCGCCGGCGAGGACTTCGCCGCGGCCTCGGTCCTGTCCGCCCCGGAGTCGCCCCCGGCGGCGCCCATGCCCACGCCGATGAGGAAGAGAACGGCCGCCGCCGGGATGACGATGCGTTTCCTCGCCCAGCGGGGCGCCCCGCCGGGACCCTGCGGGCCGAACGGGGACGGCTGCGGCGGCGGCCCCCAAGGCGGCGGCTGCGGTGACAGGTTGTGCGACACGGGACCCCCCAAGGTTGTGTGGAGGGAAGACCGTAGCCAGGGCGCCGAACGCGAGGGGGGCAATCCTCCGCAAGTGATGGAGTTGTGGCCATCGCGTGAAGCCGGAGGCCCGCCACGGTCCGCGCGGGCCCGCCGTTGTCAGTGCCGGGTGCGATCCTGCATGCATGGACGAGATCATGCGACGGCGGGTGTACGGCGCCGACCACGAAGACCCCGACCCGGGACCACAGCCGGGCCGTGACTACCGGGAACTGGTCGGCGGACCGCTCGACGGACTACTCCTGGACGTGACGGGGTGGACGGCGGTGGCCCTCGCGGACGGCTCCGCCCTGGTCACCGAGATCGGCGCCTACGGACCGGGCGGCCGCGCCGAGTACGGGCCGCGCCCGGACGAGCCGGACAAGTGGGACTGGCGGGGCGATACGCCGTAGCCCGGGGCGGGCCCCGCAGCCCCGTCCGTGCAACGCGTCGCCCCGGTCGGGTTTTCGCGGCAGGGTGTTGCGGGCAAGCCACAGGGGGCTGCTACGGAAGAGGGGGAACCGTGATCGTCTGGATCAACGGTGCGTTCGGCGCCGGAAAGACCAGCGCCGCGCGTGAACTGATCGATCTGATCCCGAACAGCACCTTGTACGACCCGGAACTCACCGGGACGGGGCTCGGAAGTCTGCTGCCCCAGAAGAAACTGGCCGAGGTGACGGACTTCCAGGACCTGCCGATCTGGCGGCGTCTCGTGGTGGACACCGCCGCCGCGCTCCTCGCCGAGCTGGGTGGGGTCCTCGTCGTCCCGATGACGCTCCTGCGGCAGGAGTACCGCGACGAGATATTCGGCGGGCTCGCCGCCCGGCGCATACCGGTGCGCCATGTACTGCTCTCACCTGAGGAAACGATCCTGCGTGCGCGCATCGCCCATAGGGCCGAGTTCCCCGGTGACGCGGAGCGCGTGGACCCGACCGGCCGCTGGGCGTACGACCGCATCGAACCCTACCGATCGGCCCTCGGCTGGATCACCGGGGACGCCCACACCGTCGACAACAGCGCGCTCACCCCGCGCGAGACGGCGGAGCGCATCGCGGAGGCCGTACGCACCGACGCCGCCCCCGCCTGCGAGATCGTCCAGACCCCCGAGCCGACCGCGGAGACCGTCGCCTCCGGGGTGCTGCTCTTCGACGAGCACGACCGGTTCCTGCTCGTCGATCCCACGTACAAACCCGGCTGGGAGTTTCCTGGCGGCGTCGTGGAGGCGGGCGAGGCCCCCGCGCAGGCCGGGATCCGGGAGGTCGCCGAGGAGATCGGCATCCATCTCGACCGGGTGCCCAAGCTCCTCGTCATCGACTGGGAGGCCCCCGACCCGCCCGGGTACGGAGGTCTGCGCCTCCTCTTCGACGGCGGGCTGCTGCCCCGGGCGGACGCGGAACGGCTGCTGCTCCCCGGCTCCGAGCTGCGCGGCTGGCGGTTCGTCACCGAGGCGGAGGCGGCCACCCTGCTCCCGCCCACCCGCTACGAGCGGCTGTGCTGGGCGCTCCGGGCCCGGGAACGCTCAGCCGTGCTCAACCTGGAGGCCGGCGTCCCCGTGGGCTGAGGCCCGCAGCACCGCGGCGGCGTCCTCGGTGAGGGGGTCGCCGTGGCCGAAGCAGACCGTGGCCGGTTCCAGGGCGGCCAGCCGTTGGAACGAGGCCACGGCCTGCTCCCGGTCGATGTTGAAGACGCCCAGCATCACCTGCCCCACCCCGGCCACGCAGTCGCCGGTGAACAGGACGCCGTGCCCGGGCAGATGCACACCGATGGAGCCCGGCGTGTGACCGGGGGAGTGGACCACCCGCGCCCCGCCCCCGAAGGGCAGCACCGCCCCGTCGGACAGCTCGGTGTCGACCCGGGTCGGGGGAGCCGGGGGAACGGTCAGCGCGTGCGCGTACAGCGGGCGTTCCCAATCCAGGAGCACCGGCTCCCCGACCTCCTCCTCGCCCCGGATCACCGGCGCGTCCAGCCGGTGCGCCAGAATCTCGGCACCGTGGCGGTCGGCCAGCTCCTGGGCGGCGCCGTAGTGGTCCCGGTGGCCGTGGGTGATGATGATTCGGGCGAGGTCGGCGGGGTCGTGGCCGAGGCCGCGCACCGCCTCCTCGATGGCGGGCGCCGCGTTCACATCGCCCGCGTCGATCAGGGTCAGCTCCGTCCCGTCGCGCCAGAGATACGCCTGGCCGATCGGGAAGCGGAACATGTGCAACTGCGGAAGCACCTCTACGAGATCCATGCGGCGAACCTAGGCGGCCGCGGCCGGCCACCGCATGGATCTACGCTCTCGGCGAGCTTCGCTCAACGCGTAGCCCGGGCCCGACGAGGGCTCAGACCGCCTTGGACGCCGCGTAGTTGCGCAGGAACAGCGCCTCGGTCACCGACAGCCGTTCCAGCTCCTCGGGCGACACGCTCTCGTTCACCGCGTGGATCTGCGCCTCCGGCTCGCTGAGCCCGATCAGCAGGATCTCCGCGTCCGGGTACAGCCCGGCCAGGGTGTTGCACAGCGGGATCGAGCCGCCCATGCCGGAGGACTGCATCTCCTGGCCCGGGTACGCGACGCGCATGGCGTCGGCCATCGCGGTGTACGCCGGGCTCGCGATGTCAGCGCGGAACGGCTGGCCCTGGCCGACCTGCTCGACCGAGACCTTCGCGCCCCACGGGGCGTGCGCGAGCAGGTGCGCGGTGAGCAGCTTCGTCGCCTCGTCCGCGTTCTGCCCCGGCGGCACCCGCAGGCTGATCTGGGCCCGGGCGCTCGCCTGCACGGAGGGGGTCGCGCCGACCACGGCCGGGCAGTCGATGCCGATCACGGTGACGGCCGGCCGCGCCCAGATCCGGTCGGCGACCGTGCCGGTGCCGATGAGCCCGACCCCGTCGAGGACCTTGGCGTCGTTGCGGAACTCCTCCTCCGGGTACTGCAGTCCGTCCCACTCCTCGTCCGCGGTCAGCCCGTCGACCGTGGTCGAGCCGTCCTCGGCGCGCAGCGAGGCGAGCAGCTGGATCATCGCGGCGAGCGCGTCGGGCGCGGCACCGCCGAACTGGCCGGAGTGGAGGTTGCCCTCCAGCGTGTCCAGCTGGACCCGCAGCATCGTCATGCCGCGCAGCGTCGAGGTCACGGTCGGCAGCCCCACCCGGAAGTTGCCGGTGTCGCCGATCACGATGGTGTCGGCCGCCAGCAGCCCGGGGTGCGCCTCGGCGTACCGCTCCAGACCCCCGGTGCCCTGCTCCTCCGAACCCTCCACGATCACCTTGACCGAGACAGGTACCCCGCCGTCCGCCTTCAGGGCGCGCAGCGCGAGGAGATGCATGATGAAGCCGCCCTTGCAGTCGGCCGAGCCCCGCCCGAACCAGCGCCCGTCACGCTCAGTCAGCTCGAACGGCGGGGAGATCCAGGCGGCCTCGTCCAGCGGCGGCTGCACGTCGTAGTGCGCGTAGAGCAGCACGGTCGGCGCGCCCTCGGGCCCGGGCAGGAGGCCGTAGACGGACTGGCTGCCGTCCGGGGTGTCGAGCAGGGCCACGTCCTGGAAGCCCTCGGCGCGCAGCGCGGCCGCGACCCACTCGGCGGCGCCCTCGCACTCGCTCTTCGGATAGACCGCGGGGTCCGCCACCGACTGGAAGGCCACCAGCTCGGTCAGCTCCGCCTTGGCGCGGGGCATCAGCGAGGCGATGGTCTCGGGAATCGGGTGGCCGGTCATGGGGCACGCTCCTGGTAGGTGCGACGTTATGTGTACGTTTCCGGTTACTCGCCCGCCTGGAGTGCGGCGTCGCGGGTACGTCGGAGACCTGGCCGATCCTCCCACAGCGGTTCTCGGCCACAACGCGCCGTAGGATGCCGTGAGCAGCTTGGGCCACTGGTCGGATCGGGAGCAGAAGCACATCGTGAGCAGCGAGAACGCAGACGCCGGACATGAGCACGAAGAGTCGTCCGTGTGGGACGTCGTCGTAGTCGGCGCCGGACCGGCGGGAGCCTCCGCGGCATACGCGGCGGCCGTCGCCGGCCGTAAGGTACTGCTCCTGGAGAAGGCGGAGCTGCCGCGTTACAAGACGTGCGGCGGCGGCATCATCGGATTTTCGCGCGATGCCCTGCCACCCGGGTTCGAACTGCCCCTGAAGGACCGGATCCACGCGGTCACCTTCTCGCTCAACGGCAGACTGGCGCGCACCCGCCGCTCGAAGCGGATGCTCTTCGGCCTCATCAACCGCCCCGAGTTCGACGCGGGGCTCGTCGAGCAGGCGCAGAAGGCCGGTGCCGAACTGCGCACCGGGGCGACCGTCTCGCGGGTGGAGCAGCATGGTGCCGCGGTGCCCGACCGGCGCACGGTCGCGGTCGTGCTGGCCGGCGGCGAGACCGTCCTGGCCCGTGCGGTGGTCGGCGCGGACGGCAGCGCCGGGCGGATAGGAGCCCATGTCGGGGTCAAGCTCGACCAGGTCGACCTCGGCCTGGAGGCGGAGATCCCGGTGCCGCCCACCGTGGCGGAGGACTGGGCGGGCCGGGTCCTCATCGACTGGGGCCCGATGCCCGGCAGTTACGGCTGGGTCTTCCCCAAGGGCGACACCCTGACGGTCGGCGTGATCTCCGCCCGCGGCGACGGCGCCGGCACCAAGCGGTATCTGGAGGACTTCGTCGCGCGGCTCGGCCTCGCTGGCTTCGAGCCGAAGATCTCCTCCGGTCACCTCACGCGCTGCCGCAGCGAGGACTCCCCGCTCTCGCGCGGCCGGGTGCTGGTGTGCGGTGACGCGGCCGGGTTGCTGGAGCCGTGGACCCGCGAGGGCATCTCCTTCGCGCTGCGCTCGGGACGGCTCGCCGGTGAGTGGGCGGTGCGCGTCGCGGAGGCGCACGACGCGGTGGACGCCCGCCGCCAGGCGCTCAACTACGCCTTCGCCATCAAGGCCGGACTCGGCGTCGAGATGAGCGTGGGCCGGCGCATGCTGAAGCTGTTCGAGCGGCGCCCGGGCGTGCTGCACGCCGTCCTGACGGGCTTCCGCCCGGCGTGGAACGCGTTCGCGGGCATCACACGCGGCACGACCTCGCTGGCCGAGCTGGTCCGTTCGCACCCGCTGGCCCAGCGCGCGCTCTCGGCGATGGACCGGTAGGGCCGCTTCCGAGGTCCGGTTCCACGAGGGCTGACGCGCCGTCCGGTGCGTCAGCCCTCCTCGCTGATCCGGAAGACCGGGTGGTCCGGGCAGGCCGCCAGGATCTCGGCGTCCGTGGACTTCGCCGTGACGCCCTGGAAGTACTGGTTGACCTCCCAGCCCCACCGCTCCAGGTACGCGCGGATGACGGTCGCCTTGTGCGCGTCGTCCGCGATCTCCACGGCCGAGAAGGGCCGCGTCCTGCGGCCGCGGCGCAGCTCCCCGCCGCCAGCCGCCCGCATGTTGCGCACCCACTGCGAGTGCCCGCGGGCGGAGACCAGGTACCGCACACCCTCGTAGGTGTGCGGGTTGACCGGGACGCGCTGCATCTTGCCGCTCTTGCGGCCCCGCACCGACAGCTCCTGCGAGCCGAGCAGGCTGATTCCGTGCCGCGCGAGCCAGCCGACCAGGCTGTTGAAGCGGATGTTGAGCGGGCTGCCCTGCAGGTAGTACGGCTGCGTCTGCGACATGGTGTGACCCCCACGGTGGAGAGAACATTTCCGAGAGCAGTGCTCTCGCTTGAGATCAGTGTGCACAGAAGCGGCGCTCAAAAGCAAGAGCACTGCTCTCGTTATTGGTCGCTGCTCTGTGCGCGTGGCAGACTGAGTCCCATGAGCGCTATCCGGGGAGCCAGGGAACGGGCCCGTATCGAGGTCACCGCCGCCATCAAGGACGAGGCGAGGAAGCAGCTCGCCGCCGAGGGCGCGGCGAAGCTGTCGCTGCGCGCCGTCGCGCGCGAGCTGGGCATGGTCTCCTCGGCCCTCTACCGCTACTTCCCCAGCCGGGACGACCTGCTGACCGCTCTCATCGTCGACGCGTACGACGCGGTCGGGGAGGCCGCCGAGCGTGCCCAGCGCGGCGCCGCGTCACCCGGCGCCCCCGTCACCGGTCTCAGCCGCTGGGTCGCGGTCGCCTGCGCCGTACGCGACTGGGCGCTGGCCCACCCGCACGAGTACGCGCTCATCTACGGCTCGCCCGTGCCCGGATATTCGGCGCCGCAGGACACCGTCGGTCCCGCCGCACGCGTCGGCATGGTGCTCATCGGCATCGTGGAGGAGGCCCGCCGCGACGAGGGCCTGGCGCTTCCGCCGCTCCCGGACGAGCTGCGCCCGGAGGCCGAACGGCTCGCCGCCGATGTGGCCCCCGGACTGGCTCCGGCGGTGGCCGCCCCGCTGGTCGCGGCCTGGTCCCAGCTGTTCGGGCTGATCTCCTTCGAGGTGTTCGGCCAGTTCAACCGGGTGGTGGAGGCCCGAGAGGTCTTCTTCCGCCAGGCCGTCACGGAACTGGCCCGCACGGTGGGCCTCCTGGGTCCGCGCGGCTGAGTCCGGCTACCGCGTCACGACCAGGTGATCGAGGAGTTGTCGCGCCAGATCCGGGCCGGCTCCTCGTCGCCCGTCACCGTGAGGGCCGTGAGCGGAAGCCGGTTCCACAGGGCGAGGTAGAGCGTCCCGGCCGGGCCGCTCAGCTCGCAGTCCACGGCGGACGCCGGGTCCGGCGCCTCCTCGCGCACGGCCACCGGCGCCTCGGCGGACAGCCGTACGGTCCACACGGCGTCCGCGTCCGTCGCGCGGATCCGCAGCGTGCGCGGAGTCCCGGTGCGCACCCGGCTCTTCGGGCGGGCGTGCATCCCCCGCAGCAGTTCGTCGATGCCGTCCAGCGCAAGGGCGGGCGCGAGGGGGGAGAGCTCGCCGCCGCGCGCGGACTCGGCGTCCGCCCGGTGGATCGTCGTCTCATGGGCCTGGCGGCGGGCCCAGAAGGCGAGCGGCGAGGGCGCCGGGAGGAACGACCAGCACTCCACGCCCTGCGGCGCCTTCTCCAGCGTCTCCACCAGGAGCCCGTGTCCTGCGCGGAAGTGCGCCACCAGCTCCGGTCCGTCCAGCTCCGGTTCGCCGCCGTCGGGGACGTACGAGGTGTGGCCCTCGCGGACGAAGGCGGCGGCCCAGGCGTGCACCATCGCGGTGTGCCGGAGCAGGTCGCGCACCTGCCAGCCGGGGCAGGTCGGCACGGGGGCCCCGGTGCCCGCCTCGGCGGCCGCGTCCGCCAGCAGGCGGCCCTCGGCGGCCAGGGCCGCTATGTGCTCCGTGATCTTCATGGACGGATTGTGCCAGCCGGGCGGGCCCGGGAGGGTCGTCCGGTCAGGCTCCCTGGGGGTGGGCCGTACGGCTCCGGCGGGCGCCGCCGCGTACCAGCCGGACGAACCAGCCCAGCGCCAGCGACTGCACCAGTACGGACACCGTCAGCGCCAGGTACATGAACCAGGCCGGGCCGAAGGATTCCGCCCCCGCCATCGAGCCGCCGAGCAGGAACACGAACACGGTCGGCGCCGCCAGCAGGAACAGCCAGACACCGGCGAACGAGGCGTCGTCGTGGGCGACCAGCAGGGTGTCCACGGTGACGAACACGGCGGCTGCGGCGACCGCGCCCAGGTAGACCAGGGACGCGGCGTTCCCGAAGGTGAGCCGTGCGAGCGTGCGGAGCGACTGCTGGTCGATGGACGGCTTGTTCATGGTGTGTTCCCCCTTGGCTGGCTGTTCCTCCATCGTGCGCGCGGGGAATCGTTCCTGCCTGAGTACCGCTACTCATTCGGTCAGGTGTGTGCCGCCCTGCGGGCCCCGTAGCCCAGGGCCGCCGCCGCACCCGCCAGCACCGCCACCGTGGTCAGGGCCACCGGCAGCGAGAACCAGTCGGCCAGGAAGCCGATCGCGGGCGGCCCGAGCAGCATCCCGCCGTATCCGAGCGTCGAGGCCGCCGCGACCCCGCCGGGTCCGGCCAGCTCACCGGCCCGGCCGACCGCCACCGGGAAGATGTTGGCGAGACCGATCCCGGTGACCGCGAAGCCGAGCAGCGCCAGCCAGGCGGTCGGGGCGAGCGCGCCCAGGAGCATCCCGGCGCCCGCCGTGGCGCCGCCCGCCACCAGCGTGCGGGTCTGCCCGAGGCGTTCGAGGAGGGCGGTGCCGCTGAGCCGGCCCGCCGTCATGGCCAGCGCGAACAGCGAGTATCCGGCGGCGGCGATCCCGGGACGGGCATGCAGGTCCTGTTCCAGGTGCAGGGCGCCCCAGTCGGCCAGCGCGCCTTCCCCGTACGCGGTGCAGAGCGCGATCAGGCCGAACAGCAGCACCACCTTGCGCGCCCGTCCGGACAGCCGCTGCCCGGACCGGGCGGCGGGCGGGGCGTCCGCCCGCTCCGGGACCACGGGCGCCGGGTGCCGCAGGAGGACCGGGCCCGCGAGCGCGGTGACGAGCAGTCCGATTCCGGTCAGGAGGGAGAGGTGCACGGCGGGCGAGAGGCCGGCCGCGACGAGCCCGCCGAGCCCCGCGCCGAGCATCCCGCCGAGGCTGAACGCGGCGTGGAAGCTGGGCATCACGGGGCGGCGCAGGGCGGCGACCAGATCCACCGCCGCGCTGTTCATCGCCACGTTCATCCCGCCGTACGCGGCGCCGAAGACCAGCAGCACGAGCCCCAGCGAGAGGGCCGAATGCGTCTGGGCGGGCAGCGCGATGCTGAGCGAGAGGAGAACACCGCAGGCCACGGTCACCGCGTGACTGCCGAACCGGCGGCAGAGCCGGCCGGTGAGCGTCATGGTGACCACGGCACCGGCGGAGACGCCGAGGAGCGCGAGGCCGAGGGTGGCGGCCGAGGCGCCGGTCTGGTGCTTGATGGCCGGGATACGGACCACCCAGCCGGCGAAGAGGAAACCGTCGAGGGCGAAGAACACGGTCAGCGCGGTACGGAGACGGGCCGAGGAGAGCGTGGCGGTGTTGCCGCCGAAGTCCCCCGGGAGTGCCGTCCGCAGTTTGTTTAGTTGCGGCACAAACTCAGCATAGGGGTGGCCCGGCGGCCGGTGCAAGACGGATGTCCCGCCCGGCCCGAAGCGCGGGGCCCGGGGACGCACACCCGGGGCAAGTCGGCCACCACGGCGTCGGACGCACCTCCGGATCATGGGAGACTCGCCCCCATGAACGGCAAGGCGACCACCACCCGGACGAAGTTGGAGAGGGGCCGCAGCGCGCTCGGACCCGCCCTGGAACTGGTCCACACCGGACGCGCGCCCACGCGCGCCGTCCTCACCTCCGAGCTGGGGGTCACCCGCGCGACGGCGGGCGCGGTCGCCGCCGAACTCGAAGCCCTCGGCCTCATCCGGGTCGACTCCAGCCCCGGTTCGGCGGCGGGTTCACAGGGCCGGCCCTCGCACCGGCTGGCCGTACGGGAGTCCGGCCCGGTCGCCGTCGCCGCCCAGGTGCACGCGGACGGCTTCCGCGCCGCGCTCGTCGGCCTGGGCGGCCGGCTCGTCGCGACCGCCCCCGGCTGCGTCACCATCACCGCCGACCCGGCCCAGGTCATCGGCGAGGTCGTGGACCACTGCGCACGGCTGCTCCGGGACAGCGGACTGCGGTGCGTCGGCGCCGGGCTCGCCGTGCCGTCGGCGGTCGCCGAACCGGAGGGAACCGCCCTCAACCCGCTCCACATCGCCTGGCCCGCCGGCGCCCCGGTCCGCGAGATCTTCGCCACCTGCGTACGCGAAGCGGGCATCGGGGGACCGGCGTTCACCGGCAACGACGTCAACCTCGCCGCGCTCGCCGAACACCGGCACGGCGCCGGGCGCGAGGCCCAGCACCTGCTGTGCGTCGCCACCGGACACCGGGGCGTGGGCGGGGCGCTCGTCCTCGACGGCCGCCTGCACACCGGGAGTTCGGGCCTCGCCCTGGAGGTCGGCCACCTCACCGTCAACCCCGAGGGGCGCCCCTGCCACTGCGGCGGGCGCGGATGCCTGGACGTCGAGACCGACCCGCTCGCCTTCCTCACCGCCGCCGGGCGCACCCCGGGCCCCGAGGAGTCGCTGCTCAAGCAGTCCGGGGACCTGCTGCGCAACGAGTACGGGGACCCGGCCGTGCGCACCGCCGCCGAGGAGCTGATCGACCGGCTCGGCCTGGGGCTCGCCGGTCTCGTCAACATCCTCAACCCGGACCGCATCATCCTCGGCGGGCTGCACCGCGCCCTGCTCGACGCCGACCCCGAGCGGCTGCGGGCCGTGGTGGCCGACCGCAGCCTGTGGGGCCGCAGCGGAAGCGTGCCGATCCTGCCGTGCACCCTCGACCACAACAGCCTGGTCGGGGCGGCGGAACTGGCCTGGCAGCCCGTCCTGGACGACCCGCTGGGGGCGCTGGCCTGAGGGCTTCCGCCGGGCTCAGGGGCCCGGCGGGGGCCCTCCCTCCACCGGCGCCTCGAACGCGAACGCCCGCGCCGGATTAGCCACCAGCACCGTCTCCATCGCCTCGGCGCCCAGCACCTCTTCCAGCCGGGGCCGCAGCCGGCGCAGCAGGAACGGCATGCCGGGGGTCTCCGGGACCGTCGTGTCACCGCCCAGCAGCAACTGCCCGGTGAACCCCGCACCGGCCAGCTCCGCCAGCTCCTCCGGAAGCCGCCAGTCCGTCGCGTGGTTGGCCCGCGACGGCCCGTCGAACGCCAGGAAGGCGCCCGCCCGCGCCGCCTCCCGCTGCACCGCCCCGTCCGGGGAGCGGCCGAGGTGGCCGAGGATCACCCGGTGCGGCGCGACGCCCAACTCCCCGCACAGCAGGTCCAGGACGTCGAGCGCGGCCGTGCCCAGCTCCAGGTGGACGGCGATCGGCGCGCCCGTGCGGTGATGGGCCCCGCCCGCCGCGGTCATGGTGAGCCGGGCGTGCGCGTCGAGCGTGTGGAAGGCACCGGCCACCTTGATCAGGCCCGCCCGCACCCCGGTGGTGCCGATGCCCTCGGTCAGCTCCGCGACGAACAACGCGGCGAGGTCGTCCCTGATCCGGTCCAGCAGTTCCGGCGGGTAGTGCGCCGCCTGGTGCAGCCCGGTCGCGGCGACCACGTGCGTGCCCGTCGCCCGGGACAGCGCGGCCAGCGCACCGGCCCCGCGCCCCATGCCGTGCGGCGTCCACTGCACCACGGCCCGGCCGCCCAGCGCGTGGAAGGCGCGGAGCCGTCCGGCCGCCGACTCCGGGTCGTCCAGCTCCTGGCCCGGCAGCATCGGGCTGCGCAGGAAGAGGTGGTCGTGGGCGTCGCAGACCCCCAGCTCCCCGGGGGCGATGTCCCCGAGGACGGTACGGACGGCGGCTACCACTGGCGTCCCCTGGTGATCCGCTCCTGCTCGGGGCGGCTGAGGTGGAGCACCTGGTAGCGCTCGCCGGGCGCGGCCGGGGCGTCGTGGTCCCAGAGCGTGAAGTGCAGGAGCTCCCAGTGGCGGGGATCGGCCGCGAGCGCCGAGGCGACGGCGCCCGGTGCCTTCGCGAGCCGGCGGCTCTCCTCCAGCGCGGCTTCCACCGCGTCCGCGGGGGAGACCGACGGCGGTACGGGCGAGCGGCGGCGGGTAGCCGACCGGGGGAGTGCGGACGACGCGGGCCCCTCCTCGTAGGCGAGCCCGGTCCAGTGCTGGACCACGGGGCGGCCGAAGTCCTGGACGATGCCCTGGAATCCGGCGCCCCAGAGGAAGGAGTTCATGCCCTCCGGCCGGGTCCACAGGTAGAAGGGCGCGTACTGGTTGACCGGGGAGTCCCCGCCCCGCTCCCGCATCAGATACGCCTTGAGCCCGAGCCCCGGGAAGTCGTCCAGGAGGTGGCCCCGGGTCGCCACCCGGTGGCGGATGGCGCCCATGTCGTAATCGGCCGGCAGGGTGATCTCGTACTGCATGGCATGCATCGGAGGGCTCCTCAGGTCGCCGGGTAGTCGGCGACGTGTGCGTCGGTGTGCCAGTGGATGGTGCTGCCGTCCTCGGCGGCCTCGACCACCGCGAGATGGGTCATGAACGTGCGCGGCGACGCCCCGTGCCAGTGCCATTCGTCCGGCTCGATCCATACGGTGTCCCCGGCCCGGATCGTCTCGACCGGGCCGCCCCTGCGCTGCACCAGGCCCTCGCCCTCGGTGACATGCAGAACCTGGCCGTGCGGGTGGGTGTGCCACGAGGTGTGGCCGCCCGGGGCGAAGTGGACGCTGAACATCCGCAGCCGGGAGGGCGGTTCGGGGGCGGCGATCTCATCGAGCCACACCGTGCCGTTGAAGTGTGCGGCGGGGCCCTGTCCGGTGTCGGGGCGGTTCCTGGTGATGCGCATGTGCGGCTGCTCCTGAAGCGGTCGATGGGTCAGGCGGGCGGGGCGAGAAGGCTGAGCAGTCCCCGTACGCCAGCGTCGAAGGCGTCCGTCGAACCCGACGCGCGGGCCAGCACGTAGCCGCCCTGCACCGTCGCGACGACCGAGGCGGCGACGTCCTCGGGCACCACGCCGGGGGCGAACTCGCCCCGGTCGACGCCCTCGCGGACGATGCCGGCGATCCTGCCGCGCAGCCAGGCGATGGTCTCGTCCACCGGCTCCCGCAGCTCGTCGCTCGCGACGATGTCCGGGTCCATGGTCAGCCGACCCACCGGGCAGCCGCGCAGCACATCGCGTTCGCGCAGCAGATAGGCCGCGATCCGCTCGTACGACGTTCCGGGCGCGTCGAGCACCCGCTCGGCGGTCTCGCGCAGTTCGTCGGCCGTGCGGCGGATGGCGGTGAGGGCCAGATCCGGTTTGCCGGTGAAGTGGTGGTACATGCTGCCCTGGCCCACCCCCGCGTGCTGCTGGATGGCCTTGGGGCTCATGCCCACGTAGCCGCGCTCCCACAGGAGCTCCCGGGTGGCTTCGATCAGACGGTCCGGAGTGCTCATGCAGGCAGTGTACATACTAGTAGGTACAGAATGCGGAACCGTTTCGCCGCGCATACGCGAACGGGGCACCCCCGGCGGGGGATGCCCCGTTCACGTCGTGTCGGGCCGGGTCCGCTCGCGTCAGCCCACCACGGCCGACCGCGACGCCGAGGGCGGTGAGCCCTCCAGATGCTTCAGGACGCTCAGGTCGAACGGCCCGTCGGTCGTCGCCCCGTACACCACGTGTGACGGCGGGGCGAGCGGTGCCGGTGCGGGAAGCGTGAACCACACGACCTTCCCCGCACCGCCCCGGGGGCGCACGCCCCAGCTCTCGCTGACCGCGGCGATCAGTGCGAGCCCGCGCCCCGACGTACTGGAGTCGTCGGCCTCGCGCACGGTCGGCAGCCGTGGATCGTGGTCGTGGACGGACACCGTGAGTCGTTCGAGCAGCAGCTCGATCTCGACGGTGCATGACTTGTCCGGCCGTGCGTGCCGGTGGACGTTGGTGAGGAGCTCGGTGACGCCCAGCGCTGTCTGGTCGATCAGAGAATCGAGATGCCAGTAGCGCAGTTGCGCCGAAATGATTCTGCGGACCTGACCGATCCGCGACGGCAGGGCCTGGAGCTCCACCGTGCAGTGCCTGCTTGGCTCGCTGATCACGGCTGCGACTCCCCGAAATAGGTCCGGAAGAAGACGAAGGAACGGATCCAGCACATGGCTCGCTGCTGAGTCCGGGCCGGCGGCCTGGATCACAGTGTCACCGCCGGTACACCATGAGTGACGTGACTCCAATGTCGCTCAGGGCCTACGGCTCCGCAACTCGCGGTGTCCCGCGCCCCACCGGTCTCAGGAGCGACGCCCTCCCGCGCTGTACAGCGCCTCCAGGAACCGGTGCGAGGGTGCCGTGTCACCGGGTTTGCCGTCCGGCCGCCGCATCGTCAGCCGGTACCGCGTCCCGTTGACCCGCGCCACCGTGGCGTCCGACCCCGCGAACCACGGTCTGCCCGCGCTCACCGTGCCCACCGGCGCGCTGTCGATCTCCCGCCCGTAACTCGTCAGGAGGGCCACCCGCCCGTCCTTCACGGTCACCTGCCCCGCCCGGGTGACCGAGCGCGCCCACCGGTCGATGCGCACCCCGGTCGCGCTGAACTCCGTCACGCCCGTCACCCCGAACTCCGTTTCCGACATGGCCCCTTCGCCCCCTTCGTCATGCCTCTGAGACGAAGTGTGCCCATCCCGGGGCGTGTGCACCAGAGCGGGACGGTACGTAAACGGCGCATTCGGGCCGAGCGGGGGCACAGCGGTCCGGCCGCGACACCAAGGCACTGCTATGGACCATCAAAGTCAACGTTTGTGCAGGTGGGGGGCATATCGTGGGCCCCGCCGAGACCGGTCGTACGAGGAGAAGCGCGCAGATGGACACCACCGAGCACGGGCACGGCGGCGCAGCCGCGCCGACCGTCGACGTCGACCGCTCCGACCCGGCCTACCGCGCCTGGCTCAAGGAGGCCGTCCGCAAGGTCCAGGCCGACGCCAACCGCTCCGCCGACACCCATCTGCTGCTCTTCCCGCTGCCGGAGAGCTGGGGCATCGACCTCTACCTCAAGGACGAGTCGACCCACCCCACCGGCAGCCTGAAGCACCGGCTCGCGCGTTCGCTCTTCCTCTACGGGCTCTGCAACGGCTGGATCAGGCCGGGCAAACCGGTCATCGAGGCGTCCAGCGGCTCGACCGCCGTCTCGGAGGCGTACTTCGCCAAACTGATCGGCGTGCCGTTCATCGCGGTCATGCCCCGCACCACCAGCCCGGAGAAGTGCCGGCTCATCGAATTCCACGGCGGGCGCTGCCACTTCGTGGACGACTCGCGCCGGATGTACGAGGAATCGGCCCGGCTCGCCGCGGAGACCGGCGGCCACTACATGGACCAGTTCACCTACGCCGAGCGGGCCACCGACTGGCGGGGCAACAACAACATCGCCGAGTCCGTCTACCAGCAGCTGCGGCTCGAACGCTATCCCGAGCCCACCTGGATCGTCGCCACCGCCGGCACCGGCGGCACCTCCGCGACCATCGCGCGCTATGTGCACTACATGCAGCACGACACCCGGATCTGCGTGCCCGACCCGGAGAACTCCTGTTTCTTCGACGGCTGGACCCACCACGACCCGCACGCCACCAGCGACTGCGGCTCCCGCATCGAGGGCATCGGCCGGCCCCGGATGGAGCCCAGCTTCGTCCCCGGCGCCATCGACCGGATGATGAAGGTCCCCGACGCGGCGAGCGTCGCCGCCGTGCGCGCCCTGGAACGGACCATCGGGCGCAAGGCGGGCGGCTCCACCGGCACCGGGCTGTGGAGCGCCTTCAAGCTGATCGCCGAGATGGTCGCCCGGGGCGAGCGGGGCAGCGTCGTCACCCTGATCTGCGACCCCGGCGACCGCTACCTCGACAAGTACTACTCCGACTCCTGGCTGACCGCGCAGGGCCTCGACATCACCCCGTACACCCGGACCATCGACCGGTTCCTGGCCACCGGCGACTGGCCGGAGGCGTGAGACCTCAGCCGTACCGGCCCGCCGGGCGGTCCAGCATGGCGTCGAGCACCCGGCCGAACACCCGCTTCCCGGCACCGGCCAGCACCGGGTCCGCCCAGCGCGGCAGCAGCCGTACGCTCAGCTCCTCCACCCACACCACGTGCGAGCCGGACCGGTTCGGATACACGTCGATCGACGCACGGCCCAGAACCACCCGGCCGCGCTTCTCCAGCCGGCACATCCCCGCCCGGCTCCCGGCCGGCGGCGACCAGCGGACCACTTCCATCGGATCGTCGAACGCCAGCGGACCCACCCCGGTGCGCGCCACGAACACCGTCCCGACCCGGGTCGGCAGCCCCGTCGGCACCGTGATCACGGTCAGCGGCACCTGCGCGGCATGCCGCTCCCAGTCCGTCACCCGGCGCCAGGACTCGGCTGCGGGCAAGGAGGTGAAACGCTCGATCCGGAACACGGCCACACCGAGATCCTAGGGCGTGAACGCCCTGCCGCGAGCGGAGCGGAATGCTCAGCCCTCGGCGGGCCCGGCGTCGCCCGCCACCAGCAGCCCCGGCAGATACTCCTCGATCTCCGCCCGGGCAGCCGCCGGCAGCCCCGCGTCCGTGACGAACGTGCTCACCTCGTCCAGCGAGGCGAACGAGCTGAGACCGACCGTGCCCCACTTGGTGTGGTCGGCGACCACCACCACCCGGCGCGCCGACTGCACGAACCGGCGGTTCGTCTCCGCCTCCGCCAGATTCGGCGTGGACAGCCCCGCCTCCACCGAGATCCCGTGGACCCCGAGGAACAGCACGTCGAAGTGGAGCGCCGCGATGGCCCGGTCCGCGACCGGGCCGACCAGCGAGTCGGAGGGCGTACGCACCCCGCCGGTGAGAACGACCGTCGCCGCACCCGGCCGGCCGCCCGGAGTACCGGGCCGCTGCGCCGCGTGGAACACGTCCGCGACCCGCACCGAATTCGTCACGACCGTCAGGTCCGGCACGTCCAGCAGATGCTGGGCCAGCGCATACGTCGTGGTGCCTCCGGACAGGGCGATCGCACTGCCGGGCACCGCCATCGCGGCGGCGGCCCGGGCGATGTCCTCCTTGGCGGTCAGCTCCAGCGTCGACTTCGCCTCGAAACCGGGCTCGTGCGTGCTCGCCTCGACCACCGGCACGGCACCGCCGTGCACCTTCTCGATCACGCCCTGCCGGGCCAGCGCGTCCAGATCCCGGCGGACGGTCATGTCCGAGACGTTCAGCTTCCGGGTCAGCTCGTTGACCCGTACCCCGCCGCGCCGGCGCACCTCGTCAAGGATCAGCGCGCGCCGCTGCTCCGCGAGCAGGTTCTGATTCTCGCTCAACGCCGGGCCTCGCCCTTCCCTCTGGCCGTACAGGAGTCCGTATCGACGGAGTCATCCTGCCACGCCCGGTGTCGCGGACCCCTGCCCGGGGGACATTCGTCAGTAACGGTGACCGGCCATCAGCCGCCTTCCCCCTGCGAGAGCGAGACGCACGTGCCCCCTCCCACCCCTGCCCCGCGCAGCCCCGGCCCCGCGCTGGAATTACTGGTCCACGGGGTGGGCGGGACCACCCCCCAGGACATGCTGACCGACCCGCGCACGGTCCGGGTCACCGGCGACACCACCGCGGCCATCTACCGGCGCTCCGCCGACGTCGACGCCGAACAGCACCCCGAGCGGTACCGCGACAAGCCCATCGCCGAGGCGTACTGCTGGTCCAACCTCACGTCCGGCAACGGCTCCCGCGCGCTGTGGCTGGTGCTCCTCCCGTTCATGGTGATCAACCTCGCCCACTGGATGCGCCCCACCGCCCGGCGCCGCCCCCGCGCGATCCGGCTGTACGGAGTCCTCGTGCGGCTCATCGCGCTCAGCCTCACCGTGCTGCTGACCGCCGCCGCCTGCGAGGTCGCCCTCGACCTCACCGCCTGGCAGTGCGCGGGCGTCGCCGCCTGCTCCGAGAAGCGCTCCTGGCTCGGCTTCCTCTCCGCCGAGCAGGGCGGCTGGTGGTCCCAGCCCGGCCGCCGCCTCGCCCTGGCCGCGCTGGTCCCGGCCGCGCTCGTCGGGCTGCTCTGGTTCCTGTCCAACCGCACCTGGAGCGCCTACGAGTCCCAGCGCCCGCTGACCGAGGCGGACCCGGACGACGACGGCCCCGCACCGGCCCCCGAACCCGTCCGTCCCGCACTCGGACGGCCCGGATTCTGGTACGGGCGCCGCCTCGTCGCCCGGCTGCGCGCGGCCCACACCGCGGCCGGTTTCCTCACCGTCGCCGCGGCCGTCTCGGAGGCCGCCGCCCGCCACGACCGCGCCGTCACCGGACCGGTCGCCCCGCTCCTGGGCCGGCTCATCGAGGGGGCCCTCGCCCTCGGGCTCGTCGTCGTGCTCTGGGTGGTCTGCCGCCGGGGCCGCAGCGAACGGCGCCTCGACAACCGGCTCGACCGGGCCGTCATCACCTGGCTGCCCGGTGCCGCGCTGGCCCTCCTCGTCCTCGCCGCCGTCCACGCCGCCTGGTCGCGCCCCGGCTGGACCTCCTCCGGGAGACTCCCCGGCGACACCACGCTGTTCCGGGCGGTCAGCGTCACCGAGGGCGTCCTGGTGGTGCTCCTCGCGGCGATCTCCCGCTACCTGTACCGGCGGTGCCCGGAGCCGCGCACCGTCCTGCGCGGCCTCGGCGGACCGGCCGTCGCGATGCTCGCGTGCGCGCTCGGCGGCGTGATGACCGGCGGCGTCGCCCAGCGCGTCGCCGACTGGCTCGACGGACCCGGCAGCCCGGGCATGGGGCGCAGCGCGCTGATAGAGGGACCGCCGGTGCTGCTCAGCTGGCAGGCGTCGGTCATCCCCGTCCTCCTCGCGCTGCTCCTGGTGCCGGGCGCCGTGCTCGGCCTGCGGACCTGGCTGGCGGCCCGGCGGCTGGAACCCGTGGTCGACGCGGAGTACGGCGAACGCTTCCCGGATCCCTCGCGGACCAAGCGGATCGCCCGCATCCGGGCCACGGCCGCGCTCACCGACGCGGCGCCCCGCGTGGTGGGGATCGTCTCCGGCGCCACCCTGTTCCTGGGCGCCGGGGCGGTCGCCGGGTCCTGGGCCACCGGCGAGGTCCCCGGACTCGCGCTGGACGGCAGCGGCCCGTTCCTCGAATCGGTGGCCGAGGCGGCGCAGTCCACCGGCTCCTGGCTGATCGGCTTCGGCTTCCTCGTCTTCGTCGCCTGCGGCAGGCGGGCCTACCGGGACGCGTCCGCCCGGCGCACGATCGGCATCCTCTGGGACGTCGGTACGTTCTGGCCGCGCGCCGCCCACCCCTTCGCCCCGCCCTGCTACGCGGAGCGCGCCGTGCCCGACCTGGCCTCCCGCATGTCCGGCTGGACCGGCCGCACCCGGGGCCGGCTCGTCATCTCCGGCCACTCCCAGGGCAGCGTCCTCGCGGCCTCCGCGGTCTGGCAGCTGCCCGCCCGCACCCGCTCCCGGGTCGCCCTGCTCACGTACGGATCGCCGATCGAACGGCTCTACGGCCGCTGGTTCCCGGCCTACTTCGGGGCCGGGCAGCTCCACGGGCTGCACCGCTCCGTGCACTGCTGGCGCAATCTGTGGCGGGCCACCGACCCCATCGGCGGCGAGATCCGGCTCGGTGAGGAATCCGGCCCGGAGGTCGACCGGGGCCCGCTCAGGGACCCGCTGGTCTACGGGCGGACACCCGAACACCCGCTGCCCGAGCCGGTGCTCGGCCACTCCGACTACCAGGCCGACCCCGTCTTCGCCGAGGAGCGGGCCGCCCTCCTGGAACGGCTCGACCCCGTCCTGCCCCAGCAGGCGGAGCCCGTCGGCGAGGACGTCAGGGCAGTTCCGGGAGGTCCTCCGGATACAGCAGGGTGAGGTCGTCCGTGCTCGGATCGGCGAGCTGGGCGACCCGGCCGGCGTGCCGCTCGACCATCGACTCGAAGGTCTGGCGAGCGGTGCGCCCATTGCCGAAGGCGGGCCCCTTGGGCAGCTCCGTGAAGTACTTCACCAGCGCCTCGCCGGTGCCCGACGCCAGGCTGTACTCGTGCTCCTGCGACTGCTGCTCCACGATCCGCAGCAGCTCGGCCGGTTCGTAGTCGCTGAAGGTGATGGTCCGCGAGAAGCGGGACGCGACCCCGGGGTTGACGGTCAGGAACCGCTCCATCTCCTGGGTGTACCCGGCGACGATGACCACCACCGCGTCCCGGTGGTCCTCCATCAGCTTCACCAGCGTGTCGATCGCCTCCCGGCCGAAGTCCCGGCCGGAGTCCTCGGGCGACAGCGCGTACGCCTCGTCCACGAACAGCACCCCGCCGCGCGCCCGGTCGAACGCCTCCTGCGTACGGATCGCGGTCGAGCCGATGTGCTCACCGACCAGGTCGACCCGGGACACCTCGACCAGATGGCCCCGCTCCAGCACGCCGAGCGCGGCCAGGATCTCCCCGTACAGCCGGGCCACCGTGGTCTTTCCGGTGCCCGGGGAACCGGTGAAGACGAGATGGCGGCGGACCGACGCGGCCTTGAGGCCCGCCTCCCGGCGCCTGCGCCCCACCTCGATCATGTCCGTGAGCGCCCGCACCTCCCGCTTGACGCTGTCCAGGCCGACCAGCGCGTCGAGCTCGCCCAGGACCTCCCCGGAGGTGCGCGCGGGCTCGGCGGGCGGCTCCGCTTCCACGGGGCGCGGGGCGGGGACCGCGCCGAGCAGCCCGGGCGAGGCCTGGGTGGCCGTCAGGACCGGGGCCGGCGGGGGAGTGGCGGTGCGCAGCCCGCTCTCGTCGCTCGTGCAGTCCTCCACGACCGGCCCGCTTCCCGCGCCGTTCCCGGATCCGGTGCCCTCCGGGAACTCGTAACCACCGCGCGCGCACCGCTCCGTGCGGCACCGGGTGAGCGTCGTCCGGCAGCCCTCCATCACATGGAAGCCGTAGCCTTCGCTGCCCGTGACCCGGCAGCCGTTGAACGTCCCCCGGCCCTCGGCGGACACGTAGAACCCGGCCTCGGCGGGGGAGGTCACCGTGCACCGCTCGATCACCGGGTCGGCGCCCTTGGTGACGATCACGCCCGTCTGCACGGCGTCGACGGTGCAGTTGTTCAGCGTGCCCCCGCTGCCGTGGTCCCGGAACCAGGCGCCGGTCGACGCCTCCCGGATGCGGCAGTCGTCCAGCTGCGCGGTCGCCCCGTCGCTGACCGAGACCGCGGTGTTGCGGACCTGGGAGAGATCGCTGTCCACGACATCGGCCCGCGAGCCCCGGTCCAGGACGAACAGGGCGTCCGGCACGTCGTGGACCCGGCAGGAATCCAGTATCACCGTGGCCCCGTCGCTGACCCAGACCGCCGGGTAGTCGCCCGTACTGTCGTGGATCTCGCACTGGTTGGCGTCCACCCGGGTGCCCGGGTCCCACACCGAGAGCCCGTTGCGGCCGAAGCGGCGCACCGTCGAGCGGGTCAGCGTCAGCACCGCCCGCGAACGCAGGTCCACCGCGTTCTCCGGGATGTCGTGGATGTCGCAGTCGGCGAGCGTGAGCACCGCGTCGGTGTCCAGTGTGACGCCGTCCGCCGAGGTGCGGTGCACCGTGCAGTCGGTGAGATGGGCGGAGCCGCGGGCGGTCACCTGGATCCCGCTGCCCTTGATCTCGTACACCTCGCAGCCCAGCGCCTCCAGGCCGCTGCCCTCGCCGGTGACGGACAGGCCCGCGCCCGAGGCGTGGTGGACCCGGCAGCGGTCGAGGCGGGGGTGTCCGCCGTCGCGCACGGCGACCCCGGACTGCCCGGCCGAGACGATCTCGCACTCCTCGAACACCCCGCCCGCGCCGTCGAGCACGGCGATGCCGACGCCGGCCGGATTGTCGACGGTGCACCGGCGCACGGTGGGCCGGGCCGCGCCGCGCACCTCGACACCGGCCGCCGAGCGGGTCACGATCCGTACGTCCGCTATCTCCGGCGCGCCGTCCTCGACCAGCACCGCCGGGGCCGCCGAGTCCTGCCCCTCCACATGGAGGTCCTGGACGACGGCGGAGGCGCGCAGCGTCAGCGGCACCCCGTCGGCCGGGGCGATGCGCACGGAGCCGACGGACCCCTCGGGGCCGCGCAGCGTGACCGCGCGGGCGATGACCAGGTTCTCCCGGTAGGTGCCGGGCGCGACGGTGAGCACATCACCGTCCGCCGCCGCTTCGAGCGCCGCGGTGAGGGAGGCGTATTCGCCCGTGCGGCGCCGCCACCGCGATGTGCCGGTGTGCGTCACCTGGACCGTGCCCTGTGCCATGGCGCTGTCGTGCCCCCGCCTCGTGCGTGTGTGGTGCCCGTGTCACCGGCCTCGCGGCAGCGACCAGCCGGGGTCCGCCTGCCGGAGAGCGACGGGCGGGCCGGTCCACCGTAGCGCGCGCGGACGCCGGGAGTTGACCCGATGCGCAGGTCCCGGCGGCTGCCCGGACACGCCTCAGCTGCTGCCGGTGCCCGTCCTGCCCCAGTCCGGGCCGACCGCCGCCCAGGCCCGGTCGAGCCGTTGGTACCGCCGCCAGGTCATGCGGCGGAGGATGAGGCGCCGGACGCACTCGATCAGCAGGGCGGACAGCATCGCGGCGCCGAAGCCGGCGAGCGCGGCATGCGTGTGCGCCGTCGGCAGGTCCATCGGCCGGAGCGCCGGGGCGCCTCGGCCGTCGGTCCAGATCCGGACCCGGGCCCCCGGCGACGCGTTGCGCGAGGCCGTCGTCACCCTCGCCGTGCGGGCCGCGCCGTCCGGGGTGTGCCACCGGGCCACCACCTCGGTCCGCCTCATGGAGCCGCCGGATATCTCGGGATCGGAGGCATAACGGGCGCCGGCCACCCGCCGCACCACGACGGCCGCGGTGAGGTGACGGTCCGCCCGCTGGGCGCGCACCGCCGCCTGGAGCGCCGCGTCCGTCCGGGCCCCGCAGAGCCAGCCCACCGCCGGGACCGCCAGCATCAGCATCAGGAACGCGGCCAGGGCCAGCCACGCCTCGCAGCGGTCCGTCGCCCGGCGCAGCGGATTGCGCCGCCAACGCCAGACGCCCGCCATCGCTCGCACAGTCCCCGCACCCCCTTCCGCACCCGTGCCCGCCCGGTACGGTGCCGCCCGAGCGCCGGAGCCGCGCGGTACGGGCGGCCCACCGTGCTCAACGCGCGGCCCGCCCCCGTGAGTTCCCGGCACCCCCGGACCGGTCACGCGGAACGCGGAACGGCGCACGGACCCGTGTTGCCGGGCACCCCGCCCCGGGCCGTGCGCCGCCTGATCCGAAGGGTCTAGTAGCCCCGGCCGCCCTGGTAGGGCCGGCCGTACGGGTCCTCGTAGGGGGACTGCGCCGGGACGGGCCGGGACGCGGCGGGGCGCATCGACTCGTAGCCCGAAGCGGGCGCCGGGCGCTGCTGCTGCGGCGGGGGCGCCTGGTACATGCCGCGGCCGCCGGCGGGCTGCTGTGGGATGTACGGCGCCGGCGCGTGCTGGAGCTGCGCGGGCTGCATCGGTGTGTAGCCCTGCTGCGCCGCCGGCTGGGGGTAGCCGTAGGACTGCTGGGGCTGGGAGGGGGCCGCGGGAAGCGCCGGCAGGGCCGACGGGAGCGCCGGCAGGTAGCTGTTGCCGGTGTCGTAGGCGGCGGGCACTCGGATCGGTGCGATCTGAGGGGTGCCCCGCTCCGCGACGAGGGAGTCGTAGATCGGGGTGTCGGCAAACGACGGCGCGGCGTAGTAGCCGCCGCCGTAGGTGGAGCGGGGGGAGGTCATGACACCTAAGTTAAGCCCACGATGTGCAGATTGGGGAGTCCCAATTTTGTGGTCATCGGATTTACCTTCGTCCTACCTGCCTGACCTGCTGAAACATCGTTGTCATCCCGGGCCCGTACTCCGGGGGAATCGCCCCTCGATTCACTGCCGATCTTGCGCGCTTCGGGTGCCTCGCCGATTTCCAGAGCGCAATTCCGGTGAGCGCCCCCACCGGGCGGCAATGGGATGCGGAGAGGGCCGGGGCCCGGCCCGGGCCTTACCGGCTGTTGGCCGATGGCGGCAACACTTCTGATGGAGACGGCACTTACGGTGGATGATCCGGCGAAAGCCGCGTACAGCGCCGTCCGTTGACGCCAGGATGACGCCATGAAGGAACACGGTGTGCCCCCCGCTGCCCGGCCGGTGCTGGTGAGGATTCCGGTGGAGCCCGTCGAGGCCGCGATCGAGGCCGACGCCTTCGACGCGGCCTCGCGCAACAAACTGGCCGTCCGCGGACCGCTGTTCGGGCTGGCCGCGCAGTCCGAGGCCGACGGACAGCGGTGGCGGGTGATCGGCGCGATCACGAACGGCTGCCCCCAGCAGGCCAGGGACGAACTGCAGTCCAAGCTGTGGTTCCGGGCCAAGGACGAGACGGAGACCGAGGCGGAGCGGCGGGCCCTGCTCGGCGCGGTCGCCCGGCTGGAGACCGGAAAGCCGTCCGAGGTCACCGTCCTCGGCACGCGCTACCGCGTGGTGCGCGCCGAGGAGTACGCGGGCCTGGCCCCCGACGGGGGCGTCGAGCTGCCGCGCCCCACCGACCCCGAGCCGGTCCTGCCCGAGTGGACCCGCACCTCGGAGACCGCCGCGGTCGACGACGGACTGGTCCTGGACCCGGACGCGCCCGTCACGCCCCTCCAGGCGGCGGAGATGCTCACGATGCGCTCCTTCGCGTACAAGGGGAGCCGGTACCCCGGCAACGTCCTGCGCGACTCCGCGCGCGCCGTGCACACCCACCCCGACGTCCTGCTCCTGCCGACCTCCTTCGTCGTCGTGGAACGGACCGGCGACGAGCGGTGGGGCATCGGCGGCGGCCTGCACGCCACCCCGCAGGACGCCCGGCGCGCCCTCGACTTCTCACTGACCTGGTTCCGGCCCCGGCAGGCGGGCGTCATCGAGGTCACCGCCGGGCCGGACGTGGACGCGCGCAGCGTCGTCGCCGAGGGCACTCACCCCGACCTCGCCGAGATGAAGGTCCTGGCCGACGCGGCCGACCGGCTGCGCGCGGGGCGGCTCAACGAGGTCGAGGTCGGTGACACCGTCTGCCGGATCGCCCGCTCGCGGCGCCTGGTGCGCTGGGGGCCCGACGGCCCGGAGAGCCAACGGCCGTCCGACGTCACCATGGTGGAGCCGATGGCCCTCCACCCCCGCCTGGACGCGTACGGCGTCATCCACAACGGCGAGGAGGGCACGCGGCCGGAGGACACCGACGCCGCCTGATCCGGCGAAGAGGCGGCGGGCGCCGCGTCCACGGGTCCGGGCGCCCTCGGTGGGTCCCGCGGCGGGCCTGGCATTAGGTTGACCCGGAAAGGTCTCGGAAGCGGACTCGTGATGGGGGCGAGCATGACCATGCAAAAGGGAACCAATGTCCCAGTGGCGGCCCAGGCCGTGCGTGTCGAAATGGGGTGGCGCACCGCCCCGGGGACACCCGATGTGGACGCCTCCGCGCTTCTTCTCCTCGGCTCGGGCAAGGTGCGCAACGACGGCGACTTCGTCTTCTACAACCAGCCGGCCCACTCCTCCGGCGCCGTGCGCCACGAGGGCAAGCGCAACGCCGGCGGCGCGGCGACCGACACCCTCGCGGTCGACCTGGCACGGGTGGAGCCGGCCATCGACCGCGTGGTGCTGGCCGCCTCGGCGGACGGCGGCACCTTCGGCCGGGTGAGCGGACTGCACGTACGCGTCCTTGACGCGGCGAACGGTGCCGAACTGGCCCGCTTCGACAGCTCGGACGCCACCGTGGAGACGGCCTTCATCCTCGGTGAGCTCTACCGGCGCCAGGGCGCCTGGAAGTTCCGGGCGGTCGGCCAGGGCTACGGCTCCGGGCTCGAAGGGCTCGCCACGGACTTCGGGATCTCCGTGGACGAACCCCAGCAGCCGCAGCCGGCCGCCCCCGCCCCCCAGCCCCACGCGGCCCCCCGGGTCACCGCCACCCCGCCGCCTCCGCAGTACCCGCAGCCGCAGCAGCCGACGCTCGCGGCGCCCCTGGCGTCCCCGATGGCTCCGCCGGTCCCCCCGGCCCCTCCGGCACCGCCCGTCACCCAGCCCGTCCGGCTGAGCAAGGTGACGCTCACCAAGGAGGCGCCGTCCGTCTCCCTCACCAAGCAGGGCGGCACGTCCGGCGCCATGCGCGTCAACCTCAACTGGGAGGTGCGCAAGCAGTTCAAGGGCTGGGGCAGCAAGCTCGGCCGCGCCGTGGCCAACCACTCGGACCTCGACCTCGATCTCTGCGCCCTGTACGAGCTGACCGACGGCCGCAAGGGAGTCGTCCAGGCCCTGGGGAACGCCTTCGGCGCGCTGAACCAGCCGCCGTTCATCCACCTCGACGGCGACGACCGCACCGGTGCCGTCTCCACCGGCGAGAACCTGACGATCAATCTCGACCACAAGGCGCAGCTCCGCCGGGTCCTGATCTTCGTCACCATCTACGAGGGCGCCCGCAGCTTCGCCGACCTGCACGCCACCGTCACCCTCCAGCCGCAGCACGGCGCGCCGATCGACTTCTCGCTGGACGAGTGCACGGTCCCCTCGACCGTCTGCGCGCTCGCGCTCATCACCAACACGGGGAACGACCTCACCGTGCAGCGCGAGGCCCGCTACCTGGTGCCGCAGCGCGGGGTCAGCCCCCAGCGCACCATCGACCACGCCTACGGCTGGGGCATGAACTGGACCCCGGGCCGCAAGTGACCCGGCCCGGGTGCGGCTGAGTCACTGATCCGGTGCGGCCTCGGGACGGGCGTACGTACGCCCCTTCCAGGCCGCACCGCGCCCGCGGTAGTGCTGCACCGCCGAATCGACGGTCATCAGCAGATAGAGCAGCGCGGTGAACGGCAGCAGCGGGGCGAGCCACAGCGACTGCCGGTAGTAGCCCAGCATCGGCATGTACGTCCCCGCCATGACGGCCCACGCGACGCCCCCGGCCCACGCCGCGACCGCGCTCCCGCCGAGCACCCCGGCGACCAGCGTCACCGGCGGCGCGAGGTAGACCAGCGCAAGGCCGAGGACCGTGCCGAGCAGCACCAGCGGATTGTGCCGCAGCTGGGCGTACGCGCTCCGCGAGACCATCCGCCACAGATCGGCCAGGCACGGATACGGGCGCACACTGTCCACCCGGTCCGCGAGCCCCAGCCAGATCCGGCCCCCCGAGCGCCGCACCGCCCGGGCCAGCGACACGTCGTCGATCACCGCCTGCCGGATCGAGTCCGGCACCCCCGCCCGTACCGCCGCCTCCGTCCGCAGCAGCACACAGCCCCCCGCCGCGGCGGCCGTCCGCCCCCGCTTCCGGTTGATCCACCGGAACGGATAGAGCTGCGAGAAGAAGTAGACGAAGGCCGGTACGACGAGCCGTTCCCAGAAGCTCGCCACCCGCAGCCGCGCCATCTGCGAGACCAGGTCGAAGCCGCCCGACTCCGCCGCCGCCACCAGCTCCCGCAGGCTGTCCGGCTCATGCGCGATGTCGGCGTCCGTGAGCAGCAGATACTCCGGCTCCCGGGCCCGGGCCAGCGCGATCCCGTGGCGTACGGCCCAGAGCTTGCCCGTCCAGCCGGGCTCCGGCTCGCCCGGCGACACCACGGTCACCGGCAGGCCCCCGAACCGCACGGACAGGGCGCGGGCGACGTCCCCCGTGCCGTCCTTGCTGCAGTCGTCCACGAGGAAGACCTCGGCGGCCCCCGGATAGTCCTGCGCCAGCAGCGACCGCAGGCTCACCGGCAGCATCGCGGCCTCGTCGCGCGCCGGGACGACGACGGCGACCGAGGGCCAGCGCTGCGGGGCCGCCCGGCTCGGCAGCCGCTGGTCGGTGCGCCAGAAGAAACCCTGGCCCAGCAGCAGCCACACCCATGCGACAAGCGAACCCACGGCGATCCAGGCAACGGCGCTCATTGGCGGAAGTCTGCACCACTGAGCGGGGACCGCAAGGGCGGTCGACTATGGTGACCGGGTGAAGATCGCGCTCATGGACTCCGGAATCGGACTGCTCGCCGCCGCCGCCGCAGTACGCCGGCTGAGGCCGGACGCCGATCTGGTCCTCTCGTCCGACCCGGACAACATGCCCTGGGGCCGCGCCCCCGAGGGCGTGCAGGCCCACGCGCTCACGGTGGCCCGCGCCGCCGCCGCGCACCGGCCCGACGCGCTGATCGTCGCCTGCAACACCGCCTCCGTGCACGCGCTGGAACTGCTGCGGGCCGAGCTCGAACCGGGCCTGCCCGTCATCGGCACCGTCCCCGCCATCAAGCCCGCCGCGGCGGGCGGCGGCTCCGTCGCGATCTGGGCGACCCCGGCCACCACCGGCAGCCCTTACCAGCGCGGACTGATCGGCGCGTTCGCCGGGTCCGCCGCCGTCACCGAGGTGCCCTGCCCCGGCCTCGCCGACGCCGTGCAGTACGCGGACGAGGACGCCATCGAGAAGACGATCGCCGCCGCCGCCGCGCTCACCCCGCCCGACGTGCGGGCCGTGGTCCTCGGCTGCACCCACTACGAACTCGTCGCCGAGCGCATCCGCGAGGCCGTCGGCGGCCCCGCCCGGCGCCACGTCGATCTGTACGGGTCCGCCGAGGCCGTCGCCGCCCAGGCGCTGCGCCGGATCGGTGCCGAACCCGCTCCGTCGGCCGAACCCTCCTCGTCCGTCGCGGTCATCCTCAGCGGACGCGCCTCGGAGCTGCCGACGGCGGCTCTGACCTACCCGGAAGGGCGCGGACTGGCCGCCGTCGGCTCCGTCCGCTGACCTCCCGACGGCCGAGCCCCATCCTGCGCGGCCCTCCCCGGACGCCCGTTCTTCAGTACGCTGCTCGGCATGAGGGAGCACCCCGGAGAACCGAAGCGCACCGGAACCGGCACCCACTCGCAGGTCTGGGTCGGCCGGGCCACCAACCGCACCCAGTGGGTCCTCGCGGCCCTGGGTGCCGCCTGCCTGGCCCTGGGCATCCAGCTCGCCGTCAGCTCGAACTGGACCTCCGGCATCGCCCCGCTGCTGATGTCGGTGATCGGCTGCGTGGCGGCCGGACTGCTCATGCTGTTCGGGACCCTCGCCTTCGTGAACGTGGCCGTCCGTGTCGACGGCGACGCGCTGGAGGTCCGCTGCGGCCACATGGGCCTTCCGCGCCGCCGCATCCTGCTCACCCATGTGGTGGCCGCCGACTTCGCGCCCCATGTGAACCCCCGGCAGTGGGGCGGCTGGGGCTACCGCTGGCGCCCCGAGAAGGGCACGGCCGTGGTCGTGCGCCGGGGCGAGGGCCTGGTGCTGCGGCTCGGCGACGGCCGCACGTTCACCATCACGGTGGACGACGCCGAGGCGGGCGTACGGTTCATCCGGGCCCGGCTGCACCTGCCGTCCTCGGGCTTCCCGGCCGGGGCCTGACCCCGTCCTCGTCGCCGTCCGCCCCATCCGGCCCGCACGGCTCGCCCGCGCCGATCGGCCGCCTGGCCGACGCGAGCCCGGCCAGCAGCCCCGCGCCCGCCGTCACCGGGGTGAAGCTCAGCGCGTTGCCCACGCTCGCCAGCACGGCCAGCGCCGTGAGCGTGGCCCCCGCCGCCAGGACCACCGCCGTGGACCGGGGCGAGCGCCACAGCGCGTACAGCAGCCAGCCGAACGCGGCGCCCAGCAGCACCACCCCCACGACCCCCTGCTCGGCGGCCTGCTGCCACGGCGCCGAGTGCGGTTTCCCGTCCGAACCGAGGCTCTGCTGCGCGGTCGGGCTCAGCTCGGCGAACCGGCCGGGACCGATCCCGAGCACCGGATGCTCCTCCGCCAGCCGCGCGGCGTCCTGCCACAACTCGACCCGGTTCCGGGTGAGCTGCCCCTCCAGCGAGACCGTGAGCCCCTCGGGCAGCACCTCCTCGGCCAGGGCCCACGAGGTGCCGACGACCAGCACGGCCACCAGCGCGAGGCCGCCGAGCCCGAGCAGCCGGCGCCGCGTCCGGACGGCGGCCAGCGAACACCCCAGCACCGCGAGCGCCGCCGCGAACCCGGCCACCGAGCCCAGCGCGAACGAGGCCCCGGCGGTGCTCAGCGCCAGCAGCCGCAGCGCCGTACGGGCCCCCCGGCTCCCGGCCCCCGCCGCCGCGCAGCACGCCGCCCCGGCGGCCAGGACCAGCAGCGCGGCCGCGCCCCCGGTCTGCCCCGGAGCGTGGTCCGCGGTGGCCGTCGCACCGGGCATGCCGTGCCGCCAGACCAGGGCCAGGAGCAGGGCCGCCAGCGCGGCGCCCGCGGCGGTCGCCACCGGCAGCAGCGTGCCGCAGATGCGCCCGCAGGCGAAGCCCGCCGCGACGGCGAGCAGGGCGAGCAGCACCCCTTCGGGCCGGGTCTCCCGCCCCGCCGCGCTGATCAGCGCCCAGACCGCGCAGGCGGCGAGGATCAGCGCACCGGCGGCGTCGGAGGCGTTCCCCCGCTCGGGCCCCCGCCCCACAGATTCAGCCATCACGTCCGTCCCCCGGCCTGTGACCGTCCCGTACGCGAGGGCCGGAGCCGGCCCGTCGGCGGGGGACTGGCGCACAGGTTAACGGCCGCATCGGTCATACGGGCGGAAGATGCGGAGAAATGATGCGGTGGTCGGGATTCCGCCATCGGGACGGGGCTCCCGCGTGGCCCGGCCGTCACCGTAGACTCCGCCGGGTGAGCACCACCATCGCCCAGGTCGGCGAACCGCAGAGCCCCGCCCCCGCCCCTCGCGCAGGCGGGCTGCCGCAGCGCCTCGCGCGGCCCGCGGCCGCCGTCCTCTCCGGCGTGATGCTGTACCTCAGCTTCCCGCCCCGGCCCCTGTGGTGGCTGGTTCTGCCCGGTTTCGCCCTGCTCGGCTGGGTGTTGTACGAGCGCCGGGCCCGCGCCGCGTTCGGGCTCGGGCTGCTCGCCGGGCTCGGCTTCATGCTGCCCCTGCTGCACTGGACCGGCGAGGAGGTCGGCCCGGTGCCGTGGCTGGCCCTCGCCGCCGCCGAGGCGCTGTTCGTCGCGGTCGGCTGCATCGGCATCTCCGCCGTCTCCCGGCTCCCCGGCGGACCGCTGTGGGCGGCCGCGGTCTGGACGCTGGACGAGGCGGTCCGCGCCCGGGTGCCGTTCGGCGGCTTCCCCTGGGGCAAGATCGCCTTCGGCCAGGCGGACAGCGTCTTCCTGCCGCTCGCCGCGCTCGGCGGCACCCCGCTGCTCTCCTTCGCTGTGGTGCTCTGCGGCTTCGGCCTGTTCGAGGCGGTGCGCCGCTTCGCCCGCTACCGGACCACCGGCGAACTGCGGCTCGCGGCCACCGTGGCGACGGCGGCGACCGTCCTCGTCCCCGTGGCGGCGGCCTTCGCTTCGCTGCCGCTCGTGGACGACTCCGCAGAGGACGGCACCGCGACCGTCGCCGCGATCCAGGGCAACGTGCCCCGCCTCGGCCTCGACTTCAACGCCCAGCGCCGCGCGGTCCTGGACAACCACGCGAAGCGCACGGAGCAGCTGGCCCGGGACGTGAAGGCCGGCAAGGTCCCGCAGCCGGACCTCGTCCTGTGGCCGGAGAACTCCTCCGACCTCGACCCGTACCGCAACCCGGACGCGCGGATCGTCATCGATGACGCCGTGAAGGCCATCGGGGCGCCGACCGTCATCGGCGCGGTCGTCGAGCCCGACAGCGGCCCCCTGCGCAACACCCTGATCCAGTGGGAACCGGACAAGGGCCCCGTCGCCACGTACGACAAGCGGCACATCCAGCCGTTCGGCGAGTACATGCCGATGCGCTCCTTCGTCCGCATCTTCAGCTCGGACGTCGACCGGGTGCAGCGCGACTTCGGCCCCGGCAAGAAGGTCGGCGTCTTCGACCTCGGGGGCACCTACACCGGTCTGGTCACCTGCTACGAGGCCGCGTTCGACGACGCCGTACGCGACACGGTCGAGCACGGCGCCCAGCTGATCGCCGTCCCCAGCAACAACGCCACCTTCGGCCGCAGCGAGATGACGTACCAGCAGCTGGCGATGTCCCGGGTGCGCGCCGTCGAGCACAGCCGGGCCGTCGTCGTCCCCGTCACCAGCGGCGTCAGCGCCATCATCCGCCCGGACGGCACGGTGGCCGAGAAGACGAAGATGTTCACCCCGGACGCCCTGGTGGACGAGGTGCCGCTGCGCTCCTCGCTGACCCCGGCGACCCGGATGGGACCGCTGCCCGAGGGCATCCTGGTCCTGCTCGCGCTCGGCGCGCTCGGCTGGGCGGGCGCCCTGGCGGTGCGCGCCCGGCGGGTCCGCTGACCGGGGGTCACGCCACGTAGGGTCGTCACATGGCCATTCCTGACTTCATCCGCGAGATCCGTGCCACCGCCGGGCAGCAGCTGCTCCTGCTGCCCGGTGTCACCGCCGTCGTCTTCGACGCCGAGGGCAGAGTGCTCCTCGGCCGCCGTGCCGACACCGGCGAGTGGTCCGTGATCGGCGGCATCTCCGAGCCGGGCGAACAGCCCGCGACGACGGCGGAGCGCGAGGTGTACGAGGAGACCGCCGTGCGCTGCGTGGCGGAGCGGGTCGTCCTCACCCAGGCGCTGCCGCCCATTCAGTACGAGAACGGCGACCGCTGCCAGTTCCTCGACATCACCTTCCGCTGCCGCGCCACCGGCGGCACGGCCCGGGTCAACGACGACGAGTCGCTGGAGGTCGGCTGGTTCCCCGTGGACGCGCTGCCCGACCTGGCCGAGTTCGCGCTCTTCCGGATCAAGCAGGCGCTGACCGACGGGCCCACCTGGTTCGAGTCCACCGCCCCGCAGGAGTAGACCCGGAGCGGGAGCAGACATGAAGCGGGAGCCGGGCGGACCGCCCGGCTCCCGTGCTTTCCGGACCCCGGATCAGACGGTCTGCGCGGCGTCCCGGGGCGCCTCGGCCTCGGACCCCGACGCGGACGCGGACCCGGGTCCGACCTCCGCGAGGTCCCGGTGACGGGTCTCCTTGGCGCAGACCAGAGCCAGCACCGTGAGGAGCGCGGCGGCTATCACGTACAGGGCGACGGGCGTCGAGCTGTCGTAGTCGGCGAGCAGGGCCGTGGCGATGAGCGGTGCGGGCGCGCCCGCCGCGACGGACGAGAACTGCGCGCCGATCGACGCGCCCGAGTAGCGCATCCGGGTCGCGAACAGCTCCGAGAAGAACGCCGCCTGCGGCGCGTACATCGCCCCGTGGAAGAACAGCCCGACCGTGACGGCCAGCAGCAGGTTCCCGAAGCTCCGGGTGTCGATCAGCGCGAAGAACGGGAACATCCACAGGCCCACGCCGACCGCGCCCACCAGATAGACGGGCTTGCGCCCCACCCGGTCGGAGAGCGCGCCCCACAGCGGGATCACGGCGAAGTGGAAGGCCGACGCGATGAGCACGGCGTTGAGCGCCGTCTGCTTGCTCAGGTCCGCCGCGGTCGTCGCGTAGACGAGGATGAACGCGGTGATCACGTAATAGCTGATGTTCTCCGCCATCCGCGCCCCCATGGCGACCAGCACATCGCGCCAGTGATGCCGCAGCACGGCCACGACGGGCATCTTCTCGGCGGCCCCGGAAGCGGTCTTCCGCTCGTCGGCGCGGGCCAGGGCCTCCTTGAACAGAGGCGATTCATCTACAGAGAGACGAATCCACAGACCGATGATCACGAGCACCCCGGACAGCAGGAACGGAATGCGCCACCCCCACGACTCGAACGCCGCGTCCGAGGTCAGCGCGGTGAGCGCGGAGAGCACCCCGGTGGCCAGCAACTGACCGGCCGGCGCACCGGTCTGCGGCCACGACGCCCAGAACCCGCGCCGCTTCGCGTCCCCATGCTCGGATACCAGCAGGACGGCCCCGCCCCACTCACCGCCGAGCGCGAACCCCTGCACCAGCCGGAGCAGGGTGAGCAGCACGGGCGCGGCGACGCCGACGGTCGCGTGCGTCGGCAGCAGCCCGATCGCGAACGTCGCCCCGCCCATCATCAGCAGGCTCAGCACCAGCAGCTTCTTGCGCCCGAGCCGGTCGCCGTAGTGGCCGAACACCAGCGCCCCGATGGGCCGTGCGGCGAAGCCGACCGCGTACGTCAGGAAGGACAGCAGCGTTCCGACGAGCGGTTCGGAGTCCGGGAAGAACAGCTTGTTGAAGACCAGCGCGGCCGCCGACCCGTAGAGGAAGAAGTCGTACCACTCGATGGTCGTGCCGATGAGGCTGGCGGCGACGATGCGCCGGAGGTGCGAGGGCGGTGGGGGAGCGGATGCTGCGTCGGCCATGGGTACCACTTCCGGGCGGTCGGGGGACGGGGGACGTGTCGCCACACCGTAGGAAGGGGCAGGTCAGGGGCGTATGTGGCGGGACACCACAGTTCTCGGCGGGGGTGTGCGCGGGGGCACCATGGTTTCCCCCGAAGGTGTGAACGGCGCGCCGACGCCTCAGAAGCCCGCCGGGGACGGACTGTTCACCAGGTTCTCGTTCACCGGGCGCCGCGTGCCCGCGCCGTGCATGAAGACCGAGGTGACGGCGGCGGCAGCGGGTTCCACGCCCAGTTTGGCGTGCAGGGCCTGGCCCAGGGCGCCCTGGAGGAGCGCGCTGTAGAGGTCGAGGAGGGTGTCGGGGCCGAGATCCGTGCGCCAGGTGCCGTCGGCGGAGCCGCGTACGAACAGGGCGGTGAGGGGCTCCATGAGCCGGCGGGCGGTGTCGTCGGGCATGGCGGGCTTGCCGTGGATGCACATCAGGGCCTGGTACTTGGCGGCCTGGCCCATCGCGATCCGGCTGACCCGCGCCACGCCCTCGGGCACGGTCACGCGGTCGAGCCCCGCGTCCGCCAGCTTGCCGATCAGTTCGGCGCACGCTTCCTGGGACAGGGCGTCCAGCAGGGTCTCGCGGCTGGGGAAGTGGCGGTACAGAGTGGTGCGGCCCACCCCGGCGGCCGCCGCGACGTCCGCCATGCTGACGCTCTCGCCCCGCCGGGCGAGCAGCATCGCTGCGGCGTCGAGGATCGCGAGCGCGACGCGATCGCGAAGGTGCACGTTTCTTGTCATCAATCCAAAAGATACTGGCCTACCGGCGCTGGTACATTCATGTTCCACAACGGATCGCATGAATCCCGCCCGGTGAGTCGTCCGTCGTGGACCGTGCCCCGGTGGAGCTCCGACCGCCCGATGGAATGGCGGATTCCGTATTCATGCCCGCCGGAGCGCACCGTTGCCACCAGCCGGAGGTCGCGGGGGGTGGACAGATCGAGCGGGCCCCGGGTGGCCCCGCAGCTTCTCCGAAAGGTGAGTCATGACCACGTTGCAGAAGAATGAGTCGAGCCCTCCGGGGGGAGGTGGCGGCGCCTCCAGCGACAAGCTGGACAGCAAGGTCCTCCTCGTGGCCGGAGTGGTCGTGCTCGGCGGGATCATGTCGATCCTGGACATCACCGTGGTCTCGGTCGGACTGCAGACGTTCCAGAAGGAGTTCGAGGCCACCTCGGCCCAGGTCGCCTGGACGATGACCGGCTACACGCTGGCCCTGGCGAGCGTCATCCCGCTCACCGGCTGGGCGGCGGACAGGTTCGGGACAAAACGTCTCTATCTGCTCGCGGTCGCGCTGTTCGCGGCCGGGTCGGCGCTGTGTGCCGCGGCCAACTCGCTGGAGATGCTGGTCGCCTTCCGGGTGATCCAGGGCCTGGGTGGCGGCATGCTGATGCCGCTCGGTATGACGATCCTGACGCGTGCGGCCGGCCCCGAGCGGGTCGGCCGGGTGATGGCCGTGCTCGGCATTCCGATGCTCCTCGGCCCCATCTTCGGCCCCATTCTGGGCGGTTGGCTGATCGACATCGCCTCCTGGCACTGGATCTTCCTGATCAACCTGCCGATCGGCGCGATCGCGCTCGTGTACGCGGCGCTGGTGCTGCCCAAGGACAATGTGGAGCCGTCCGAGACCTTCGACTGGGTGGGCGTGCTGCTGCTCTCGCCCGGCCTCGCGTCCTTCCTGTACGGCGTCTCCTCCATCCCGGAGACCGGCACCGTCTGGGCCGCCAAGGTGCTCATACCCGCGATCATCGGTCTGGTGCTCGTCGCCGCGTTCGTACCGTGGGCGCTGCGGCCCGCCAACATCCACCCGCTCATCGATCTGCGGCTCTTCCAGAACCGTGACCTGAGCGTCGCGGTGATCGCCATGTCGCTGTTCGCCATGGCGTTCTTCGGCGCCAGCCTGCTGTTCCCGCTCTACTTCCAGCAGGTGCGCGGGGAGTCGGCGCTCGACTCGGGCGTGCTGCTCGCCCCGCAGGGCATCGGCGCGATGATCACCATGCCGATCGCCGGGATGCTCGCCGACCGCATCGGCCCCGGCAAGATCGTGATCACCGGCATCGTGGTCATCACCGTCGGCATGGGCATGTTCACGCAGCTCACCGCCGACACGTCCTACGCGTACATCATCACCGCGCTCTTCATCATGGGCCTCGGCATGGGTGCCTCGATGATGCCGATCATGGCCTCGGCGCTGGCCACCCTGAGGGAGCACACGGTCGCCCGTGGCTCGACCCTGATGAACATCGTCCAGCAGGTCGCCGCCTCCATCGGCACCGCCCTGTTCTCGGTGCTCCTCACCAACGGCCTCAAGGACATCACCGCGAGGACCCCGGCCGGCATCAAGGACCAGATGGGCGACGCGTTCGCCTCGGTGTTCCTGGTGGCGGCCATCCTCATCGCGGTCTGCCTCGTCCCCGCCCTGCTGCTGCCCCGCAGGAAGGTCAAGGCGGCGGACCCGACCGCAATGGTCGGCCACTGAGCACACGGCACTGCCCGGCGATTGCCGCCGGGCCGGAACGGCCTCGCGCCGCCTCCGGCCCGGCGGCGTTTTCGTGTCGTCCGGATGAAAAAGGCGCTGCGGCTCCGCGGAGAAAGGCGTCATCCCCGCCCTCGGCGGGCCGGTCGGCGCAGTCTGCGAGGGTTTGGATGCCGCGTTGCGGCGGGTGTGCGGCAGGTGCGTGAGCGGCTGCCTGCGGCCTTTCATTCATGGGTCTGACCTGGTGTTTCATCGTGCAACGGCTAGCGTGGACGCGCCTGTTGGAGAACCCGGGGAGGGGCGTCGTGGACGAGAAGGTCACCACGTACGAGGAGAGCGACATCCAGGTGCTGTACGGGGCGGCCGCATTCCGCAAGCGGCCCGGAATGTACATCGGCTCGACCGGCCCGCGCGGCCTGCACGTCCTGGTCTACGAGATCGCGGACCGGCCGGTGAACGGGACGCCGGCCGGAAGGGCCGCCTCCGTCGACATCACCCTGACCGCGGACGGTGGCGTGCGGGTCGCCGACGACGTGGCGGGGGAGGCCGACGGCCCCGGACTCGAAGCCCGGCTCACCCGTACAGGGCCCGGAACAGGATTCCGGGGCCGTGACCGTGTGCTGCTCGGTGGCTTCGGCGTGGGGCCCGCCGTCGTCAACGCGCTGTCGCGCCGGATGACGGCCGAGGTGCGGTACGACGGGGTCCGGTGGGCGCAGGAGTACGCGCGCGGTGCCGCCGTCACCCCGCTCACCGAGACGGGCACAACGGCCCGGAACGGCACCGTGATCACGTTCTGGCCCGACGCCGACATCTTCGGGTCCGCCGAGTGCTCGGCCGACGCGCTGGAGGAACGGTTGCGGGAACTGGCCTTCCTGAACCCGGGCCTGGACCTCTCCCTGACCGATCGGCGCCGCCCGGACGAGGCCCGTTCGGCGCGTATGTGCTTCCCCGGCGGCACGCGTGACTTCGTCGGCTTCCTCGACGGCCACGAGGCGGCGCACAGCGACGGCCACGAGGCGGCGCACAGCCCCGGCGACACCATCGCCTTCGCGCACGAGGACTCCCGCATGGCCGGGGTGATGGCCCTGGCCTTCCGCTGGTGCGACCGTCCGGGGGAGCGGGTGCGGAGCTTCGCCAACAGCCGGGCGACTCCCTCGGGCACCCATGTGGCGGGCTTCCGTGACGGAGTGGCAGCCGCGGTCAGTGCGTACGCACGCGGGGGCGGGCTCCTCGCGCCCATGGACCCCGACGTACCCGCCGACCGCGTCGGCGAGGGGCTGACGGCTGTCGTGTCCGTGAAGCTCGACCGTCCCGAGTTCCTGGGTGCCATCCGCGAGCGGCTGGGCAACGACGAAGCGCGGGCGTGCGTCGCGCGGGCGGTGCGGGAGCACCTGGGCCGGTGGCTGAGGGAGGATTCCGAACGGGCCGCGGCCGTCGTCGGCCGGATCGTCGCGGGCTCCCGCACCCGGGGCGTGCCCGGCCCGGTCGCTTGATCGTCCCGGGGCGGGGTAGCGAAGGTGCATGGTCACTGAGAACACGCCCGCTGCCGGATACGTACAGCCCGAGATCGACGTACCGGGGCTGACCCGGGTGCTCGACGGGGACTACGCCGGGATCCGGGATCTCGTACGGAGCAATCTGGTCGCGTACGCCTCCGTGCTGGAGGAGGCCGAGGAGCTCGGCATCGACGCGTATCGCGAGCGGGTGCGGCAGATCGTGGTCGAGATGGCCGCGACCGGGCAGACCGGGATGGGGTTCCCGGAGGAGTACGGCGGGGGCGGTGACGTCGGGGCGTCCATCGCCGCGTTCGAGACGCTCGCCTTCGGGGATCTGTCCGTGCTGGTCAAGGTGGGCGTGCAGTTCGGGCTCTTCGGCGGCGCGATCCTCCAGCTGGGCACCGAGCGCCACCACCGGGCGTATCTGCCGGACCTGATCACCGGGCGCCTGATGGGGTGCTTCGCGATGACCGAGACCGGGCACGGCTCCGACGTGCAGTCGCTCGGGACGGTCGCGCGGTACGACCCCGGCACCCAGGAGTTCGTCCTGACCACCCCGGGCGACGAGGCGTGCAAGGACTACATCGGCAACGCCGCCCGCCACGCGGAGCTCGCGGTCGTCTTCGCCCAGCTGGAGGTGGCCGGGAAGGCCGAGGGCGTGCACGCCTTCGTCGTACGGGTCCGGCAGGACGGCGAAGTGGCGCCCGGCGTCCGGATCGAGGACGACGGGCGCAAGATGGGCCTCAACGGCGTCGACAACGGCCGCATCCGCTTCGACGGGGTGCGCGTGCCACGCGAGGCGCTGCTCAACCGGTTCGCCGACGTCACCGCCGAGGGCGTCTACGAGAGCCCCATCGAGAACCCCGGACGGCGGTTCTTCACCATGCTCGGCACCCTCGTGCAGGGCCGGGTCAGCGTCGCCGGAGCCGGAGTCGGCGCGGCCAAGGTCGCCCTTGCCGTCGCCACCAAGTACGCCGTGCGGCGACGGCAGTTCGCGGCCGCCCCGGACACGGAGGAGCAGCTGCTCCTCGACTACGGACTGCACCAGCGCCGCCTGCTGCCGCTCCTCGCCCGTACGTACGCGCTGCACTTCGCGCAGGACGCCGTACGCACCCAGCTGCACGACGTCTTCTCGGGCACCGGGGACGACCCGCAGGCCCGGCGCCTCCTGGAGTCCCGGGCCGCCGGCACCAAGGCGCTCGCCACCTGGCACGCCACCCGGGTCGTCCAGGAGTGCCGCGAGGCGTGCGGCGGCGCCGGCTACCTCAGCGTCAACCGGTTCGCCGCGCTCAAGGCCGACAGCGACATCTTCACCACGTTCGAGGGTGACAACCACGTCCTGCTCCAGCTCGTCGCCAAGGGTCTGCTCACCCATTACGCGAGTGAGTTCGAGGACCTGGACCAGCTCGGGACCGTCCGCCACGTCGCCGGGCTCGCCGTCGAGACGGTCCTGGAGAAGACCTCCGCCCACAAGCTCCTGGAGCGGGTACGGGACCTGCTGCCGGGCGGCGACGAGTGGGACCGGGAGGCCGGGCTGCTCGACCCGGAATACCAGCTCGCCATGGTCCGCTTCCGCGAGGAGCACATGCTCGCCGGGGTGGCGCGCAGGCTCAAGCGCGGAATGGACGCGCACGAAGACCCGGGCGCCGTCTTCTCCCGCGTCCAGGACCACGTCATCGCCGTCGCCCGCGCCCACGTGGAACGGCTCGTCCTGGAGGCGTTCACGGACCGGGTGCACGCCCTGCCCGACGGCGGCGACAAGGAGGCGCTGCGCCTGCTGTGCGACCTCTTCGCGCTCTCCGTCATCGAGGCGGACCGGGCCTGGTTCATGGAGCACGGCCGGCTGACCGTCCAGCGCTCCAAGGCGATCAGCCGCGAGGTGAACGACCTCTGCCGCAAGGTCCGGCCGCTCGCGGTGGACCTCGTGGACGCCTGGGGCATCCCGGACGAGATGCTGCGCGCCCCGGACCTGGTGGGCTAGGGCCTGTCGTCGAACTGCCGTCTGCCGGGCGACGACAGGCCCTAGCTCTTCCCGACGCGCACGGCGGTCGTCGCCAGGGTGACGTACCGCATCGTGAAGCCGCCGCCGAGCGCGTCGATGGCCTCGCCCACGGCCGTCAGGATCTCCGTCAGCAAGGTCCGGCCGCTCGCGGTGGACCTCGTGGACGCCTGGGGCATCCCGGACGAGATGCTGCGCGCCCCGGACCTGGTGGGCTAGGGCCTGTCGTCGAACTGCCGTCTGCCGGGCGACGACAGGCCCTAGCTCTTCCCGACGCGCACGGCGGTCGTCGCCAGGGTGACGTACCGCATCGTGAAGCCGCCGCCGAGCGCGTCGATGGCCTCGCCCACGGCCGTCAGGATCTCCGTCAGCTGCTCGGGGCGGAGCCGGGTGAGGCCGCCCGTCGTCGGGAGCAGGTCCAGCCACTGGTCCCGGGTGTAGGGGCGCTCCCAGTCGAACCGCCACTGCTCCGGTGCGCGGAAGTGCCCGGTCGCGCCGATCTGTTCGGCGGTCTTCGCGTACCCCGCCCGGTACGCGTCCAGCGGGCGCCGGGCCGGCTGGACGCTGAACGGCGAGTCCGGGGCCACCCGGCGGAAGGCTGCCGCGAACGGCTCCGCCACCTCGGCGGGCGGCTCGAAGACATGCCCGAAGACCGCCAGGCGCCCGCCCGGCCGCAGCACCCGGGCCGCCTTCCCGGCGCCCACCGCCGGATCCACCCAGTGCCACGACTGGGCGGCGGTCACCGCGTCGAACATCCGGCCCGCCGGGTCCCACGCCTCGAAGGTCGCCACCTCGACCCCGACGCCGTGCCCGCGCGCCAAGTCCGCCATCCGGGCGTCCGGTTCGACCCCGAGCACCGCGCAGCCGGCCGCCCGGAACTGGCGGGCCGCGATCCCGGTACCGCAGCCGACGTCGAGCACGTCCGGCCCGGGGCTCCCGGCGACGATCCGGGCCACCAGGTCGTCGGGATAGGCGGGGCGGGCCTCGTCGTAGCGCCGGGCGTCCGTGCCGAAGGACTCGGCGGTCCGGCGGGCGTGATGGGGCTGCGACGGGGGACCGGGCTGCTCTCGCGGTAGAGTGGGCATGCGTTCACTTTAGTGGGCAAGCGCCCACATGCCAAGGTGTGGCAGGGACGTGGACGACGTGAGGAGTGGGGACGTGCCGACCGGAGTGCACCTTCGCGACGCCCGGCAGCAGCTGTTCGACGCCGCCGAGCGCGTCCTGCTGCGGGACGGCGCGGGCGGGCTGACCAGCAGGGCCGTCACCGACGAGGCGGGCTGCGCCAAGGGCGTCCTGCACCGGCACTTCGCCGACTTCGACGCCTTCCTCGCCGAGCTTGTGCTCGACCGGGCCGCCGAACTCGACGCGCGGGCGCGGACGCTGGGCGAGAGCGCCGGCACCGGGACCGTGGCCGGCAATCTCACCGACGCGCTGACCGGCCTTTTCGGGCCCGTGCCGGTGGCGATCATCCCCCTGATCACCTTCCGGGACGAGCTGCGCGCGCGGCTGCGGGAGGCGACGCCCGGGGGCGGCATCGCGGTCCTCGCCCAGATCGCGGCCGCCGTCTCCGGCTACCTCACCGAGGAGCGCGCGCTGGGCCGGGTGTCGGCCGGTGCCGACATCGACTCGCTCACCCTGTCCCTGGTCGGGGGCGGGCATCTGCTCTTCGCGGACCGGGAGGACCCCGGGCCGCCGGACGCGGCGGCGGTCGGCAAGCTGGTGGCCACGGTGCTCGCGGACGTCGTACGGGGGTGAGGTGCGGGCGGCAGAGCGGTCCGGGTACCCACGGCGGATGAGTACCACCGCTCAGCCGGACGGGCGCTCGGCGCGGAACGATGGAACTCCGCCCGAACGAACCGGAGATCCCCATGCTCAGCCGTCTTGCCGGTCAACTGGTGCCCGCCTTCGGGCGGTTGACGCTCACCACCGACACGGACGCCGTACTGCCCCCGGCCGGCATCATCGCCGCCAACCACACCTCGCTCGCGGACCCCGCGATCGTCCTGGCGGCGCTCCGCAGCCTCGGCGCCCGGCCCGTCGTCATGGCGGCCGCCGGGCTCTGGCGCGTCCCCGTACTCGGCCGCGCCCTCGCCCGCGAGGGGCACATCCCCGTCCACCGGGGCGACCCCCGCGCCGGCCGGGCCGTCGTTCTCGCCCAGGAGGCGCTGGAACAGGGCCGGCACATCCTCATCTACGCGGAGGGCGGGCTGCCGCACCGCGGGGACGCGGCCGAGGCGGCGCCGGGCGCCTTCCACCGAGGCCTCGCCCGGCTCGCGCACCGCACCGGCGCGCCGGTCATCCCGGTGGGCCAGGCCGGGGGCCCGCCGGGTCACCTCCGGCTCGGCCGCCAAGCAGCTCGCGGGCCTGGCCACCGCTCCGCTGCGCCGCCCCCGGCTGCACGTCCACGTCGGGCCGCCGCTGCGACTCGACGGCGACGGCCCGACGGCCACCGCCCGGGCCAGGTGCGCGGTCACCGCCGCCTGGCGGACGGCGGCCGCCCGGCTGGGCGAGCCCGCCGCCCTGACCGCGTAGAGCGGCGGCTCAGAGCTCGGCACCCACCGCGCTCAGGAAGGTGCGGAACTTCGCAGCCGTCTCGGCGGTCTCCGCCTCGGGCTCGGACGCCGCGACGACGCCCGCCCCGGCGTAGAGGCGCAGCGTGCGCTCCTCCGCCTCGGCGCAGCGGATGGTGACGACCCACTCCCCGTCGCCGCTCGCGTCGCCCCAGCCGACCATGCCCGCGAAGTAGCCCCGGTCGAAGGGCTCGGTCTCGGTCAGCACCCGCCGGGCGGTCGCCGTCGGCGCCCGTCACGCCCAACGGCAAGCTCGACCGCGCCGCGCTGCCCGCGCCCGTCCTGCCCGGCGGCGGCCGGGAACCGAGCACCGAACGCGAACGGCTGCTGTGCACCGTCCTCGCCGACGCGCTCGACGTCGAACGGGTCGGCGTGGACGACGACTTCTTCGCCCTCGGCGGCGACAGCATCACCGCCATCACCGTCAGCAGCAGGCTGCGCGCCCTCGGCCTCGGGCTGCGCCCCAAGGACCTGCCGGCCCGCCGCACCTTCGCCGCGCTCGCCGCCCGGCTCGCCGCACGGCGCGGGCTGACCCCGAACACCCTGGTGCAGGGCGCCTGGTCGGTACTGCTGGCCCGGCGCTCAGGGCGGCGGGACGTCTGCTTCGGCGCCATGGTGTCGAGCCGGCCCCGGCCCTGGACGGCGTGGAGGAGATCATCGGCCTGCTCGCCAACACCGTGCCGGTACGGGCCCGGCTCACCGGCACCCTGGCCGCCGCGCTCACCGGTCTCCAGGCCCGCCAGCGCAATTTGGTCGAGCACCACCACGTGGCCCTGTCCGACCTGGAACGGCTCACCGGACGGCGCAGGCTCTTCGACAGCATGGTCGTTTTCGAGAACTACCCGGTCGACCCGGACCGGCTGCGCGAACCCGCGCCCGGACTCACCGTGCTCGCCACGCGCTTCCGGGAGTCCACCCACCACCCCGCCACGCTGACGGTCATGCCCGACGGCGACGGCTGGACCGGAGTGCTCGCCCACCGGGGCGGCACCGACACCGACGGGCTCGCCGCCCAACTGACCGACCTGCTGTGGAACATGGAGCAGCACCTGGACGCCGATGTGAGCGCCCTCCTGGAGGACCGATGACCGAGGCACCCGCCCCGCCCCCCGAACGCGTGGACCGGGAGCTGCTGCGGATCGCGTTCATTCTGGTCCTCGGCACGTTCATGGCCACGCTCGACGCCACCATCGTCAGCGTCGGACTCGACCGGCTCACCGAGGAGTTCGACGCCTCGGTCGCCGAGATCCAGTGGGTCTCCAGCGCCTACCTGCTCGCCGTCGTCGCCGCCGTCCCCGCGTCCGGCTGGCTGGCCGGGCGCTTCGGCGGCCGGCGGGTCTGGCTCGCGGCCATCGGCGTGTTCCTGATCGGCTCGGTGCTGCGCGCCTCGGCCTGGTCGGCGACCAGCCTCATCGTGTTCCGCGTCATCCAGGGCCTCGGCGGCGGCCTGCTCCCCGCGACCGGGCAGGCGCTGCTCGCCCGGGTCGCGGGCCCCGGCCGCACCGGCAAGGTGATCAGCATCGTCGCCGTGGTCCCGCTGCTCTGACCGAGGTCGCCCACGACCGCGCGGTCCCGGCCACGCTCGGCATCGTGGCCGGGGCGGTCATGCTGGCCACGTTCACCGCGCACGGGCTGCGCACCCGGTCGACGCCGCTGGTGGCCCCCCGGCTGTTCGCCCGTCCGCCCTTCGGTGCCGCCGCCCTGGCGCTGGTGGTGCTCGGGGCCTCGGTGTTCGGCACGACGTTCCTGCTGCCGCTGTACTTCCAGTCGGGGCGGGGGATGTCGGCCTGGGAGGCGGGGCTGCTGCTCGCCTCCCAGGGGCTGGGCGCGGCCGCCGGTTCGGTGCTCGTCAACCGGACCATCAGCAAGGTCGCGCCGAGGACCCTGGTGGTCACCGGCATCGTGCTGATCGTCGCCGGGACCGCCCCGTTCACCCTGCTGGAGCACGGGGTCCCGGACGCGGTGGTCGTCTCGGCGCTGGTGGTGCGGGGCTTCGGGATGTCGATGGTCGGCGCGCCCGTGATGAACATCGTCTACAGCCGGATCGAGCCGGAGCCGCTGCCCCGGGCGGCCGGGGCGCTCAACCTCCTGAACACCGTGGGCGGTTCGGTCGGCACGGCGGCGGTGGCGGTGATCCTGGAGAACCGGCTCGCCGCCACGGGCGCGGACGTCCCCGCGGCCTTCGGTGACACCTTCTGGTGGGTGCTCGGCTTCTGCCTGTTCGCCGCGGCGGCGGCGACCCGGCTGCCCCGTACCCGGCCCCGCAAGGGCTGACCGGCAGGACACATGGGTGTGCCCCCCCCGGCCCTCGGGCCGGGGGGCACACCCATGCGGGGTCAGGGGCGGCTGGTCAGGTAGCCGCCCATGGAGGTGAAGTACTCCGTCGCGGGCAGCTCGCGGCCGTCCTCGGTGCGGACCCGGGTGACGGCCAGGCCGTGATTGCGGCCGGTGCGGGCGTCGGCCCCGGCCACGATGACCACGCCCTCGCCCTCGCGGTAGAAGATCCGGCCCGGCGTTCCGCCGTAACGCGCCTCGGAGACCACACTGGCCAGGATCTCGATCCGCTTGCCCCGGTGGTGGGTGAAGGCGCTGGGGTACGGGGCCGACTGGGCGCGCACCAGGCGCTCCAGGTCCTCGGCCGGCCAGTTCCAGTCGATGCGGATGTCCTCCTCGGCGCGCTTGTGGAAGAAGGTGGCCTGCGAGCGGTCCTGCGGGGTGAACTCCGTCTGCCCGTCCGCGATCAGGGCCAGCGCCTTGGTGGTGACGGGGGCGATGAGGTCGACGGTCTTGTGGAAGAGGTCGGTGGTGGTGTCCCTCGGGCCGACCGGGACGGACTCCTGCCGGACGATGTCGCCGGCGTCCAGCTCGTCGTTCATCATGTGCGCGGTGACGCCCACCTCGGTCTCGCCGTTGATGAGGGCCCAGATGAGCGGCGAGAAGCCCGCGTACTTCGGCAGCAGCGAGTCGTGGACGTTCAGGGTGCCCCGGCGGGGGAGCGCGAAGATGCGCGGCGGGATCCACGTACGCCAGTTGTTGGCCACGATGACGTCGGGCTCGGCGGCTTTCAGGGCCTCGTACAGCTCGTCGTCGTCCGGGCGGTTGCGGATCAGGACCGGGACGCCGTGCTCCTCGGCGAGATCCGCGACGGAGTCGCTCCAGATCTTCTCGTAGGCGTGCTCGCTCCTGGGGTGGGTGACGACCAGCACCACGTCGTGCTCGGAGTCCAGGAGGGCTTGCAGGGTGCGGTGGCCCCAGGTCTGGTAACCGAACATGACGACCCGCATGGGGTTCCTCCTCGACGCAGAAACAAGGACAGGTAAGTAAAGCAAGGCTTACCTTATCTTGCAACGGAGGCGTGGGGTGCCCCAGTTGGGGCGGTCTCATGTCTGGGGTGTCCGAATCGCACCCATCGACAAGTGTTGACGGATTAGCTTAGGCTCACCTAAGTTCATCGGGCCGCTGTTCCGGCGTGCCCGTCCTACGCCCGTTTCCCCACATCCGACAGGCGGCTTCCCCGCACGATGGGAGTGACATGTCACAGGCTCGTCCTGGCGACGCAGCACCGGTCCACGACCTCATTGGTATCGGCTTCGGCCCGTCCAATGTGGCCATGGCGATCGCGATCAGCGAGCACAACGCGCGCTCCGGAACGCGGGAAGCGGTGACCGCCCAGTTCTTCGAGCAGCAACCGGCCTTCGGCTGGCACCGGGGAATGCTCATCGACGACGCCACCATGCAGGTCTCGTTCCTCAAGGACCTGGTGACACTCCGCAACCCGTCCAGTGAGTTCAGCTTCCTCTGCTACCTCAAGAGCAAGGGACGCCTGATCGACTTCATCAACCACAAGAACCTCTTCCCGCTGCGCGTCGAGTTCCACGACTACTTCGAGTGGGCCGCCGCCCAGGTGGACGACCTCGTCTCCTACGACCACGAGGTCGTCGGGGTGACCCAGGTGGTCGAGGACGGCGTCGTGGAGTACCTGGACGTCACCGTCCGGTCGGGGGAGGGGCTGACGGTCCACCGCGCCCGCAACCTCGTCATCGGCACCGGACTGCGCCCGCTGGTGCCCGAGGGCATCGAGCGCGGCGACCGCGTCTGGCACAACTCCGAACTGCTGACCCGGGTCGGCGAGCTGGACGGCACCTCGCCCTCCCGCTTCGTCGTCGTGGGCGCCGGGCAGAGCGCCGCCGAGAACGTCGCGTATCTGCACCGCCGCTTCCCCGAGGCCGAGATATGCGCGGTCTTCTCGCGCTACGGCTACAGCCCGGCCGACGACAGCAGCTTCGCCAACAAGATCTTCGACCCGGACGCGGTGGACGAGTTCTACGCGGCGCCCGAGAACATCAAGCGCCGGCTGATGGACTACCACGGCAACACCAACTACTCCGTGGTCGACATCGATCTGATCGACGACCTGTACCGGCAGATGTACCAGGAGAGGGTGCTCGGCACCGAGCGGCTGCGCTTCCTCAACGTGTCCCGGCTCACCGCGGCCGAGGCGACCCCGGACACGGTGCGCGCCACCGTGACGTCCCTCGTCACCGGCGAGGAGACCGTGCTCGACGCCGACGTCGTGGTGTTCGCCACCGGCTACAGCCCGGCCGATCCGCTGGGCCTCCTGGGCGAGGCCGCGGAGTACTGCCTGCGCGACGAGGAGGGCCGGGTCCGCGTCGAGCGCGACTACCGCATCGCCACCGACGCCGCGCTGAACTGCGGCATCTACCTCCAGGGCGGTACGGAGCACACCCACGGCATCACCTCGGCCCTGCTGTCCAACACCGCGATCCGGGTCGGCGAGATCCTGGACTCGCTGCTGGACCGGAGCGTCAAGGACGCGCCCGACGCCGTCCGTCCGGTCGCCGGGGACGGCTCCCGCTAGACAGCCCGACCACCGTCCGGGCCCGGCGGGCCAGAGAGATGACGTACGCGGACATGAGCACAACTGCAGTGGAGCGCCCCATAACCAGGGGCGTTACGGTGACCCGTCGCAGACGGGTCACCGGCCTGACCGCCCTCGCGGTGGCCGTCCTGGCCGTGGCCGCCCTCTCCCTGGCCGTCGGGGCGCGCGCCCTGACGCCCGCCGAGGTGTGGCACGGCCTGTTCGCGGCCCCGGAGTCCGATCAGCGGCTCTCCGAGATCCGGCTCATCGTGCAGACCGTGCGCGTGCCCCGCACGGTGCTCGGCATCGTGGCGGGCCTGGCCCTCGGGGTCGGCGGCGCGCTGATCCAGGGGTACACGCGCAACCCGATCGCCGACACCGGGCTGGTGGGCGTCAACGCGGGCGCCTCGTTCGCCGTGGTGTCGGTGATCGCCGTGTTCGGGCTCACCGACCCGCTCCAGTACGTCTGGTTCGGGTTCCTGGGATCGGCGGTCGCCGGAGTCGTCGTGTTCGGCCTCGCCAGCATCGGCAGGGGCGCCGGGAACCCGCTGACCCTGGCCCTGGCCGGGCAGGGGGTCACGGTGTTCCTCGCGGCGATGACCACGGCCGTCGCCCTGTCCGACGTGAAGTCCCTGAACGTGCTGCGGTTCTGGAACGCGGGCTCGGTGGCGGGCGTCGGCTACGACGTCATCTGGCCCGTCACCGCGTTCGTCGCGGTCGGGCTGGTCCTGGCGGCGGTCATGCTGCCCTCCCTGAACCTGCTCAACCTCGGTGACGACGTGGCCCGCGGACTCGGTGTCAACATCGCGCTGAGCCGGACGGTCGGCATCACCGCCATCACGCTGCTGGCCGGCGCCGCCACCGCGGCCTGCGGCCCCATCGCGTTCATCGGGCTGATGGTGGCCCACGTCGCCCGGTATCTGACCGGGCCCGACTACCGCTGGCTGGTGCCGTACGCGGGTCTGCTCGGCGCGGTCGTCCTGCTGGTGTGCGACATCGTCGGGCGCCTGGTGGTACGGCCGGGGGAGCTGGACGCCGGGGTCGTCGTCTCGCTGCTCGGCGCGCCGTTCTTCGCGGTCCTGGTGTGGCGTGGAAAGTTCAGGAGCGCATGAACGGAACGGAGTTGAAAGCATCGGTCACGGCGGGCATCCGCGCCGGGGGCGTCTCGTTCGTCTGGCGGCCCTGGCTCGTCCTGGTCACCCTGCTGCTGGCGGCGGCCACCTTCCTGGTGTTCTGCCTGTCCATCGCGGTCGGCGACTTCCCGATCGGCCTGTCGCGGGTGATCGCCACGATCCTCGGGGGCGGCGAGCAGGTCGACCGGTTCGTCATCATGGATCTGCGGATGCCGCGCGCCCTGGCCGGCGTCGTCGTCGGCGTCGCGCTCGGGGTGTCCGGCGCGATCACCCAGTCCGTCGCCCGCAACCCGCTGGCCAGCCCCGACGTCCTCGGCATCACCGGGGGCGCCAGTGCGGTCGCGGTGTTCCTGGTGACGGTCTCGGGCGGGGCCGCCACGGCGGTCACCAACTCCGTGGGCCTGTCGGCGGCGGCGCTCCTGGGCGGTCTCGGCACGGGGCTGCTGGTGTACTTCCTGGCCTGGCGGCGCGGGATCGACGGCTTCCGGCTCATCCTCATCGGCATCTCGGTGAGCGCGGCGATGGAGGCGATCACGACCTGGCTCCTCACGTCGGCCGACATCCGGGACGTGGCCCGGGCCCAGGCATGGCTGGTCGGCTCCCTGGACAACCGGTCGTGGGGCGAGGTCCGGGTGGCGCTCTGGTGCACCCTGGTCCTGCTGGCTGTAGTGCTCTGCCTCGCCTTCCAGTTCAAGCCGCTGCACCTCGGGGACGAGGTCGCCGCGGGGCTCGGGGTCCGGTTCAACCGGGTGCGGGCCGTCATGCTGCTGTGCGCGGTGCTGCTGGCCGCCTCGGCGGTGAGCGCGGCGGGCCCCGTGCCCTTCGTCGCGCTCGTCGCACCGCAGGTGGCGATGCGGCTGGCGAGACACCCGACGCCGCCGATGGCCGCCTCGGGACTGGTCGGCGCACTGCTGCTGACCGGCTCCGACCTGATCGCGCGCACGGCCCTGCCCGTCGGCCTGCCGGTCGGTGTGGTCACCGCCGCGATCGGCGGACCCTTCCTGGTGTATCTGCTGGTCCGGGCGAACCTCAGGTAAATGACAGACGAGTCGGACAACCCGAGCAGAGGAGGGCCAGTGGCCGCGCATCTCACCACCACGGAAACCAAGGCGCCGGGCGGCGGCGCTCCACGGCTCGCCGCCAGGGGCATCAGGGTCGGCTACGGCGGGCGGACCGTCATCGACGGCCTCGACGTCGAGATCCCGTCCGGCGTGGTCACCACCATCATCGGCCCCAACGGCTGCGGCAAATCGACGCTGTTGCGCACCCTGACCCGGCTGCTGAAACCGGCCGGCGGCGCCGTCGTGCTGGACGGCGAGGACATCGCCTCGCTCCGGACCAGGGACGTGGCGAAGAAACTCGGCCTGCTGCCCCAGGCGCCGGTGGCGCCCGAGGGGCTGACGGTCTCGGACCTGGTCGCCCGAGGGCGCCACCCGCACCAGAGCTGGCTGCGGCAGTGGTCGTCGGACGACGCCGACATCGTACGGAAGGCGCTCGCGCTGACCGGGGTCGCCGACCTCGCGGACCGGCCCGTCGACTCGCTGTCGGGCGGTCAGCGCCAGCGGGTGTGGATATCGATGACCCTGGCTCAGGGCACCGATCTGCTGCTGCTGGACGAACCCACCACCTATCTGGACCTGGCGCACGCGATCGACGTGCTCGACCTGGTGGACGACCTGCACGAGTCCGGGTGCACGGTGGTGATGGTCCTGCACGACCTCAACCTCGCCACGCGTTACAGCGACAACCTCGTGGTGATGCGTGACGGTTCGGTGCTGGCGCAGGGCCACCCGCGCGACGTGATCACCGCCGAGCTGCTGGAGGAGGCGTTCGGGCTGCGGGCCATGGTGATCGACGACCCGGTCGGCGACCGGCCGCTCATCGTGCCCATCGGCCGTACCCACGTACGCCTGAAGTAGTTTCAGGTTCAAGGAAGTGCCCAGGTAAGGCTAGGCTGGCCTCACCTAGTCGGGGTAAGGTTTGGCTGCCCTTATGCAAGGCCCAAGTGACAGTGTGAAAGCAAGGGATTCGGATGCTCCTCGACAGAACCACGCCCACCAGGTCGCGGCGGCGGCTCGCGGCGGTCATGACCGCGGCGGCCCTCGGCGTCGGCCTCCTCGCGGGCTGCGGCTCCGACTCCGAGGACAAGGCGGCCGACAAGGCCCCGGCGGCCTCGGCGGACGGCGCCTTCCCTGTCACCGTGGAGCACGCCTTCGGGTCCACGAAGATCACCAAGGCTCCGAAGCGGGTCGTCTCTGTCGGCTACACGGACGACCAGGACATCCTGGCGTTCGGAATCAAGCCGGTCGGCATGGTCGACCAGTACCCGAACCCCGAGGGCAAGACCCCCGACATCAACACCCAGTGGCCCTGGACCAAGGACAAGTGGGGGGACGCCCGCCCCGAGGTCATCATGAAGAACGGTGACTCCGGCCCCAACTACGAGAAGATCGCGGGCCTGCGCCCCGACCTGATCGTCGCCGTCTACTCCGAGATCGACCAGGCCGCCTACGACAAGCTGTCGAAGATCGCCCCAACGGTGGCCCGCACCAAGGGCGAGAAGGAGCCCTTCAGCGCTCCGTGGCAGGACAACGCGCTGCACATCGCCAAGGCCCTCGGCAAGGAGAAGGAGGGCAAGGAGATGGTGGACGGCATCCAGGAGCAGTTGGACACCGCCAAGAAGGCGCACCCCGAGTTCGCCGAGCAGACCGCCGTCGCCCTGTCCTGGTACGACAACTCGGTGGCGCCGTTCACCACCACCGACGTGCGCGGACGCCTGCTGACCGGCATCGGCTACCAGGGCGACACCGAGATCGACAAGATCGCCGGCGGCAAGTTCTACACCAAGCTCTCCCCGGAACGCATGGACCTCGTGGACGTCGACCGGGTCTTCGTCATCAACGACAAGGCCGACACGGACGCCCTGAAGAAGTCCGAACTCTTCAGCAACCTCAAGGCGTTCAAGGAGGGCCGGGTGACCTACCTCCTCGACAGCGAGGGCCCGGCGGTCGGCGCCGCCATCTCGCAGGGCACGCTGCTGTCCATGCCGTACGCGGTGGACGAGCTCGTGAAGGCGGCGGCCGCCAAGTGACCCTCGCCGCCCCCACCCTGCGCACGGCGACGGGCGGTGAGGCCACCCGCTGGCTCCTCGCCCACTGCCGCGCGGTGCCGTGGCTGACCGCCGCGACCCTCCTCACGACCGTGGCGGGGGCGGCACTCCAGGTGCTCCCCGTGCTGCTGCTCGGCCAGGTGGTCGACGGGGTCGTGGACGGCGAGTCGCGCACGGTGCTGGTCAGGGTCGGGGCGCTGATGGTGGCCGCCGCGCTGCTCGGCGCGGCGGCCACCGCGGCATCGACGTATCTGATCGGACGGCTCGGCGCCGACCTGCTGGCGACGCTGCGGGAAGGCGCCGTCCGTGCGGTGCTCGGCATGCCGAGCACCCGGCTGGAACAGGTCGGCCGCGGCGATGTGCTCTCCCGGGTCGGCGACGACGTCGCCGTGCTCTCGCGGGGCATCAGGAGCGCGATTCCCACCGTGTTCTCGGCGGGGGTGCTGGTCGCCATCGCCACCGTCGGCATGTTCGGCCTGGACTGGCGGCTCGGTCTCGCGGGCGCCGGCGCGCTGCCCGCGTACGCGCTGGCCCTGCGCTGGTACCTGCCGCGCTCCGCCCCGCTCTACCGCAAGCAGCGCGCGGCCCAGGCCGACCGGGCCCAGGCGCTGATCAGCGGCCTCAACGGGATCGACACGGTCCGGGCGTACCGCCTGGAGGGCGCGTTCCGCGAGAAGGTCACCACCGAGTCCTGGCGGGTACGCGATCTGGGCGTCGAGGTGTTCCGCTTCTTCGGCCGGTTCGTCGGCCGGGAGAATCGCGCGGAGTTCATCGGGCTGGTCCTCATCCTCCTGGTCGGGTACGCCCTGTTGGAGGGCGACGCGGCCACCCTCGGCGAGGTCGCGGCCGCCCCGCTCATGTTCCACCGGCTGTTCACCCCGCTCGGCGCGATCATGTTCACCTTCGACGAGGCGCAGAAGTCGGGCGCCAGCCTGACCCGTCTGGTCGGGGTCCTGGGGGAGGACGCCGAGGAGAGACTGGTGGGCGACCCCGGCGTGACGCCCGCTCAGGACGTGCCGTACCGGGTGGCGGTGGAGGGGCTGACGTATCGCTATCCCGGCTCGGAGGAGCCGGTCCTGCGCGAGGTGAGCCTCACCATTCCGGCCGGCGGCTCCCTCGCCCTGGTGGGGGCGACCGGCGCCGGGAAATCGACCCTGGCCGCGCTGATCGCCGGTATCGGCACCCCGCAGTCGGGTTCGGTGCGCATCGGGACGACCGATCTGGCCGAGGTGGACGAGGCGGGCGCGCGGGCCCTGGTGAGCATCCTCACCCAGGAGACCCATGTGTTCTCCGGCCCGCTCGCCGACGACCTCCGGCTGTCCGCGCCCGGGGCGAGCGAGGCCCAACTGCTGGACGCCCTGCGGACGGTGGGCGCCGCCGACTGGGTGGAGGCGCTTCCCGAAGGGCTGCACACCGCGGTCGGCGAGGGCGGCGAGCGGCTGGACGTCACCAAGGTGGCCCAGATCGCCCTGGCCCGCCTGGTGCTGGCCCGTTCACCCGTGGTGGTGCTGGACGAGTCCACCGCCGAGGCGGGCAGCGAGGGTGCCGCGGAGCTGGAACGCGCCGTCCTGGCGGCCTGTGCGGGACGCACGACGCTGTTCGTGGCGCACCGGCTGACCCAGGCGATGGCGGCGGACCGTATCGCCGTCCTGGACGCCGGGCGCGTGGTGGAACAGGGCTCCCACCAGGAGCTGGTCGCCCTCGGCGGCCGCTACGCCCGGCTGTGGCGAGCGTGGCGAGAAGGAAGTTAGGCCGTGCTTACTTAGGTTAGGCTCAGCTAAATGCCTCGGAGAGAAGCGGAGTCCTCGATGTCGGAACCGAGCGGTCACCACGTACGGCTTTTTCCCCGGGGACTGGCGGAGTTGCGCCGCCGGACCGGCGACCGCGACGACCGGACCCTGACCGAAGCCTGCGCCATCGGCCTGGCGTACTGGGCGAGTGGCCGGAGCCCGGAGGGCATCGACCTGACGCCCGCCACCCTCTTCGCCGACGTGCTCGGCTGGGCCGACAACGGCGGTACGGCTCCCGCCGGCTGGGAGACCGGCACGGACGGCTTCATCGCCCTTCCCGAGGGCGTGGACCGGGACGAAGCGCAGCTCGCCCTGGACGACCTCGCCGCCTTCCCCGACCGGCCGCTCGGCACCATCGCCCCCTCCGGGCCCGCCACGCGCATCGAGGAACTGGCCCGCTGGAACGACACCGGCGCGGACCGGGACCGCCCCACGATCGTGGAGATGTTCCGCGAGCAGGCACGCCTGCGGCCGGACGCCGTCGCGATCGTGGACGAGCACCGCTCCCTGACGTACCGCCAGACGGCGCGGCTCAGCGCCCAGCTGGCCCACCACCTCGCCGGGCGCGGCCTCGCCGCCGAGCAGGTCGTCGGGATATCCCTCGGCCGCTCCGCCGAGATGGTCATCGGCCTGCTCGGGGTCCTCCAGGCCGGGTGCGCGTTCGTTCCGTTCGACCCGCTGTGGCCCGCCGCCCGGCGTGCCGTCGTCGCCGAGGACGCCCGGATCGCGCTCCAGCTGGGCGGCTCGGGGGAGCAGACCCCGGGCGAACCGGAGGCGGTGCGCGTCGACCTCGACGACTGGGCGTTCGCCGCCCACCCCACCGACCCGCCCGCCGTGGCGGTCGCGGGGGAGTCCCTCGCCTATGTGATCTTCACCTCCGGCTCGACCGGCCGCCCGAAGGGCGCGATGATCCGCCACGAGGCCATCAGCGAACGCCTGTTGTGGCAGTCCCGCGAGATCCTGGGCTTCGGCCACGACGACGCCTCGCTGTTCAAGGCGCCGCTCTCCTTCGACATCTCGATCAACGAGATCTTCCTGCCGCTGGTCACCGGCGCCCGGCTGGTGGTCCTCCGTCCGGGCGGCGAACGCGACCCGCACCACCTACTGGACGTCATCGCCGGGCACCGGGTCACCTTCACCTACCTGGTCTCCTCCATGCTCGACGTACTGCTGGAGATGACCGGCGACTCCGGCCGGCTCGACAGCCTGCGCCATGTGTGGTGCGGCGGCGAGCTGCTGACCCCCGAGCTGTACGAGCGGTTCCGCGCCCGCCTCGGCATCCCCCTGTACCACGGCTACGGCCCCGCCGAGACGACGATCGGCGTCTCGCACGTCATCTACCGGGGCGAGGCCGAGCGCCTGTCCACCTCCATCGGCAAGGCCAACCCCAACACCCAGCTCTACGTGCTGGACGACGAGCTGCGCCCGGTCCCCGTCGGCGTCGGCGGCGAACTCTACGCGGGCGGGCTCCTGCTCGGCCGGGGCTACGTCAACGCGCCGGGGCTGACCGCGTCCCGCTTCGTGGCCAACCCCTTCGCGCGGGACGGCTCCCGGCTCTACCGCACCGGTGACCTCGCCCGGTTCATGCCGGACGGCTCGCTGGACTTCCTGGGCCGCGCCGACAACCAGATCAAGATCCGCGGCATGCGGCTGGAGATCGAGGACGTGGAGGCCGGCCTCGCCGAGCACCCCCGCGTCCGGCACACCTGTGTCGTCGCCCGGAAGAACACCGCGGGCGGCACCTACCTCGTGGCGTACGTGATCCCCGCCGCCGGACACGAGGAGCTGACCCCGGAGGACGTCCGGGCCTGGGCCGAGGCGCACCTGGTGGAGTACATGGTGCCCGCCCGCACCGTCGTGCTCGACGCCTTCCCGCTCACCGCCAACGGCAAGACCGACCGGGCCGCCCTGCCCGAACCGGTGCTGACGAGCGGCCCGGTGACCGCGCCCGCCACCGACGAGGAGCGCGCCGTGTGCGCGGCGGTGGCGGAGGTGCTGCGGCTGGACGCGGTCGGCACCGACCAGGACTTCTTCCGCCTCGGCGGCGACAGCATCCTGGCGATCTCCCTGCTGAGCGCGCTGCGCAAGACCGGTCTCCATGTCACCGCACGCCAGATCTTCACCCACAGCGTCATCGGCGAACTCGCCGCGGTGGCGAGCCGCGAGGACGTCTCCACGGCCCGGGACGACGACGAGCCGACCGGTCCCGTCGCCGGCACGCCCATCGTGCGGTGGCTCGGCGAGACCACCGACGCGATCGACGGATTCGTGCAGTCCGTGGTGGTGAACACCCCTGCGGACCTGACCGCCGGAGCGCTGGACGACCTCCTCACCGCCCTCGTCCGCCGCCACGACATGCTGCGCGCCCGGCTGGTGCGCGGCGAGCGGTGGAGCTTCGACATACCCGGGGCGGACGACGCCGTCGCCGCCTGGGAGGAGAGCGGCGAACCGCTCGACGCCTGCGTCGCCCGCGCCACCGCCGGACTCGACCCGGACAACGGCGTCATGCTGCGCGCCGTCTGGCGCAGCGAGGCCCGCCAACTCGTCCTCGTCGCCCATCACGTGGTGGTCGACGGCGTCTCCTGGCGCGTCCTGACCGAGGACCTGGCCACCGCCTGGGAGCAGTCCGTCGCGGGCGCCCCAGTCGCACTGCCCCGCGAGGGCACCTCGTTCCGCCGCTGGGCCGGACTCCTCGGCCACGCCGCCTTCGACGCCGACCGGGACCACTACGCGCGCCCCCTCCCGGGCCCGGACGCGCCGCTGGGCCGCCGCCCCCTCACCGAGAACGACACGGTCGCCCGGGAGCGCGTGCGGACCTTCACGCTCGGCCCCGCCACCACCTCCGCCCTGCTGGGCGAGATCCCCGCCAGGTTCCACGCGGGCGTCAACGACGTCCTGCTCACCGGGCTCGCCGTCGCCCTCGCCCGGTGGCGGCGCGACCTCGGCCAGGACCAGACCTTCGCGCACATCGAACTCGAAGGCCACGGCCGCGAGGGCCAGGCGGTCGCGGGCACCGCCGGATTCGAGCCCGACCTGTCGCGGACCGTGGGCTGGTTCACCACCCTCTTCCCCGTGACCGTGGACCCCGGCCCGGCGGCCGACCTCGCCGCCGCCCTCAAGGCGGTGAAGGAAGACCTCGCCCTCGTACCGCACAACGGCCTGTCCTACGGCGCCCTGCGCCACCTGCACGGCGCCCTCGAAGCACCGCCCGCGCCCCAGGTGCTCTTCAACTACCTCGGCCGGTTCGACGCGGGCACCGGCGGGGACTGGCAGCTCGCAGGGACCACCGGCCGGCTGGGCGAGAAGCGCGACCCGCGGATGCGGCTGCCGCGCGCCCTGGAGTTCAACGCCATCGCCGAACCCGACGCGAGCGGCGCCTACGGCCTCGCCACCACCGTCTCCTGGCCCGAGGGCATGTTCACCGACCAGGACATCGACACCCTCGGCGGGTACTTCCAGGACGCCCTGACCGCCCTGGCCGCCCTCGACGGCGGCGGCCACTCGCCCAGCGACTTCGCGCCCGTCCCGCTCACCCAGGCCGACGTGGACGCGCTCGACGGACCCGCCCTGCGCGACATCCTGCCGCTGACCCCGCTCCAGGAGGGCCTGTACTTCCACTCGGTCTACGACGACGAGTCGGCGGGCAGCTACGTCGAACAGCAACTCCTCACCCTGGACGGCGAGGTGGACCCCGGACGCCTCGCGGCGGCCGCCACCCGGCTGCTCACCCTGTACCCGAACCTGGCCGCGCGCTTCACGGCCCTTGCCGACGGCCGGGTCGTCTCCGTCCTGGAGAGCGGCACCGAGGCCCCCTTCACCGTCCTGGACCGCCCCGGCATCACCGACGACGAGATCCGCGACCTCGCCGAGCGGGACCGCCGCGCCGGGTTCGACCTGGCCTCCGGACCCCTGATGCGGTACACACTCGTGCGGGGCGGCCCCGGACGTACCGTGCTCGTGCAGACCGTGCACCACATCGTCGCCGACGGCTGGTCCGTGCCGCCGATGCTCCGCGCGCTGCTCGCCGAGTACCACCGGCCCGGCGCGGCCTACCGGGCGGGCGGCTTCGCCGACTACGTACGCCTGCTCGCCGCCCGCGACGACGAGGAGAGCGACCGGGTCTGGGGCGAGCAGCTGGCCGGACTGCCCGGCCCCTCCCTCGTCGCCGAGGGACACACCCCGTCCGACACGTTCGCCGACACGGCCGTGGAGCCCGCCCACGACATCGACACCGCCACCCGCGAGGCCGGGGTGCCGCTGAGCGTGGCCGTGCACAGCGCCTGGGCGGTGACGCTGGGCGGTCTGCTGCACCGGGAGGACGTGGTGTTCGGCTCCACCGTCTCGGGCCGCGACGCCGATGTGCCCGGCATCGCGGACATGGTGGGTCTCCTCATCAACACCATTCCGGTACGCGCCCGTTGGACCGCGTCCACCACCGCGGGGGACCTGCTCACCTCCGTACGCGATCACCAGAGCGCGGTCCTGGCGCACCAGCACGTCTCCCTGGCGCGGATCGGCCGCCTCGAGGGCGCCGCCGCCCGCTTCGACACCCTGGTGGTGTTCGACGTCGCCACCGATGTGACCGCGCTGCGCAGCCCCGGTGACGAGCTGGTCGTCTCCGGCATCGTGAACGAGGGCGCCCCGCACTACCCGCTGACCCTGGTGGTCGAGCGCGCCCCCGACGGCCGCCCCCGCTTCAACCTGATCTACGACGGCGCCCTCCTGCGGGAACCGGGTGCCCGGCGCATCCTGGACACCTTCACCCGCACCCTCACCGGCCTCCTCACCCGGCCCGGCGCCCGGGTCCGGGAGCCGGCGGCCGAGGACACCGCGCGCCTCGCCCCCGGCACCGCCCCGACCACGCTGGACGCCCTGTTCGACACCGCCGCCCGGCGCGACCCGGCCGCCACCGCCGTCACCCGGTGCGGCCTCGACGGCACCACCACCTCCCTGACGTACGGCGAACTCGCCGCCGCCAAGGACCGGCTGGCCGCGACCCTGCGCGCCGCCGGGGTCCGGCCGGGCCTGCGCGTCGCCGTCGCCGTACCGCGCTCCCTGGAACAGGTCACCGCGCTCATCGCCATCGTCTCGGCGGGCGGCGCCTACGTCCCGCTCGACCAGGCGTACCCCGACGAGCGGCTGGAGTACATCCTCGGCGACGCCGCCCCGCAGGCCGTCCTGGTCGGCCCGGACGAGCGCGAGCGCTTCACCCGGCTCCTTGAGCGGGCGGGCGTCCCGGCCCGGGTGCTCGTCCTCGACGAGGAACCGGCCGGGACCGGCGAGGCACCGGCGGCCCCGACGGGCCCCGCCCCGCACGACCCGGCGTACGTCATCTACACCTCGGGTTCGACCGGCCGCCCCAAGGGCGTCGTCGTCCCGCACCGCAGCGTGGCCGCGCTGCTCGCGAACACCCGCGCCGACATGGACTTCGGGCCCGACGACGTGTGGGTGCAGTTCCACTCGTACTCCTTCGACTTCGCCGTCTGGGAGCTGTGGGGCGCGCTGGCGCACGGCGGGGAGCTCCTGGTCCCGGACTACGGGCTGACCCGCTCCCCGGTCGACTTCCACCGCCTGGTGCGCGAGCGCGGGGTCACCGTCCTCAACCAGACCCCGTCCGCCTTCTACCAGTTCATCGAGGCCGACCGGCACGCCGGGGAACGGGCCACCGCGCTGCGCCGGATCATCTTCGGCGGCGAGGCGCTGGACCCGGTCCGGCTGCGCGGCTGGGTCGAGCGGTACGGCACCGGGTCGCCCGAGCTGGTCAACATGTACGGCATCACCGAGACCACCGTCCACGTCACCCACCGGGTCCTCACCGACGAGGACTTCGGCGCCGACGTCAGCCCGATCGGCGGCCCGGTCCCCGGCCTGACGACTTATCTGCTGGACGACCGGCTCCGCCCGGTCCCGCCCGGCCGGGTCGGCGCGATCTACGTGGCGGGCGACCAGGTCTCCCTCGGTTACCTGGGCCGCCCGGGCCTCACCGCCGGGCGCTTCGTCGCCAACCCCTTCGCGGACGACGGCTCCCGGATGTACCACACGGGCGACCTGGCCCGACGCACGCTCGACGGCGAGCTGGAGTTCGCCGGGCGCGCCGACGACCAGGTGCAGCTCAAGGGCTTCCGGATCGAGCTCGGCGAGGTCGAGGCGGCGGTCCGCGAACTGGACGGCGTGGTCGACGTGGCCGTCACCCCGTCGGCCGACGGCGACCAGCTCGTCGCGCACGTCGTGGGCCGGGTCCCCGGCGACCTCGGCGTCCTGCTCGCCGCGAAGCTGCCCGTGCACATGGTGCCCGGCCGGGTGCTGACGGCCGACGCGCTGCCGCTCACGGTCAACGGCAAGCTCGACCGCAAGGCGCTGACCGCCCGGGCCGCCACACAGCCGGCCACCGCCCCCGCCCCGGTGGACGGCTCCGCGCTCCCCGCGCTGACCGCGATCTTCGCGGAGGTACTGCCCGGTGCGGCCGTCGACGAGGACACCGACTTCTTCATGGCGGGCGGCGACAGCATCGTCGCGATCACCGTCATCAACCGGGCCCGGGCACGCGGTCTGGCCATCGCGCCCCGGGACGTGTTCCTCTGCAAGACCCCGCGCGCCCTCGCCGAGGAGCTCCGCTCGCGCGCCCCGCAGACCGCCGCGCCCGAGCACAGGCGCCGCGACGACGGGCCCTTCGCCCCGACGCCGGTCATGCTGCGCAGGCGCGAACTCGACGGCCCGCTCGACGGGTTCGCCCAGGCCCGGACGATGGTCACGCCCGAGGGGATCACGCCCGCCGACATCGAGCGCGCCGCGAACGCCGTCGTGGCCGCCCACCCGGCCCTGCGGATGAGCCTGGACACCCGGCACGGCGTGTGGACGCCGCGCACCGAGCCCGCCCGCGAGGTCTCCCTCGTCCACGCGGACTTCGGTGACCCGGCGCTCGCCGCCAACGCGGCCGCCGCACACCTGAACCCGGAGAACGGCGAGGTCGTCGCGTTCACCTGGCTGGCCGCCACCCGGACCCTGGTCGTCACCGCGCACCACCTCGCCGTCGACACGGTGTCCTGGCTGATCGTCCTGGACGACCTGGCCACCGCCCTGCGCGGCGAGGCCCTGCCGCCCGCGACCACCTCCTACGCCGAGTATGCCGACGCGCTCACCGCCCGGGCCGCGCACACCACCGAGGACCTGGGCGACTGGATCACGGTGCTCGACGCCCCCGCCGCGCTGCCCGCCGACGGGGAGCTGCGCGAGACGACCGTGGTCCTCGGCCCCGAGGTGAGCGACCGGGTCACGCGGACCGCGCCCGCCGCCCTGGGCATCGGCCTCACCGAACTGCTCTGCGGCGCCCTGCGCACCGCCCTGACCCGCGTCCAGCCAGAGCCCACCGACCTCGCGGTCGACCTGGAACGCCACGGCCGGGTCCCCGCCCTGGACGGCCACGACTACACCCGTACCGTCGGCTGGTTCACCTCCATCGCACCGGTACGCCTCACCCCGCACACCGACCCCGTCGCCGCCGCCCGGGAAGTCGTGGCGCGCCAGCCCGACGAGCACGGGCACGTCGCCTACGGCCGGCTCCGGTACCTCAACCCGCAGACCGCACCCCTGCTCACCGCCCGTCCGCAGGTGCTCTTCAACTACCTCGGCCGGGGCGGCGAGTCCGACGTCCCGCGCATCACCGGCGGCGAGGGCGACAGCCCGTACGCCATCGAGGTGAACGCCTGGACCGACGCGGCCACCGGCAGCCTGCACGCCGAGTTCCTGCTCGCCGAAGGCGTCCCCGACGCGCTCACCGGCCACTGGCGCGCGGCGCTGGAACGCCTCGCAGACACCGCCGCGACCGCCGAGCGCACCGCACCGGTCACCCCGCTCCAGCGCGGCCTGTACTTCCAGGCCGAGCTGACCGGCGCGACCGGGCACTACGTCGCCCAGAGCCACTTCACCTTCGACCGGCGCCTCGACACCGGCGCCCTGGCCGACGCGATGGCGTACGTCATCGCCCGGCACCCCGTCGTCGGCGCCGGGTTCACCACCGACGAGGACGGCAACCCGGTCCAGATCCTCCGGGCCGGGACCCGCGTCGGCGTCCGCACGGTCGAGGTCGCGTCCGAGGCGGAGTCCGACGCCCTGCGCGCCCGGGACCGCGACACCGGGTTCGACCCCGGGGAGCCGCCGCTGATCCGGCTGACCGTGCACCGCCTGCCCGACGGCCGCGACGGGCTGCTGCTCAGCTACCACCTGCTGCTGTGGGACGGCTGGTCCCGGGAGATCCTGCTGCGGGACCTCTTCGACGCCTATGCGGCCCTCGTCGCGGGCGAACCCCTCACCGACGCCACGCCCCGGACACCCGGCTTCGAGGACCACGCCCGCGAGCTCGCCGCCAAGGACCCCGCCGTGGCGGAGCGGTTCTGGGCGGAGCACCTGACCGGGCTCACCGGCCCGACGCTGCTCGCCGGGGCGCAGCCGCCCCGCACGGACGAGCTGCCGCGGGCGCTCCTGCACACCCTGTCCGCCGAACTGTCCGAGCTGCTGCGCGGCGCGGCCAAGGCGCACGGGGTCACCCTCAACACCGTGCTCACCGGCGCCTTCGGCCTGCTGCTGGGCGCGCACACCGGGCGCGGCGACGCGGTGTTCGGCGTGACCGTCTCCGGGCGCGAGGGCGAGGGCCTGGGCGACATCGTGGGCGTCCTGCTCAACACCGTGCCCATGTGGACCCGGGCCCGGCCCGGCGACACCGTCCGGGAGTACCTGGCGCGCGTGCAGGCGGCCCGGGTCGAGGCCATGGAGCACGAGCACCTGGGACTCGGCGAGATCCAGCGTGCCAGCGGCCACGACACCCTCTTCGACAACCTCTTCGTCCTCCAGAACTTCCTGGACCCGGACGCCCTCGCCGGGATCAACGCCCGCCACGGCATCACCTCGGTGCGGGCCGACGACTCCACGCACTACCCGTACACCTGGGTCGTCACCCCCGGCGACCGGCTCACCGTCAAGCTGGAGCACCGCGACGACGACCCCGCCGCCGCCCGCCGCCTCCTGGACGGCTACGTGCGGCTCCTTGAGGACCTGGCCCGGGCCACCGGCCCGGTCGGCGCCCTCCCGGGACCGGGAGCCGCACCCGGACCGGCCGTGCGCACGGACTTCGGCACGGACACCGTCGTGGACCGATTCGACCGGGCGGCCGACCGCCACCCGGACCGCGTCGCCCTCGTCGCCGACGGGGCGGCCATGACCTTCGGGCAGCTCCGGGACCGCAGCCGTGAGGTGGCCGGGGTGCTCGCCGGACGGGGCATCGGACCGGAGAGGGCGGTGGGCATCGCCGTACCGCGCTCCCTCGACTCGATCGTGGCGCTGTTCGCCGTGCTGCGCACCGGTGCCGCGTACGTCCCGCTGGAACTGGACCACCCCGACGAGCGGATCGCGGCGATCGTCGCGGACGCCCGGCCCGATGTGACCCTCACCGTGAGCACCGTCGCACCCCGGCTCACCGGCGAACTGATCGAGCTGGACCGTCCGTTGCCCGCCGCCGAGCCGTACACCACCTTCGCGCCCGGCGACCCGGACCGGCTGCGGCACCCTGCGTACACGATCTACACCTCCGGCTCCACCGGCCGGCCCAAGGGGGTGGTCACCGAGTACGCCGGACTCACCAACATGCTCGTCAACCACCAGCGCCGGATCTTCGAACCGGTCCTGGCCGAGCACGGCCACCGCACCTTCCGGATCGCCCACACCGTGTCGTTCGCCTTCGACATGTCGTGGGAGGAACTGCTCTGGCTCGCGGACGGGCACGAGGTGCACATCTGCGACGAGGAGCTGCGCCGCGACGCGCCCCGGCTCGTCGCGTACTGCCTGGACCACGGCATCGACGTCATCAACGTGACCCCGACCTACGCGCGGCAACTGGTCGCCGAGGGCCTGCTCGACCACCCCGGGCGGCGGCCCGCGCTGGTGCTGCTCGGCGGCGAGGCCGTCACCCCGGGCCTCTGGCAGCGGCTCGCGGACACGGAGGGCACGGTCGGCTACAACCTCTACGGGCCCACCGAGTACACCATCAACACCCTCGGCGTCGGCACCTTCGAGTGCCAGGACCCGGTGGTCGGTGTGGCCATCGACAACACCGAGGTGTACGTCCTGGACCCGTGGCTGCGACCGCTGCCCGACGGCGTGCCGGGCGAGCTGTACGTCTCCGGCGCCGGCATCGCGCGCGGCTACCTCGGGCAGCCCGCCCAGACCTCCCACCGCTTCGTCGCCTGCCCGTTCGGGGCCCCCGGCGAGCGCATGTACCGCACCGGGGACCTGGTCGTCCGGCGGCCCGACGGCAACCTCGCCTACCTCGGCCGCACCGACCAGCAGGTCAAGATCCGCGGCCACCGCGTCGAACCCGGCGAGGTGGAGGCCGCGTTCGCCGCGCACCCGGCGGTCCGGTTCGCCGCGGCCGTCGCCCAGCCGGACCCCCAGGTGGACGGGGCCCACCGGCTCGCCGCCTACCTCGTCCTCGACCACGGCGACCTCGCCGCCGTCGCCGCCGAAGTGGGCGCCGCGCTGCCGGACTTCCTGCGCCCGTCCCACTACGCCGAGGTGGACAGCATCCCGCTCACCGTGAACGGCAAGGCCGACACCAAGTCGCTCCCCGAACCCAAGCCGCTCGGCGTCCTGGCCGGGGCGGGGGAGCGCGCCCCGGAGACCGACACCGAGATCACGGTGTGCGAGTTCTTCGCCGAAGCACTCGACCTGGACGACGACGAGGTGAGCGCGGTCAGCGACTTCGTCTCCCTCGGCGGACACTCCATGCTGGCGGTCCGGCTGACCGGGCTGCTCCGGCGGGAGTACGGTCCAGTGATCACCATCCGCGACCTGTTCACCCTGCGAACCCCCGAAGCGATTGCCGGCCACCTCGATGAACACTCCTGACACCCCCCGGCCCCGCCAGGGCGCCGCCATCCTGCGCACCGCCCTGCGGCGCAACATCGGCGCCATGGCCTGGGGCACCGTCCTCATGGGCCTCTACCAGGCCGGGGAGACCGCCTTCCCGATCGCGCTCGGCCTGATCGTGGAACACACCCTGCAGCACCGCAGCCCCACCGCGCTCGGCCTGTCGATCGGCGCGCTGGCGGTGATCATCACGACCGTCTCGCTGTCCTGGCGGTTCGGGATGCGCGTCCTGCAGAAGGCGAACACCACGGAGGCGCACCGGTGGCGGGTCCGGGTCGCGGCCTGCGGACTCCAGCCGGTGGCCCGGGACGTGGACCTGAAGTCCGGCGAGGTGCTGACCATCGCCACCGAGGACGCCGACCAGACCGCGGACATCATCGAGGTGGTGCCGCTGCTGATCAGCTCGGTGGTCGCGGTCCTGGTCGCCGCCGTCGCGCTCGGGCTCGCCGACCTACGGCTCGGGCTGCTGGTGATCGTGGGCACCGTGGCGATCCTGTCCGTGCTGAGCGTGATGTCCCGGCGGATCGGCGCCAGTACGCAGGAGCAGCAGGCCCGGGTCGCGCGCGCCGGGGCCAAGGTCGCCGACCTCATCACCGGTCTGCGCCCGCTGCACGGCTTCGGCGGCAACCACGCCGCCTTCGGCTCCTACCGCCGGGTCAGCACCGAGGCCAAGGAGCAGTCGATCACCGTCGCCCGGGTCAACGGGGTGTACGCGGGCACCGCGCTGGCCCTGAACGCGGCCCTCGCCACCGCCGTCACCCTCACGGCCGGATACCTGGCCTTCGCCGGGCACATCAACATCGGGGAACTCGTCATGGCGGTGGGCCTGGCGCAGTTCATCATGGAACCGCTCAAGCTGTTCTCGGAGATGCCCAAGTACGTGATGATGGCGCGCGCCTCGGCCGAGCGCATGGCCCTGGTGCTCTCCGCGCCCCCGGTCACCGAGCCGGGGACCGGGAGCCCGGCGCCGGGCGGAACGCTGGAGATCGACGGTCTGCGCCATGGTGTGCTGCGCGGCGTGGAGTTCGAGGTGGCCGCCGGGGAGTTCGTGGCCGTCGCCGCCTACCAGCCGCGCGCCGCCGCAGACTTCGCCGCGGTCCTCGCGCTGTCCGTGCCCCCGGACACGTACGGGGGAGTGGTGCGGGTCGGCGGCCGGGCGCTCGCGGAGCTGTCGGCCGAGGCGGTCCGGGAACACCTGCTGGTGAACCCGTACGACGGGGAGATCTTCGCGGGCACCCTCCGGACGAACATCGACCCCTCGGGCACCAGCACCATGCTCCCCGACGCCGTCGAGGCGTCCATGCTGACCGACGTCGTCGCCCTCCACCGCGAGGGCCTCGACTACGCCATCCGCGACCGGGGAGCGAACCTCTCCGGCGGCCAGCGCCAGCGGCTCTCGCTGGCCCGCGCGCTGGCCGCCGACGCGGAGATCCTGGTGCTCCACAACCCGACCACGGCCGTCGACGCGGTGACCGAGCAGCTCATCGCCCGCAACATCGCGCGGCTGCGCCGGGGCCGGACCACCGTGGTCATCACCAGCAGCCCGGCCGTCCTGGACGCCGCCGACCGGGTCCTCGTCCTGGACGACGGCCTCATCACCGCCGAGGACACCCACCGCAACCTGCTCTCCACGGACGAGGCGTACTGCCTGGCCGTGGCGCGGTGATGCGGCGGTGACTCAGCCGAGCGCCCAGGCGACGTCCCGCAGCATCGCGTGCCGCCAGCCCGCGCGGTCGTGATCCGAGGGGGAGCGCGACACCCGTACGGCCGCCCCGGCCTGCTCGGTCAGGGCCTCGACCGCCGTGCAGTGGGGCAGCATCCGCGTCTCGTGCTCCCCCAGGTCGAAGGCGATGCGGAGGCCGGAGAGACCGGGCCGCTTCCGGAGCCGGTCGGCGAGGGCGCCGCCGGCCGGGCCGTCCAGCAGGTCCGTACGATCCGCGCAGTCGGGCGCCCACCAGAACGACCCGGACTGGCAGGCGACCCGTGTCACCAGCTCCGGGAACTCCACGGCGGCGTACAGCGCGCTGAGCCCGCCGAGGCTCTGCCCCGCGACCACCAGCGTGTCCGGGTCGGCGGGCACCCCGGACTCCGCGACCAAGGGCAGCAGTTCGTCCCGGACCGCCTCCCACAGCTCCGGCCGGCACCCGAACTCGCCCATCCGGTCCTTCGACGGCAGGAAGACCAGGGTGACCGGGGGCAGCGCCCCGTCCGCGACGGCCGCCTCGAACGCGGTCATGGCCGGGTGCAGATACAGCCAGTCGTCCCCGTCGAGCAGCAGCACCACGGGCCCGCCGCCCGCCACCGGATGCACCCGCACCGTGCGGCGTCCGCCGAGCCGCGTCGACGCCCAGCGCATCCGGGTGCGCGGCACGGGCAGGACGTCGTCCGCGCCGACGAGCGGCCAGTAGGGCTGCGCCGGGGCGTCCGGAGTGGCCGCGATCGAGCGGTCGCCACCGGCGGCGGACGGGTTGAACGGGTCGGCGTGCGCCCCCTCATCCGTGATGAACCGGTAGGTCACCCGCAGCCGCGCGGGCATCTCCACCTCCGCGTACCAGCAGTCCGTCGCCCCCCACCGGCGCAGCGGCAGCGGCTCCCGCGTCCAGCTCTCGAAGGAGAGGTCGGCCGCGCCGCCGCGCCACAGGAAGAGAACGGTCCAGCCGCCGCCCCCACCGGGCCGCGGCACGGGTGTCCGGGCCGCCGCCCAGAACGCCTCGGTGCCGGGTTCGCCGGGCAGCCCGAAATCGGCGAAGGGGCTGCCGGTGGCGGCCGGGAGCTGATCCGTGCGATCACCGGAGGGCATGAGGGGTCTCCTTGTGCAGGGGGAAAGGAAAAGGCTAAGCTCACGAATTGTTAGGCGAGCCTAACCTAAGCTTGTTTGTCCTTGATGAGGAGGCACTGCCCGCATGAGCACCAACCCGTTCGACGACCCCGAAGGCCGTTTCCTGGTTCTGGTGAACGACGAGGGCCAGCACTCCCTGTGGCCGTCGTTCGCCGAGGTGCCCGGCGGCTGGACGGTCGCCTTCGAGGAGAACACGCGCGAGGCGTGCCTGGAGTACGTCGAGGCCAACTGGACCGATCTGCGGCCCCGTTCGCTCGCCGCGTCGATGGACGCCTGACCCCCGTGACCACGGTCGCACCGCGCCCCGTACCCCTGCCCTGCCCGTCCCGTCCGCGGGCGACGCGCGTCCGGACCGCCGGGTCCGGCGACGCCGCCGCGCTCGCGGAGCTGTCTTGGCCGTTCGCCCGCTCGGGCGCCCTGCGCGAACGGCCCGACTCCCTCTACGCGGCACGCGCGGCCGAATTCCTCGTGGCCGTCGGCTCCGACGGCGGGATCGAGGGCTGTGTGGGCCTGCGGGTGCACGAGGGGGAGGGTGCCCACGCGGGTGTCCTGTACAACTTCTGCGTGGCGGGCCACCGGCAGGGGCGCGGGGTCGGCGGCGCCCTCCTGCGGACCGCGCTGGCCCTGGGGCGCACCCAGGTGCTCGGCGCCCTCTTCACCGCGACCACCGGGGACGGCCGGCTGTTCCGCCGGTACGGCTTCGCGCCCGCGACGGCCCGTCAGGCGCCGCGCGTCTGGGCCGAGTCCCTGGACCCCCGGCGCAACGCGCTGATCCTCGCCCGCGCCCTGTGAACGGGCGCCGGGCCGACCGTGAGCCCGGCCCGGCGCCCCCACACGTCAGGCCGGGCTCACCGCGTGGTCCTCGTCCGGCACCACCGTGGTCCCCGCGCCGGCCCCGCCGAGGACGCACCGCAGCACCGCGTGAGGCACCCGGCCGTCCAGCACGTCCGCCCGGCCGACCCCGCCCCGTACCGCCCGCAGGCAGCCCTCCATCTTCGGCAGCATCCCGCTCGCCAGGCCCGGCAGCAGCCCGTCCAGGGCGTCCGCCGTCAGGCGCCCGATCACCTCGGTGCTCGCCGGCCAGTCCGCGTACAGCCCCGCCACGTCCGTCAGGACCACCAGCCGCTGCGCGCCGAGCGCCACGGCGAGGGCGGAGGCGGCGAGATCCGCGTTGACGTTGTACACCTGGCCGTCCGCGCCCCGCGCCACCGGCGAGACCACCGGTATGTGACCCTGCGTCAGGAGGGCGCGCACCATGCCCGGGTTCACCTCCACGACGTCCCCGACCTGGCCGATGTCCACCGGTGCGCCGTCCACCCAGGCGGGCCGCCGCACGGCCGTCATGGTGTGCGCGTCCTCGCCGGTCATGCCCACGGCGTACGGACCATGGCTGTTGATGTGGCCCACCAGCTCGCGCTGGACGCGGCCGGACAGCACCATGCGGACGACTTCCATCGTCTCCGCCGTGGTCACCCGCAGGCCCGCCTCGAAGCGGCTCTCCAGCCCGAGGCGGTCGAGCATGGCGCTGATCTGAGGGCCGCCGCCGTGCACGACGACCGGGCGCAGACCCGTGCGCCGCAGCTCAACTACGTCTTGGGCGAAGGTCTGTTGCAGCTGTGCGTCGACCATGGCGTTGCCGCCGAACTTGATGACGACGACCGGTCCTGAATCCTCTTCCATTTAGCTTAGCCTAACCTTAATTGGCTTGGTGTTGGTCAAGAAGAGGCCCGCCGGTGGAGGAAGCGCTCCTCCACCGGCGGGCGGCCCCGCGCGTGGTCAGCCGATCTCGATGAGGAGGTCGCCCGCCTCCACCTGCTGGACCCGGCCGATGGCCAGGCGGCGCACCACACCGGCGGTCTGGGCGGTGATCGACGCCTCCATCTTCATCGCCTCGATCGTGGCGACCGTCTGCCCGGCCGACACCGACGCGCCCTCCTCCACCTGGAGCGTCACCACCCCGGCGAACGGCGCCGCGACATGCCCCGGGTCGGTCCGGTCCGCCTTCTCCGCCGCCTTCACCTCGGTCGCCACGGACCTGTCCCGCACCGAGACCGGCCGCAACTGCCCGTTGAGCGTGGCCAGTACGCTCCGGAAGCCGCGTTCGTCCGCCTCCGAGATGGCCTCCAGCTCGAACAGCAGGGTGACCCCGGGCTCCAGCTCGACCGGGTGCTCGGTCTCCGGCTCCAGCCCGTACAGGAAGTCCGGCGTCGGCAGCACCGACGTGTCGCCGTACGCCTCCCGGTGCGCGGTGAACTCCTTCGTCGGGCCGGGGAACAGCAGCCGGTTCAGCGTCGCGCGCGGCGACTCGCGCAGCGCCTGACGGTCCTCGTCCGACAGGTGCGGCGCCTTCGCCTTGTCCGGGCGGCCCTTGAGCGCCCGGGTGCGGAACGGCTCGGGCCAGCCGCCGGGCGGGTCGCCCAGCTCACCGCGCAGGAACCCGATCACCGAGTCCGGCACGTCGAACTTGCCCGGGTCCGACTCGAAGTCCGCGGCACTCACGCCCGCGCCCACCAGGTGCAGCGCCAGGTCCCCGACCACCTTCGAGGACGGGGTCACCTTCACCAGCCGGCCCAGCATCCGGTCGGCCGCCGCGTAGCAGTCCTCGATCAGTTCGAAGCGGTCGCCGAGGCCCAGCGCGATGGCCTGCTGCCGCAGGTTGGACAGCTGACCGCCCGGGATCTCGTGGTGGTAGATCCGGCCCGTCGGCGAGGCGAGCCCCGACTCGAACGGGGCGTACACCTTGCGGGTCGCCTCCCAGTACGGTTCCAGGTCGCCGACCGCCTGGAGCGAGAGGCCCGTCGCGCGCTCGGTGTGGTCCGTGGCCGCCACCAGCGCGGACAGCGGCGGCTGGCTGGTCGTCCCGGCCATCGACGCGACGGCCGCGTCCACCGCGTCCACCCCCGCGTCGATCGCGGCGATCAGCGTGCCCAGCTGGCCGCCCGCCGTGTCATGGGTGTGCAGGTGCACCGGCAGGTCGAACCGCTCGCGCAACGCCGTGACCAGGGTGCGCGCGGCCGGCGGACGCAGCAGCCCCGCCATGTCCTTGATGGCGAGCACATGGGCGCCCGCCTCCACGATCTGCTCCGCCAGCCGCAGGTAGTAGTCCAGCGTGTACAGGGTCTCGCCCGGGTCCGACAGATCGGCGGTGTAGCAGAGCGCCACCTCCGCCAGCGAGGTCCCCGTCGCGCGCACCGCGTCGATCGCCGGACGCATCTGCGACACGTCGTTGAGCGCGTCGAAGATCCGGAAGATGTCCATCCCGGCCGAGGCCGCCTCCGAGACGAACGCCTCGGTGACCTCCGTCGGATACGGCGTGTAGCCCACCGTGTTGCGGCCGCGCAGCAGCATCTGCGTACAGATGTTGGGCACCGCCTCACGCAGCTTGACCAGCCGCTCCCACGGGTCCTCCGCGAGGAACCGCAGCGCCACGTCGTAGGTCGCGCCGCCCCAGCACTCCAGGCTCAGCAACTGCGGCACGGTGTGCGCCACCTGCGGCGCGACCGCCAGCAGGTCCCGGGTGCGGACCCGGGTGGCCAGCAGCGACTGATGGGCGTCGCGGAACGTGGTGTCGGTGACCGCGACCGCCGACTGCGCCCGCAGCTCGGCGGCGAACCGCTCCGGACCCAGCTCCGCCAGCCGCTGCCGCGAACCGGGCGGCGGCGTGCCGGGCGGCAGCGCGGGCAGCTTGTCCGCCGGGTCGATCACCGAAGGGCGGGGACCGTAGGGCCGGTTGACCGTGGTCTCCGCCAGATAGCTGAGCATCCGGCTGCCCCGGTCGGCCGACGGGCGGGCCCGGATCAGCTCCGGGTGCTCGTCGATGAACGAGGTCGTGATGCGCCCCGCCCGGAACTCCGGGTGGTCGAGGACCGCGCCCAGGAACGGCAGGTTCGTCGCCACCCCGCGGATGCGGAACTCGGCGATGGCCCGGCGCGCGCGGCGGGCCGCGTTGGCGAAGTCGTGGCCGTGACACGTGAGTTTGACGAGCATCGAGTCGAAGTGCGCCGACACCTCCGCACCCGTGTGCACGGTCCCGCCGTCGAGGCGCACACCCGGGCCGCCGGGGGAGCGGTACGCGGAGATGGTCCCGGTGTCCGGACGGAAGCCGTTGACCGGGTCCTCCGTCGTGATCCGGCACTGCATCGCGGTGCCGTTGAGGGAGATGGAGTCCTGGGACAGCCGCAGCTCGGGCAGCGTCTTGCCGGCCGCGATGCGCAGCTGCGCGATCACCAGGTCGCGGCCGGTGACCTGCTCCGTCACCGTGTGCTCGACCTGGATGCGCGGGTTCATCTCGATGAAGACGTGGTTGCCGCGCTCGTCCACCAGGAATTCGACGGTGCCCGCGTTCACGTACCCGATGTGCCGGGCGAAGGAGACCGCGTCGGCGCAGATCCGCGCCCGCAGCTCCGGGTCCAGATTCGGGGCCGGTGCGATCTCCACCACCTTCTGGTGGCGGCGCTGCAGCGAGCAGTCCCGCTCGTAGAGGTGCACCACATTGCCCTCGGCGTCGGCCAGGATCTGCACCTCGATATGGCGGGGGTTGATCACCGCCTGCTCCAGGAACACCGTCGCGTCGCCGAACGCGGACCGCGCCTCGCGCATCGCCGCGTCGATCGCCTCGCGCAGCTCACCGGCCTCGGCCACCCGCCGCATGCCGCGCCCGCCGCCCCCGGCGACCGCCTTCACGAACACCGGGAAGCCGATCTCCTCCGCGGCCGCGACCAGGGCGTCCACGTCCTCGGACGGCTCCGACGACTTCAGCACCGGCACCCCGGCCTCGCGGGCCGCCGCCACCGCACGCGACTTGTTGCCCGTCAGGTTCAGCACCGACGCCGGGGGCCCGACGAAGGTGATGCCGGCCTCCGCGCACGCCGCCGCCAGGTCCGGGTTCTCCGACAGGAAGCCGTAACCGGGGTAGATCGCGTCCGCCCCCGCCTTGCGGGCCGCCTTCACCACCTCGTCCACCGACAGGTACGCCCGCACCGGATGCCCCGGCTCACCGATCCGGTACGCCTCGTCCGCCTTGGCCCGGTGCAGCGAGTTGCGGTCCTCGTGCGGATACACGGCCACCGTGGAGATGCCCAGCTCGAAGGCCGCACGGAACGCGCGGATCGCGATCTCCCCGCGGTTGGCGACCAATACCTTGTCGAACATCAAACTCCCCAGTCGTGTCGCGGCTGTGTGGCGTCGAGGACGGGCGGTACGGCACGGACACGCTGCTCCGCGTCGGAGACCGTACGGCGGTGGCGAGGTGCTCCGTGACCCGCCGGGTACGGAGCGTTCGACACCGTACCGGAGACTTCCCCCGAGATCGCGAGCGCAAAAGATGGCTTGCGTCACGCCCCAAAACGTCCCCCGGACGCACCCCCGCCACCACGATGTTTTGCCGGTTCTTGGCAGCGGGGCCATGCTGGTGGGCATGGCCGACCACGCCGGCCCCGAACCCGTCGCCACCGTCCGGCGCGCCCTCCGCCTGCTGGAGGCCGCGGGCGCCCACGGGGGCGAGGCCACCGCGCAGCAGCTGGCCCGGGAGGCGGGGCTTCCCCCGGCCACCGTGCACGAGCTGCTGCCCGTGCTCATCGGCGACGGCTACCTCAGGGAGCTGGAGGACCACACCTACGTCCTCGCCGACGACGCCCCGGGCGGCGGCCTGGGCACGCAGCCGGTGCCCGCCCGGGTACGGCCCGCCCTCACCGCCCTGCGCAACGACCTGGGGGCCGCCGCCTATCTCACGCTCTACGTGGACGGCGAGGTCCGGGTCATGGAGATCGTGGACAGCGCGCGCACCCCGCGGGTGGACCTGTGGGTGGGACTGGACGATGCCGGGCACGCCACGGCGCTCGGCAAGAGCGTGCTGCGGGAGCTCGACGACGAGGCGCGGGACGACTACTTCTCCCGGCACGACCTGGCCGGGCTCACCCCCCGGACCATCACGCACCGCGAGGAGCTGGTCCAGCAGCTCGACGGCTCGCCCGCGCCGGTGGTCATGGACCGCGAGGAGTACGTACGCGGCACGACCTGCGTCGCGGTCCCGGTCTACAGCGGCGAGCAGATCGGCTCCCTCGGCATCTCCTTCCGGTCCGACCGGATGTACCGCACCTCCCGGGTCCGCGCGGAGCTCCTGTCGGCCGCCGTCAGCGTGTCCCGCAGGCTCACGCTGCCCGGCTGAGGGGCCGCCCGCCGTTCAGTCCAGCCGGGTCAGGTCAGGCCGCAGTCGCTGCCACACCGGATGCCGCAGCCTTCCTGCCGCCGTCCACTGCGACGCGCTGACCTCCGCCACCAGCCTCGGCTCCACCCAGTGCGCCCCGGCCACGTCGACCGGCCCGGTGAACGGGGACTCCGGACGCGCGATCACCCTCAGGTAGTCCCTCAGCTCGCCCAGCTCCCGGTCCGACATCCCCGACCCCACGGACCCCGCGTACCGCAGCCCCGCCGGGTCGTCCAGCCCGACCAGCACCGCCCCGGGGACACCCGCGGGCGCGCCGTTGCGCTGGGTCCAGCCGCCGATGACCACGTCCAGCGTCTCGACCCGCTTGGTCTTGCGCCAGTCGGGTGAACGGAGACCCGGTGTGTACGGAGAGGAGAGCCGCTTGGCGACCACCCCCTCCAGCCCCCCGCGCACGACGGTGTCCCACGCCTTCGCGCCCTGGCCGCGCACATAGGACGGCACCGACCAGTGCGGTCCCGCGGACAGCACACCGGACAGGATCGCGCGGCGCTCCTCGTACCCCAGCGCCGACAGCCTCCGGCCGTCCAGGTACAGCACGTCGAAGACCACCAGGTGCGCGGGGACGTCCAGCGCCAGGCGGGCGGCGCGGCGCGCGTTCAGGATGCCCATCCGCCGCTGGAGGAGCCCGAAGTCGGACCGCCCCGCCCCGTCCAGGGCCACGATCTCGCCGTCCAGCACCACGCTGCGGCCGCGCAGCACGTCACCGAGCGCGTGCAGCTCCGGATAGGTCGGGGTCACGTCGTTGCGCGCCCGCGAGGTCAGCCGCAGGGTGCCGTCTCCCGGTGTCGCGGCGACGCACCGGGCACCGTCCCACTTGGCCTCGAAGGCCCATTCCGTGTCCGGCACGGGAAGCGGACCGGGCACGGCCAGCATCGGTGCGATCCACGGGGGTGCCCCGGAGGCGTCGGCGGGGATGGGGGCCATAGCCTCCATGATCGAACGGCCGGCGGATCCCCGCAGTCCGAGTCCTACGCCGCCCAGGCGGACACGGTCAGGGTCTGGGCGAGGACCTGCCACAGGCCCCAGGCGCCCGCGCGGCTCGCCGCGCCGCACAGCACCTGCCTGGTGCAGTCCGTCTCCCGGTCCTGCCACGCCGCGACGTCCAGGTAGTGGAAGCCGAGGGAGCGGGTGAACGTGAACCGGATGTGCAGGCCCTCGCCCAGGTCGTGGCCGGGGAGCGTGGCGATCTGGAGGTGGTCCCCGGCGGCGGACTCCACGCGCACCGGATTGCCGCCCAGCAGATCGCAGGTGTCGCCCGTACGGACGCGGCCCGGGCAGCTCCCGCTCACCGGGAACAGCCGGAAGTTGTCGGTGAGCTGCCGGCGTACGGCCTCCGGCGTCGTGAACGGGTGTACGCCGAGCCCGTAGTCGTACCAGTACAGCAGGCGCCTGCCGTCGAGGCAGCGCCCGCGCTCCTGGTCGCACGCGACCGCGCGCCCGGCCCCGGCGTCCGCGCGGGCCGCCGGGGCGGCGAGTGCCAGGGCGAGGCACGGGGCCACCGCGAGCGCCAGGACGCGCCGGGCGGCCCGGCGCTCACGGGACACGGCTCAGCCCGGTGACTCGTCCGGCACCGGATGCTCCGGGTGCACTCCGGCGTTACGGGCGGAACCGCGTCCCGACCCCGACTCGTCCGGGTCGGGCAGGGCCTCGTCCTCCCGGCCGTCGTCCCCGGTCCGCCCGGTGCGCGGCGGGGCCGGCACGTCCATCGGGTCCTCGCCCTCCTGGACCTGCTGGTCGGGCATGTCCGCGGGCACCGGAGGGGGACTCGGGGACGCGCCCTCGTGGATGGGGCCCTCTGGTCTGCGGTCGGTCATGGAAGATCCTCCGTCGTCGTCCCCGCGGGCAGGCGGCGGGGCATGGGCAGCCTCGCGGTGCCGGGTACCCACGGAGGTCCGGCCAACTCATTGTGAGCCGGTGCGGACCGCACGGCACGTCCGCCCGCTCAGCGCCGCCGGGCGAGCAGGAACATCTGCGGTTCGGGCACGGCCGCCGGGACGGCGGGCACGAACATCGTGCTCTCCCGGGCCAGCACGGTGAACCCGGCGTCCTCCACCAGCGCCGCGAACGCGTCCTCGCCGAAGCTGGTCACCTCGACCGGCTGGCCCATGAACGTGCCGCTCACGCCCTCCACGTCGAACGGCACCGTCGCCACGGCCAGATGACCCCCCGGCCGCAGCACCCGCGCGGTCAGCCGCAGCACCTCGCCCTGGTCCGCGCGCTCCATCTGCAACAGCGCGAAGTACAGGCACACCGCCTCGAAGGAGCCGTCCTCCAGCGGAAGCGTGCGGATGTCGGCGCAGCGGAACTCCGCCCCCGGAACCTGGCGCGTGGCGATGTCCACCATCACCGGCGAGACGTCGACCCCCAGCACCTCGTGCCCGGCGTCCACCAGGGTCTGCGCCGTCGGCCGCCCCGTCCCGCTCCCCACGTCCAGCACCCGCGCGTGCGGCGGGAGCACCCGGAGAAGCCGTTCCAGCGAGGCACGGTGCGCGGCCGAAGCGGCGAACGCCGCCTCGTAATCGGTCCCGAGAGCGTCGAACACGGCTGCGGCGGTGCGACCTCGTCCCGCTGACATGGCAGGCCCCTTCCTGTCCTGTTCCGGTGCACCACCACTTCTACTGCAACAGGCACACCCCCGCCCCGAAACCACCGGAAACCGGTGTGCCGTGGCCCTCACACCGACCGCAGCCACGCCTCGATCAGCCGAAGGTCGGCCCCGGTCAGGCCCAGGACGGGATCGACGCGGTGGAGCAGGGCCGGCCCGCCGTGGTGACCGGCGACCCAGCGCCGGTCGGGCTCGCCGATCTCGTCGTCGAGCCAGGCGAACGCGTGCCCCGCCGCCCACTTCACGAGCGGGCGCGTCTTCCAGTGCAGCCCCGCCCGGGCGTCCCGCGCCTCCTGCTCGGGCGCGTCCGGCCAGGCGACCACGTCCAGGACGGGCAGATCGAGCCGGGGCGCGACGACCGTGTTCGCCTCGTCCTCCCAGGTCGTCGCCCAGACCAGCGTGCAGGGCAGTGCGCCGAGCCGGGGTCCGAGCGACGGGTCGATCCTCGCCAGCAGCGGGTGGGCCGCCGCACCGGGCGGCACCGGCCCCATCGGATACGTGCGGTGGCCGCCGGGCCGCGCGCCGAACGGGATCAGGGGGCCGTCGACGTCGAGGAAGAGCAGGGGGAGTGGGTCCGGGGCGGTCACCCCGGCACCGTACCCACCGCCGTCAGCGCCCGCCCGACACCCGCAGCACCGTCCCCGTCGCGTACGAGGCGTCCGGGGAGAGCAGCCAGGCGACGGCGCCCGCGATCTCCTCCGGTTCGCCGGGGCGGCCGAGCGGGGTGGCGGGGCCCAGCTTGTCGGGGCGGGCCGGGTCCGCGTGGAATTCGGTGCGGATGACACCGGGGGCGACCGCGTTGACGCGGATGCCGGACGGGCCGGTCTCCTTGGACAGGCCGACGGTCATCGTGTCGACGGCCCCCTTGGCGGCGGCGTAGTGCACGTACTCGCCGGGGCTGCCCAGCGTGGCGGCGGCCGAGGACACGTTGACGATCGCCCCGCCGCCCGAGGCCGTCATGTCCCGGACCGCGCGGCGCGCGCAGAGCAGGTAGCCGAGGACGTTGACCTCCAGGGCGCGCCGCATCCCGGCGGCGTCCGCGTCGGCCAGAGGGCCGACCGGGCCGCTCATGCCCGCGTTGTTGACCAGGCCGGTGACCGGGCCCAGCTCGGCGGCGGCGGTGTCGAAGAGGCGGTCCACGTCCGTCTCGTCCGCCGTGTCGACCCGCACCGTCACGCAGCGGCGGCCCGTTGCCCGTACCGCCTCGGCGACCTTCTCGGCCGCCTCGGCGTCCGAGTGGTACGCGAGTGCGATGTCATGGCCCTCGTCCGCCAGGCGTACGCAGACCGCCGCACCGATGCCCCGGCTGCCTCCGGTGACCACGGTGACCGGTTGACCGTTCATGGCAGGCCCCACTTTCCTCGTACTCGCTTGCGGAGCCATCGTAGGCGCGGGTGATCATCCACCCCGGAGGGGGCCGGGAACGCGGCAGTGGACTGTCACCCACTCATGGAAGAGTGACAGTCCACCGGTCTTTGCGGCCCCGCCTCAGACGGGCATGCCGTCCTGGCGGTCGCTCTGCTCCTGGAGCTTGCGGGCCTTCTCCTGGAGGCGGCTGCGCTGCTCCGGGTCGCTGGTGCGCTCCGCGGCCTCGGTCAGGTGCCGCGCCTTCTCGCGCATCTGCTGGGCTCGGTTCACCTCTCGTGCAACGCTCATCGTCACTCCTCGGGGACGCTAGGGGAGAGCGGGCCCCTTCAGGGAAGCAGCGCCCCGTCACCGATGCACGCCGAAGCATCACCCACCGTGAAGACCGCAGGTGGGGGCGGGGGGACGGAACCGGTCCCGCGCGCTGGCATGATCGAGGGTATGAACGAGCGCATGATCGCCGCGTGTGACGGGGCGTCGAAGGGTAATCCGGGACCGGCCGCCTGGGCCTATGTGGTGGCCGACGCCGAGGGACGTCCCCAGCGGTGGGAGGCGGGGCCGCTGGGCAACGCCACCAACAACGTCGCCGAGCTCACCGCCCTCCAGGAGCTCCTGGAGTCCGTGGACCCCGCCGTGGCGCTCGAGGTCCGGATGGACTCGCAGTACGCGATGAACGCGGTCACCAAGTGGCTGCCCGGCTGGAAGCGCAACGGCTGGAAGACCTCGGGCGGCAAGCCCGTCGCCAACCGCGAGCTGGTCACCCGCATCGACGCGCTCCTGACCGGGCGCGCCGTGAGCTTCGTCTACGTGCCCGCCCACCAGGTGGACGGCGACCCGCTCAACGCGCTCGCCGACCAGGCCGCCAGCGAGGTCGCCGTCTCCCAGACCGCGGCCGGCACCGCGCACGGCTCGGCCACCCCCGTACCGGCTCCGTCCCGCGCGACCGAGGGCCGCCGGACCGGCGCGACGGCGAAGAAGGCCGCTCCGCGCAAGTCGGGGGGCGGGGCCACCATCCGGGCCAAGTTCGCCGGCCGCTGCCACTGCGGACGGCCGTACGCGGCCAAGGACATGATCGCCAAGAACGACCACGGCTGGGGCCACCCGGAGTGCCGCACCGCCTCCGCCTGAGGGCGGCTGTTCCCGGCCAACTGCCCCCGTAAGCCCACCAGATGGGGCGATCCACCCGCGCGGAGGGCGTCCCCGTGCCATGATGCGGCTCCGGCGGCGCGCGGGGAGCGCCGCCGGGGGAGCGGTGGCGACACCAGGATGCTGGGGGGCGCATGGAAACGACGACGGTGCTCGGGCGGCTGCGCGGGGCGCAGAAGACGGCCAAGGGGGTCTCGCTCTACTCGCGGTACGTGAACCGCCCGGCCGGCCGGGTCTTCGCCGCGGCCGCGTACCGGCTCGGCATGACGCCCAATCAGGTCACCCTGACCAGCGCGGCGTTCACCTTCGCCGCCCTCGCCTGCGTGGCGCTGGTGCGCCCGGGCCCCGGGACGGGCGTCCTGGTCTACCTGGGGCTCGCCGTGGGCTTCGCCCTCGACTCGGCCGACGGGCAGCTCGCCCGGCTGACGGGGCGGGGCGGGCCCGACGGCGAGTGGCTGGACCATGTGGTCGACTGCGCCAAGATGATCCTGGTCCACACCGTCGTACTTATCGCCTTCTACCGGTACTTCGAACTGCCCGGCGACGTCTGGCTGCTGCTGCCGCTCGGCTTCCTGTTCGTCGCCGTGCTGACCTTCTGCGCGGGGCTGCTGCGCGAACAGCTCGGCAAGGCGGCGGCGCACGGCGCGGCAGGTGTGCCCGGGCCCGCCGCGCCGCCGTCCCGGCTGCGGGCCGTGGCGCTGCTGCCCGCCGACTACGGGGTGTTCTGCCTGGTCTTCCTGCTGCTCGGCGACGAGACCGCGTTCCGGACCGGATACGCCGTACTCGCCGCCGTGCACGCGCTGTTCCTCGTCCTGTTCCTGACCAAGTGGTTCAGGGAGCTGAAAGCGCTCCGGGTGCGCTGACGAGCGTGTCCAGCGCCCGGCGCAACTGGGTGCTGGAGGTGTGCACGGTGTACGGGAAGTACACGACCTCCACCCCCACCTCGGCGAAGTCGCGTTCGAGCTTCCTGCCCTTCTCCGTGTCCCGCCAGTCGTCCCCCTTGAAGATGACGTCGAACCTGACCTGCTGCCAGGTCTCGACCTTCTCCGGCACGGTCTCCACGAAGGCGGCGTCCACATACCGCACGCTCCGCACGATCTCCAGCCGCTCCGGGAGCGGGATCACCGGCCGGTGTCCCTTGGCGAGCGTGGCCATCTCGTCGGAGACGACCCCCGCCACCAGGTAGTCGCACTGGCTGCGCGCATGACGAAGGATATTGAGGTGTCCCACATGGAACAGGTCGTAGACCCCCGGCGCGTAACCGACCCTGTGCACCATCCGTTCTCTCCCCCCACGGTGAACGCGATGTCCGCGATAGTCCAACGACCTTACTGTGAAGACCACTTGCTCATCTCATGAACGGATAAGCTCGCTTTTGGGGCTGTTCCTCGGTGGACACAGTCGGTGGAACACAGGTGGCTCCGGGGGGAAGGCGATCGTCCGATGGCAGACGAAGAGCACCACAGACCGTTCGAGCGGCACCGCCTGCTGGTGGTCTCCACGAACTACGCGCCGGAGCTGACCGGCATCGGCCCGTACGCCGCCCAGCTCGCCGAGCACTGGGCCGCGTCCGGCGCCGACACCCATGTGCTCACCGGCATGCCGCACTACCCGGCCTGGCGGACCGACGCGGCCTACCGGGGGGTGTGGCGCACCGAGGAGCGGCGCGCGGGCGTCACCGTGCACCGCAGGCGCCACTACGTACCGGCCCGCCAGAGCGCCCTGCGCAGAGCCGCCTTCGAGGCCAGCGTCCTGGCACACGGCCTCGTCGCGCCGCCCGGCATCCGGCCCGACGCGGTGGTCTCCCAGATGCCCAGCCTCGCCGGCGGGGTCATCGGCGCCCGCCTCGCCCGCCGCCACCGGGTGCCCTACATCCCCGTCGTCCAGGACCTGATGGGCGCCGCCGCGGCCCAGAGCGGCATCCGGGGCGGCGACGGGGCAGCCGCCCTCGCGTCGAAGGCCGAGCGGTTCGCCCTGCGCGCCGCGACGGTCGTCGGTGTCATCCACGAGACCTTCGTCCCCCGGGTCACCGCCTACGGGGTGGACCCGGACCGCATCCGCGTCGTGCCCAACTGGAGCCACGTACAGGCCCCTTCGGCCGACCGTGCCGCGACCAGGGCCCGGCTCGGCTGGCGCGAGGGCACACCGGTCGTCCTGCACTCCGGCAACATGGGGCTCAAGCAGGGCCTGGAGGTCCTGGTCGACGCGGCCCGGCTCGCCCCCGAGATCCGGATCGTCCTGATGGGCGACGGCAACCAGCGCGAGGCCCTGCGCGCCCGCGCCGCCGGGCTGCCCAACCTCGACTTCCTGCCCCCGGCCGGTGCGGAGGAGTTCACCGACGTCCTGGCCGCCGCCGACGTCCTCGCCGTCACCCAGCGCGCGTCGGTGCTCGACATGAGCGTGCCCTCGAAGCTCACCTCGTACTTCGTGTCGGGGCGCCCCGTCGTCGCCTCCGTGGCCGAGGAGGGCGGCACCGCCGCGGAGGTGCGGCGCTCCGGGGCCGGGCTCCTCGTCGCGCCCGAGGACCCGGCCGCGGTGCTCGGCGCCGTACGCAAACTGGTCGAGTCACCCGCCGAGGCCGACGCGCTCGGCGCCAACGGGCCGCGCTACGTGGCCGGCCACCTGGGCCGGGAGGCGGCGCTGGCCCGCTTCGACGCCCTGCTCACCGAGGCCCTGCGGGACGGCCGGGGAGGCCCACGCCGATGACCGAACCGATCCGCGCCCTGGACGAGCAGGACGAACCCGCCCTGCTCCGGGACCAGTTCCGCCAGCTCCTGCGCTACCGCACCCTCCTCGTCACCGGTGTGCTCCTCGGCCTCCTCGGCAGCGGCTGGCTCGCCCTCAGCGGCGAGGACACCTACGCGGCCACTGGCGAGGTCTCCGTACGGTCCGCCACCTCCGACCCCTTCGCCGCCGGGGCCTCCGCCGACAAGGGCATCAACATCGGCTCCGAACGCCAGACCGCCGTCAGTGACGCCGTGGGCACCATCGCCGCCGGCACCCTCGCCAAGCAGGGTGACACCGTCGAGGTCGGGGCCCTGCTCTCCGGGCTCCAGGTCACCAACCCGCCCAACACGCTCGTCCTCAAGTTCGCCTACACCGGCCGCACCCCCGAGCAGGCCAGGGCCCGGGCCCAAGCCCTTGCCGAGGCCTACCTGGAGATACGCCGGGAGCGCACCGAGGACAGCATCGACAACATGATCGACGGCTACCGCGCCCAGCTCAAACCCCTCACCGAGCAGCGCGACCGGCTCGCCGAGCAGGAGACCGGCGCCGGCGACGACGTCTCCAGCGCGCGCGCCAACCTCATCGTCGCCATCTCCGCGCTCAACCAGAAGGTCTCCGAACTCCGCGCCCTGGACACCACACCGGGCTACCTCAACAAGAAGCCCGTCGCCCCGCGGCACCCCACCGGGGCCGGACTGCCGCTCCTCCTCGGCCTCGGCGGTGTCGTCGGCCTCGCCCTCGGGCTGCTGCTGTCCTGGGTGCGCCTCGTCTTCGACCCGGCCGTCCGCTCCACCAGGGAGCTCGTCCGTTCCCTGGGCGCCCCGCTGCTCGGCACCCTGCCCAGGGAGCGCGCGACCGCCGGCGCCCTGCTCGCGATCGGCCGCCCCGGCAGCAGGCTCGCCGAGGAGTACCGGGCGGTCGCCTTCCGGCTCGCCTACGACCCGTCTTTCGGCGAACGCCGCCGCCTCCTGGTCACCGCGCCCCGCGGCGACAACGACATGGCGCGGGCCGCCGCCGCCAACCTCGCCGCCGCCTTCGCCGAGATGGGCCGCGACGTCCTGCTGGTCGAGGCCGACCTGCGGACCCCGTCCCTGGCCGGCGACCTCGGCGCCGCCCACCCGGGCCGCAGCCCCCGCTGGGCGACGGGCGGCCAGGACCGCGGCTGGCCGTCCGACAGCCGGGCCAACGTTGACGTGCCCGGGTCGGGCGCCTTCACCCTGGTCGCGGGCCGCCGCACCGACAACGTGCCGCGCGCCCTGACCTCCGCCCCCGTCAGCCGCCTCATCGCCGAGGGCGGCAGGCCCGGCGCGGTCGTCATCGTGCTCGCCCCGCCCGTCCTGTCGTACGCGGACGCCGTCGCCCTCGTGGACCGCGTCGAGGACGTCGTCATCGTCTGCCGGCCGCGCGAGGTGCACCGCAGCGACCTCGAACGCATCCGCGAGGTCATCGGCGCGGCGGGCGGCTCGGTCCTCGGCACCCTGCTCCACCCGGGCTCCGGCCGGCTGGACCGGAGGGCCCGGAAGAAGTCCGGCGCCGTCCGGGCGCCGGGGCGACGGCCCGCCGGACAGGGGCCCGCCGCCCCGGGCGGCAGATACGGCGACCCCGACGTGACGGGCCGCACCGGCGACCCCGCCGAGACGCTGGGCCTGCGCACCGTGGACGGCGGCCACGGACGCGACGGCCACAACAGCGCCGCCGGACACCGATGAGAGCCCGGACCGCGATCGTCTGCTCGGTCGCGGACCAGGGGGTGGCCGCTCTCACCAACATCCTGGTGCTGGTGGCCGCCGCCCGGCTCTCCACCGTGTCCGGCTTCGCCCGGTTCTCCGCCGTCTACCTCGTCTTCACCGTCCTGCTCGGCGTCTCCGGCGCCTTCACGGGACAGCCCCTGGTGCTGCGCAGGGGCGGCGGCGAGGACACCCGGTCCGCGTGCCGGTCCGCCGTCTGCTTCACGCTGCTCGCCGCCACCACTCTCGGCACCCTGCTCGCCGCCGTCTGCCTCCTGCTGCCCGGCTCCACCGCACGGGCCCTGCTGACGCTGGGCCTGGTGCTGCCGGTGGTGCTGGGACAGGACATCGCCCGGTACGCCTTCGCCACTCTGCACGCCCAGCATCTGGCCCTGACCGCCGACACCCTCCGGCTGGTCTGCGTCATCGGCGCCCTGGCCGTACAGCCGCACGGGGCACCGGCTGCCCGGCTGGTCGCCGTGTGGGGGCTCTCGGCCCTCCCCGCGCTGCTGCTCTCGGCGGCCGCCCTGCACCGCAGGACCAAGGGCGCCCCGGTGGCGCTGAGGCCGATGCTCGGGAAGGGGCACCTCGGGCGGCGGTTCGTGGTCGAGTTCGGCGTGGGCAACGCCACCTCCCAGCTCTCCGTGCTCGGGCTCGGTGCCGTCGGCAACCCCCTCGTCGTGGGCGCCCTGCGCGGCGCCACCACGCTCTTCGGCCCGCTCAACGTGCTGTTCACCTCCGCCACCGGCTTCGGCCCCCCGCTCCTCGGGCGGCTCGCGACCGACCGGCTCCGGGTGCGCGCGACCGCCGCGCTGGCCGCCGTCCTGGCCCTGACGGCCGCCGCCTGGGCCACCGTCCTCGCCCTGCTGCCCGGCCCGGCCGGCCGCCACCTGCTCGGCGCGACCTGGCCCACGGCGGCGGCGCTCCTCCCGGCGACCGGCAGCCAGTACGCGGCGATGGCCGTCGGCACCTGCGGACTGCTGGCCCTCCGGCTCCTCGACCCGCGCACCACGCTCTCGATCCAGGTGGTGTTCTCGCTCGCCGCGGTCGCCTTCCTCGCCACGGGTTACGCGCTCGGCGGGGTGACCGGGGCCGCCTGGGGCCTGTGCCTGGGCTCCGTCTGCAAGGCCGTCGCGACCTGGACCCGGGTGGCCCGGCTGACCCGGGCGGGCGCGCGGGACCCGGCGCCGGTCAGCGCGGACGCCGCCCGGACCTGAAGCTCGTCACCAGTGCCAGGCACAGGGCCGCGATCGCCAGCTTCCCCGCTGCCTGCAACAACGGGCCGCGCAGCAGGATGAACGTGTACCCGGCGATCAGCGGTGCCGCGATGGCCAGCACACTGCCCGGACCCGGCCCGTCGCGCGAGACCGCCCGCGCGTAACGCCGGTCGGTGCGCGCGGCCCCGTACCCCGTCAGCGCCAGCCCGCCGACCAGGCCCACCGCCCCGAAGTCGACCCACAGCTCCGTCCACAGCGGCGCGGAGAGGTTGGTCATGTTCATCCCCATCCACTGCCCGACGCGCACCCCGGTGTCCTCCGGCTTCCCGCTCCACGCCGCCCTCGGCACGAAGAAGAACGCGGACCCCGCCAGCTGCCGCCCGTAGGTGTGCCCCCGGGTGCCGACCCAGGTGACGGTGTTGGCGAACATCACCGTCTGGTCGTAGTCCTTGGTGGCCAGCGGCTCGAACACCGACGACGACTGGACCGGTCGGTACCCCTCGTCGTCGTACCGGAACCGGTCCGCGTACGGGAACAGCACCAGCGCCCCGATCACCCCGAGCGCCAGCACCGACCGGTACATCGCCGCGCTGCGCGGGAACGCCGTGAACAGCAGCGAGACCAGCACCGTGAGGAACCAGTAACGGGCGTTGGAGACAGGGTTGTTCACGACCAGGTTGACGGCCGCGAGGCCGCACCAGACCAGTACGGTCGACGGTGCGCGCCTGGCCCGGCGCGAGGTCACCAGCCTGCGCGTGTAGAACAGCAGCGCCAGCAGCGCCGGGACCGTGCCGAAGCCCTTCAGGAAGGCCGAGCCCACATTGGACTCGCCCGACGCCACCCCGCTCTCGGCGACCGAGGCGCTGATCTCCTGCCTGCTGGAGAAGAAGACCGCGGGCCCGCCCAGCTTCAGCACGTAGTACCCGCTCGCCGCGAACGCCACCAGCACCAGGAGCCGCAGCCGCACCGGGTGCGCGGTGGCGCCGTGCCCGTCCCCGCGCGCCGTGCGACGGCGGCGCAGCGGGCGTCGCGACGCCAGCAGCGCCCCCAGGTCGAAGGCCGCGCACCCCACGAGGACCAGGGCGACGGCGGTCACCAGATCGGCGCGCGGCCCGACCGCGGGCGTCGGCGTCTGGCCGATGACCACCTGCGCGAACGGCGCCACCCCCATCGCGATGTACACGAACATCCAGAAGACGCCCTGGAGGAGCCGCCGCCGCGTGGACAGGATCATCGTCGCGAGCCGCGCCCCCGCGTAACAGGTCAGGACGAGCTGAAACCAGTACGCGGTGTCCCGCACCCCGGTCCCGGGCTGGGCGGCGATCAGCGCGGGCAGGAAGCACACCAGGCCGAGGATCAGCGGCACGGCCAGCGCCCGCGACAGCATCGCCCAGGACAGCGGGCGGGCGGGCGCGGAGGTTGCGCCCTCGTTCACGGATGCCATCAACTCCCCGTCCCCCGAAGCGCGGTTGTGTGGCTACACATTAACGAATCACCACACGTGAGGAGATGTGACGACTAGTCTGGTCAGGGCCGGACGAGGGCGAGGGGGACCCTGGTGAAGATCCTGCACATCGTCACGCTGCACACCCCGGACCACGCCTTCGGCGGTCCGACCCGGGTGGCGCTGAACCTCTCGAAGGTCCAGCGCGCCGGGGGCGACGACGCGCGGATCATGGCGCTCGGCGACGGCTTCGACGGACCCCTGCCGCGCGAAGTGGAGGGCGTCCCCGTCCACCTCTTCCAAGCCCGCCACCTGCTGCCGGTGTTCGAGGTCAGCGGGATCACCTCCGCCGCCCTGCTGCGGACCGCCCACCGCATGATGCGCGGCGCCGACCTCGTCCACGTCCACCTGATGCGCGACCTGGTCACCCTGCCCGCCGCCCTCCTCGCCCTGGCCTCCGGCACCCCCCTGGTCGTCCAGACCCACGGCATGGTCGACCCGACCGAGAAGCGCGTCGCGCAGCTCACCGACCTCCTGGGCGTCCGCCGGGTGCTGCGCGGCGCCGACGCGGTGCTCCACCTCACCGAGGCCGAGCGCGCCGACGTCAACGCCGTCGCCGCCCCCGTGCCGCTCACCCGGACCGTGCGCCTGGTCAACGGGGTGCGCCCGCAGCCGTTCAAACCGGCCCGTGAGCCCGGCCGCCCGCCCACCGTGCTGTTCCTCGCCCGCATCCAGGAGCGCAAGCGCCCCGAGGACTTCGTCGCCGCGATGCCCGCCGTCCTGGCCGAGCACCCCGACGCCCGCTTCGTCCTCGCGGGTCCGGACACCGGCGCCCTGCCCGGCACCCTCGCACTGGCCCGCCGCCTCGGCGTGACGGACGCGCTGGACCACGTGGGGCCGCTGGGCCACGAGGAGGTGCTGGCGGCCGGCCGCGAGGCCGATGTGTATGTGCTGCCGTCCATCGAGGAGCCCCTGGGCGTCTCGGTCCTGGAGGCGATGTCCGTCGGCACCCCGGCCGTCATCACCCGCACCTGCGGACTCGGGCCCGATGTGGCGCGGGCCGGGGCGGGCCGGGTCATCGACAGCCGCGTCGGGGAGGACGCCGCCAACGCGGACAAGGTCGCGCGGGCGGTCCTGGAACTGCTCGAACCGGACGCCAACGCGGTTGCCGGGAAGGCCGCCTGGGAGCTGGTCAACGAGCACTTCACCATCGAGGTCGTCACCCGCACCCTCCGGCGGACCTACGAGGATGTGGTCCGCCGGAGGAGCAAGGGCGTCAAGAAGCGGGCTTCTCCCGCGACTTGAGGGCGATCTGCCAGCGGTAGAAGCTCATCGCCAGCGCGAAGTCGAACCCGGCGCGCCCGTCGAGGAACCCCCGCCGGTAGACGTACATGTAGGCGAAGGACATCAGCGGTTTGAACGGCGCCCTGTGGAACAGCTGCCCCTGCCGCGACTTGGCGCGGCGCACCTGCTCCTTCACCTCCGGATGGTGGTTGAGCCACGCCTCCCAGTCCGAGTAGCGGTTGTGCCGCTCGAACCAGGCGGTCACCGGGTCCAGATCCTGGTGCTCGATCGGATGGCGCAGTGCCGCGGTGCTCTGCGCGACCGGCTGGTAGTGCCCCTCCACCTCCCCGATGCCGGGCGCGTCCAGATCGCCGACCTCCGGGTAGTGGCAGCGGGTCCGGTCGGTCAGCGAGCGTTTGCGGATGGTGTAGCCGTGCCGCAGCCGCTTCCCGGAGAACCAGTAGCCGAGCGGGATGTCGTACGCGGCGGGCTTCGGCGTGTCCGGAGCGGCGAAGATCCCCCGCAGCTCGGTCAGCAGCGCGGGGCTCAGCCGCTCGTCCCCGTCGAGCAGCAGGATCCAGTCCAGGTCCGTGCGCACGTGGTCCAGGCACCACTGCTTCTTCCGAGGATGCCCGCCGTCCCAGGTGTACAGGACGACCTCGGCGCCGCACTCGGCGGCGATCTTCGCCGTGTCGTCGGAGCTGTGCGAGTCCACGACGACCACCGCCTCGAAGTGGTCGATGACCGACCGCACGGCCTCCGCGATGTTCAGCCCCTCGTTCTTCGTGGGGATCGCCACGGCTATCGGCAACTTCTTCATCCGTTGTCCCCTTCGGGCAGCCAGGCCCAGCAGCCTGTGGAGGTGAAGGCGAGCGCCGCCTCCGGAATCGTGATCGTGGTCCGCTTCCCGCCGTGCGAGGAGCCGGAGGCCAGCACCTTCCCGCCCGGGCCGGTGACCTCCCAGGTGCAGTTCGGGGTGGGGGAGACGTCCCGGTAGCGGCCGGGCCGCACCTTCCCGTCCCGGTACGCACCGTCGGCGTACCCGTGCGAGGCCCGCTCCACCAGGTCCTTGTGCCGGGGGCACAGATGGGCGACGGCGGGCTCAGCGCCGGTGATCTCGCCCGTCACGACGGCACCCACCGCGGTGTCCCGGTCCACCTTGACCAGGTAGTCGAGCCGGTCGCAGGTCTCCTGCCCGGTCTGGAGCACAGCGGCCGGGTCCATGCCCACGGGCACCCGGTCGGTGAGGTACTCCTTCTGTTTCTTGGTGAACGTGCCGGTGGCGGGCGTCAGCCGGTCGGTGGGGATCTTGGGCGGCTCGCTGCTGCGGGTCACCTCCGGGTCGGCGGGCTCGGTGGGGTCGGCCTCCGCTCCGGCCGCGGGCACGGACGGCGCCGCGCTGCTCGAAGCCGCGGGTCCCGCCGCCCTGCCACCGCCCTCTTGGTCCCCGCCCCCGTCACCCGAGGACGAGCCGCAGGCGGCCAGTGCCGCCGTCGCGAACACGACGGCGGCACCGGCCAGGAGGGCGTGCCTCATCCGCTGTTCCTCAGCGCGTAGTGGGCACTGACCTGGGCAGCGGTCAGCGCGGCCGGGTACACGGCGGTCTCGTCGATCTGTCCGGCGAAGAAGTTGCTCGTCGGCCGGTTCGGCCAGGTCGCGAGGTTGTCCCCGCCCACCCGCCAGTAGCCGGTGTAGCTCTGGTTCTGGGTGTAGCGCGAGTTCGAGGCGCGCAGCTGCCCGTCCACGTACAGGGCCATACCGCCGGAGCCCTGGGTGGCGACGACATGGTGCCAGGCACCGTCGTTGTACGCCCCGGTGGTGCTGACGGTCTGACCCCCGCCGTTGGAGGTGCCGAAGGTCAGCCGCCCGTTGTTGAGCATGTACACGTGCTTGTCGTACTTGCCGCTCAGCTCCATGGTGTTGCTGCCGAAGCCGATGATCTTCCCTCCCCGGGTCGTCGTGGTCTTGATCCAGGTCTCCACGGAGAACGCCTTGGGCTGGGGCCGGCTGCCGTTGCTGTACGCGTACTGGGTGGACCCGTTGAACCCGATGGCGGTCGAGGGCCCGGCCACGGCCGCCGGGGTCTGCCGGTACGAGGGCGAGTTGCGCAGGAAGCCGTTGTCCAGCCCCGCCCCGGTGTCGGCGGCGAACGTCGAGGTGCCCTCGTCGTAGCGCCAGTACAGGCTCGCCCCGTCGGAGAGCACCTTCGCCGGATAGCTCTCCGCCTTGGACGCCACGGTCGCGCTCACCGCGGGCGACTTCGCGCTGGTGTTGGTGCCGTCGCTCGCGGTGATCCGGTACGTGTGGGTCTCACCGGGTGCCACGTCGGTGTCCGTCCACCGCAGCTGCGGACGGTCCCAGAACACGGAGTACCCGGTCGTCGTGTGGACCGGGGTGGTCGCCCCGTCCTTGTAGATCCGGTACGTGAGCACCCCGTCGTCGGTGTCGAAACTGGTCTGCCAGTTCACGTCCACCTTGCCCGGGGCGATCGTGGAGACGCTGACGTTCGGTACCCAGGGGGCGCCCGTGTCCGGGCCGTCGGCGAACCGGGTGAGCCCCTGCTGCGCCTTGCTGTTGACCGTGGTGAACTCGCCGCCCACCCACAGGTAGTGGTGGCCGCCCTTGTCGGTCTGCGCCATCACGCGCGGGCCGACCGGCTCACCGATCCCGTCGTTGGTGTCCGGGAACCACGGCAGCAGCTTCGGGTCGTCCACCGACTGGGCCAGCAGGTGCTTGCGCGGCTGGTCGGGGAACTCGCCCATGGACGCGCAGTCGTGCGCGTGACTGCCGCTGTAGAGCACCCCGTTGTGCACCAGCAGCGCCTGGGTGGCGCCCAGGCAGGTGTCCCGCCACACCTGGTTGAAGGTGCCGAGGTCGAGGGCGATCCGCCCGTCGAACACCCCGCCGCCGGTGCCCTCGTTGGCCGTGTAGAACTGCTTGGTGTCGCTGGTGAGGTCCTGCACCGTGGAGGTGTTGGGAATGAAGCCCGGGTAGCTCTTGGACAGCGCACCGGTGGTGGCGTTCACCACCGCCAGCGCGTGCGAGCTGGTGCCGTTCATGGTGAAGAAGTCACCGCCGAGCACCACGTGCTGCCCGTCCGGTGTGACCTCCACCGCCCGGCCCACCTCGTCCGCGTTCGCCGTCCACGGCTTCAGCGCGGCACCGGTGGTGACGGCCGCGAAGAAGGTGCGGGCCTGCCCGGCCACGCTCTTGAAGTCGCCCCCGAGGTACACCGTGTCGTCGGTGACCGCCAGCGCCCGCACGGTGGCGGAGACCGCGACCTTGAAGTTCTGGCGCGGGGTGCAGGTGGCGGTGTCGATGGCCGCGAGGTTGCTGACGCCCACCCCGTTCACCGCCCCGAACTGCCCGCCCGCGTACAGGGTTTCACCGTCCGGGGACAGGGCCAGCGCGCGCACGGTCGCGGTCCCCGAGGAGAGCGTGAACGACAGCGAGCAGCCGGTGGGCGCACCGGTCGCGGTGTCGAACGCGGCGAAGTTCACCGCGGGCTGCTCGGAGGTCCCGGCGGCCGCGCCCGGCGGCCGTACGGTGGAGAAGGTGCCGCCCGCGTAGACCACACCGTCGTCGGACGCGGCCATCGACCAGACGATGCCGTTGGTCTGCCAGGTGGACAGGTCGTCCGCGGTGATCGAGATGGGCGCGGTGAGGGCGGCGGCCTGGGGACTGCCCGCGGCGGCGGCGCTCAGGGCGCCCGCGAGCAGGCCGAGCGCCGCGGCCGCGGCCCGCGTCCGGCCGCGTCGGCGCCCTGTGGTTCGGTTCATCATTCAGCTCCGAAGGTGAGAACGAGCTTGCGGCCCCTTGGCCGCGGTCGAGGAGGCGGAGCCGGGGCCCCGCCCGAACCGGCGCGTGCGGCCCCACCGCGTGACCGGTGGGGGTGGGGGTGCGCGCCGGAGTCCGTTATCTGTCCACGCGCACGGCGGCCCCCGCGAGTTCGTCGGAGAGGCGGCGCACATCGGCGTCGACCATGATCCGGGCCAGCTCCCGGGCGCGTACGGCCGGTTTCCAGCCCAGCAGCTGTCCGGCCTTCGAGGCGTCCCCGATCAGCGCGTCGACCTCGCTGGGCCGCTCGTACTTCGCGTCGTAGCGGACGTACTCGCGCCAGTCCAGGCCCGCGTGCTCGAAGGCGTACTCCAGGAACTGCCGGACGCTGACCCCCTCCCCGGTGGCCACCACGTAGTCGTCCGGGGTGTCGCACTGGAGCATGCGCCACATCGCGTCCACGTACTCGGGGGCGTAACCCCAGTCGCGCACCGCGTCCAGGTTGCCCAGATGCAGCCGGGACTGGAGACCCGCCTTGATCCGGGCCACGCCACGGGTGATCTTCCGGGTCACGAAGGTCTCCCCGCGCCGGGGCGACTCATGGTTGAACAGGATGCCGTTCACCGCGAACATCCCGTACGCCTCGCGGTAGTTGACCGTCGCCCAGTACGAGTACACCTTGGCGACGCTGTACGGGCTGCGCGGGTGGAACGGCGTCTGCTCGTTCTGCGGGGGCGGGCTCGCGCCGAACATCTCCGAGGAGGACGCCTGGTAGATCCGGGTGTCGATGCCACTGGCCCGGACCGCCTCCAGGAGCCGGATCGTGCCGAGGCCGGTCACATCACCGGTGTACAGCGGCGCGTCGAAGGAGACCCGCACATGCGACTGGGCGCCCAGGTTGTACACCTCGTCGGGCCGGATGTCCCGCAACAGGTTCACCAGCGCGACCCCGTCGGCCAGGTCCGCGTGATGCAGCACGAAGGACCGGTGCTCCTGCTCCGGGCCCTGGTAGATGTGGTCGATCCGCTCCGTGTTGAAACTGGACGAGCGGCGGATCAGGCCGTGGACCGTGTATCCCTTCTGGAGCAGCAGCTCCGAGAGGTATGAACCGTCCTGTCCGGTCACCCCGGTGATGAGCGCGGTCTTCGCCACGTTTCCCCCTTCTGCGGTCGCCCGTAAGGCAGTTGGTCATGGAATGTCAAGGTCTGAGGGATCCGGTGCAAAACATCACTGTTTCGCCCGGCTGCTGGCACAATCCGAAAACATGACGACTGATCTCCCCGGCCCTCCCCGGGAACGAGTCCCCTCCCTGCTACGCCCCGGCGCACGCGTGTTCGTCGCCGGTCACCGGGGCCTGGTCGGGTCGGCGGTGCTCCGCCGCCTCACCGCCGACGGCCACGAGGTGATCACCCGCGGCCGCGACCTCCTCGACCTCCGGGACGGCGAGCGCACCGCCGCCTTCCTGCGCGGCATACGCCCGGACGCCGTGGTGCTGGCCGCCGCCCGGGTCGGCGGGATCATGGCCAACAGCACGTATCCGGTGCAGTTCATCGAGGACAACCTGCGCATCCAGCTGAGCGTCATCGCGGGGGCGCACGCGGCGGGCACCGAACGGCTGCTCTTCCTCGGCTCGTCCTGCATCTACCCGAAGCACGCCCCGCAGCCGATCCCCGAGAGCGCCCTGCTCACCGGGGAGCTGGAACCCACCAACGAGGCGTACGCGCTGGCGAAGATCGCCGGCATCGTGCAGACGCAGTCCTACCGCCGCCAGTACGGCGCCTCCTACATCAGCGCCATGCCGACCAATCTCTACGGCCCCGGCGACAGCTTCGACCTGGAGACCTCGCACGTCCTGCCCGCCCTGATCCGCCGCTTCCACGAGGCCCGCGAGTCGGGCGCACCGGCCCTCACGCTCTGGGGGTCCGGAAACCCCCGGCGCGAGTTCCTGCACGTGGACGACCTCGCCGCCGCCTGCGTACTCCTGCTGGAGCGCTACGACGACGACGCACCGGTCAACGTCGGCTGCGGCGACGACCTCACCATCCGCGAACTCGCTTCCATGGTCGGTGAGGTGACGGCCTATCAGGGTGAAATCCGCTGGGACACCGCAAAGCCCGACGGCACCCCGCGCAAACTCCTGGACGTGTCCCGGCTGACCTCCCTCGGCTTCGCACCGCGCATCCCGCTGAAGGAGGGCATCGCGGAGACGTACTCCTGGTGGCTCCGGCAGCAGGCCGCGTAGCCGCCCCCGCCCGGCCGGGCGGCCCGGTCCCGTCCACGACGGGCGGACCACCCGGCCCCTCCTCCCGGTGCTCATCGGCCCCCGCACTCAGTACGCTCCGCGGCCGTCGGTGACGGCACGCAGTGTCCGGGCCATCAGCCCCATGTCCGTGGCCACCGACCAGTTGTCGACGTACCAGAGGTCCAGCGACACCGTCTCCTGCCACGAGAGGTCGGACCGGCCGCTGACCTGCCACAGCCCCGTCAGCCCCGGCTTCACCGCGAGCCTGCGCAACTCCCGCTCGTCGTACCGGGAGACCTCGTCCGGCAGCGGCGGACGCGGGCCGACCAGGGACATGTCACCCTTGAGTACGTTGATGAGCTGGGGCAGTTCGTCCAGTGACGAGCGGCGCAGCAGACGGCCGAGCCGGGTCACCCGGGGATCCCGGCGCATCTTGAACATCGGGCCGTCGTTCTCGTTGGCCTCGGCCAGCCGCGCCTTGTGCCGCTCGGCGTCCACCACCATCGTGCGGAACTTCCACATGACGAACGGGTGGTTGTGCTGCCCCTGGCGGACCTGCCGGTGGAAGACCGGGCCCGGCGAGGTGAGCCGGACCGCCACCGCGATCAGCAGCAGCAAAGGAGACAGGGCGACCAGCCCGCAGGTGGCACCCGCCCGGTCCACCGCCGCCTTCAGGGCCGGCTGAAGCCCCCGGCGCAGCGGCGGCACGATGTGCAGCAGGGTGAGCCCGGCCGCCGACGAGGGCCGGATCCGGTCCGCCGCGGTCTCCGAGAGGTGGGAGAGCACCGACACCTCGAGCCCGCCGTCGTGCAGTCCCCAGGTCAGCCGCCGCAACCGCTCCTCGGCCAGCCCCGGCCCCGGCACCACCAGCGCCAGGTCCGCCTCGTGCGCGAAGGCCGCGCCCAGCACCGTCGAGGCGTCGTCCCCCGCGGGCGCCGGAGCCAGCCGCCCCGGCACCGGGACCTCGCAGCTCAGCGCCGCCGCGCCCACCGGCAGCGCGGCCACGACCAGATAGCCGTGGTCCTCCCGAGAGGTGAGCAGCCGCACCGCCCGGTCCACCCCCGCGGCCTCGCCGACCACCAGTACCCGGCGCGCCGTCCGGCGCCTCCCGGACCGGGCCAGCCGGCGTGCCCACGAGGTGCCCGCCCCGGCCAGGAGCCCGGGGATCAGGGCGACGACGGCCGCCGCCGGGTCGATCGGCGCGTCGAGGACGGTCCACAGCACCGCCAGCACACCGATGAGCAGTAACCAGTCCCCGGGCGTGGTCAGCGCCCCGGGCGGGCGGCCCGGTACACGTAAGACGTAACGCCCCCGCGCGGCCCGGACCCCGCACCACACCAGGGTGGCCGCGAGCGCCCCGGCCAGGGCCTCGGGCTGCCCTCCGGCGCGGAGCACCAGCCAGGCGGGCAGGCCCAGTCCGGCGGATTCGGCACACACCACCAGGGGCAGCAGGCCCGGGCGCCTGCCGGGCGCCCCGGCGCCGCGTTCGTACGGTACGCGCGGGAGCTGCCGCGGCCGGCCGATGTCCTGGCCGCGCGGCATTCCTGAAGAGGTCCGCGGACGTGGCGCTCCCGCCAGTCCCACGGGCCTCGGTATATCGGATTCGGGTAGCTCGACATGCCCCATGAACCCCCCAGTCACAGTCGCATCGCCACAAACGGGGCGCATCCGCCGATCCAGTGGACTGACGGACGCGCCCTCGCTCGGTGCACGATATCCACACACATGGCATTTCGCTGGAGTTCCGGTGAAGTTCAGACAGGTGCGGTGTTCCCGCACTCGTCCCGATCCGTACCGGATCTCTGGTTCTGTGTGCACCTGTTGGTATGTGTGACATGTGCCAAACGGTTGTGTGCGGATATGTACCTCGGTCTGCCAACTACCGTACGTGCTCGCGTGGTTGCGCGGGTGGTATTCGGCCCGCTCGGTTCCGGCCGCCACCGGGAGGTCTGGGAGAATGCGGTGCCGGGAGCACGTGCCCGGCCCTGAGTGGAAGAAGGACGCACGGTGACCCCCGCGGAGAAGAACTGGGCCGGCAACATCACCTTCGGGGCGAAGCGGCTGTGTGTGCCGCGATCCGTCCGCGAACTGCGCGAGACGGTCGCCGCCTCCGACACCGTCCGCCCCCTGGGCACCCGGCACTCCTTCAACACCGTCGCGGACACCTCGGGCGACCATGTGTCGCTCGCCGGCCTCCCGCGCGTCGTGGACATCGACGTCCCGGGCCGGACCGTGTCACTGACCGCGGGACTCCGCTTCGGCGAGTTCGCCGCCGAACTCCACGAACGCGGTCTCGCCCTGGCCAATCTGGGCTCGCTCCCGCACATCTCGGCCGCCGGAGCCGTCGCGACCGGCACCCACGGATCCGGCGTGGGCAACCGCTCACTGGCGGGCGCGGTGCGCGCGCTCACCCTGGTGACGGCCGACGGAGAGACACGCACCCTGCGGCGCACCGACGAGGACTTCGCGGGCGCGGTCGTCTCCCTCGGCGCCCTCGGCGTGGTGACCTCGCTGGACCTGGATCTGGTGCCCGCCTTCGAAGTGCGCCAGTGGGTGTACGAGGATCTGCCCGAGGCGACACTGGCCGCGCGCTTCGACGAGGTCATGTCCGCCGCCTACAGCGTCAGCGTCTTCACGGACTGGCGTCCCGGCCCGGTCGGCCAGGTCTGGCTGAAGCAGCGGGTGGGCGACGAGGGTGCGAGGGAAGCGATGCCCGCCGCGTGGCTGGGCGCCCGGCTCGCCGACGGCCCCCGGCACCCGATCCCCGGGGTGCCCGCCGGGAACTGCACCGCACAGCAGGGTGTGCCCGGCCCCTGGCACGAGCGGCTGCCGCACTTCCGGATGGAGTTCACCCCGAGCAACGGCGACGAGCTCCAGTCGGAGTACTTCGTGGCCCGCGCGGACGCCGTCGCCGCCTACGAGGCCCTGGCCCGGCTGCGGGACCGGATCACCCCGGTGCTCCAGATCTCCGAGCTCCGCACCGTCGCCGCCGACGACCTGTGGCTGAGCCCCGCCCACGGCCGGGACTCGGTGGCCTTCCACTTCACCTGGGTCCCGGACGCGGCGGCCGTCGCTCCGGTGGCCGCGGCGATCGAGGAGGCCCTGGCCCCGTTCGGCGCCCGCCCGCACTGGGGCAAGGTCTTCTCCACGGACCCGGAGGTGCTGCGCACGCTGTACCCGCGTTACGCGGACTTCGAGGCGCTGACGCGCCGCTACGACCCGGAGGGCGTCTTCCGCAACGCGTTCCTGGACCGGTACTTCCGCCGCTGATCCGCGGGCTCAGCGGCTGCCGCGTTCGTCCTCGGCCCGGGACGGCCAGGCGGCGGCCGAGCGACCCGGGGCGAGCTGGTCGACCACCTCGGCCAACTCCTCGCAGGCGCGCTCGATGCGGTGCCGGACGTACTGCTGCTCGGTGACCATGGCGGCCAGCAGGAGGGCGGTGAGAGCGACGGCCCCGTTGAGCACCGCGAGGTTGATCATCACCTCCACGATGGTGTGCCCCGCGAACGGCCCCGCCCCGTCCGTCCCCGCCACGACCGCCAGGACGGATACCAGCAGGGCGCACGGCGCGCTGCCCCCGAGCCGGAAGCGCAGGGCGGCCCAGATGACGATCGGAAACACCAGATAGAGCATCGACAGCGAGCTCCGGGTGGCGAACAGCGCCCCGACGACCGCGACCGCCGACAGCGCCAGGGCCTCCGCCCAGCGGTCCGTGAGCCTGGGCGGCCGCACGCGGCCGAGCACCAGCACGACCGGCACGACCACCAGGACCCCCATGACGTCACCCGCCCACCACGCCGCCCAGACGGACCAGAAGTTCCGGGCGGGCACCTTGCCGTCCACCACGAGCATCGCCGTCCCGGCGGTCGCGCTGATCACCATGGCGGCCATCGCCCCCAGGAACACCAGCACGATGCCGTCGCGCAGCCGGTCCAGCTCCCGGCGGAAACCGGTCCGCCGCAGCAATGCGTACGCGCACAGGGGGGCGAGCGTGTTGCCCGCCGCGACGACGAGCGTGGACGGCGTCACCGTACCGCCCAGCATGCCCACGACGACCAGCGAGCCCACCGCGATCCCGGGCCACACGCGTAATCCGAAATACAGCAGGCAGCCCAGCGCGATCCCGGTCGGCGGCCACAGCGGCGTCACCACCGCGCCATGGACGGTCAGCTCCCTCAGCAGGCCCAGCCGGGCCGACCCGCAATAGACGGCGGCGACGCCCACGACACGCAGGACCGCCACCAGGTACCGGCGGTTCCTCTCGCTGTGGATCACGCCTCTCATGAGACACCGGCCCCGGGGCGGACGGCGGTCTGACACGCACGGGCGGCCCGGGTCCGCCGCACCCTCAGCCGGAGCCGGGGCGCCCGTGGCGCAGGACGAGCACCGCCGCGTCGTCCTGGTGCCCCGTCCGCTCGGCGGACCCCATGACCGCGTCGGCCAGCGCGTCCGCGTCCTCGGTCACCCGGGAACGTACGAGCCGCACCACCGCGTCCAGCCCTTCGTCCAAGGCGTACGAGGGACCCTCGACCACCCCGTCGGTCAGCAGCACGAACGCCCCCTCGCCGCTGAGCGGGCGCGTGGTGACCGGGTACTCCTCGCCCGACTGCACCCCGAGCGGCAGCCCGCCCTCGTCGTCCGTGGTGCCGGCCCGGCCGTCGGCGGTGGCCCAGACGGCGGCCACATGTCCGGCCCGGGCACTGCGCAGCTCCCGGGTGGCCGGGTCGAGACGTACGAAGGTGCAGGTGGCGAGCAGCCCGGTGTCGGCGGCGAGCAGCAGGTCGTTGGTACGGCTCATGACCTCGCCCGGGTCCTCCGCCGTGAGCGCGAAGGCGCGCATCGCGATCCGGATCTGGCCCATGAAGGCGGCGGCCTCCACATCGTGCCCCTGGACGTCCCCGATGGCGAACGCGAGCGCCCCGTCGGGGAGCACGAACCCGTCGTACCAGTCGCCGCCGATGTCCAGGCCGTTGCGCGCCGGGTCGTACCGGGCGGCGGTCCGCAGACCCGGTGGCGAGGGCAGGTCGGGGGGCAGCATCTCCCGCTGGAGTGCCTCGGCCAGCTCCACCCTGGCCTGGTGCAGTTCCACCTCGCGGCGGGCCCGGGAGGTGAGGTCGTGAAGGGTGGTGAGCAGTTCGTCGGAGCTGGCCGACCGGGAAGGACGACGCCGGTTCATGGGCCGCTCCGCGGGACGGGGGTTGGCGGGCCGGGCCCCTGCATCCTATTTCGGCGGGGGACCGGGCGCAGTCCGGGCGGGCGGCGGCGGCCGGTCGGGTGGATGCTGGAGGAGGACCCGTGCGTCGGCCCGCGCCCGCCGGCCGGTGCGGGCCGGGAGGTATGCGATGAACCGCACGCTGGAATGGACGGTGCGCGTCGAGCTCTCCGAGGAGAGCGGGACGACCAAGGCGGAAGCGGTGCTGGACACCGGCACCGCGAGGCTCACCGGCCAGGGGATCGCCCGGCTGAGCCCCCAGGACCCCGACGTCCCCACCATCGGCGACGAGGTCGCGGCGAGCCGGGCCATGCACGATGTCGCCGGGCAGCTGATGAGCGTGGCCGACCGCGCCATCGGCGAAGCCGGCGCCGGCCGGCCCGACGGCCCGGTGCCACCGCCCTACGCCTGGTCGGACGCCACGGCCTGAACGCGGCGAGCGCATCCAGCCCGGCGTTCGAGGGAACATTCGTGCGCCCGTTCCGACGGTAACGGAACGGGCGTTCAACAGGGCTCGCGGTCTGTTTGTTACGAACCCGCAGGCCCCGTGCACAGGCCCGCCCGCGGGGCGCCCGGCGGCGTCGCCCGCACGGTCGACCCCGTCAATCCGGCACCGTACGGCTGGTTGCAGCGGACAGGAATTGACAGGTACCCGCAGCTTTCCCTACATGCCGACTACAGGCGTGTGTGACGGAAATGTCCGCACTTCGTAACACGCCCCGATGTGGTTCCCGCCGGGCCGCCGGCGGGTCCAAGGTGTGGCTCCCGGCAGGACGCCGGGAACGTTGAACCGCCCGGACCCCACCGGTCCGGGCCCGCACCTGAGGGGTCTTCATGTCCCGTTCCGCACGGCGGATCACCGCCGCCGTCCTCGCTTCCGGCGCACTGGTCGCCGCCGCCGCCCTCCCGGCGGTCGCCGACGGCCGTGACCACGGCCGTGACCACGGCCGGGGCCACCACGCCCCGCGCCCGACCGTCGTCCTGGGCAAGATCCAGTACGACAGCCCCGGTCGCGACAACGGCTCCAACCGGAGCCTGAACGGTGAGTGGGTCACCGTCACCAACACCGGCCGGCACACGGTGAACCTGCGCGGCTGGACGCTCAGCGACGAGAGCCACCGCACGTACAAGTTCGACCTGCGCCTGCCCGGCCGCTCCTCGGTGCGCGTCCACACCGGTGTCGGCCGCGACACCCGCCACGACGTCTACCAGGACCGGCGCAGCTACGTCTGGGACAACAGCGACACGGCAACCTTGCGCGACGCGCACGGCCACAAGGTCGACTCCAAGTCCTGGGGGCACCGCCACCACGGTCCCCGCCGCTGACCCACCGGCGGCGGCCCGCTGGACCCGTGCCGCCGCCCGTGGCCTCTCCTCGCGGCGCATCCCGGCCCTCCCGGCCGGGGTGCGCCGCACCCGTATGCCCGGTCAGGAGTCCTCGTCCCGGATCTCCTGCTCCGTCCACAGCGCCTTGCCGTTCGTGCCGTAGCGGGTGCCCCAGTGGCTGGCGAGCTGCGACACGATGAACAGCCCGCGTCCGCCCTCGTCCACCGTCCGCGCATGCCGCAGATGCGGGGCCACCGGGCTGGTGTCGTGCACCTCGCAGGTCAGCGCGCGGTCGAGGAGCAGCCGCAGTTGCAGCGGCGGCGTCCCGTAGCGCACCGCGTTCGTGATCAGCTCGCTGACGATCAGCTCGGTCGCCTCGATGGTGTCCTCGTCGAGCTCCCAGCCCTCCAGCCGGTCCCGGACGAGCGTGCGGGCGACCGCCGGAGTGGTCCGGTCGTGGGCCAGCTCCCAGGTCGCCACCCGGTCCGGCGGCACCACGCCCGTCCGGGCGAGCAGCAGCGCCGCCCCGTCCGGATCGGCCTCGGCCGGCAGGTTGTACACGATCGCGTCGCACAGGTCCCGCAGCCGGCGCTCCGGAAAGGCCAGCGCCTCCCGCACCCGCTCCACCGACCGCTCCTCCGGCAGCAGCGAGCCGGTGAGGAACGCCAGCACACTGCCCTCCTCCAGCCGCACCGAACCCGTCGCGAAGGGCGCGCTGTCCGTCGAAAAGAGCGCCGGTCCCTCCGGCACATCCAGCACCAGCGGGCGCCCGTCCGGCCCGACGGCCACCGGAGCGGGATGCCCGGCCCGGGCCACCGTGCACACCTGCGTGAACGGGTCGTACACCGCGTACAGGCAACTCGCGGTCAGCGGCTGGCGGTGCAGCGAGTCCCCGGGCGGCAGCGACCGCCGCTCCTCGACCAGCCGGTCCGCCGTGTCGTTGAGCCGGGCCAGCACCTCGTCGGGCTCCAGGTCGAGGCCCGCCAGCGCGTGGATGACGGTGCGCAGCTGCCCCATCGTGATGGCCGTCTGCAGTCCGTGTCCGGCGACATTGCCGATGATGAGCGCCGTCCGGGCGCCGGAGAGCCCGATCGTGTCGAACCAGCATCCGCTGTTGCGCCCAGGCAGCAGGACGTGCGCGGTCTCGATCGCGACCCGCTCGCCCTCGTGCTGGGGGAGCAGCCGGCGCTGGACCGTCGAGGCGATCACGTGCTCGCGGGCGAAGCGCAGCGCGTTCTCGATGCTCAGCGCCGCGTGCGCGGCGGCGTTCAGCGCGAGGGTGAGGTCGCGTTCGTTGTACGGATCGCCCCGGTGCCGGAACAGGCTCACCAGGCCGAGGACGGAGCCATGCAGCTTCAGCGGCGCCACGATCATCGAGTGGGCCCCGGTCGCCTCGATCATCCGGCGCGTCGCCGGGTCGGCGTCCAGCCAGGGCGTGTCCGGGCCCAGCTGGACCAGCCGGGGGCGCAGATCCGTGACGGCCAGGGCGAACGGCGTCGCCTCCGGCAGCCGGCGCAGCTCGCCGACCAGGTTGTCCGACGCCGTCTCCGTGCCCCGGACCGCCGCACGCCGCAGCGGGACGTCCCGGCCCAGCGGGCTCAGCGGCGGATCGGCCCCGCGCAGCACCTCGTCCACCACCTCGACCACGGCCAGGTCGGCGAACGGCGGCACCAGCGCGGACGCCAGCCCCTCGCAGGTCGCCGCCACATCGAGGGAGTGGCCCGCGCCCCGGCGCACCGCCGCCAGCACATCGGCCCGGACATGGGCCTTGTCCCGCTCGTTGACGTCGACCACGGCCGCGAGCAGCCCGAGCGGCCGGCCGTCGTGGGCGTCCAGCCGGTGCACGGTGACGCTCAGGTTGCGGTCGGGGCCGGCAGCCCGGGCGACGCGCCCGCGCACCGCGTAGTCGACCACCGGCGCACCCGTCTTGAGGACCTGGCGCAGCAGGTGTTCGGCCTCCTCCGGGTCGTCCAGCCGGTAGGCGTCGGTGAAGTGCAGGCCGACGATCTGCTCCGGGTCCACCACCTCGGTCAGGGCGTTGACGCGGACCACCCGGAGATCCAGGTCCAGGACGTGCAGACCGACCGCGGACTGGCTGAACAGGGTGTCGAGCAGCGCCCCCGCCATCTCGTCGCCCGGGTCCGCACCAGGGGCCGTGGTACCGGTGTCCGACACGTCGCACCCCCAACGGGCTCCGCCGCCCCTGGCGATCGGCAGCTCTCCGGACAGCCTGCGCGCCGCCGCGACGCGCCCGCCACCGCGCGGAGCCGAACGGGTGAGCGCGTACGGGATTCCCCGGGGCGGCAACCTCATTCCCCGGGGCGGCAACCTTTCGGCGTCCGGCGGCCACTGAGGAGTACCCCACCCACCCCCACTCCGGAAGGCTCGTACCGTGGCTCTCGCGCATGTCCGCACCTCCCGCAGACGCCGCACCACCCGGACCCGCACCCTGCTCGGCGCCGTCACCGCCGGAATCCTCGCCGCCGCCGGACTGGTCGTCACCGGCCATACCTCGCACGCCGCGACCGCACGCCAGGTGGAGGCGCTGGACCGGGGCGTCGTCAGCGTGCACACCGACTCCGGCAACCTCGTCAGCTGGCGCTGGCTCGCCACCGACCCCGACTCCGTCGCCTTCAACGTCTACCGCGCCGGTACGAAGGTCAACGCCTCGCCCGTCACCGGCTCCACCAACTACTTCCACTCCGGCGCCCCCAACTCCGCCGACTACACCGTGCGCGCGGTGGTCGACGGCGTCGAGCAGGCCGACTCCGTGCACGCGGTCCAGTTCCGCGCCGGCTACAAGGACGTACCCATCACCCCGCCCCCGGGCGGCACCACCCCGGACGGCGTCGCCTACACCTACGAGGCCAACGACGCCTCCGTCGGCGACCTCGACGGCGACGGCGCGCTCGACTTCGTACTGAAGTGGCAGCCCACCAACGCCAAGGACAACTCCCAGTCCGGGTACACCGGCAACACCGTCGTGGACGGCATCCGGCTCGACGGCACCCGGCTGTGGCGGATCGACCTGGGCCGCAACATCCGCTCCGGCGCGCACTACACCCAGTTCCAGGTGTACGACTACGACGGCGACGGCCGGGCCGAGGTGGCGATGAAGACCGCCGACGGCAGCGTCGACGGCCGGGGCACCGTGATCGGCAGCGCATCGGCCGACCACCGCAACTCCGCCGGCTACGTCCTGTCCGGCCCCGAATACCTCACCATGTTCAACGGCCTGACCGGCGCCGCCATGGGCACCGTCGACTACGTCCCGGCACGCGGCACCGTCTCCTCCTGGGGCGACAGCTACGGCAACCGCGTCGACCGCTTCCTCGCCGGCACCGCCTACCTGGACGGCGGCAGGCCCTCGCTGATCATGGCGCGCGGCTACTACACGCGTACGGTGATCGCCGCCTGGGACTGGCGCGGCGGGGCCTTCACCCGGCGCTGGACCTTCGACACCAACAGCTCCACGAACACCGGCCGGGGCTACGACGGCCAGGGCAACCACCAGCTGTCGGTGGCCGACGTCGACGGTGACGGCAGGGACGAGATCGTCTACGGCGCCATGGCCGTGGACGACAACGGCAGCTCCCTGTGGACCACGAGGAACGGCCACGGCGACGCCATGCACGTCGGCGACCTGGACCCGGCGCGCCCGGGCCTGGAGGAGTTCAAGGTGGACGAGGACGGCTCGAAGCCCTCGTCCTGGATGGCCGACGCGAAGACGGGCCAGATCATCTGGTCGACGCCCGCCGGCGGTGACAACGGACGCGGTGTCAGCGACGACATCTGGGCGGGCAGCCCGGGCGCCGAATCCTGGTCGTCCGCCGCCTCCGGGATACGCGACCCGCACGGCACGGTGGTCGCGAGCCGCAAGCCCTCCAGCACCAACTTCCTGGCCTGGTGGGACGGCGACACCACCCGGGAACTGCTGGACGGCACCCACATCGACAAGTACGGCACCTCCGGCGACACCCGCCTGCTTACCGGCGCCTCCGTCCACTCCAACAACGGCACCAAGGCCACCCCGGTCCTGTCCGGCGACCTCCTCGGCGACTGGCGCGAGGAGGTGGTCTGGGCGACCACCAACAACACCGCGCTACGGATCTACTCCACGCCGTACGAGACCACCACCAGGATCACCACCCTGCTCCACGACACCACCTACCGCACCGCACTGGCCTGGCAGAACACCGCGTACAACCAGCCCCCGCACCCCGGTTTCTTCCTCGGCGACGGCATGACGACCGCCCCGAGGCCGACGGTGTGGACGCCGTGAGCTGAGGCCCGTCCTCCCGGTGCCGGTACCGGGAGGACGGGCGGCCCCGCCGGGTCAGGCGTCCAGTGCCGCCGAGACCACGGCCTTGGCCTCTTCCTGGACCTGTGTCAGGTGCTCGGCGCCCCGGAAGGACTCCGCGTAGATCTTGTACACGTCCTCCGTGCCGGAGGGCCGGGCCGCGAACCAGGCGTTCTCCGTGGTCACCTTGATCCCGCCGATCGCGGCCCCGTTGCCCGGTGCCGTGGTCAGCACGGCGGTCACCGGCTCACCGGCGAGGGTGTCCGCGGCGACCTGATCGGGGGAGAGGCGGGCCAGCACCGCCTTCTGCTCGCGGTCGGCGGGGGCATCGATCCGCGCGTAGGCGGGCTCGCCGAAGCGGGCGGTCAGCGCGGCGTAGTGCTGGGACGGGGACTCGCCGGTGACCGCCTGGATCTCGGAGGCCAGCAGGGCGAGCAGGATGCCGTCCTTGTCGGTCGTCCACACCGAGCCGTCCCGGCGCAGGAACGACGCCCCGGCCGACTCCTCGCCGCCGAAGCCCAGCGAGCCGTCGGACAGCCCGTCCACGAACCACTTGAAGCCGACCGGCACCTCGACCAGCTCCCGGCCGAGATCGGCGGCGACCCGGTCGATCATCCCGGAGGACACCAGGGTCTTGCCGACGCCCACCCCGGACGGCCAGTTCTCCCGGTGCGCGTACAGGTAGTTGATGGCCACGGCGAGGTAGTGGTTCGGGTTCATCAGCCCGGCGTCCGGGGTGACGATGCCGTGCCGGTCGGCGTCGGCGTCGTTGCCGGTGGCGATCTGGAAGCGGTCGCGCCGGCCGATCAGCGAGGCCATCGCGTGCGGCGACGAGCAGTCCATCCGGATCTTCCCGTCCCAGTCCAGCGTCATGAACCGCCAGGTGGGATCGGTCAGCGGGTTGACCACCGTGAGGTCCAGCCGGTGCTGCTCGGCGATCCGCCCCCAGTACGCGACCGAAGCGCCGCCCAGCGGGTCGGCACCGATCCGGACACCGGCCTCGCGCACCGCGTCCAGGTCCAGGACGGAGGGCAGATCCGCCACATAGGTCCCGAGGAAGTCGTACCTGCCGGTCGTGTCGGCGGCGAGCGCCCGCGTGTACGGCACCCGGCGGACGTCCTTGAGCCCGTTGGCGATGATCTCGTTGGCCCGGTCCTGGATCCAGCCGGTCGCGTCCGACCCCGCCGGACCGCCGTTCGGCGGGTTGTACTTGAACCCGCCGTCGCCCGGCGGGTTGTGCGACGGGGTGACCACCACGCCGTCCGCGAGGCCGGAGGCGCGGCCTCGGTTGTACGTCAGGATGGCGTGCGAGACCGCGGGCGTCGGGGTGTACCCGTCCTCGGTGTCGATGAGGACGCGCACGTCGTTGGCGGCGAACACCTCCAGGGCGGTGACCCGGGCCGGCTCCGACAGGGCGTGGGTGTCCGCGCCCAGGAACAGCGGCCCGTCGGTGCCCTGCCGGGCCCGGTACTCGCTGATGGCCTGGCTGGTCGCCGCGATGTGGTCCTCGTTGAACGCGGTGGCCACCGACGAACCGCGGTGCCCGGAGGTGCCGAAGGCCACCCGCTGGCCGGGCTCGGCCGGATCGGGGTGCAGCGCGTAGTACGCCGTCACCAGCCGTGCCACATCGGTCAGATCCTCGGGGCGCGCCTGCTGTCCGGCTCGTGCGTGCGGCATCTGCCACTCCTCCGTATCGGTCGGTCGGTGCGATGTGCCCGTGCGGTCATTTTCGCCGGTCGTCGCCCTCGGCGGGCGACCGCCCCGCCGCTCGCACGGCCACCGCCGCCGCGTACCCGGCGGGGACGGCGACATCGGTGACGGCCCAGCCCGGCGGGCCGACCGGGCGCGGGCCGGTGCCGACGTGCTCGCGGTGCAGTCCGCCCGCCAGGCCGGTGCCCTCCCCCTTGAGGTACGCCTCCTTGCGGGTCCACACCCGGGCGAAGGCGGCGGGCCGTTCCTCCGGCGGCAGCTCGGCCAGCTCGGCCGCCTCGGCCGGGTGCAGCTGCGCCGAGACCTCCTGGACCACCCGCGCCTCCGGGACCCGCTCCACGTCCACCCCGACCGGGGCGCCCGCGAACGCCAGCAGCGCGACGCCCCGGGTGTGGGAGAGCGAGAAGTGCGTGCCGCCGCCCGTCGCGGGCCGGCCGTGCGGGCCGTCGCAGGACGGGCAGCGCTCCCGCGTCAGCCGTACGGCCTCCGGGGCGACGCCTTGGCGCGCCCCGAGCAGCAGGCGCAGGGCCAGGTGGGCGGCGGTGTAGCACGCCCGGTCCGCGGGGAACGCCAGCCGCTCCGCCCGGGCGAGCTCCGAGGCGTCGAGGATCTTCGGTGCCAGCAGCAGGGCGGCCTCGGCCGCGCGGTCCGTGTCCACCAGCCACAGGGAGGGGACGCCGGCGCTCCAGGAGGGCGCGGGCCCCCGGTAGCCGTCCTCGGTCAGCGTGAACACATGGGGCTGGTACACCGTTACGTCGTTTCCTCGGCGGGGTCGGGCGCCCCGGGCGGGCACCGGTGGGGCAGGGGCGCTCTTATCCTATGGAGATCCGGAACGCGTCCGACGTATGTTCGATCACCGTGTGCCCCGCGCCCCTGGCGGCGGCCACCCGGAACAGGAGATCGCGTATGCCGTTGGACAGCCGCCCCGCCGTGCTCCGGAAGGCCCGGGCGGACGACGCCGGGCCCCTGACCCGGCTCTTCCTCGCCTCCCGCGCCGCCGCCCTGCCGTATCTGGCGCGGGTGCACAGCGACGAGGCGACGCTGGCCTGGCTGACCCATGTGGTGCTGCCCGGCACTGATGTCCGGGTGGCCGAGATCCACGAGGGCGGGGAGGCGCGGATCGCCGGCTTCCTCTCGCTGGACGGCTCCGAGCTGGAACAGCTCTACCTCGACCCCGGTCTGCGCCGCCGGGGCATCGGCTCGCTCCTGCTGGCGGCGGCCAAGGAGGCCAGCCCCGGAGGGCTCACGCTGTACACCTTCCAGCGCAACACCGCGGCCCGGTCCTTCTACGAGCACCACGGCTTCACCCCGGTCGCCTTCGACGACGGGAGCCGCAACGAGGAGAACGAGCCGGACGTGCGGTACCGGTGGGCGCCCGGCGTGTGAACCGCCCCGGCTGAGAAACGGGAAACGAGCGAGGGCGGGGTCCGCGACGGCGGACCCCGCCCTTCGTCGTGCCCGGGTGCCCCGCGGCGACCCCCTCCGAGCTGGCACCTTTCACCGGCTTGCGTATTCACGCAAATTCCTTGCGGGCTCGGCGGCGTCGGGGCGCCTGGGTGGTACTGCTAGCAAATGCCCTTCTTGTCAGGGCAGTTGGCCCCTATGGGTGACGCCTAAAGCGTTGCTTACTTCTGCCGGAGTGGTGGACTCCGCGTCAATTCTCTGCAACTCTCTGACCGCAAAACGCAAAAGGTCATCCCACCGGTGCAGAAACTCATGTACCGGCGGGGTCGCAGACTGAGCCGCGCCTCGGCCCCCTGCGCCGAGGCAGCAGATCGGGGACAGATGAGAACGCGACGCTGGAGATGGCGGATTCTTTCCGCGACGGTCTCCACCAGCCTGATGATGGTCGCCTGGCCGGCGCTGAACGCCTCGGCCGCCGGTGGCCCGAACATCGCCGCCGGCCACCGCGCCGCCGCGAGCAGCGGGAAGTCCGCCGGGAACATCGCCGACGGACAGCAGTCCACCTACTGGGAGGGGTCGGGCAAGTCCCTGCCCCAGTGGGTGCAGAGCGACCTGGGCAAGGTCACCCGCATCGACCAGGTCACCCTGAAGCTCCCCGCCGACTGGTCGGCCCGCCGCCAGACGCTCTCCCTCCAGGGCAGCGTCGACGGCACCAGCTTCTCCACGCTGAAGACCTCGGCCTCCTACTCCTTCGCACCGGGCAGCTCCAACAAGGTCACCATCAGCTTCCCGGCGACCCGGACCCGCTTCGTCCGGGCCGACATCACCGCGAACACCGCGTCCGACAACGGCCAGCTCGCCGAACTTGAGGTCCGGGCGGCCGCGGAGTCCTCGGTGAACCTCGCCACCGGGCGCCCGCTCACGGCGAGCAGCAACACCCAGACGTACATCGCGGCCAACGCCAACGACGGCAACCGGGCCAGCTACTGGGAGAGCCGCAACAACGAGTTCCCGCAGTGGCTCCAGGCCGACCTGGGCTCCTCGGTGCGCGTCGACCGCGTGGTGCTGCGGCTGCCCGACGGCTGGGAGACCCGCAGCCAGACGCTGAAGATCCAGGGCAGCGCCAACGGCTCCGACTTCACGGACCTGACCCAGGCGAGGGCGTACACCTTCAGCCCCGGCTCCGAGACGGCGACGATCACCTTCGACGCCACCACCACCCGCTACGTCCGCGTCCTGGTCACCGCCAACAGCGTCCAGCCCGGCGCCCAGGTCTCCGAGCTGGAGGTCTATGGCCCCGAGACCGGCGACACCCAGGCACCGAGCGCCCCGACGCAGCTGGCGTACACCGAACCGGCCACCGGGCAGATCAAGCTGACCTGGAAGCCCTCGACGGACGACACCGCCGTCACCGGGTACGACATCTACGCCGACAACACCCTGCTGACCAGCGTCGCCGGTGACGTCACCACGTACACCGACACCCGCCCGGCGAGCTCCACCGTCTCGTACTACGTACGGGCCAAGGACGCGGCGGGCAACGTCTCGGGCAACAGCAACACCGTCACCCGCAAGGGGGACTCCGGTGACACCCAGGCGCCGACCGCACCGTCCAACCTGAGCTTCACCGAGCCCTCCTCCGGCCAGATCAAGCTGACCTGGACGGCGTCCACCGACAACAAGGGCGTCACCGGGTACGACATCTACGCCAACAACGTGCTGCGCAAGACCGTGGCCGGCGATGTCACCACCTACACCGACACCCAGTCCGCCGGCACCACCGTGTCGTACGTCGTACGGGCCAAGGACGCGGCGGGCAACGTCTCCGGCGACAGCAACACCGTCACCCGCAACGGCTCCACCGGCGCGGCCTCCAACCTCGCCGTCGGCAAGCCCATCACCGCCTCCTCCGTGGTGCACACCTTCGTCGCGGAGAACGCCAACGACAACCAGCTCTCCACCTACTGGGAGGGCGCGGGCGGCAGCTACCCCAACACGCTCACGGTGAAGCTGGGCGCCAACGCCGACACCCAGAGCGTCGTCGTGAAGCTCAACCCGGACAGCAGCTGGGGGGCCAGGACCCAGAACATCCAGGTCCTCGGCCGCGAGCAGAGCGCCTCGTCCTTCACCAGCCTGGTCGCCGCCAAGGACTACGCGTTCAGCCCGGGCAGCGCCAACACGGTGACGATCCCGGTCGACGCCCGGGTCGCCGACGTCCAGCTGAAGTTCACCTCCAACACCGGCGCGCCCGCCGGGCAGGTCGCGGAGTTCCAGGTGCTGGGCGCCCCGGCCCCCAACCCGAACCTCCAGGTCAGCGGCATCACCGTGAGCCCGGCCGCGCCCGTTGAGTCGGACCCGGTCACGCTCACCGCGACGGTGCGCAACACCGGCGCCGTCGCCGCCCCGGCCGGCAAGCTCGCATTCCGGCTCGGTGACACCAAGGTCGCCACCGCGAACGTGGGCGCGCTCGCCGCGGGGGTCTCCGCGCAGGTCAGCGCGGACATCGGGGCGCGCGACGCGGGCACGTACACGCTGAGCGCGGTCGCCGACCCGGACAACCAGATCATCGAGCAGAACGAGACCGACAACACCTACACCAGCGCCTCCGGCCTGGTCGTGAAGCCGGTCGCCAGCTCCGACCTGGTGCCCGCGGTCGCCACCTCGCCGTCCGCCCCGGCCCAGGGCGACAACGTCGCCTTCTCCGTCGCCATCCGGAACCAGGGCACGGTCGCCTCGGCCTCGGGCGCTCACGCCGTCACCGTGACCCTGCTCGACTCCAAGGGCGCCACGGTGAAGACCCTCACCGGAAGCTACAACGGCTCGATCGCCGCGGGCGCCACCGGCTCCCCGGTGAACCTGGGCTCCTGGACTGCGGTCAACGGCTCGTACACCGTGAAGACGGTCGTCGCGGACGACGCCGAGGAGCTTCCGGTCAAGCGCGAGAACAACACCGTCAGCAGCTCCCTCTTCGTCGGGCGCGGCGCCAACATGCCGTACGACACCTACGAGGCGGAGGACGGGGTCACCGGCGGCGGCGCGAAGGTCGTCGGGCCGAACAGGACCGTCGGCGACATCGCGGGCGAGGCGTCGGGCCGCAAGGCGGTCACGCTGAACAGCACCGGCAACTACGTCGAGTTCACCACCCGGGGCGACACGAACACCCTGGTGACCCGCTACTCCATCCCGGACTCGGCGGGCGGCGGAGGCATCGACTCCAAGCTCAACATCTACGTGGACGGCACCTTCCTCAAGGCGATCGACCTCACCTCGAAGTACGCCTGGCTGTACGGCGCCGAGACCGGTCCCGGCAACTCCCCGGGCTCCGGTTCACCCCGGCACATTTACGACGAGGCCAACGTGATGCTGGGCAAGACCGTCCCGGCGGGCAGCAAGATCCGGCTCCAGAAGGACGCGGCCAACACCAGCACCTACGCGATCGACTTCATCAGCCTGGAGCAGGCCACCCAGATCGCCAACCCGGACCCGGCCGCCTACGCCGTTCCGGCCGGCTTCACCCACCAAGACGTCCAGAACGCCCTGGACAAGGTGCGGATGGACACCACGGGGAAGCTGGTGGGCGTCTACCTGCCCGCGGGCGACTACGAGACCGCCAGCAAGTTCCAGGTCTACGGCAAGGCCGTCAAGGTGATCGGTGCGGGGCCCTGGTACACCAGGTTCCACGCGCCCTCGACGCAGGACAACACCGACATCGGCTTCAGGGCCGAGGCGAGCGCCAAGGGCTCGACGTTCGCGAACTTCGCGTACTTCGGGAACTACACCTCGCGCATCGACGGACCGGGCAAGGTGTTCGACTTCTCCAACGTGTCGGACATGGTCATCGACAACATCTGGAACGAGCACACGGTGTGCCTCTACTGGGGCGCCAACACCGACAACATCACCATCAAGAACTCCCGAATCCGCGACACGTTCGCCGACGGCGTCAACATGACCAACGGCTCGACGGACAACCACGTCGTCAACAACGAGTCGCGGGCCACCGGTGACGACAGCTTCGCGCTGTTCTCGGCGATCGACTCCGGCGGCGCGGACATGAAGAACAACGTCTACGAGAACCTCACCTCGCTCCTGACCTGGCGCGCGGCCGGTGTGGCCGTCTACGGCGGCTACGACAACACCTTCCGGAACATCCGCATCGCGGACACCCTGGTGTACTCGGGGATCACCGTCAGCTCGCTCGACTTCGGCTACCCGATGAACGGCTTCGGGACCGGCCCGACGACGGTCGAGAACGTCTCCGTGGTCCGCTCCGGCGGCCATTTCTGGGGCACGCAGACCTTCCCCGGCATCTGGCTGTTCTCCGCCTCCAAGGTCTTCCAGGGCATCCGGATCAACCACGTCGACATCGTCGACCCGACGTACAGCGGCATCATGTTCCAGACCAACTACGTGGGAGGCCAGCCGCAGTTCCCCATCAAGGACACCATCCTGACCGACATCTCCATCTCCGGCGCCCACAAGAGCGGGGACGCCTTCGACGCCAAGTCCGGCTTCGGACTGTGGGCCAACGAGATGCCCGAGGCCGGCCAGGGACCCGCCGTCGGTGAGGTCACCTTCAACGGGCTCAGGTTCAGCGACAACGCCCAGGACGTGAAGAACACGACGTCCACCATGAAGATCAACATCAATCCGTAGCAACCACCGCACACAGGGGCGCCGTCCGGTTCGCCGGGCGGCGCCCCGTGCTGCGCTCACGCCGTGTTCCGCATGCGGCGTACTCATGGCTGTCAAACTTTTACGAAAACTGCGCGAGATATTGCGTTCACATGTCGACGCTGGTTGAGTGTGCCTCGCCCCGGCAGTCAGTCGGCCGAGGGCCATCCACGCTCATGCCCGAAGGGGACCATCGATGAGAAGTGCTGGGTTGCGCCGCACACGCCGTATCAGCCGTGCCTCCGCGGCTGCCCTTGTCACCGCACTTGCCCTGACCTCGCTCGCGTCCTGCGGCACGAGCAGCAGCAAGGACGACGACTCGAGCAGTTCGTCCAAGGGTTCGTCCGACCCCTCGGCTCCGCTGGACCCGAAGACCAAGGTGACGATCTCCATCGACTGCATGCCGCCGGCCGCCAAGGCCGCGGAGCTGCGGGAGTGGAAGGAGGACATCAAGACGTTCAACGAGAAGTACCCGAACGTCACGATCAACGGCAAGTCCACCCCGGGCCAGTGCAACGAGCCGCCGCGGTTCACCGCCATGCTCAAGGGCAAGTCCCAGCCCGACGTCTTCTACGCCTACTTCAGCGACCTCCAGCAGGTCCTGGACAACGACGGCGCCGAGGACATCTCCGCGTACGTCAACGACAAGACCGTGCCCGCGCTGAAGGACATCCAGCCGCAGGTGGTCGACGTGGCCCGCAAGGACGGCAAGCTCTACGGCCTGCCGACCAGCAACTACACCATGGGCCTGATGATCAACCGGAAGCTGTTCAAGCAGGCCGGTCTCGACCCGAACACCCCGCCCGCCACCTGGGACGAGGTGCGCGCCGCCGCCAAGAAGATCGCGGGCCTAGGCAAGGGCATCTCCGGCTACGGCGAGTACAGCGCCGGCAACAACGGCGGCTGGCACTTCGCCGCGACGCAGTTCGGCCTCGGCGGGGACATCGTCGACGCCTCCGGCAAGAAGGCCGCCTTCAACAACGAGACCGGCAAGCAGGTCCTCCAGCAGCTGCACGACATGCGCTGGGAGGACGACAGCATGGGCAAGACCCAGCTGCTCAAGTGGGGCGACCTCCAGAAGCAGATCGCCAGCGACAAGCTGGGCATGTTCCTCGCCGCCCCCGACGACATCGCGTACATGGTGCAGCAGCTCGGCGCCCAGTACGAGACCTTCGGGCTCGGCCCCATCCCCGGCGGCAAGGGCACGCTCTTCGGCGGCAACAACTACCTGATCAAGAAGGGCAGCTCGCCCGACCAGATCAAGGCCGCCATCGCCTGGCTGAACTTCAAGAACCTCACCCCCGGCAAGGGCCAGTTCGACTGGGCCCGCACCAAGGCCGACAAGCTCCCCGTGGGCCTGCCGCAGCCGAACTTCTTCCTCGGCGAGAGCAAGACCACGGACGACGCCGCACGCGCCCAGAACGCGACGATGCCCGTCGAGAACTTCAAGGCCTTCATGGACAACCCCGTCCCCGGCAAGGCCGAGCCGCCGAAGGCCCAGGAGATCTACAAGATCCTCGACAACGCCATGTCCGGTGTCCTGACCAACAAGAACGCCGACGTCGACAAGCTGCTCTCCACCGCCGAGCAGCAGGTCAACCAGGTTCTGGCGAACCAGTAACGGACGCGCGGGGCCGGGTCACGCGGACCCGGCCCCGCATCCGGACCCCGTCCGCTACGCGCTCGTCGTACACCGGCACCGAGGAGACACCATGTCGGCCCCAACCCTGTCCCCCCGCAAGGCGACCCGGCCTCGCCCAGGACACCGAAGCTCCGCCCGCCCGGACTCCGCCCGCGAGGAGTTCCTGCGCGCCCTGCGCCGCAACATCTCGGCGCACGGCTTCCTGATCGGAGCGGTGCTCTGCTTCTCGCTCTTCTCCTGGTATCCGATGGTCCGGGAATTCATCCTGGCCTTCCAGAATAACGAGGACGGCACCACCACCTGGGCCGGCTGGTCCAACCTCACGTACGTCTTCAACGACCCGGCCTTCTGGCAGGCCTGGCGCAACACCCTGCTGTTCACGGTGCTCGCCCTGCTCCTCGGCTTCGTCGTCCCGTTCGCCGTCGCCGTCGTGCTCAACGAGTTCCGGCACGGCCAGGGCTACCTGCGGCTGCTCGTCTACCTCCCCGTGATGCTGCCGCCGGTCGCCTCCGTCCTGCTCTTCAAGTACTTCTACGACCCCGGCTACGGGCTCTTCAACCGCATCCTGGGCATCTTCCACCTGCCCGAACAGCAGTGGCTCCAGGACACCAGCACCTCGATGCTCTCCGTCGTCATCGCGGCGACCTGGATGAACATGGGCGGCGCCACCCTCATCTACCTCGCCGCGCTCCAGGGCATCCCCGGCGAGCTCTACGAGGCGGCCGAGCTCGACGGCGCCGGGCTGCTGCGCAAGATCTGGCACGTCACCATCCCGCAGACCCGCCTCATCCTCTCGCTCCTGCTGCTCATGCAGATCATCGCGACGATGCAGGTCTTCACCGAGCCCTTCCTGCTGACCAACGGCGCCGGACCCGAGGGCTCCACCACCACCGTCGTCTACCTCATCTACCAGTACGCCTTCAACTTCAACAACTACGGCAGCGCGGCGGCACTCGGCCTCGTCCTGCTCGTCGTCCTCGCGGGATTCTCCGCGGTGTACGTACGACTGAGCCGCAGCAGCGAAGACTAGGACGGGAGCCAGGACCATGGCATCGAACACGCTTGTCTCCCGGCGCGGGAGCACCTCACGCAAGTCCGCACGGCGCAGGTCCGAGGGCGCCGCCGAACGCGCCCGCCAGCGCACCCTGATCTCGCCGGCCCAGCTCGGCCGGCCCCGCGGCAAGGCCGTCTACTGGATCGTCTTCGGCCTGGTGATGGTCCTGTTCACGGCGGTCTTCCTCGGCCCGCTGTACTGGATGGTCACCGGCGGTCTCAAGACCACCCAGGAAGTGGTGCAGAGCCCGCCCACGGCCTTCCCCAGCTCCATCCACACCGAGAACTACAGCCAGGCATGGACGGTCATGGACCTGTCCAAGCTGCTGTTCAACACCCTGTACTACGCCTTCGGCGCGCTCGCCTTCCAGCTGATCTTCGACGTGGCCGCGGCCTATTCGCTGTCCAAGCTGCGGCCGATCTTCGGCAAGGTCATCCTCGGCATGATGCTGGCCACCCTGATGATCCCGGCCACCGTGCTCGTCGTCCCGCAGTACCTCACGGTCCTGGACGTGCCCCTGGTCCAGCGCAACCTGGTCAACTCGCCCTGGGCGATCTGGCTGCCGTCGGTCACCAACGCCTTCAACATCTTCCTGCTGAAGCGGTTCTTCGACTCCATCCCCGGCGAACTCCTCGACGCCGCGGCCATGGACGGCGCCTCACCCCTGCGCACCCTGCGCTCGATCATCCTGCCCATCTCCCGGCCGATCCTCGGAGTCGTCTCCATCTTCGCCGTCGTCGGCGTGTGGAAGGACTTCCTCTGGCCGATGCTCACGCTGCCCGACCCGGGCAAGCAGACCCTCAACGTAGGCATCTACTCACTGGCCAGCGGCGTCCCCGAGAACGTCCTGATCGCCGCGCTCACCATCGCTTCGATCCCGACACTGCTGATCTTCCTGCTCTTCCAGCGCAACATCATGAGCGGTCTCACCGCGGGCGGCCTCAAGGGCTGACGCCCGCTCCCCGAACCGCTTCCCCTCAGCGCTCCGCCGCCGGCTCACCCATCCTGCCCCGCTTGCCGGGCCGGCGGCGGAGTCCCACCTGCCCGAAAGGAACGTCAGTGGCAGCCAACCGTCCGTCCGAGGCCACCGCACAGTGGTGGCGCGACGCCGCCATCTACCAGATCTACGTACGCAGCTTCGCCGATGGCGACGGCGACGGCACCGGCGATCTGGCAGGGGTACGGGCCAGGCTGCCCTACCTCGTGGAGCTGGGCGTGGACGCCCTCTGGTTCACCCCCTGGTACCTCTCGCCGCTGGCCGACGGCGGCTACGACGTGGCCGACTACCGTACGATCGACCCCGCGTTCGGCACCCTCGCCGAGGCCGAGAAACTCATCGCCGAGGCCCGCGAGCTGGGCATCCGCACCATCGTGGACATCGTGCCCAACCACGTCTCCGACCAGCACGCGTGGTTCCGCGCCGCCCTCGAGGCCGGCTCCGGCAGCCCCGAGCGCGACCTCTTCCACTTCCGCAAGGGCCGCGGCGCCAACGGCGAGATCCCGCCCAACGACTGGGTCTCCGAATTCGGCGGCACCCCCTGGACCAGGCTGGACGACGGCGAGTGGTACCTCCACCTCTTCGCCACCCAGCAGCCCGACCTCAACTGGGCCCACCCCGCCGTCCGCCGCGAGCACGAGGACGTCCTGCGCTTCTGGTTCGAACGCGGCGTCGCCGGCGTACGCATCGACTCCGCCGCCCTGCTCGCCAAGGACCCCGCACTCCCCGACTTCGTCATCGGCAGCGACCCGCACCCCTTCGTCGACCGCGACGAACTCCACGACATCTACCGCTCCTGGCGCGCCATCGCCGACGAGTACGGTGGCGTGTTCGTCGGCGAGGTCTGGCTCCCCGACACCGAGCGCTTCGCCCGCTACCTGCGCCCCGACGAGCTGCACACCGCCTTCAACTTCAACTTCCTGGCCTGCCCGTGGGAGGCGGAGAAGCTGCGGACCGCCATCGACGACACGCTCTCCGAGCACGCCTCGGTCGGCGCCCCCGCCACCTGGGTCCTCTGCAACCACGACGTCACCCGGACCGTCACCCGCTACGGCCGCGAGGAGACCGGGTTCGACTTCGCCGCCAAGACCTTCGGCACCCCCACCGACCTGGCCCTCGGCACCCGCCGGGCCCGCGCCGCCGCCCTCCTCTCGCTGGCCCTGCCCGGCGCGGCCTACCTCTACCAGGGCGAGGAACTGGGCCTGCCCGAGGCCGACATCCCGCTCGACCGCATCCAGGACCCGATGCACTTCCGCAAGAACGGCGCCGACCCGGGCCGGGACGGCTGCCGGGTGCCCATGCCCTGGGCGGCGGGCGAACCGTACGCCGGGTTCGGGGCCACCACGGAGACCTGGCTCCCGCAGCCGGAGGGCTGGTCCGGCTACGCCGCCGACATCCAGAACGGCGACCCGGACTCCATGCTCAACCTCTACCGCGAGGCCCTGCGGCTGCGGCGCTCCGAACCGGGCTTCGGAACTGAGGGCGAGCCCGGCATCCAGCGGCTGAGCTGGCTCGACGCCGCGCCCGGGGTGCTCGCCTTCGCCAGGACCGGCGGACCGCTGTGCGTCGTCAACCTGGCCGCCGAGGCCGCGGAGCTGCCCCCGCACAGCGCGGTGCTGCTCACCAGCGGACCCCTGGACGAGGTGGGGCGCCTCCCGCAGGACACGGCGGTGTGGCTGCGCGCCTGACGACGGCATGAGGGGGCCGCACCGGGCCGCACGGGCCGGGACGTGTGGGAGCGCGTCCAGACCCGTGCGGCACGTTCGCGGGCGGGGCGGGGCTGCGGCACAGTGGGCATATGGACGCTCCGAACGACTTGAATGCCCTCGCCGCCGAGCACCTGGCCGCCGCCCGCGACGCCCCGCACGGCCGCAGCGCCCACCTCCTGCTCCACCAGGACCCGCTGCGGCAGACCGTCATCGCACTCACCTCGGGCTCCGCGCTGGACGAGCACAACGCCCCGCCCGCCGCCTCGCTCCAGGTCCTGCGCGGCTCCGTCCGGCTCACCGCCGCCTCCGGCGACGTCGAACTGACCCCCGGACGACTGCACCCGATCCCGCAGGAGCGGCACGGGCTGCTCGCCCTGGAGGACGCGGTCGTCCTCCTCACCGCCGTCAACCCCTGAATCCTCTTGTGGGAGCGCTCTCCCAGTCGCAGGATGGGCCGGTGACCTCGCATCCCGGCCTCCGGCCCTACCGCCCCGAAGACAGCGCCGCGCTCTCCGACATCTGCATACGCACCGCCGACGGCGGCGGCGACGCCCGGGACATCTACCCGGACCACGAGCTGGTCCCGTCCATCTTCGCCACGCCCTACGCCGAGCTGGAACCGGACCTCACCTTCGTCCTGGACGACGGCACGGGCCGCGCGGTCGGCTACATCCTCGGCACCTCCGACACGCCCCGCTTCGTGAAGGAGTACCGCGAGAGCTGGCTGCCCCGGGTCGCCGACCGCTACCCGCTGCCCGAGGGCCCGCCGCGGAGCCCCGCCGACGAGATGACCGCCCTCCTGCACAACCCGGAGCGCATGGTCCTGCCCGAACTCGCCGCCCACCCCGCCCACCTGCACATCGACCTGCTGCCCGACTGGCAGCGCAAGGGGTACGGGAAGGAGCTGATGCACACCTTCCTCGCGGCGCTGAACGCCAAGGGCGTCGAGGGCGTCCATCTGTCCATGCTCACCTCCAACACACCGGCCAGGGCCTTCTACGACCGGCTCGGCTTCACCGAGATCCACGTCCCCGATCCGGGCCCCGTCAGCTACCTCGTACGCGGCACCAGGACGGACCGGTAGGAACCGTCGCCCCTCCGGAGGGTGCGGCCCGCTCCCGCTGGGCAGGTACTGGTCGACCGCCGTCGCCGGGCGGCGGATCCGGCTGGGAGGCGTGTGACGTGAACGAGCGGAGCGTGTGGCAATTCACCGACGATCGGGGGCAGTTGTCGGCAACCGGCGAGATCCCGCAACGGGTGCTCGCCTACATCCAGGCCGGCGCGACCCTGTGGGACCACGGGATACGCCCGGCCGGGCTTTTCGGCTCCGGCCACGACGACCCGGCCGCACCCGACCCCGCGAAGACCGGGTCGCTCCCGCTGGACGGGGTCGCGTACGCCGGTGCCGGGACCACCCTGGACGTGGACGCCTTACTGCGCTGCGCACCGGACCTCGTCGTCGCCGTCAGCTACGGCGGCGGCCAGGTCTACGGCCTCGACCCGGAGACCGCCAAGCACCTGGAGGGCCACGTCCCGGTCGTCGTCATCGACGTCGGCCAGGCGCGCACCCTCGCCGAGATCGGCGACCGGTTCGCCGAACTGGCCCGCTCGCTCGGCGCCGAGGAACCGGCGTCGGCGACCCGCGAACTGGACGCCGCCCGGGACCGCCTGCGCGCGCTCACCACGGGCCCGGACCGCGCGAGGGTCCTCGCCCTGTCCCCGGCGGACCAGGACCAGGCCTACCTGGCCCGCCCCCGCATGTGGCCCGAGCTCCGGGTCCTCGCCGACCTCGGCGTCGGCCTGATCGAACCCGCCGAGGGCCCCGGGGCCAACTGGTCCACGGCCGGCTGGACCGAGGCCGCCGCCCTGCGCCCCGATGTCGTCCTCGCCGACATCCGGGTCAACGCGGTCCCGCTCGCCGAGCTGCGCGACAACGCCGAGTGGGCGGCCGTCGCCGCGACGGCCCGCGTGGTCCCGTGGAACCCGGAACCGGTGTGCAGCGCCCACGCCCACGCCCGGTTCCTGGAGCTGGTCGCCGACGCGCTGGACGCTCCGGACACGGCCTGAGGCCCCGGGGCGGCCGGGGCGGCCGGGGCCGTACGGTGGGCCGGACGTTCCGTCAGCCCTCCGTCGCACCCCGGGAGACCCCGCCCTCATGCCCGACCGCCCCGACTTCCTGGTCATCGGTGAATGCGTCGCCGACATCGTCCGCGTCCCGGCCGCCCCCGACCGGGTGCACGCCGGGGGCAGCCCCGCCAACCTGGCGTACGGCCTGGCCAGGCTCGGCCACGACGCGGCGCTGCTCACCCAGCTGGGCCGGGACGACAACGGACGGCTGATCCGCGCGCATCTCACCGGGGCGGGGGTCGAGGTGCTGACGGACGGGGCGCCCGGCCGCACCCCGTCGGCCGTCGTCACCCTGGACGGCGAGGGCCGCGCCGCGTACGCGTTCGACATCGCCTGGACGCTCGGCCGGGTCGCGCTCGACCGGCAGCCCCGGCACGTCCACACCGGGTCGATCGCGGCGGTGACCGAACCGGGCGCGGCCACGGTGCTCGCCGCCGTCGAGTCGCTGCGGACGGCCGCCACCGTCAGCTACGACCCCAATGTGCGGCCCGCGCTGATGGGCGACCACACCACCGCCGTGCGCCGGGTCGAGCGGTGCGTGGGCCTCAGCGACGTCGTCAAGGCCAGTGACGAGGACCTGGGCTGGCTGTACCCGGGCCAGGACCCGGCCGAGGCCGCCCGGCGCTGGCTGGCGTCCGGCCCCGCGCTCGTCCTCGTCACCCGGGGCGGCGACGGCGCCACGGCGGTGCTGCCCGGCGGTCAGGTGGAGACCGGCGCGCTCCCCGCCGACGTCGTGGACACGGTGGGCGCGGGGGACGCCTTCATGTCCGGCACCCTGCACGCGCTCGCCGCCCACGGCCTGCTCGGCGCGTCCGGCCGCGAGCGGCTGCGCTCCCCGGAGCAGGGCGCGGTGAGCGACGTACTGCGCCACGCGGCGGCCTCGGCGGCCGTGACGGTCGCCCGGGCCGGGGCGAACCCGCCGGACGAGGCGGAGTTGCGCGGGGCGCTCGGGCCGGCCTGACATCCGGCCCCGCCCGCACCCTCGACGGCCTCCGGCGCGTTCCCCTTCCGAAGGACCGACGACGCAGGGGAGGGCCGGGGCATGGCGCGGGACACCGGGACGGCGACCGTGGTGACGGGGCTGGGGGTGGTCACCCCCGCGGGCGACGACGAGCGCGCCTTCTGGGCCGGGCTGTGCGCGGGGCGGTCCACGGCCCGGCACTGCGCGGAACTGGCCGGGCTGCCCGCCGACTTCGCCTGCCGGGCCGACCGGACCGATCTGGACGAGGCCATCGGGGGCCGCGCCGCCTGGCGGATGGCGCGGTTCGCGAAGATGGCCCTGGTGGCCGCGCGCCGGGCCGTCGCCGACGCGGGGCTGCGCCCGGACCGCTGGGACGGCGGCCGGGTGGGCGTCGTGCTCGGCGTCGGCGTCGGCGGGGTCTCCGCGCTCGTGGACAACGTCCGCCGGTTCGACGGCGGCGGCGCCCAAGCCGTCTCGCCGCTGCTCGCGCCGATGATGATGCCCAACGCGGCGGCCGGCGAGATCGCCATCGACCTGGGCGCCCACGGCCCCAGCCTGGCCCCGGCCACCGCCTGCGCGTCGGGCGCCACCGCCCTCGCCACCGCGCACGACCTCCTCGCCACCGGCCGGTGCGACCTCGTCGTCGCGGGCGGCGCGGAATCCGTCCTGACGCCCCTGGTCGCCGCGGCCTTCGCCCAGCTGGGCGCGCTGTCCACGCGCACCGGCGACCCGGCCGCCGCCTCCCGCCCCTTCGCACCCGACCGCGACGGCTTCGTCCTCGGCGAGGGCGCCGGGGTGCTCGTCCTGGAGCGGGCCGCGCACGCGGCGGCCCGGGGCGCCCGGGTACGGGCCGTGCTCGCCGGGACCGGGGCCGCCACGGACGCCCACCACCCCACCGCGCCCGACCCCGGCGGCCACGGCGCCCGGCGCGCCGTCGAGGCCGCCCTGGACGCGGCGGGCTGGGCCGCCCACGAGGTCGGCCACATCAACGCGCACGGCACCTCGACTCCGCTGAACGACGCGATGGAGGCCGAGCTGATCGCCGGTCTCTTCCCGCACCGGCCCCCGGTCACCGCCCCGAAGGGCGTCCTCGGGCACACGCTCGCCGCCGCCGGCGCGATCGAGGCCGCCGCCACCGTGCTCACCCTCGAACATGGGGTCGTCCCGCCGGTCGCCAACCTGGACGCCCCGCCCGCCGACTGGGACATCGACTGCGTCACCAAGGCGCCGCGCCGCCTGCGCGTCGAGCGGGCCGTCAGCCACTCGTTCGGCTTCGGCGGGCACAACGTCGCCCTGTGCTTCGAACGGCTTCGCCCCTCCGGCCGGTGAACATCTGCACGAGCGCGGTGTCCTGACCCGTACGCCGGTCGTTCAGTCTTGTATGACCACCATGCTCACCGGCGCCGATCCCCTCGCGCGCCCGCTCACCTCCGTACTCCTCGGCGCCGACGCCCGCCGCGAGCACGGATTCTGGCGGCGGCTCGTCGCCACCGACCCGTTCCGGCTGCCCCCCGGGCCGGCGGCCGGCGGCACCCCGGACGAACGGCTCGCCCGCGCGTACGCACGACTGCGCACCCTCAACGACTCCCTGGACAGCGCCGCCCGCCCGGCCTCCGACTTCCGGGCGCTGGCGGCCCTGCACGAGTGGCTGGCCCCCGTCGACCCGGCGCTCGCCACCATCGCGGGCATCCACTACAACCTCTTCCTCGGCAGCCTCCTGGACCACATCGCCGACAGCCCCCGCGACCTGTCGGACTTCCTGGCGCTGCGGCGCACCGGAACCTTCCTGTGTACGGAGGTGGCGCACGGCAACGACGCGGCGGCCGTCGAGACGACCGCCTCCTACGACCCCGTACGCGACGGATTCGTGCTGCACACCCCGCACTGCGGGGCGCAGAAGTTCATGCCCAACACCGGGCAGCCCGGCGGCCCCAAGACGGGTCTCGTCGCCGCGCGGCTGCTGGCCGGCGGGGCCGACCAAGGGGTGTTCCTGCTGCTTGTGCCGCTCACCGATGCCACCGGGCCGCTGCCGGGCGTTCGGGTGCGCGGGCTGCCCGCCCGCATGGGCAGCCCCGTCGACCACAGCCTGACCTCGTTCGACCGGGTCTTCGTGGGACGCGAGGCGCTGCTGACGGGCCCGCAGGGGTGGATCGACGGGGACGGGGAGTTCCGCAGCGTCATCGAGGGTCGCAGGCGCCGCTTCCTCGCCTCCATCGCCCGGGTCGTCACCGGCAGGATCTCCATGAGCGCCAGCGCCGTCGGCTCGGCGCGCGCCACGCTGGCCGTCGCGGTGCGGTACGGCGGCCACCGCCAGGTCTCCGCCGGACGCGGGGCGCGGCTGCCGGTGCTCGCGTACCGCACCCACCACGGGCCGCTCGCCGAAGCCATGGCCACGGTCTTCGCCATGAGCCTGCTGCACCGCCGCGTCCTGGACCGCTGGGAGACGGCCCAGGCGGGGCCCGAGTCCGGGCGGGAGGCGGCCGAGCGCCTGGTGGACATCGCCAAGGGCTGGATCACGTGGCAGGCCAGGGCCGTGATCGTGGAGTCCCGGGAACGCTGCGGCGCCCAGGGCCTCCTGGAGAACAACGGGATGGCCGCGCTCGTCACCGGCGTCGAGGGCGCCATCACCGCCGAGGGCGACAACCTCGCCGTCCACGCCCGGGCCGCCGCCGCCCTGCTCGCCGACCGCGCCCCGGACGAGCCGGCCGCCCCGGCCGGTGGCGACCTCACCGACCTCCGGTTCCTGGTCGGGCTGCTGGGCCGCGCCGAGGAGCTGTGGTTCGCGCGCGCCGGGGCCCGGGCGGCCCGGACGGCGCCCGGCGACCCGCTGGGCCGGTGGAACGCGGCGGCGGGCCCGGCGCTGCGCGGGGTCGAGGCGCACGCCTGCCGGCAGGCGGCCGAGGCGTACGCGGAGGCGGTCGAGGCGCTGCCCGCCGGGGCGGACCGGGACCGGCTCGGCGAGCTGGCCCGGCTGTTCGCCCTGGGCCGGGTCGCGCGCGACAGCGGGAACCTCCTCGCGGCCGGGCACCTGAGCGCCGGTCAGGCGGAGGCGCTGACGGACCACACCGAACGGCTCATCGAGGCGGTGGCCCCCCACCTCCCGGAGCTCGCCGACGCCTTCGCCCTCCCCGAGGAGATGCTCGCCGACTGGCCGATCACGCGCGCCGGATACGCCGAGGCGTACGACGATCCGGACGCCCACTGGCACACGGCGGCGGGCCGGTGAGGGGCACCCGGGCGCACCGCGCGGCACGGGCCGTACAGGGGCTCGGGGCGGGGACCGTCCTCCTCGTCTACTGGACGAGCGTCGCTCTGTTCGCGCGGTGGTGCGGGGCGCCCCGGACGGGCGTTGGTGAATCGGTTCGCCGCAAGGCGTAACCGGAGCGACGCTGCTCAGTTGTTCCGGCGTCGGGGCCGTGCGCGCCGACGCCGGACACCCCACCGGATGGACCTGAGGAAAGGAAGACCATGAGCACGATCCACCCCCACATCACCGACGTTCTCAGCCGTACCTTCAAGGTGCCCGTGGCCGAGATCCTTCCGGATTCCACGTTGGACAGCCTGGACATGGACTCCCTCGCGGCCGCCGAGTTCGCCGTCGTCCTCCGGGAGACCACCGGGGCCGAGCTGGACACCGGCACCCTCACCCGGGGCACCACCCTCGCCGAGCTCACGGCGCACCTCCACGCGTCGGCCGGCGCCCGATGAGGACCCCGGCCATCGCCGTCACCGGGCTCGGCATGATCACCCCGGTCGGCAACGACACCGAGTCCACCTGGGACGGGGTGTGCGGCGCCGTGAGCCCGGCGCGCACCATCCCCGCGCTCGCCGGGTGCGCGATCGACTTCGCCTGCGTGGTAGACGGCATCGACCTGGACGCCGAGATCGGCCGCCGTACGGCCTTCCGGATGGGCCGGTACGTCAAGTTCGCGGTCCTGGCCGCCCGGGAGGCCGTCGCCGACGCCGGGCTCGACCCGGCCGGCTGGGACGGCAGCCGGGTCGCGGTCGTCGTCGGCACCAGCAGCGGGGGCTCCGCGCACCTCACCGACCAGGCGCTCGTGCTGGAGCGGCGGGGCCCCGAGGCGACCTCACCGGCCGGGGTCCTGCTGACGATCCCCAACATGCCCGCCGCCGAGATCGCGATCGAGATGCGGGCCACCGGCCCCAGCATGGCGCCCTGCACGGCCTGTTCGTCCGGCGTCACCGCGCTCTCCGTCGCCCGCGACCTGCTGGCCACCGGGCAGTGCGACGTGGCCATCGCGGGGGCGACCGAGTCGACGGTCTTCCCGATCGCCATGACCGGCTTCGCCCGGTCCGGGGCCGCCGCCCTCGCGGACGGCGACCTGTCCCGGCTCAGCCGGCCCTTCGCCGCCGACCGGGCCGGACTCGTCATGGGCGAGGGAGCCGCGGTCATGGTGCTGGAACGCGCCGCCGACGCGGAGGCCAGGGGCGCCGAACCCCGGGCCCTGCTCGCCGGGACCGGCGCCACCACGGACGCCCACCACCCCACCAGCCCGCACCCCGACGGCCGGATCGCCCGGGCCGCCGTCGAGGCCGCCCTGCGCGACGCGGGCTGGCGGGCCGACGAGGTGGAGCACGTCAACGCGCACGGCACCGCGACCGTACGCAACGACGCCGCCGAGGCCGCGCTGATCAGCCGGGTGTACCCGCACCGTCCACCCGTCACCGCGCCCAAGGGCGTGCTCGGGCACTGCATGGGCGCGGCCGGGGCGATCGAGGCGGGGCTGACGATCCTCACCCTCCAGCGCGGGGTCGTCCCGCCGGTCGCCAACCTGGACGCGCCCGCGCCCGGGTTCGACATCGACTGCGTCACGAAGGTGCCGCTGGTCCGGCCGGTCCGCCGGGCCGTCAGCCATTCCTTCGGCTTCGGCGGGCACAACGCGGTGGTGGCCCTGGAACGTCCATGAGCCCCTGGGGGCGGCTCTGAGCTGCGCGGACGCCCGTGATAGCTTCCCGGGAGCCAGTCGAACTCCACGTAGGGGTCAGGGAATCCGGTGCGAATCCGGAACTGACGCGCAGCGGTGAGGGGGACGGGCGGGGCCACGGCCACTGGGAGACCCGGCGTCTCCCGGGAAGGCGTCCCGCCCGAACGAACCCGAGTCCGAAGACCTGCTGGCGACCGCCGCCCGGGACCGGGCGGCGGACCGTACAGCGGGCCCCGCGCATGGGCCCAGAGACGCCGAGGTACCCCGTGCCGCCGATATCCGGCCCCGCCCGTTCCGCCGCCCTGCTCACCGCCGCGCTCCTGCTGCTGACGGCCTGCGGGGGACCCCCCTCCGGCAAGGCCGACGCGGCGGGCAGGGCGGACGGCTATCCGGTCACCCTCAAGAACTGCGGGCGCACCGTCACCGTGGACGCCGCACCCCGCCGCGCGGTCTCCGTCGACCAGGGCACCACGGAGATCATGCTCTCGCTCGGCCTCCAGGACCGGATGGCGGCCACCGCCACCTGGACCGATCCGGTGATGAAGGGCCTGGAGAAGGCCAACGCGGGCGTGGAGCGGATCGCCGACAACCGCCCCTCGTCCGAGAAGGTCCTCGACCAGGAGCCCGACTTCGTCGCCGCCGACTTCGAGTCGACCCTCGCCAAGGGCGGCGTCGCCCCGCGCGAACAGTTCGAGAAGCTGGGCGTCCCCACCTATGTCGCGCCCGCCGACTGCACCGCCAAGGACAACACCAAGGACGGCGACGGCGTCCGCACCGGCGCGCTCACCATGGACAGCGTGTACGCCGAAGTGAACGACCTGGCCCGCGTGTTCGGCGTGCCCGAGCGCGGCGAGAAGCTGGTCGCGCGGCTCCGCGACCGTATCCGGAAGGCCACCGACGGCATCGACGGATCCGGCACCTCCGTCATGTACTGGTTCGCCAACTCCGAGTCCCCCTATCTGGCGGGCTGCTGCGGGGCGCCGGGCATCATGACCCGGGAGCTGGGCCTGAAGAACGTCTTCGACGACACGCGCGACGAATGGCCCCAGATCAACTGGGAGACCGTCGCCGACCGGAACCCGGACGTCCTCGTCATCGGCGACCTCACCCGCAAGTCGCAGACCGCCGAGAGCGCCGCCGGGAAGATCGCCTTCCTGGAGTCCAACCCCGTCACGAAGAAGATGGACGCCGTACGCCACAAGCGCTACGTCCTGCTCAGCGGCCAGGCCATGAACCCGACCATCCGCACGGTCGAGGGCATCGAGCTGGTGGCCGCCGGGCTGCGCGACTTCGGACTCACGGGGTGACGGCCACCGACCGGCCCACCGCCCCGAGCAAGAAGGCCCCGGGCGAGAAGGCTCCGGGCGAAAAGGTCCCGGAAGCCGCCCGCCCCCGGGCGCGCGGCCTGCGCGACGGCCTCCTGTGGACCGGCGGCCTGCTGCTGCTCGCCCTCTCCGTCGCGGTCGCGGTCACCATCGGACCGGCCCGGATCTCCGTCGTGGACGTCTGGTCCGCCGTCGCCGCCCACCTCGGCATCGGCGAGGCCCGGCTCAGCCCGATCCGCGACGGCATCATCTGGAACCTGCGCATGCCGCGTACGCTGCTCGCCGCCGTCTGCGGGGCCGGGCTCGCGGTCTGCGGGACCGTCATGCAGTCCCTGCTGCGCAACCCGCTGGCCGACCCGTTCGTCCTCGGCGTCTCCTCCGGCGCGTCCACCGGCGCGGTCCTGGTCGTCGTGCTCGGCGTCGGCGGGGGAGCGGTGACGCTGCCGGCCGGGGCCTTCATCGGGGCGCTCTGCTCCTTCGCCCTGGTGATGCTGCTCAGCCACACCCTGGGCGGCTCCACCGACCGGGTCGTGCTGTCCGGGGTCGCCGCCATGCAGCTGTTCTCGGCGCTGACCTCCTTCGTCGTCATGACGGCCGCCGACGCCGAGCAGACCCGCGGGGTGCTGTTCTGGCTGCTGGGCTCGCTCGGCGGGGTCGGCTGGACCGACGTCTGGGTCTGCTCCGCCGTCCTCGCCGTCAGCCTGCTCATCTGCCTGGGCCATGCCCGTACGCTCGACGCCTTCGCCTTCGGGCAGGACGCGGCCGCCGCCCTCGGCGTGAACGTCGCACGCGTCCGGACCGTCCTGCTCTGCACGACCGCGCTGCTCACCGCCGCGCTCGTCAGCTCGGCCGGGGCCATCGGCTTCGTCGGGCTGGTCCTGCCGCACGCCGCCCGCGCCCTCACCGGCTCGGGCCACCGCAGACTGCTGCCGGTCACCGCGCTCACCGGGGCCGTCTTCCTCGTCTGGGTCGACACCCTCGCCCGGACCGTCCTCGACCCCCAGGAGGTCCCGGTGGGCGTCGTCACCGCCCTCATCGGCGTGCCCGCCTTCGTCGCCGTCCTCTACCGCACCAGGCGGCCCGCATGACCGGGACCGGAACGACGGCCGAGGGCCTGCGGGCCGAACGGGTCGTCCGGGAGGCAGGCGGACGCCTCCTCCTGGACGGGGTCACCCTCGCCCCGGAACCCGGCACCACCGTGGGCCTGATCGGCCCCAACGGCTCCGGCAAGTCCACGCTGCTGCGCATCCTCGCCGGGGTCCTCGCCCCGCACACGGGCGTCGTCACCCTGGACGGCGAACCGCTGCCCGCCGTCGGCCGGCGCGCCGTGGCCCGGCGCGTCGCGGTCGTGGACCAGCACGCCGCCACCCAGGACGAACTGAGCGTCCTGGACGTCGTACGCCTGGGCCGCATCCCGCACCGCCGCGCCTGGGCCGCCCCGACGGGCGAGGACGCTGCGGCGGTGGACGAGGCGCTGGAACGCACCGGGCTCACCGGCCGCCGCGACCAGTCCTGGCACACCCTGTCCGGGGGGGAGCGCCAGCGCGTCCAGATCGCCCGCGCGCTCGCCCAGCGGCCGCGCGAACTCCTGCTGGACGAACCGACCAACCACCTGGACATCCAGCACCAGCTGGAACTGCTCTCCCTGGTCGCCTCGCTCCCGCTGACCGCCGTCGTCGCCCTGCACGACCTCAATCTGGCCGCCATGTTCTGCGACCGGATCGTGGTGCTGAGCGGTGGCCGGGCGGTCGCGGGCGGGACTCCCGCGCAGGTCGTCACCGAGGAACTGATCGAGGAGGTCTACCGGGTGCGGTCGGTCGTCACCCCGGACGGCCCGCAGGGGCGGCCCTCGGTGCGCTTCCTGCCCTGACGGGCCCGGGCACACGAGAGGGCGGGCCCGTCGGCGGGCCCGCCCTTCGCCTGTGGTGCGGTGCGGCAATCATGCCGACGGGGGGTCAGCGGTGGCGTCCTCGGCCCATGTCGCCGCCGGTGTCCTTGCCACCCATGTCCTTGCCGTCCTTGGTGGTGCCGTCCGCGTAGTCGATCTGCTCCTTGCGCAGCTCGGCGGAGACCTCCTTCTGCTCCGTCACCCTCTGGGTTTCCATCCGGACGCGCTCGACCGGGACGGTCTCCTTGCGCATCGTGGCGCGCTCCGCGTGCAGGGTGACCTCCACGTCCTGCTCCGTCAGGTCGCCCGCCCGCGTCGTCTTGTCGCCCGGCTGCAGCGGCTCACGGACCACCCGTACCTCCTCGTGCGAGACCGGCACGCTGCGCGTGACGTTCTCGGTGACGACGTACTTGTGCAGGCGGGCCCTGCCGCTCTCGTACTCCTCGGTGCCGATGTGCAGCTGCTCCTCGGAGCGGATCATCTCCTCCTTGCCGCCCAGGTCGGCCCCGGACCGCTGGGCACCCGCGCCGGCCCCGGCCAGCGGACGTCCCGCGCCCGTGCCCGTGGCCTCGGTGTCCCGGTGCCTGCCGGTACCGGCCGTCTGCGTGCGGTCCTTGCCGGAGGTGCCGGCCGCGCCCATGGCCCCGGCCCCTGCTCCGGCGCCGGCCGCCGCGCCGGTCCCGGCCGCGCCCATGGTGCCGGTGCCCGTGGTGGTCGGTGCCCCGGTCCCGGAACTGTCGCCCAGATTGCCCCGGGTGTTCCTGGTCAGGCCGTAGTGCCGGTACAGCTCCTCCTCCTCCGACACGGACAGATGTGCGTCCGCGTCCACCCGGGGGGCTTCCTTGACCTGGTCCTTGCCGTGGGAGATGTGCAGGTCGGAGCCCACTCGACGGGCTCCGGCGAGAGGCACGAAACTCTCCTTCATGCCGAACAGGCCGGTCTTCACCGTGATCCAGTCCGGGCGGCCGGTGCTGTCGTCGACATACACGCGGCCCACGTTGCCGATCTTCTCGCCCTCGGTGTCGTACACCGTCAGGCCGTCGAGCTCTCCGGAATCCGTGAAACCGTCAGCGGCTCCCATATCCGAATCCTCCTCGCCCGGGCGCGTCCTGTGGGTGGGTCCAGCAGAGAAGGCGCGTCCGGATTCCATCGCGCCTCACCCGGATGGACGCTGCAACCGCCCGGCCACCGGGCGCGGCGCGCGGCATCTGCCCCGGACCGCTGCAGCCCCCGCCTCACACGGCTGCGCGGCTCTCGCGCCCGTTACGCCATCCGGGTGAACGGACCGGGCCCCGGACGCCCCGGTCCCGGCACATATGATCAACAGGACCACGCCGACCGGCGTCCAGCCGCGCCACCCGGGGGTGCCCCATCCGTTCCGTACGCATCCGGCTCCCCGCCCAACGCGGCGAACTGCTCGCCCGGCGCGAGGACGGCGCGGAGCTGCACCACCTCGTGTGGCGGCTGGGACCCGGCTGGCGGGTGTGCAGCAGCGCGGTCCTGGGCGGCGGCATCGGCCCGCGCGAGTGGATCCTCAACGCGCAGGTCCCCGGCGGCTACCCCCGCATGGACCCCGACCGCCACCTCGCCGAGATCGCCGCCGCCACCCGCCTCACCGGCCCCGGCGCCGGCCTCATGACCGCCGCCGATGTCACCGCGTACACCACCGCCGACGACGAGGACGTGCACGCCACCGCCACCTGCGGTCTGGGCGTACGCGGCTGGGCCGCCGCACCGGCCGAGGGCACCGGCGGACCGCCGCGCCCCGGCACCGTCAACATCGTGGTGACGCTCCCGGTCCCCCTGTCCGACGCCGCCCTGGTCAACGCCGTCGCCACCGCCACGGAGGCCAAGGTCCAGGCGCTCCTGGACGCCGGACTCGACTGCTCCGGCACCCCCACGGACGCCGTCTGCCTCGCCGCGCCCGAACCCGGGCCGGAGACCGGCGCCGCCGAGCCGTTCGCCGGTCCGCGCTCCCGCTGGGGCGCGCGACTCGCCAGAGCCGTACACGCCGCCGTGCTGGAAGGCGCGCTGCGGCAACCCTGAGAAGCCGAAGCCGCCGCGCCCTCCGGAGCGCGGCCGACGAAGGGAACCCCATGACCTCAGCAGTCCCCGCCGCACCCCAGCAGCCGGTCGTCGCCGTACTCGGCGCCGGGATCATGGGCGCGGCCATGGCCCGCAGCCTGCTCCGCGCCGGTCTGGAGGTCCGGGCCTGGAACCGGACCCAGGCCAAGGCCGCCCCGCTCGCCGCCGACGGCGCCACCGTCACCGGCACGGCGGCCGAGGCCGTGCGCGGCGCCCATGTCGTGCTCACCGCGCTCACCGACACGACCGCCGTCGCCGCCGCGCTCACCGCCGCCTCCGACGGGCTGCACCGGGGCCAGGTGCTGCTCCAGACCTCCACGGTCGGCCCGGACGGCGCCGTCGAACTGGCCCAGCGCGCCGCCGACCTCGGGCTGATCCACCTCGACGCCCCGGTCGTCGGCACCCGGCAGCCCGCCGAACAGGGCGCGCTGACCGTCCTCGTCTCCGGCCCGGAGGCCGCCCGCGCGGTGGTCGGACCGGTGCTGGACGCGATCGGGCAGCGCACGGTGTGGGCCGGTGAGGAGCCGGGAGCGGCGTCCCGGCTGAAGCTCGTGGTCAACGCCTGGGTCGTCAACATGGTCGGCGGCGTCGCGGAGTGCCTGAACCTCGCCGAGGGGCTCGGCGTCGACCCCCGTACGTTCCTCGGCCTGGTCAAGGGCGGACCGCTCGACTCCGGTTACCTCCAGGCCAAGTCCGCCGCCGTCCTCGACGGCGACCTCACGCCCAGCTTCGCCCTGTCCACCGCGCTCAAGGACACCCGGCTCATCCTCGACGCGGCCGCCCAGGCCGGTGTCCGGCTGGACCTGGCCGCCGCGTCGGCCGCCCGATTCGAGCGCGCGGAGGCCGCCGGACACGGCGAGGAGGACATGGTCGCCACCTACTACGCGGGCCGGGCGCCCGAGCGGGACGGCGACTGACCGGACCGGGGCACCGGCCCCGTAACGACGCGAGACCGCCCCACCGGTACGGGGGAGCCCGGTGGGACGGCCGCCCTCAGCGTGCCACAGGACGGCCCGCCGCAGGGCCCGGCCGGGGCGTACCGGGCCGTGATTGAGTCGAAATCGACGGTACGGGAATACCCGCGCGACACGCGTCCTTGCCGCAGCTGGGGCGCCCGTCAGCAGGGCGCCGGCGCACCAACAGGGGAGAAGGAGCTCATGCCGAAGGCGTACGTGTTCACCCGCAACGGCGGACCGGAGGTGGAGGGCTTCGCCGATCTGGAACGGCCGAAACCCGGCCCCGGTGAACTGCTCGTCGCCGTCCGCGCGGCGGGCGTCAACCCGGTCGACTGGAAGCTGCGCACCGGCTACACCCGGCCCGGCAGCGAGCCGCTGCCGTTCCCGACGGTCTTCGGCAGCGAGGCCGCCGGCACCGTCGTGGAGACCGGCCCCGGAGCGGAGGGCTTCGCCCCCGGCGACGAGGTCTTCGGCAACCCGCTGACCGGCGGATACGCCGAGTACACGCTGATGCCCGTCGCGGTCACCGCCCACAAGCCGGCCGCCCTGTCCTTCACCGACGCGGCGGTCCTGCCCGTCGCCGCCGCCACCGCCTACGACGGTCTGCGCCAGCTCGGCCTCGCCCCCGGCGCCACGCTCCTGGTCACCGGGGCCGGCGGCGGCGTGGGCAGCGCCGCCGTCCAGCTCGCCCGCCACGCGGGCCTCCGGGTCCTCGGCGCCGCGAGCGCGGCCAAGAAGGACTTCGTGGAGTCCCTGGGCGCCGAGCACATCCCGTCCGGCACCGGCCTCGCCGACCGGGTGCGGGCGGCCGCCCCGGAAGGTGTGGACGCCGTCTTCGACCTGGTCGGCGGCGACACCCTGCGCGAGGTGGCCGGGCTGACCGGCCCGGCCGCGCTCATCAGCGCCGGCGGCAAGCCCCTGGTGACCGAGCTCGGCGGCGCACCCGTCCGGCGGGCCCGGACCGCCGCCGTCCTCGACGAGGTGGCGCGGCTGACCGTCGAGGGCGTCCTGCGCACCCACGTGACCCGGACCGTGCCCCTCGACCGGGCGGCCGAGGCGCTGCGCGCGGTGGAGGAGGGCCACGCCCTGGGCAAGACCGTGATCGAGGTGACCGCGTGAGCACGTACCCGGACCCGGGCCACCCGCTGGACGACCCGGTGGGCAGCGCGCTGCGCGGCCCGCACGCCCACTTCGCCGAAAGCCGGGGCCGCGTGCTGCGCTACCCGGCCGCGGTCGCCCCCTGGGTCGCCCTCCCGCCGGACCCCGGGCCCGCCGACTGGGCCGACGTGGCGGCGCTCACCGGGCCGGGCGGGGCCGTCACGATCACCGCGTTCCGGGAGCCCCCGCCCGCCGACTGGGAGATCACCTTCCATGCCCCCGGCGTCCAGCTCGTGGACGCGGGCGTGGCCGCGGCGCCTCTCCCCGGAGCGGTCCGGCTGGGCCCCGCCGACGTCCCGGAGATGCTCGACCTCGTCGCCCGCACCCGGCCGGGCCCCTTCGAGCCCAGGACCGTCGAGCTCGGCACCTACCTCGGCGTGCGCCGGGACGGGGTGCTCGTCGCCATGGCCGGTGAGCGCATGCGCCCGCCGGGCTGGAGCGAGATCAGCGCCGTCTGCACCGACGAGTCGGTACGCGGCCAGGGGCTCGGCGGCGGACTCGTGCGCGCCGTCGCCCACGAGATCCGGCAGCGCGGCGAGACCCCGTTCCTGCACGCGGCCGCCGCCAACACCGGAGCCGTCCGGCTCTACGAGTCCCTCGGCTTCGAGCTCCGCCGCCGGATCGACTTCCTGGCCGCCCTCGTGCCGGCCGGGGTGCCCGCGGCGCGCTGAGCGGGGCGGTGTCTCCGGGCCAGGAGACACCGCCCCGGCGCTTTACGGGACCTTCGGCCGGGCCCCCGGGGCCGTAAGCCTCGTGTGCGCCGCCCCTGCGACCGGGTCGAATGGAGCTACGCGCCGGCATCCGGCCGGCAGACCCCGGAAGGAGAGGACCCTTGACGATCGGACTCCTGAGCCGGCCCGCGCCCCGCGTGACGCTTCCCGGCACCGACCTCGGAGAGGCCGCCGTGCGCGCGCCCAGGGTCGGGAACGGGGTGCTGTTCGGCGCGCTGGCCCTGCTGACCGCCGCGATCGTCTGCCTGGACGTGCTGACGGGCCAGGATCTGCGTCTGGTGCCCCTGCTGGTGGTGGTACCGGCTTTTGTCTCGGTCTTCGGCACGATCGCCCAGACCACCGGTGTCGCCGCCTTCGTCATGGTGGTGGCCGTCGCCTCGCGCCTGTCGGCCGGGGGGAGCAACTGGGACATCGCGAGCAGTGTGGTCTTCACCGTCCTGGCGTGCCTCCTCGGTATCGGCGCCTGCGTCCTGCGCATCCGGCACGCCACCGAGGTCGCCCGGCTCCGTTCCGCCGCCGTCGCGCTCCAGCGCCAGATCCTGCGCCCCCTGCCCATTCCCACCGACCAGATCACCGCCCACGGCTCGTACACGCCGATCGAGGAGGACCATCTGGTCGGCGGGGACATCTACGAGGTCGTGCAGTCGCCCTACGGCACCCGCGTGATCATCGGTGACGTCCAGGGCAAGGGGCTCCCCGCCATCGGCGTGGGGTTCGCCGTGCTCGGCGCGTTCCGCGAGGCGGCCATCCGCGAACCCTCCCTCATCGGTGTCGTGGACCGGCTGGAGGACGCCGTCGCCCGGCAGAACGCCTTCGCCGCCCAGACCGGTGACGCCGAACGCTTCGTGACCGCGCTCGTCCTCGGGTTCGACGGCGACGGCCGGGCGCAGGCCGTCAACTGCGGCCATCTGCCGCCCCGCCTGGTGCACGACGGGGTCGCCGTCACCGTGCCGCTGCGCCGGACGTCGGTACCGTTGGGTCTGGCGGAACTCAGCAACGAGGGCCGCTCCGCGGAACGGCTCGACTTCCCGCCCGGCGCGACGCTCCTGACGTTCACCGACGGGGTCACCGAGGCCCGCGACGCCGAGGGCCGCTTCTATCCGCTCGACGCCCGGCTGAGCCGCTGGGCCCGCCAGGGCCCCCGGGAACTGCTCGACGCGCTCGGACACGACCTGGAGGAGTTCTCCGGCGGCGTGCGGCGCGACGACATCGCCGTACTCGCCCTGAGCCGGGTCGCCGCGTCGGCCCCCGCACCGTCCGAGCCGACGGTGTACGAGGCGATGCGGCCCGCCGAGGCGCTCAGCGGACGCTGATCCGCGCAGCTCACAGGCACACGATGTCCCGATGCGACTTCTGTCGCATCGGGACATTTTCGGGTGTACGGTGAAAGACATGCAAGCGGAACAGAAGATTCCGGACAGGCGGGGCCGCAAGGCCCGCCGGACCCGGGACGCCCTGGCCGGAGCCGCGTTCGAGCTCGTGCTCGACCGGGGACTCAGGGAGGTCACGGTCGAGGAGATCGCGGAACGCGCCGACCTGGACCGCCGCACCTTCAGCCGGTACTTCGCGAGCAAGGAGGACGCCGTCCTGGACTCGGTCCGGGGCGACGGCGACCGCATCAACGAGGCCCTGCGCGCCCGGCCGGCCGATGAGCCCCCGCTCACCGCCTACCACCGGGCCGTCCAGGACTGGCTCGCGGACCCCGGGGTCCCGGCCTGGCACCGCCGCCCGCGCATCTACGAGCTGCTGGTCCTCGCCGAGCGCGAACCGACCCTCTACGCGGCCTTCCACCACATCCGGGTGGACGCCCAGGCGGACTCGGTCGCCATCGTCGCGGACCGGCTCGGCACCGACCCCCTCAGCGACCTGCGGCCCGCCGTCACGGTCGCCGCCGGAGCCGGCGCCCTCCTCGCCGCCCAGGCCGCCTGGGTGCGCGGAAACCGCCCCGACGAGCTGCCCCGGCTCGTGGAACGGGCCTTCGACGCCCTGACCGGCGAGCTCTTCACCGGCCCCGCGCCGCACAGCACCACCAGCACCACGGAAGGAAACGGCACATCATGAGCACCACCACCCCCGCCGACCAGGAGTTCGCCGGCCGCACCGCCCTCGTCACCGGAGGGGCCTCCGGCATCGGCCTGGCCCTCGCCCACCGGCTCGCCGGCGCGGGCGCCTCGGTCGTCGTCGCCGACTACAACGAGGCGAGCGCCCGCGAGGCCGCGGCCGCGCTGGAGAGCGCCGGCGGCCGGGCCGCCGCCGTGGCCATGGACGTCACCGACCCCGCGTCCGTCGAGGCGGGCGTGCGGTTCGCCGTCGACACCTTCGGCGCCCTGCACCTCGCCGTGAACAACGCCGGCATCGGCGGCCCCAGCAACCCGACCGGTGAGTACGCCGTCGAGGACTGGGACCGGGTCGTCGCGACCAACCTCAGCGGCGTCTTCTACTCGATGCGCTACGAACTGCCCGCCCTCGTCGCCGCGGGCGGCGGCGCGATCGTCAACATGTCCTCGATCCTGGGCACCAACGGCTTCGCCGGTTCTCCGGCCTACGTCGCCGCCAAGCACGGCGTCGTCGGCCTCACCAAGACCGCCGCCCTGGAGTACGCCGCCCAGAACGTCCGGATCAACGCGGTGGGCCCCGGCTTCATCGACACCCCGCTGCTGCGCAACACGGAGGGCCCGGCCCGCGACCACCTGATCTCGCTGCACCCGGCGGGCCGCCTGGGCACGTCCGAGGAGGTCGCGGAGCTCGCCGCGTTCCTGCTCTCCGACCGCGCCTCGTTCATCCACGGCAGCTACCACCTGGTGGACGGCGGCTACTCCGCCTCCTGAGCGGGGGAGCGGACGGGGGGCACGGGGGACAACGGGGGTTTCGGGGGTCAGCACACACGCCACAGAGGTCGAGGAGGACCCCATGAAGGCAGTTCAGTACCGCGAGATCGGCGCCGCACCCGAGGTCGTCACCGTGCCCGACCCCGAGCCGGGCCCCGGGCAGGTCCTGCTCAAGGTCACGGCGGCGGGCGTCTGCCACTCCGACATCGCCGTGATGAGCTGGACCGCGGACGAGTTCCCGTACCCGCTGCCGCTCACCCTCGGCCACGAGGGCGTCGGCACGATCGCCGCGCTCGGTGACGGCGTCACCGGCCTGGAGACCGGCCAGTCCGTCGCCGTCTACGGCCCCTGGGGCTGCGGCACCTGCGTGAAGTGCGCCGAGGGCAAGGAGAACTACTGCCTGCGCGCCGCGGAGCTCGGCATCAACCCGCCCGGCCTGGGCTCGCCCGGCGCCATGGCCGAGTACATGATCGTGGACGACCCGCGCCACCTCGTGCCCCTCGGCGACCTCGACCCGGTCCGGACCGTGCCGCTCACCGACGCGGGCCTCACCCCGTACCACGCCATCAAGCGCTCCCTGCCGAAGCTGGTGCCCGGAGCCACCGCCGTCGTCATCGGCACCGGCGGCCTCGGCCACGTGGCGATCCAGCTGCTGCGCGCCCTGACGTCCGCCCGGGTCATCGCCCTCGACGTCACCGAGGACAAGCTCGCCCTCGCCCGCACCGTAGGCGCGCACGAGACCGTCCTGTCCGACGAGCACGCAGCCGCCCGCATCCGCGAACTGACGGGCGGCATCGGCGCCCAGGTCGTCCTGGACTTCGTCGGGGCCCCGCCGACCGTCGCCACCGCCGGGGCGGCGGCCGCCATCGACTCCGACGTGACCATCGTCGGCATCGGCGGCGGAGCGCTGCCGGTGGGCTTCGGCGCCCTTCCGTTCAACACGACGGTCACCGCCCCGTACTGGGGATCGCGCTCCGAACTGGCCGAGGTGCTGGACCTGGCCCGCACGGGGGCGGTGGACGTCCACGTCGAGACCTACCCGCTGGACGAGGCACCGCTCGCCTACGAGCGCCTGCACGCGGGCAAGATCAACGGCCGGGCGGTCATCCTCCCGCAGAGCTGACCGGTTCCACGACGCGGAGGGCGGTGCCGACGTCAGGCCCCGCCCTCCGCCAGCCGCTCGCGCAGCCGGTCCACGAAGACCCGCTGCCCCTTCACCAGCCGCTCCGACGCCTCCTCGGGCGTGCACCAGGCGAACCGGTCCATCTCCGGGAACTCCCGCAGCGTCCCCGACCTACGGGGCCACTCCATCGAGAACGTGCCGGGCACCGCCGCCGCCGGGTCGGCATCTCCCTCCAGCGCCCACACGGTCACCGTCTTCCCACTGGCCTGACGCGCCTCGCCCAGCGCCACCCAGGCACCGTCCGGCGCCGGATGCCCGAACTCCTCCTCGAACTCCCGGCGCGCCGCCGCCTCCGGCTCCTCATCGGGGCCGTACTCGCCCTTCGGCACCGACCAGGCGGCCTCCTCGCGCCCCGCCCAGAACGGGCCGCCCATGTGGCCGATGAACACTTCGAGGCCGCGCCCGGCCCCGGTGCGGAACAGCAGCAGCCCCGCGCTGCGGCGGGTGGTCCTCTCGGCCGTCATACCGTCAAGTGTGCCCGGCGCCCGGTCGTCACGCCTTGCGGTAGTCGTACGCCTCCGAGGCCGCCGCCTCCACCGCGTCGAGGTCGCCGCCCGCCGACGCCGTGACCACGGCGGCCACCGCGCCCTCGACGAACGGGGCGTCCACCAGCCGTGTCCCGGGCGGGAGTTCGTCCTCCGCCAGCATCGCCTTGACCGTGAGGACCGCGCTCCCCAGATCGACCAGGACGGCGACCCCGGCCCCGCCGTCCACCGCCCGGACGGCCTCCGCGATCAGCTCCGTACTTGTCCCGAGCCCGCCCGCCCCGGTGCCGCCCGTCGCGGCCACCGGAGCCGTCGCCCCGCCCGCCGCCAGCCCCCGGGCCAGCTCCGCCACCGACTCGGCCACCGGCCCGCTGTGCGAGACCAGCACGATGCCCACCTGCGCGCTCACGCCGCGCCCCCGTCCGTCTCCGCCGTGTCCGCCAGCGCGGCGATCAGCAGCGCCGCCGACGTCGCCCCCGGGTCCTGGTGCCCGACGCTCCGCTCACCCAGATAGCTCGCCCGGCCCTTGCGCGCCCGCAGCGGTACGGTCGCCTCGGCGCCCGCGGCCGCCGCGTCCCGGCCCGCCGCGAACGACGTCCCCAGCGCCTCCACGGCCGGCAGCAGCGCGTCGAGCATCGTCTTGTCACCGGCCTGCGCCCCGCCCAGCTGGGACACCGCCGCGACGCCCTCGCCGAGCGCCCGCGCCAGATCGGCGGGGGAGACGGCCGCCGCGTCGCCCAGCGCCTTGCCCGTACGCCGCAGCAGCGTCCCGTACAGCGGCCCCGAGGCGCCGCCGACCGTCGAGATCAGCTGCCGTCCGGCCAGCGCCAGCACGGCCCCCGGGGTCTGCGGCGGCTCCTTCGCCAGCGCCGCCGAGACCGCGGCGAACCCGCGCTGGAGATTGCTGCCGTGATCGGCGTCCCCGATCGCGGAGTCCAGCTCCGTCAGGTGAGCCGCCTCGCGGTCGACCAGAACGGCGGCCGCGGTCATCCAGCGATGGAAGAAACCGGCGTCGAGCACATCCACTCCTCGGTCCGTCACGTGCGGATCAGCGTCCCCAGCGCAGCGCCGGCGTCTCCACCGGCGCGTCCCACAGCCGCAGCAGCTCCTCGTCCACCTGGCACAGCGTCACCGAGCAGCCCGCCATGTCGAGCGAGGTCACGTAGTTGCCCACGAGCGTACGAGCGACCACCACGCCCCGTTCCCGCAGCACCCGGTGCACCTCGCCGCCGAACCCGTACAGCTCCAGCAGCGGGGTCGCGCCCATGCCGTTGACCAGGGCGAGCACCGGGCCGCTGGGCCGCAGGTCGTCCAGGACCGCGTTCACGGCGAAGTCCGCGATCTCCCCGGAGGTCATCATCGCCCGCCGCTCCCGGCCCGGTTCGCCGTGGATGCCGATGCCCAGTTCGAGCTCACCGGCGGGCAGGTCGAAGGTGGGGGAGCCCTTCGCGGGCGTCGTGACGGAGCTGAGGGCCACCCCGAAGCTGCGCGAGGACTCGTTGACCCGGCGGGCGATCGCGGCCACCCGGTCCAGCGGGGCGCCCTCGTCGGCCGCCGCGCCCGCGATCTTCTCCACGAACAGGGTGGCGCCCGTGCCCCGGCGCCCGGCGGTGTACAGGCTGTCGGTCACCGCGACGTCGTCGTCCACGAGGACCTGCTCGACGCGCAGCCCCTCCTCCTCGGCGAGCTCGGCGGCCATCTCGAAGTTGAGGACGTCCCCGGTGTAGTTCTTGACGACGAAGAGCACGCCCTCGCCGCTGTCCACGGCGGCCGCCGCCCGCACCATCTGGTCCGGCACCGGCGACGTGAACACCTCGCCCGGACAGGCCGCCGACAGCATGCCCGGGCCGACGAACCCGGCGTGCAGCGGCTCGTGCCCGGACCCGCCGCCGGAGACCAGGGCCACCTTCCCGGCCACGGGCGCGTCCCGGCGTACCACGACCCGGTTCTCCACATCCACGGTCAGTCCGGGATGGGAAGCGGCGATCCCGCGCAACGCGTCGGCCACCACGGTTTCGGGAACGTTGATCAGCATGCGCAACGGAATCTCCCAGGAGAGCTGTCGGACCCGGACGGCGTGAACCGTTCCCACCGTAGGCCGTGATCGCGCCGCTGCGAAGACGGCGGGGCTACGCTGTCGGCATCCGCCGCGCCCCGCGCCCCTCCCGCAGGAACAGGTGACCGGATTTGCTGTACATCGCGCTGCTCCGAGGGCTGAACGTGCCGGGCCGCTCCGTGAAGATGGAGCGGCTGCGCGGACTCTTCACGGAACTGGGCCTCGCCTCCGTACGCAGCTACATCCAGAGCGGCAACATCTTCTTCGAGTCCGACGAGACCGACCGGGCCGCCCTCACCGCCCGCATCGGCGACCACCTCGCCGGGGCCCTCGGCTACGACGTCGCGGTGTGCCTGCGTACGATCCCCGAGCTGGAGGCGCTGATCGCGCTCGACCCGTTCAAGGACGTCACGGTCACCGACGACATCCGCCTCTGCGTCGTGTTCACGACCGAGCGCATCCCGTCGGATCTGGACCTGCCGATGCTCTCCCCGAAGAAGGACATGGAGATCATCGGCCACACGGACTACGACGCCTTCGTCGTCTGGCACCTGATCAACGGCAAGGCACCGGCCGCGAAGGGGTTCCAGGAAGGCGTCCTGGGCCATGACGCGACGACCCGCTTCTTCCACACCGTCGGGAAGATCCTGGCCGCCGCCCGGAAGGACTGACCGGTCAGGCCCGGTCGATGTGCACGCTGGTCGACTTGACCCGGGCGGTGGCCTGCACCCCGACCTCCAGGCCCAGTTCCTCCACGGCCTCCCTGGTCAGCAGGGACACCAGCCGGTGCGGTCCCGCCTGGATCTCGACCTGCGCGGCCACATCACCCAGCTTCACCGCGGTGACGATGCCCGCGAACGCGTTGCGCGCGGAGGTGTACGAGACCTCCTCGTCGCCCGCCCCGTTCTGCGCGACCTCGACGGAGAACGCCGCCAGGTCGCGGCCGTCGATGAGGCGGCGGCCGCCCTCGTCACGGTGGGTCGCGACGCGCCCGGCGTCGGCCCAGCGCCGGGCGGTGTCGGGGCTGACCCCCAGGAGCCGGGCCGCCTGCCCGATCGTGTACGACTGCATGCGCCGTACCCTAACCGCCCCGCGACCCCGCGTACGCGGCACGGCCGGGTGGACCAGCCGGGATGAGGAATCCGGGCGCGCGTCCTAGGGTGCGAACCATGGCAGACAGCGCGGGGGACCGGGGTTCCGACGGGCACGACACGCCCGATCCGCGACGGTGGCAGGCGCTCGCCGTCTGCCTGGTCGCCGGGTTCATGACCCTCCTGGACGTCTCGATCGTCAACGTCGCGCTCCCCTCCATCAAGGAAGGGCTGCACACCCCGGAGTCCGACCTGCAATGGGTCCTGTCCGGGTACGCCCTGGCCTTCGGCCTGTTCCTCATCCCGGCCGGGCGGCTCGGCGACGCACGCGGCCGGCGCGCCGTGTTCATGGCGGGGCTCACGCTCTTCACGCTGTCCTCCGCGGCCTGCGGCGCCGCCCAGTCCAGCATGTGGCTGGTGATCGCCCGGCTGGTCCAGGGGCTGGCCGGCGGCATGGTCTCGCCGCAGATCTCCGCCCTCATCCAGCAGATGTTCCAGGGCCGGGAACGCGGTCGCGCCTTCGGCATGTTCGGCACGGTGGTCGGCATCTCCACCGCCGTGGGCCCGCTGCTCGGCGGCCTGCTGATCCAGGCGGCCGGAGCGGAGGAGGGCTGGCGCTGGGTGTTCTACGTCAACCTGCCGCTGGGACTCGTCTGCCTCCTGCTGGCCCGCCGCCTGCTGCCCGACACCCCGTCCGCCGGTCCGGTCCGGCTGCGCGACCTCGATCCGCTCGGCGTGCTGCTGCTCGGCACGGGCGTCCTGGCCCTGCTGCTGCCCTTCGTCCAGTCCCGCCAGTGGCCCGGTGACGAGAAGTGGCTGCTGCTGATCCTGGCCGTGGCGCTGCTCGCCGCGTTCGTCGGCTGGGAGTCCCGGTGCGGCCGGCGCGGCACCCAGCCGGTCGTGGACCTCCGGCTCTTCAAGGTGCGCTCGTACTGGCTGGGCTGTCTGCTCATCCTGCTCTACTTCGCCGGGTTCACCTCGATCTTCTTCATCACCACCCTCTATCTCCAGAGCGGTCTGCACTACACCGCCCTCCAGGCCGGTCTGGCCATCACCCCCTTCGCCCTGGGCTCCGCCGTCGCCGCCAGCCCCGGCGGCCGGCTCGTCGGCCGCTTCGGCCGCCCCCTCGTCGTCGTCGGCCTGGCCGCCGTGGCCATCGGGCTCGGGGCCACCGCGCTCGCCGTCCACCTGGTGCCGGGCCGGGGCGCCGGCTGGGCGATGGCAGCCCCGCTGCTCTTCGCGGGGCTCGGCAGCGGCCTGGTCATCGCGCCCAACCAGACCCTGACCCTGTCCGAGGTGCCGGTGGCCACCGCGGGCAGCGCCGGGGGCACCCTCCAGACCGGGCAGCGCGTCGGCTCCGCCATCGGGATCGCCGCCGTCGGAGCGGTGTTCTTCGCCCAGGTCGGCGGCGACGGCTGGTCCGACGCGTACGACCACGGGCTCATCGTCTCCGTCGCGTTCGTCGTCGGCGCCCTGCTCGTCGCGGTCGCCGACGTGGGCGGCGGCCGGCGGGGCAGACGCCGTACACAGCACTCCCCACCCGCAGCCGCCTCCTGAGGAGAACGCGATGAACGACTCCGCCGGCACCGACGGCAACAGCTCGTACGGACACAAGCCCTTCAAGCGCTCCCGCAGCCACTTCGCGGACCGCATCACCGCCGACGGCCGCGACGGCTGGCCCGTCGAGGCCGGCCGCTACCGGCTCGTCGCCAGCCGGGCCTGCCCCTGGGCCAGCCGCGCCCTGGTCTCCCGCAGGCTCCTCGGCCTGGAGGACGCGCTCTCGCTCGGTATCACCGACCCGCTCCAGGACGACCGCAGCTGGCGTTTCACCCTCGACCCGGACGGCCGGGACCCGGTGCTCGGCATCCGCTACCTCAGCGAGGCCTACGACGCCCGCGAGCGCGACTACCCGGGCGGAGTCAGCGTCCCGGCGATCGTGGACGTCCCCAGCGGCCGGCTGGTCACCAACGACTACCAGCGGATCACCCTGGACCTCGCCACCGAGTGGACCGCCCTGCACCGGCCCGGCGCGCCCGACCTCTACCCCGAGCCGCTGCGCGCGGAGATCGACGAGGTCATGGAGGGCATCTACCGGGACGTCAACAACGGGGTGTACCGCGCCGGTTTCGCGGACGGCCAGGACACCTACGAGGAGGCGTACGAGGCACTGTTCCGCCGCCTCGACCAGACGTCGGAACGGCTCGCGGACCGGCGCTACCTCGTCGGTGACACGATCACCGAGGCCGACATCCGGTTCTTCACCACCCTGGTCCGCTTCGACCCCGTCTACCACGGCCACTTCAAGTGCAACCGCCGGAAACTCTCCGAGGATTCGGTGCTGTGGGCGTACGCCAGGGACCTCTACCAGACCCCCGGGTTCGGGGACACGGTCGACTTCCACCACATCAAGCAGCACTACTACCGGGTGCACACCGGCATCAATCCCACCGGCATCGTGCCCGCGGGCCCCGACCTCTCCGGCTGGCTGACCCCGCACCACCGCGAACAGCTCGGCGGCCGCCCCTTCGGCGACGGCACCCCGCCCGGACCCGTGCCGCCCGGTGAGGAGATCCCGCCGGAGGGCCGCCCGTAGCGCGGGATCCGGCCGGTGTGGGGCAGGGCCCTGTCGAGCCCGCGCCGCTCACGAGATATCTTGATGTCAAGCAATGTTGCAGACGTGGAGCGGAGCACAGGGTGACTGACTCGACCATCATCTATACACACACCGACGAGGCCCCGGCCCTGGCGACGTATTCGTTCCTGCCCGTGATCGAGGCGTACGCCTCCAAGGCCGGGGTCACCGTCGAGAGCCGGGACATCTCCCTGGCGGGCCGGATCATCGCCGGTTTCCCGGAGCGCCTCCGCGAGGACCAGCGCATCGACGACGCTCTCGCCGAGCTCGGCGAGCTGGCCACCACTCCGGGTGCCAACATCATCAAGCTGCCGAACATCTCGGCCTCGATCCCGCAGCTGAAGGCCGCGATCGCCGAGCTCCAGGCCCAGGGCTACGCCCTCCCGGACTACCCGGACGACCCGAAGACCGACGAGGACAAGGACGTCCGCGCCCGTTACGACAAGGTCAAGGGCAGCGCCGTCAACCCGGTCCTGCGCGAGGGCAACTCCGACCGCCGCGCCCCCGCGTCGGTCAAGAACTACGCCAAGACCCACCCGCACCGCATGGGCGCCTGGACCGCCGACTCGAAGACCAACGTCGCCACCATGGGCGTCGACGACTTCCGGTCCACCGAGAAGTCCGCGGTCATCGCAGAGCCCGGCGCCCTGCGCATCGAGCTCGCCGGGGACGACGGCACCACCACCGTCCTGCGCGAGTCCGTACCGGTCCTCGCGGGCGAGGTCGTGGACGCGTCCGTCATGCGCGTCGCCGCCCTGCGCGAGTTCATCACCGCCCAGATCGCCCGCGCCAAGGCCGAGGGCGTCCTCTTCTCCGTGCACCTCAAGGCCACGATGATGAAGGTCTCCGACCCGATCATCTTCGGCCACGTGGTGCGCGCCTTCTTCCCGAAGACCTTCGCCGAGTACGGTGACGTGCTCGCCGCGGCCGGCCTGACCCCGAACGACGGTCTGGGCGGCATCCTCAAGGGCCTGGAGGCCCTGCCCGAGGGCGCGAAGATCAAGGAGTCCTTCGAGGCCGAGCTCGCCGAGGGCCCCGCCCTCGCCATGGTCGACTCCGACAAGGGCATCACGAACCTGCACGTCCCCAGCGACGTCATCGTGGACGCCTCCATGCCGGCCATGATCCGCACCTCCGGCCACATGTGGGGCCCGGACGGCAACGAGGCCGACACCATCGCCGTCCTGCCGGACAGCAGCTACGCCGGTGTCTACCAGGTCGTCATCGACGACTGCCGCGCCCACGGCGCCTTCGACCCGGCCACGATGGGCTCCGTGCCCAACGTCGGCCTCATGGCGCAGAAGGCCGAGGAGTACGGCAGCCACGACAAGACCTTCGAGATCCCCGCCACCGGCACCGTCCGCGTCGTGGACGCCGCCGGCAACGCCGTGCTGGAGCAGGCCGTCGGCGCCGGCGACATCTTCCGCATGTGCCAGACCAAGGACCTGCCGATCCAGGACTGGGTCAAGCTCGCCGTCACCCGCGCCCGCGCGACCGGCAACCCGGCCGTCTTCTGGCTCGACGAGGACCGCGCGCACGACGCGCAGCTCATCGAGAAGGTCCGGACGTACCTCGCCGAGCACGACACCGAGGGTCTGCAGATCGAGATCATGACCCCCGAGAAGGCCACCGCCTTCTCCCTGGAGCGCATCCGCCGCGGCGAGGACACCATCTCCGTCACCGGCAACGTGCTCCGCGACTACCTGACGGACCTCTTCCCGATCCTGGAGCTCGGCACCAGCGCGAAGATGCTCTCCGTCGTCCCGCTGATGAACGGCGGCGGCCTCTTCGAGACGGGCGCAGGCGGTTCCGCGCCGAAGCACGTGCAGCAGCTCGTCAAGGAGGACTACCTGCGCTGGGACAGCCTGGGCGAGTTCCTGGCCCTCGCCGTCAGCTTCGAGCACCTCGCGCAGACCACGGGCAACGCCCGCGCCCAGGTCCTCGCCGACACGCTGGACCGGGCCACGGCCACGTTCCTCAACGAGGACAAGTCGCCCTCCCGCCGCCTCGGTGGCATCGACAACCGCGGCAGCCACTTCTACCTGTCCCTGTACTGGGCCCAGGAGCTGGCGCAGCAGACCGCCGACGCCGAGCTCGCCGCCGCGTTCGCCCCGCTCGCCAAGACGCTGTCCGAGCAGGAGCAGACGATCGTGGACGAGCTGATCGCGGTCCAGGGCAAGCCGGCCGACATCGGCGGCTACTACCAGCCCGACCCGGCCAAGGCCGCGGCCGTCATGCGTCCGTCCGCGACGTTCAACCAGGCGATCGCGAGCCTCGCCTGACCCGAAGGTCACCCGATGCCCCGGCCGGCTTCCGCCGCGCCGGGGCATCGGCGTTCCCTCACCCCCCTGACGGGTGAATGTCGCGGCCCGGCGGGTGCCGGGCCGCGCGACGGGCCCGCTTCGCTGCTTTGCTGCATCCGGTAACACGGATGCACAAGCGAAGGAGCGGCCCCGTGACGACGACGGGCACACCAGGTACGGCCGAGGACGAGGAGTCGTACTCCAACGAGCTGCCGGTGCGCAGCCGGGAACCCGGCAACGTCGTCATCAGGTGGGCGACCACCACCGATCACAAGACGATCGGCTCCCTCTACCTGGTCACCTCGTTCGCGTTCTTCCTCGGCGGCGGGCTGCTCGCCCTGTTCATGCGCGCCGAGCTGGCCCGGCCGGGCATGCAGATCATGTCGAACGAGCAGTTCAACCAGGCGTTCACGATGCACGGCACGATCATGCTGCTGATGTTCGCGACGCCCCTGTTCGCCGGATTCACGAACTGGATCATGCCGCTGCAGATCGGCGCGCCCGACGTGGCGTTCCCGCGGTTGAACATGTTCGCGTACTGGCTCTACCTCTTCGGCTCGCTCATCGCGGTGGCCGGCTTCCTCACCCCGAACGGCGCTGCGGACTTCGGCTGGTTCGCCTACTCCCCGCTGACCGACGTGGTCCGCTCGCCCGGGATCGGCGGTGACCTGTGGATCATGGGCCTGGCCTTCTCCGGCTTCGGCACGATCCTCGGTTCGGTCAACTTCGTCACCACGATCATCTGCATGCGCGCGCCCGGCATGACGATGTTCCGCATGCCGATCTTCGTGTGGAACGTCCTGCTGACCGCCGTGCTGGTGCTGCTGGCGTTCCCGGTGCTCGCCGGGGCACTGCTGGCGCTGGAGGCGGACCGCAAGTTCGGCGCCCACGTCTTCGACGCGGCCAACGGCGGCGCGCTGCTCTGGCAGCACCTCTTCTGGTTCTTCGGTCATCCGGAGGTGTACATCATCGCCCTGCCGTTCTTCGGCATCGTCTCCGAGATCATCCCGGTCTTCAGCCGCAAGCCGATCTTCGGCTACATCGGCCTGGTGGCCGCGACGACCGCCATCGCCGGGCTCTCGATCACGGTGTGGGCGCACCACATGTACGTCACCGGCGGGGTGCTGCTGCCGTTCTTCTCGTTCATGACGTTCCTCATCGCGGTGCCCACCGGGGTGAAGTTCTTCAACTGGATCGGCACCATGTGGAAGGGCTCGCTCTCCTTCGAGACCCCGATGCTCTGGTCGGTCGGCTTCCTCGTCACGTTCCTCTTCGGCGGACTGACCGGGGTGATCCTGGCTTCCCCGCCACTCGACTTCCACGTCTCCGACTCGTACTTCGTGGTCGCGCACTTCCACTACGTCGTCTTCGGCACCGTGGTCTTCGCGATGTTCGCCGGCTTCCACTTCTGGTGGCCGAAGTTCACCGGCAAGATGCTGGACGAGCGGCTCGGCAAGATGACCTTCTGGACGCTGTTCGTCGGCTTCCACGGCACGTTCCTGGTGCAGCACTGGCTCGGTGCCGAGGGCATGCCCCGCCGGTACGCGGACTACCTCGCCGCGGACGGCTTCACCGCGCTGAACACCATCTCGACCATCTCCTCGTTCCTGCTCGGCCTGTCGATGCTGCCGTTCATGTACAACGTCTGGAAGACCGCCAAGTACGGCAAGCAGATCACCGTCGACGACCCGTGGGGCTTCGGCCGTTCGCTGGAGTGGGCGACGTCCTGCCCGCCGCCCCGGCACAACTTCGTCACCCTGCCCCGTATCCGCTCCGAATCCCCGGCCTTCGACCTCCACCACCCCGCCGTGCGCGAACTGGAGGAGGCCGCCACCCGGCCGCAGACGTCCGTGACGGTGGCGCCGGGGGACAAGCACGAGTGAGCGGCGAGAAGAGGCGGGCGCAGGCCGACCCGGACGCCGAGAGCGCCCGGGGACTGGCTCAGATGGAGGGCTACCTGCTGTGGAACGCCGAGGTCGAGCAGGCCCGCAGGCTCGCCCGGCGCTTCACCGACCAGCTGCCCTGGCTCACCACCGCCCAGCGCGAGGACGTGGAGCGGGTCTACACCGCCGAGCGGACCGCCGAGTCCCGGGTGACGCTGGCGCGGATCTCCGCCCGCGCGCTGCAACTGCGCGGCGAGTACACCGAGCGCTACCGCAGGCTGCGGGCCCGCTGCGTCGCCGCGGCCGTGGTCTGCGCGGGCGCGGCGGGCGGCGCCTTCGGGGTCGTCACCTACCTGGCCAGATGATCCGGCGCGGTCGTCCGTTCTGCCTTCCCAGCAGGCGCACTCGCCGCCCGGTCGTGAAGATGAGAGGTGACGGGCGCGTGTGACGGGGCAGGCGAACGGACGACCGTGCAGACCCCCAGAAGGGACGATCACTGTGGCACGACCCAGGATTCTCGTAGTCGGAGCCGGTTTCGCCGGGGTCGAGTGCGTACGCCGTCTGGAGCGGGGGCTGCGGCCCGGTGAAGCGGACGTCTCGCTCGTCGCCCCGTTCTCGTACCAGCTCTACCTGCCCCTGCTGCCCCAGGTGGCGTCCGGGGTGCTGACCCCGCAGTCCGTCGCGCTCTCGCTGCGCCGCAGCAGCCGCCACCGCACCCGGATCATCCCCGGCGGGGCTATCGGCGTGGACCCCCAGGCGAAGGTGTGCGTGGTCCGCAAGATCACCGACGAGATCGTCAACGAACCGTACGACCACCTCGTCCTCAGCCCCGGCAGCGTCACCAGGACCTTCGACATCCCCGGGCTCCTCGACCACGCCCGCGGCATGAAGACGCTCGCCGAGGCCGCCTACGTACGCGACCACGTCATCGCGCAGCTCGACCTCGCGGACGCCAGCCACGACGAGGAGGAGCGGGCCTCCCGGCTCCAGTTCGTCGTGGTCGGCGGCGGGTACGCCGGCACCGAGACCGCGGCCTGCCTCCAGCGCCTCACCACCAACGCGCTGCGGCACTACCCCAGGCTCGACCCGAAGCTCGTCAAGTGGCACCTCATCGACATCGCCCCGAAGCTCATGCCCGAACTGGGCGACAAGCTGGGCGCCAGCGCCCTCAAGGTGCTGCGTGACCGGGGCATCGAGGTGTCGCTCGGCGTGTCCGTCGCCGAGGCCGGGCCCGACACCGTGACGTTCACCGACGGCCGGGTGCTGCCCTGCCGGACGCTGATCTGGACCGCCGGGGTCGCCGCCAGCCCGCTGGTCGGCACCTTCGACGCGGAGACCGTGAAGGGGCGGCTCGCCGTCACGCCCGAGATGGTGCTGCCGGGCCACGACGGCATCTTCGCGCTCGGCGACGTGGCCGCCGTTCCCGACCTGGCCAAGGGCGACGGCGCGGTCTGCCCGCCCACCGCGCAGCACGCACAGCGCCAGGGCCGCAAGCTCGCCGAAAACCTGCTCGCGAAGCTGCGCAACCAGCCGCTTCAGCCGTACGTCCACAAGGACCTCGGGCTCGTTGTGGACCTCGGCGGGAAGGACGCCGTGTCCAAGCCCCTCGGCATCGAGATGCACGGCATCAGCGCCCAGGCCGTGGCGCGCGGCTACCACTGGTCGGCGCTGCGCACCAACGTCGCCAAGGCCCGCGTCATGGCGAACTGGCTGATCAACGCCGCCGCGGGCGACGACTTCGTCCGCACCGGCTTCCAGATGCGCAAACCGGCGACGCTGCGGGACTTTGAATACACCGACAGCTACCTGACTCCGGAGCAGGTCCGGAAGCACACCGCCGCCCTCCACACCCGGATGTGACCGGGCGCGGCGGGCGGCGGCCGCTCAGACCGCCGGGCCGGACCCCCGGAACGCGTTGAGGATCGCCTCGGCGGCCAGGGTCGCCGGGAGC